>JAYTOK010000056.1:0-25693 GCA_043747835.1 Pseudomonadota bacterium | reverse complement strand
TGCAGCGTATTTGCATCAGGAGGCAGGTAGACGCGCACGACATCCGCCTGCTTGTTCACCACGTGATCAATGAAGCCGGGATCCTGATGGCTGTTGCCGTTGTGATCCTGACGCCAGACATGGGACGTCAGCAGATAGTTCAGGGAAGCAATCGGCGCCCGCCACGCGATACCACGCGACGTATTCACCCATTTGGCATGCTGATTGAACATGGAGTCGATGATGTGGATGAACGCCTCGTAACAATTGAAGAGGCCGTGCCGTCCGGTGAGCAGGTATCCCTCGAGCCAGCCCTCGCACTGGTGTTCGCTCAGCATGGAATCGAGCACGCGTCCCGCCGGCTCCAAGAACTCATCGCCGGGAAGCGTCGCTCCCTCCCACTGACGCGGGGTCGTTTCGAACACCGCGCCCAGCCCGTTCGACATCGTTTCATCCGGCCCGAATATCCGGAAATTGCGCAGGTCCGCGTTCAACGCGATGACCTCTCGCAGGAAGGGACCGAGCGCGCGGGTATCGCCCGCGCCGATCACGCCATGCCGCGGTACATCGATCGCGAAGTCACGAAAGTCCGGCATGCGCAGATCGCGCAGCAGCTTTCCGCCGTTGGCGTGCGGGTTTGCGCCCATGCGGCGCGTGCCGCGTGGCGAGAGGTCCGCGATGTCGGGATTCAGTCGGCCGTGCTCGTCGAACAGTTCCTCCGGCCGGTAGCTGCGGAGCCAGTCTTCCAGCATGCCGAGATGCGCGGGATGCGCGCGCGGATGCAGCGGCACCTGGTGCGCGCGAAACGTGCCCTCGACCTGTTTGCCATCGACGGTGCGCGGTCCCGTCCAGCCCTTCGGCGACTCGAGCACGATCATGGGCCAACGCGGCCGGGTAGTTCGATCGAGCTGACGTGCGTCGTGCTGGATGCCTTCGATCGCGGCGATCGACGCCTCGACGGCGGCCGCCATGGCCTGGTGCATGAGCGTGGGGTCGTCGCCCGATACGAAGTGCGGTGTCCAGCCGTAGCCACACAGCAGTTGTTCGAGTTCTTCGCGCGGGATTCGGGCCAGCACCGTGGGGCTCGCGATCTTGTAGCCGTTCAGGTGCAGGATGGGCAGCACGGCGCCATCGCCGCGCGGGTCGAGAAACTTGTTGGAGTGCCACGCGGTCGCGAGCGGTCCGGTCTCCGCCTCGCCGTCGCCGATGACGCACGCGACGATAAGCGACGGATTGTCGAATGCCGCGCCAAACGCATGGCTCAGCGAATAGCCGAGCTCGCCGCCCTCGTGGATCGATCCGGGACACTCCGGCGACACGTGACTGGGGATGCCGCCCGGGAAGGAGAACTGCCGGAACAGCTTCCGCAGTCCGTCTTCGTCGTGGCCGATGTCCGGATAGATCTCGCTGTAGCTGCCTTCGAGATACGTGTTGGCGATCAGTGCCGGTCCGCCATGACCGGGGCCGGAGATGAAGATCATGTCGAGGTCGCGCTTCACGATGGCGTGATTGAGGTGCGCGTAGACGAAGTTCTGCCCCGGCGTCGTTCCCCAGTGGCCCAGCAACATGCGCTTCACGTCTTCGAGCGCCAGCGGCCGCCGGAGCAACGGGTTGTCGAACAGAAAGATCTGCCCGACCGATAGATAGTTCGCGGCACGCCACCACGCGTCGATCCCGCGCAACTGCTCGTTCGTGAGAGCGGGCGTCTTCATGCCGCGATCGACTCGTTGCGTTTCACCGCGACACGCTCCAGCAGCCGGCGCCAGGATTTCGCGAACGATTGCGCTCCTTCGAGCTGCAAGCGGCGCGCGAGCGCATCGACGTCGACGCCGGCTTCGCGGAAGCGCTCGAGCGTGGCCGTGGCGGCCACGCCATCGGTGGCCATCGCTTCGGGAAGGCGGCCGTGGTCCACGAAGGCGCGCAGCGTCTTTTCCGGCAAGGTGTCGATGGTGTCGGGCGCCGCGAGCGCTTCGACGTAGAGGCAGTCGGAAACGCCCGGGTCCTTGGTTCCGGTGCTCGCCCACAACAGCCGCTGTGGACGTGCGCCGAGATCCGCGAGCTTCCGCCACCGCGCGGAGATCAGCATGTCCCGATAGTCCTTGTATGCAATGCCGCCCACCGCGATGCCGAGACGGTTTCGCAACTCCGGCGGCACAAGGTCGTGCGTCGCCTTGTCCCAGCGGCTGATGAAGAGCGAGGCGACCGATGCGACGCGCGGATCTCGGCCGTCGGCGATGCGCCGTTCGATGCCGCGCAGATACGCCTCCGCTGCGGCGCGATACTGTTCGCGCGAGAACAGCAGCGTCACGTTGACGGGAATGCCGTTGAAGATGGATTCCTCGATCGCTGCGACACCTGCGCCGGTGCCGGGAATCTTCACGTAGAGATTCGGCCGCGCGGCCTGCTCCGCGATGCGGGTCGCGGCCCGAACCGTGCCGATCGTGTCGTCGACGAGCAGCGGCGACACCTCCATCGATACCCAGCCGTCGACGCCATCGGTTGCCGTGTAGATCGGCCGCAGCAGATCCGCCGCGCGCCGCAGATCATCGAGCGCGAGCTCCACGAACAGCTCCTCGTCGGACAGCGGACCGCGCGCGCGATCGCGGATGGCGCCGTCGTAAGCCATGCTTCCGCCGATCGCCTCGTCGAAGATGGTTGGATTGGAAGTCAGTCCGGTGACCGACCACTCGTCGATGTAGCGTTGCAAGGTGCCGCTATCGAGGAGATCGCGAGTGATGTTGTCGAGCCAGAGGCTCTGACCGAGTGCGCGCAGTTGACGATGCATGAGAACTCCGACGGTGAAGCGGGGTGCCGGCGCAGTGTGGTGCGTCGCGGGCGCAAGTGATGTCGGCGATGGACATCGAAGCGCGAAAGACTACAGACAAGAGCTATCCGGGCGATGACACTCTGGCGCAGGGGTTCGTGCAGCCGAGCAGCGGGCAGATCGCCCGTTGCGCCGTCTCCAACCACTCGACGCCTACGCCACGGGCGTCGCTGCGCACGACGCTTGCCTGGACTTCCGTTTCGCGGATGGAGACCGTGAGCTGCGCGAACAGCGGTAGTTCGAGAACCGTTTCGATGAACGCGCCGCTCAGGCTGACGTCGCGCAATTGCCCCGTGCCGGTGATGCCGGCACCGGCGCTGAGTCGCGCGGGCGCGCCGCAGGCGATGCGGCGTCCCCAGCGGTGTTCCATGCGCAGGCGCCGGGCTTCCATCGCGATCTCCTTCGGAGGTTCGGGCGGTGTGCATTGTCAGAGAGGGAGATCGGCACGGATATTCGGTCTACCACGTATAGGATCCAGCGCCACCGTTGCCGAGAATGCCCGCCATGACATCGAACAAACTATTCGCCATCTGTCTCGTGATGCTGTTGCCGGCGCTCGCGCTCGGCGCCGCGAGCGCGCGCCAGGACCTGCAACAGGCGACGCGCGCGACGCCCGATGTCGAAAACGGGCGCGAGCTCTTCCTGCAGTGCGTCTCCTGCCACGGCGGCGACGGCGCAGGGCAGTCGAACGGCAATACGCCGCGAATCGCGGGCCAGCACTACCCGGTGCTGCTGAAGCAACTCGTCGATTTCCGCCACGGCAAGCGCTGGGATTTCCGCATGGAGCAGATGGCGGACCGTCATCATCTCGCGACGCCGCAGGACATCGCCGATGTCGCCGCGTACGTCACCCAACTCGACGCCGGCGGTGAACGCGGTATCGGCGACGGCACCTACGCCACCGAGGGCGCCTTCATCTTCGGCTCGTCTTGCGCGGCGTGCCACGGACCGAGTGGCGAGGGCAATGCAAGGAAGGCGGTTCCGCGCCTCGGCGGTCAGCACTACGGATACCTCATGCGGCAGATGTATGACGCGGTCGACGGTCGCCGGCTCAACCTGGATCCCGTGCACAAGGACAAGATCAAGCCGCTCGACTTCGAGCAGGTGCGCGCCGTCTCCGACTATCTCGCCCGCATCGATTGGGTGGAATCCGCGACAACTCCGTCACAGTGATGGGGGACGCGCGCGCGGCCGACGCGCTCCACGGACTGAGCTCCGTTGAGGCGCGCGAGCGGCTGCAACGCGAAGGCTTCAACGAACTGCCGGCCGAAAAACCGCGGCCGCTCTGGCGGATCGCGCTCGGCGTGATGCGCGAGCCGATGTTCGCGCTGCTGATCGGCGCCGCCGGGGTCTACGCGCTGATCGGCGACCGCGCGGAAGCGGCGTTGCTGCTGGTGTTCGCGACGATCTCCGTCACGATCGCGATCGTCCAGCAGGGGCGTAGCGAAAAGGCGCTCGAGGCGTTGCGCGACCTCACGAGTCCGCGCGCGCTCGTCATCCGCGAGGGCCAACGGTTGCGCATTCCGGGCCGTGAAGTCGTGCGCGGCGACGTCGTGGTCATCGGCGAAGGCGATCGCGTGCCGGCCGACGGCGTGATCGTCGCCGGCGATCACATCGAGGTCGACGAGTCCCTGCTCACCGGCGAATCCGTCGCGGTGCGCAAGCGGGCGAGCGCGACGTTGCCCGACACGCTCGAAGCGCCCGGCCGGGGCGCGCCGTCGCAGGCGTATGGCGGCACGCTCGTGATCCGCGGCACCGGACTCGCGGTGATCCTCGCCACCGGCGCGCGCAGCGCGATCGGTGCGATCGGCGCCTCGCTCGCCGGCATGGAGCGCGAACAGCCGCGGCTCCAGCGTGAAACGCGCAAGCTCGTGCTGGCGTTCGGCATCGTGGGCCTCGTACTGAGCGTGGCGGCGGTGTTGCTCTACGGATTCCTTCACGGGTCCTGGCTGGAAGCGTTGCTGGGCGGCATCGCGCTCGGCATGGCGTTGCTGCCCGAAGAATTTCCGCTGGTGCTCAGCGTGTTCATGGTGATGGGCGCCTGGCGACTGTCGCGTTCGCGCGTGCTCACGCGGCGCGCGGCGACGATCGAAACCCTCGGGGCGGCGACGGTGTTGTGCACGGACAAGACCGGGACGCTGACGCGCAATCTCATGTCGATCGCGCACCTGCGCTGCGGCGAGGAGGCCTGGGAGGCGGGCACGCCACCCGCGCGCATCGCGGAGTCCGCCGCGCTCGCGCGGCTGCTGGAGACGGCTGCTCTCGCGAGCGACGATCATCGCATCGATCCGATGGAGCGCGCGCTCGCGGAGCTGTTCGAAGTCGTGGTGCCGGCGCCGGTGCGCGGCACGCTGCTGCGCGAGTACCCGCTGCGCGCCGAGTTGCTCGCGGTGACGCGCGTCTGGGAGTTCGGGCGGCCGGGCCTCGTTGTCGCCACGAAGGGCGCGCCCGAGGCGATCGCGCGGTTGTGCGCATTCGATGCCGGTGCTCTCGATGCGTTGCGCGCGCAGGTCGATGAGCTCGCTCGGCGCGGCATCCGCGTGCTCGCCGTCGCGCGTGGTGAGCGCGCCGACCGCGCGAATCTGCCGGCGAGCGCCGCGGGATTCGAATTTCGTTTCCTGGGCCTCGTCGGCTTCGCCGATCCGCTGCGTGAATCCGTGCCGCAGGCCGTACGCGAATGCCGCACGGCGGGCATTCGCGTGGTGATGATCACGGGCGACCATCCTTCGACCGCGCAGGCGATCGGCGCGCAGGCGGGACTCGATCCGGGCGCGGCGCTCACCGGGGATGACATCGCGGCGCGCGATGACGCGGCGCTGCGGGCGCGCGTGCGCGACACCGTCATCTACGCGCGCATCTCGCCGGCGCAGAAACTGCGCATCGTCGAAGCACTCAAGGCCAATGGCGAGATCGTCGCGATGACCGGCGACGGCGTGAACGATGCACCGGCGCTCAAGTCCGCGCACATCGGCATCGCGATGGGCGGGCGCGGCACGGACGTCGCGCGCGAGGCCGCGTCGATCGTGCTGCTCGATGACGACTTCGGTTCGATCGTGCGCGCGATCCGGGTCGGCCGCCGGATCTACGACAACCTGCGCAAGGCGATGGGATACATCCTCGCGATCCACGTGCCGATCGCCGGTCTCGCGCTGCTGCCCGTGTTGTTCGGCTGGCCGCTGATCCTCACGCCGATGCTGATCGCGCTGCTCGAGCTCATCATCGATCCGGCCTGTTCCGTGGTGCTCGAAGCCGAGCGCGAGGAGTCGGACGTGATGCTGCGCGCGCCGCGGCGTCCCGACAGCGCCTTGCTGTCGTGGCCGCTGATCACCTGGAGTCTCGTGCAGGGCGGCAGCGCATTCGCGCTGGTCGCGGTGATCTTCGTGGCCGCCATCAACGCCGGAATGCCGGAGAGCGATGTGCGCACGCTCTCGTTCCTCGCGCTCGTCGGGGCGAACATCGCGCTCATCTTCGTGAACCGCACGTTCTCGTCGTCGCTGGCGACCGCGCTCGGACGTCCCAATCCGATGTTGTGGTGGGGACTCGGGATCGCGGTTTTCGTGCTGACGATCGTCGTCGCCGTGCCGGCGGTGCGCGCCTTCTTTCGTCTGGGGACGCTCACGGTGCAGCAGTACGCCGTGGTCTTCGTGTCGGCAATCCTGTTGCTGGTGGTGCTGGAGTTCGCCAAGCGTGCCTGGCACGCGCGGCTCGAGCGCTGAGGCGATCAGTCGAGCCGGCGCGCGACGCGCACGGTCAGCTCGCCGAGCACCTGCGGTTCGACGGTGAGTCCTAGCCATTCGGCCAGCTCGATCATGCGGCGATTGTCGGCCAGCACGGTTCCGTAGAGGGTGCGAAAGCCCTGCTCGCGTGCGTAGTCGAACAGGAGTTGCGTGAGTGTCGTGCCAATGCCGCGACACTGCCAGTCGTCGCTCACCGCCACCGCGAACTCGCAATCGCGCCCGGACTCGTCCGCCGCGTAGCGCGCGACGCCGATGAAGCGCTCCGCGTCGCCGTCGCCCGTCGTCGCGACCAGCGCCATGTTGCTGTGCTGGTCAACGTCGACGAGATGCGCGATGAACTCGTCGGAAGGTTCGCGCACTGTGTACATGAGGCGCTGGAAGCGCGACGCCGGACTCAAGGCGAGGATGAACGCACGTTCGCGCGCCGCGTCGTCCTTGCGGATGGGCCTGATCCGATAGTCGACGCCGGCCGGCGTGCGCGCCGTGCGCGGCCAGGAACCGCGTTGCGCGTTGCCGCTCAACGGCCCACGGATTGTTTGAGGTCGAGCATCATGCGCACGAGCTCGGCGACGGATTGCGCGCCCATCTTCTCCATGACCCGCGCGCGGTGGATCTCCACCGTCCGCGGGCTCACGTCGAGCACCTGCGCGATCGCCTTGTTCTGCTTGCCCTGCGTCATGAGGTCGAGGACCTCGCGCTCGCGCGGGGTCAGCGATTCGAGATGCGCCCGGATGCGCGTGTGTTCACCGAGCGACTTGCGCAACTCGCCGTCCTTCACGATGGCGCGCTGGATGCGATCGAGCAGGTCCTGATCGCGGAAGGGCTTCTGCAGGAAGTCGAACGCGCCGTGCTGCATCGCCTCGACGGCCATCGGGATGTCGCCGTGGCCGGACATGAAGATCACCGGAATCACCGCACCGCGCAGGTTCAGCTCCTGTTGGAGCTCGAGGCCGCTCATCCCGGGCATGCGGATGTCGAGCACGAGGCACCCCGGCTGCGTGGGTTGATAGGCGCCGAGGAATTCCTGCGCCGAGGCGTAGAGCGTCGACTGGATCCCCACGGACTTGAGCAGCGTCCGCATGGCGTTGCGCACGCCGGAATCGTCGTCGACGACCATGACGATGGGAGTCGCGGTCATGAAGGCTCGTCCTCCCCGCTGGGCAATTGCACGTAGAAAGTCGCGCCGCGCGGCGTCGCCGCGCGCACGCCGATAGTACCGCCATGCGACTGCACGAGGGTACGGCTGATGCTGAGCCCGAGACCGGTGCCGGCTAGTTTGGTGGTGGCGAACGGATCGAACAGGCGGCCTTCGATCGCGGGCGAGACGCCGGGGCCGTTGTCGGTGACGCGCAGCTCGATTTCGCCGTTGCTCCGCCGCAAGGTGCTGAGCTCGACCTCGCGCGCCTCGACCGGGTCCTCGAGCAGCGCCTCGAAGGCATTGCGGACCAGATTGAGGACCACTTGCTGAAGTTGCGCCGAGTGAGCGCGGACGCGCGGCAGGCCCTGCGTGAGCGAGATGCGCAGGCGTGCCTCGTACAGGCGCGCATCGGCATCGAGCATCGCGCGCAATTCATCGACCAGCGCGTTCACGTCGACCAACGTGCGCTCCTCGTCGTCGTCCGTGCGCACGAGCTTGCGCAGCCGGCCGATGATGGCCCCCGCCCGCAGGCCTTCGGCGGCGATCTCGCGCGTGGCCTCGCGCACTTCGGCAAGATCCGGCTGCGGCATCGCGAGGTATCGCTCGCAGGCGCGCGCGTAGGTCGTGATCGCGGTCAGCGGCTGGTTGATCTCGTGCGCCATGCCGGAGGCGAGTTCGCCCATCGTCGCGAGTCTCGCGACGCGCGTGAGGCGCTGCTGCGCGAGCAGGGTGTCGGCCTCGCGGCGCGACCGCTCGGTCAAGTCCTGCCCAGAACACAACCAGCCCGCCGGTGTGCCGTCCGCGGCGCGGCGCGCGATGCAGCGCCAGTAGATCCGCCGCGGCTCGCCGGTAGCATCCACGGAATCGAATTCGCGCTCGCGGGAGACTCCGCTCGCCAGAGCGCTGTCGAGCATGAGTTGCGCGCGCTCGCGCTCCGGCTCGTCGTCGAAGAAGGACAGCCAGTCGCGTCCCGCGAGTTCGCAGCGCGGCGCGCCGAGCAGTTCGCAGCCGCGGGCATTTACCTCGAGCACTCGTCGCTGCGCGTCGAGCGTCAACAGGATCGCGTCGTTGAGTTCGAGATACGCGTTCGAACGATCGCGTTCGAGCTTGAGCGCATTCGTCGCCTCGACGTCGCTCGTGATGTCGCGCACGAGACCGACGAAACGCGCCGGCATCGAGTGCGGCACGCGGCCGACGGAAAGAGAGGCGGGGAAGAGCGTGCCGTCCGCGCGTTGCGCGGTGACCTGTCGGCCGATGCCGATGATCCTGGCCTCGCCGCTCGAGAGGTGTTTCGCGAGATAGCCATCGTGCGCGGAGCGATCTGGCTCCGGCATCAGGATGCTGACGTTCGTTCCGAGCAGCTCGTCGGTGCGGTAGCCGAACATGCGGCAAGTGGAGCCGTTGACCGACTGGATGCGGCCACGGTGGTCGATGACGATGACGGCATCGACGGCCGCCTCCATCAGAGCCTGGGCGTCGGGAGAAAACATGGCGGCAGTATGGAGTTGCGTGCGCGGCGACGGAGTACGCAGTATCCCTGACCTACGCCGTCAGCAGAGTCCGCACCAGACGCAACAGGATTTCGGAATTGATCGGCTTGCTGATGATGCGCAGATTCGCGTCGGCCTGGAGTTCGCGGATGGCGGATGAAGTGTCGCCGGTCACGAGCACCGCTTTCAGCGACTCCCCGAGCCGACCCCGCGCCGCCGAGATCACCTGGGTGCCCCGCCGTCCGTCCTCGAGATGGTAGTCGGAGATGACCAGATCGAACTTGGGGTCGTCCGCGAGTTCGTTCAGCGCTTCGGCCGCGCTCGCGGCGGCGATCACACGATAGCCTTCCATGCGAAACTGCGTGCGCATCGCATTGCGCACGCCGGGTTCGTCCTCGACGAGCAGGATGCGGTGCCCGCCTCTATCGGCAGTCGGTTGCAGCGCCGCCAGGCGCACGGGATCCGCGCTGTGCGCCGACTCGCCGGTCGCCGCGGGTAATTCGAATGCGAACACCGAGCCCTGGCCCGGCGTCGAGATCACATCGATCCGAAGGTCGAGCAGGCTGGCGATGCGTTGGACAATCGAGAGACCGAGTCCATATCCGTCGCGCGAGCTGTTGGGCGACACGCCGACCTGATAGAACTCGTCGAAGATCAGCGGCACCTGGTCGGGCGCGATCCCGATGCCGCTGTCGCGCACCTCGATGCGCAACCGCCCCGGAAACGACTCGCAACGCAGCTCCACCGATCCCTGCGGCGTGTACTTGACCGCGTTGGACAGGAGGTTGCGCAGCAACTGGGTGACGAGTGCCGGATCGGAGTGAACCTCGACGGCGGGACTATCCACCGCGAAGCGTAGTCCCTTGCTGGCGGCGACCTCGGCGAAGTCGCGGCGCATTCCCTCGAACAGCACTGCCAGCGGGAAGTCGGTGAGCGCGAGCGTGATCGCGCCGGACTCGAGTTTGCTGATGTCGAGCAGCGCATTGAGCAGGCGCGACATCGCATCGGTCGCATCCTCCTGTTGCGCGAGCACTTCGCGGCATTCGGGATCCGTGACCATGCGGCGCATGGCGCCGTTCAGCAGCCCGAGCGTCTGCAGTGGCTGTCGCAGGTCGTGGCTGGCGGTCGCGAGGAAGCGGCTCTTCGCGAGATTCGCTCGCTCGGCATCGCGACGCGCCTCCGTCAGCGCCTGCTCCACGTGCTTGCGCTCGGTCACGTCGCGGATCGCGGCGGCGACGAGCCGTTCTTCGCCCTGGGCGAGCGGGCTCAGGCTGATCTCGACCGGAAACTCCGATCCGTCCTTGCGCATCGCAAACAGTTCGAGCCCCATGCCCATCGGTCGCACGCGCACGTTGTTCGTGTAGCCGGTGCGATGACCGACGTGGCGCTGCCGGAAGCGTTCGGGCAGCAGCGTTTCGATGGGCTGACCCAGGATCGCAGCGTTCGCGTGGCCGAACAGCTCGGTGACCTGATGGTTCGCGAACAGGATTTTGCCGGACGAGTCGATGATGATCATCGCGTCCGGTAGCGAGTCGAGAACGCCCCGAACCAGAGCGGAAGACAGCATAAAAGGGACCGCGGTCCAAGTGGACGGCGAGGATTGCACCCCCGTCGGGTGCCCGCAAGTTTGGTTAGTACGGTTGCGCGTGCATCCGGTCGTCCGCGTCGAAGAATCGACGCCCGAAGGCGAGCAATTCGCCATCAGTCGGATGATCCAGCGGCTTTACATCCGAGATGCGCGCCGCGAGTTCCCGGTGGCGGCGATGCAGGTGCGTGTGCAGCTCCTGCTTCGCGGTGCCGGGGCCGGCGATCAGGATCGGGCCCGCCGGGGGCAGGGCGTGCGCCACGGCTTCGAGGAAGATCTTGTCGACGGGCGCGTGCCCGCTGTCGATGGAGTTCGCCTTGTGATGCAGGTTCTCGTGCGAATGAGTGCTGTGGATCTGGGAGGTGGTGTTCGAATCGGCATCGAAGCGGAAGATCTTCGCGAGCCGATGGTCGAGCCAGACGAGCGTGTGTGTTTGATGAAGCATGGCGCGATTGTCACGTGCGCGACGCAGGCAAGGGCATACGGGCCACTGCGTACCTGCGCGTACGGTCCCCTGACGCGGAACTCGCGCGCGACCGGCAGCATGGCGGCATATGCGAAACCTTTCGCGCAAGCACGACTCGCGCCTCGCGATCCTGATCGCGCTCGCGTTGCTGCCGATGGGCGCGGCGCTCGCCGGCGCGTTCGTCGACGAGCGGTTGCGCCTCGGCGTCACGGTGTGGCGGTCCGCGTGCCGCGCGAGCGGCTTCGCACTCGGTTCCGTCATCGCCTTCACGTTAGAGCTGCTGCCCTGCGCCGTCATCGGTGCGCTCGCCGGTGGGCTCGTCGTGCTGGCCTTCGCTTTCGGCGCCGGGTCGGCCGCATGGGCAAGGCAGTCGCTGGCCGCGCATGTCGGCTGTACGGTCGCGATGCCCGCGGGCGTCATGCTGTGCGCGCTCGCGCTGCCGCTGCCGCTGATGCTCGCCGCCGACGCGCTGCTCGCGGGGGTGGCGGCGCTCGCCGTGCGGCGGGTGCTGGGCTGATCATGGAGAAGTGTTCATCGATCCTGGTCGTGGTCAGGGACGTGGCGTCAAACGACATGCTGCTCGACAAGGCGGCGATCCTCGCGCGGCGCTGCGGCGCGCGGCTCGAGCTGCTGCTCGACGATGCGAGCGCGACCTGCGCGCTCGCGGCACGGTTCGCGGCGGTCGGTCTCGACGACAAGATGTCGTTCGCGCTGCGAGGTTCGAACGAGCCGCTGAACGACGTGATCGTGCGGCATCTGAAGAAACGCCCGGCCGACCTGGTCATGAAGAGCGCCGCTACGGCGCGGGCATTGCGCAGGATGTTGCGCGCGGCGGATGACATGGCGCTCGCGGCGCGATTGCAGGTGCCGTTGCTATGCGTGGGCACGAAACCCTGGCGTACGGAGATGCGATTCGCCGCGGCGGTGGACGTGTCGGATCGCGACAGCGACGCCGTCGCGCGCGCGATCGTGCATGCCGCGGGGCTGATGGCGATGGGCTGCGAAGCGACGCTCGACGTGCTGTATTCGGAACGCGAAGCGCACGACGACCGCGTGCGCATGGAACGCGCGATGCGCATGGCGCGACTCGTGCGCGAGTTCCACATCGGCGGCGAGCGGTTGCGCCTGTTGAATGGTCCACCCGACCACACATTGCCGAAAGCCATTTCCGCGGGCGACTACGACCTCGTGGTCGTCGGCGCGATTCCCCGAAAGCCGAAGTCGCTGCCGTGGACGCCGTCGCTCACGAGCCTGCTCGCGAACGCGAACGCGGGGGATGTGATGTTGGTCCCCGAAACGATACGCGCGGCGCGCGACCTCTCCCGCATCCGTAGGCCTACGTACCCGCATGCCGGCGCGTGAGTAGTTGCTCGTATTCCGGCGCTCTTCCGCGCCGCAGAAAATACCCGCGCTCCTAACAATCGACCGGTCCTTCATGAACACCATCGTTTCCGCTTCACCGGCGGCCGCCGCGACTTACCAGGATCGCGTCGTCCGGCAATTCGCCCTGATGACGATCTTCTGGGGCATCGTCGGCATGACGGTGGGCGCGCTCATCGCCGCGCAGCTCTACTGGCCCGAGCTCAACTTCGGCATTCCGTGGCTTTCCTACGGCCGACTCCGCCCGCTGCACACCAACGCCGTCATTTTCGCGTTCGGCGGCTGCGCGCTGTTTGCGACCTCCTATCACGTCGTGCAACGCACCTGCCACGTGCCGCTGTTCGCGCCCAAGCTCGCAACCTTCACGTTCTGGGGCTGGCAGGCTGTCATCGTGCTCGCCGCGATCACGCTGCCCGCGGGCATGACCAGCGGCAAGGAGTACGCCGAGCTCGAGTGGCCGATCGATCTGCTGATCGCGGTAGTTTGGGTGTCGTACGCCGTCGTCTTCCTGGGCACGCTAGTCAAGCGCCGCGTTTCGCACATCTTCGTCGCCAACTGGTTCTTCGCGGCGTTCATCATCACCGTCGCCATCCTGCACATCGTGAACAGCGCGGAAATTCCCGTGACGCTGGGCAAGTCGTATCCGGTCTACGCGGGCACGGTCGACGCGATGGTGCAGTGGTGGTACGGACACAATGCCGTCGGCTTCTTCCTGACGGCCGGCTTCCTCGGGATGATGTACTACTACGTCCCCAAGCAGGCGGGGCGGCCTGTCTACTCGTACCGCCTGTCGATCGTGCACTTCTGGGCGCTGATCTCCATCTACATGTGGGCGGGCCCGCACCACCTGCACTACACGACGCTGCCCGACTGGGCGCAGTCGCTCGGCATGGTCTTCTCGCTGATCCTGCTCGCGCCGTCGTGGGGCGGCATGATCAACGGCCTCATGACGCTGTCGGGCGCGTGGCACAAGCTGCGTACCGACCCGATCCTCAAGTTCATGGTCGTGGCGCTGTCGTTCTACGGCATGTCGACCTTCGAAGGTCCGATGATGTCCATCAAGACGGTCAACGCGCTGTCTCACTACACCGACTGGACGATCGGACACGTGCACTCCGGCGCGCTCGGCTGGGTGGCGATGATCACGATCGGCTGCCTCTACTCGATGCTGCCGAAGCTCTACGGCAAGAAAGAGATGTGGAGCACGCGGCTCATCGACTGGCATTTCTGGACGACGACCGTCGGTGTCGTGCTGTACGTGGCGTCCATGTGGATCGCCGGCGTCATGCAGGGGCTCATGTGGCGCGCGACGAATGAGGACGGCTCGCTCACGTACTCGTTCATCGAGGCGTTGAACGCGACGTACCCGTACTACGCCGTGCGGTTGTTGGGCGGCCTCATGGTGCTCGGCGGCATGTGCCTCATGGCCTACAACACCTGGCGGACGGTGCGCGACACCGCCCAGGCCCCTGCGATCGCGATTCCGGAGCCCGCATGAAGCCCGCCAAATTCAGTCACGAAACGGTCGAGAAGAAAGTCACCTGGCTCGGAGTCTGGATCGCGCTCGTGATCAGCATCGGCGGCCTGGTGGAGATCGTCCCGTTGTATCTGTCGAGCGAGACCTCGACGCCCGCGCCGGGCGTGACGCCTTATGGCCCGCTCGCGCTCGAAGGACGCGATATCTACATCCGCGAGGGTTGCTACAACTGCCACTCGCAGATGATCCGCCCGCTGCGCGCGGAGACGGAGCGTTACGGCCACTACTCGCTGGCCGGCGAGAGCGTCTACGACCATCCCTTCCAGTTCGGCAGCAAGCGCACGGGTCCGGACCTTGCGCGCGTCGGCGCCCGCTACAGCGACGAATGGCAGCGCGCGCATCTCGCGAACCCACGCGACGTCGTGCCCGAATCCAACATGCCCGCGTACGCGTGGCTCGCGGAGGCGCGCGTCGATGCGGACGGAACCGCGGCGAAGATGCGCGCGCTGCGTCGCGTCGGCGTGCCGTACACCGACGCGGAGATCGACACGGCGGCGGAAGCCGTGCGCGACAAGTCGGAAATGGATGCGCTCGTGAACTATCTGCAGGGCCTCGGCACCGCCGCGGCGAAATGGTGATTGCAATGGACATTGGAGTGTTTCGAGGACTCGTCACCGGCACGCTGCTGGTGTTGTTCATCGGCCTCGTCGTCTGGGCGTGGAGCAAATCGCGACGCGAGCAGTTCGACGCCGCGGCGCGCCTGCCGCTCGAAGATGTGGAGGAACCGCGATGACCGCAGGCCACGGCGCCTTCATCGTCGTCCTCACGCTCGCCAACATCGCGGGCGCGCTCTGGCTGCTGTGGTGGACTCGTCGGGATCGCGGCGTCGCGCCCGTGCCGGGTGAAACCACGGGTCACGTCTGGGACGAGGACCTGCGCGAGCTGAACAATCCGTTGCCGCGCTGGTGGCTGTGGCTGTTCATCATCAGCGTCGCCTTCGGTGGCTTGTACCTCGTTCTCTATCCGGGCCTCGGCACCTGGCAGGGCACTCTGGGCTGGAGTTCGCGCGCGGAACACGACGCGCAGCGCAAGGACAATGCGGCGCGCATCGAACGCGCGCTCGCGACGTTCACGCCGCATTCCGTGGGCGAGCTCGCCCGCGATCCCGCCGCGCTCCCCGTCGGACGTAACCTGTTCCTGAACAACTGCGCGACCTGTCATGGATCCGATGGCGGCGGCGCACCCGGCTTTCCGACTCTCAACGACGACGACTGGCTGTGGGGCGGCGATCCCGACACGGTCGCGAAGACCATCGCCGACGGTCGCATGGGCGTGATGCCGGCCTGGCAATCGGTGCTCGGTGACGCGGGCGTCGAAGACGTGCTCGACTACGTGTTCAGCCTGCAGGGCCGAACGCTCACGGCCGGCGACGCGCAGGCGGGTGGTGTGAAATTCGCGCAGCTTTGCGTCGCGTGCCACGGCGCCGATGGGCGCGGTAATCGCCAGCTCGGCGCGCCCGATCTCACGGACGACGTCTGGCTGCACGGCGGCTCGCTCGCGGCCGTGCGCGACAGCATCGCGAAGGGCCGCGCGGGCACCATGCCGGCGCATTCGGCCCGGCTCGGGGAAACGTGCGTCAAACTACTGGCCGCGTACGTGTTGTCCCTCGAGGCGGCGAATGAAAACGGCGAAACACGTTGAGCAGCAGCATTCTCTCTCGCGACCTGCGCGCGTCGCGGGGATCATCGGCTGGGCATCCTTCCTGGCCGCGGCGCTCGCCACCATGCTGTGTTTCGCATTTCTCGATCCGGAATCGTTCGTCGATGGGCGCCTGCCGCCGTGGTGGGGCCCTCGCATGCGGGTCTACGCGATCGGCTTCTTCTTTTTCTGGTTCGTCGGGGTCGCGGCCGCGACGCTCAGCTGGCTGCTCGCCAACCCGCGCCGGAGGCGTTGAATGCGCGCCGAAGTGACGGTGCCGGTGACGTCGTTGTACGCGGCGCAGCGGAAAGTTTATCCCCGCGAGATCGCCGGCCGGTTCGCACGCCTGCGTACCGCTTCTGTCTGGTTGCTGCTGGGAATCTTCTATCTATTCCCGTGGATCGAGTGGGGCGGCCGCCAGGCGATCCTCTTCGACCTGCCCGCGCGCAAGTTTTTCATCGGCGGACTGGTCTTCTGGCCGCAGGATTTCATCTTCCTCACGTGGTTGCTCGTCATCGCCGCGCTCTCCCTGTTCTTCTTCACCGCGGTCGCCGGCCGGCTGTGGTGCGGCTACGCGTGCCCGCAGACGGTGTGGACGGAGACTTTCCTGTGGATGGAGCGGGCGACCGAAGGCGATCGCGCCGCGCGTCTCAAGCTCGATCGCGGTCCGTGGACGGCGCGAAAATTCGCGCGCAAGGGCACGAAGCAGCTTCTCTGGGTGACGTTCGCGTTGTGGACCGGGTTCACGTTCGTCGGATTCTTCACGCCGATCCGCACGCTCGCCGGTGAAGTCACGCAGCTCGCGACCGGACCGTGGGAGACGTTCTGGATTCTCTTTTATGGACTTGCGACCTACGGCAACGCGGGTTATCTGCGCGAGCAGGTGTGCAAGTACATGTGTCCGTATGCGCGCTTCCAGAGCGCGATGTTCGATCGCGACACGCTGGTCATCACCTACGACGCGGAGCGCGGCGAGCCGCGCGGCGCCGGCAAGCGGGGCGCGGGCGAGCGCGCAGCGGAGCGCGGCGACTGCGTCGACTGCACGTGGTGCGTGCAGGTCTGTCCCACCGGCATCGACATTCGCGACGGCCTGCAGATCGACTGCATCGCCTGCGCGGCCTGCATCGACGCTTGCGACAAGGTCATGGATCGCGTCGGGTCGCCGCCCGGTCTCATCCGCTACTCCACGCAGCACGCGCTCGATCATGAGAAGACGCGCCTGTTGCGTCCGCGCGTGATCATCTATGCCAGCTTGCTCGCCGCGCTCATCGCGGGCTTCGTCGTCACGATCGCGCTGCGCTCCCCCGTGTCGCTCGACGTGATCCGCGATCGCAATTCGCTCTACCGCCTCAGCGGCAACGGCCAGGTGGACAACGTTTACACCTTGCGCATCCTCAACAAGACCGAGCATTTGCAGCGCTTCGCGCTCGAAGCCCGCGGCGCCGGGCCACTGACGCTGATTCCCGCGCGGCATGAATACCTTGTGCCGGGCGGCGCGGTGTATTCGGTTCCATTGCGCGTGCGGCGCGCCGCGTACGAACCGCTGGGTCCGGAAACGATCACGATCACGGTGCGTTCGCTCGATGACACGGGCGTGCACGCCGACACCGAGGCGCGATTCCTCGCGCCCGCGAGGTGAACATGCAAGACGCAAGCTCTCCGTATTCCCTGAAAACCAACCCCGTGTTCTGGCTCATGTGGCTGCTGCCGGGCGCCGCCGTCGTCGCTGGATTCGCGACGCTGGCGATCGCGCTGCGCGGCGCCGACCACACGCTTCCGTCTACCTACCACTGGGAGGGCGATGGGCTCGATCGCGACTTCGCGCGCGCGAGCAACGCCGCGTCGCGCGACATCGCGCTGACGCTCGTGTTGCGTGAAGGCGAATGCATTGCCGCCGTGCGCAATCTGCCGGCGGGCAGCGATACGCTCGAGCTCGAGCTCGCGAATGGATCGGACGCGGCGCTCGATCGCTTCGTGACGCTGCGGCGCGTGGCGCCGGGAGAGCTGCGCGCGCCGTGCGAGCCGTTGCCGCAAGGCCGATGGTGGATCAACGTGAACGACGACGCGGGCGACTGGAGCCTGCGCGCCCGGTCCGAAGGCACGCTCGCGCACGTCGAGATGCGCGCCCACGAGCCGGGCGCGGCGCTGCCGTGAACACGGCCGCCGCACTGCATGCGCGCTGGACGCTCGATGCGGGCGCGCACGAACACGCGATGTTCCTGGTCGAAGGCATGCATTGCGCCGGCTGCGCGCGCGGCATCGAGAAAGCGGTCGGCGCGTTGCCCGAAGTCGAATCGGTGCGCGTCAACGCGGCGACCGCGCGAGTCGCGGTCGACTGGCGCGGCGGCGGCTCGACCACGCTGTCGCGCATCCTCGATGCGGTAGTCAGCGCGGGTTTCATGCCGGTCCCGCTCGCGGGACGCGAGTCCGCGAAGCGTTGCTCCGCCGAGCGCCGGGCGGCGCTCAAGCGTCTCGGACTCGCTTCTCTCGGGATGATGCAGGCGATGATGTATCTCGGCGCGCTGTACGGCGTGAGCGACATCGACGCGTCGATGACGCAACTCATGCGCGTGGCGGGCATGGTGATCGTGACGCCCGTGCTCTTCTACAGCGGCGCGCCGATGCTGATCGGCGCCTGGCGCGACCTGCGCAACCGGCGGCTGGGGATGAACGTGCCGGTCGCGCTCGCGTTGCTGCTCGCATGGCTGCCGAGCGTGGTCAATACGCTGCGCGGCAGCGGCGAGATCTACTTCGACTCCGTCGGGATGTTCATCTTCTTCCTCAGCGCGGGCCGCTTCGTCGAGATGAGCGTGCGGCATCGCCAGCTCGCGAGCGGCGAAGCGCTCGCGCGCAGTCTGCCCGCGCGCGTCGTACGTCTCGCGCGCGACGGCACGCGGCAACTCGTGGCGCTCGACGAAATCGCGCCGGGCGATCACTTCAGCGTGCCGAAGGGTGGCGTCGTCGCCGTCGATGCGCACCACGCGCCGGGAAAGTCGGAACCGGCGCTGCTCGACGAGTCGCTGCTCACGGGCGAATCCGTCGCGGTGCGGCGGCGCAGCGGCGAAGCGATTCGCGGCGGCAGCGTGAACGTGGGCGGGCCGCTCATTCTCGTCGCCGACACGGCGGCGAAGGACTCGACGCTGGCTTCCATCGTGGCATTGCTCGAGCGTGCGCAGGCCGACCGGCCGGCGCTCGCCAGCGCTGCCGATCGGGCCGCATCGTGGTTCGTCGGCTCCATCCTCGTGCTGTCCGTGCTCACCGCGGTCGTGTGGTGGCTAATCGATCCGGCGCGCGCGTTTCCGGCGGTGCTCGCGGTGCTCGTCGTCACCTGTCCGTGCGCGCTGTCGCTCGCCACGCCCGCGGCCATCGCGGCATCGACCACCGCGCTGTCGCGGCTCGGGCTGCTCGTCACGCGCGTCGATGCGATCGAGCGGCTCGCGCGAGTGGACACTTTGATCCTCGACAAGACCGGCACGCTGACTGAGACGTCGTGCGCGGTCGCCGACCTGCGGCTGTTGGCGAACCTTTCCGCGGCGCGCGTGCTCACGATCGCCGCGGCGCTCGAGCGCGGCTCCGCGCATCCGCTGGCCGCGGCTTTCCGGCTGCACGAGGATCCGCTGGTCGTCGCGCATGCAATTCGCGAGTTCGAGGCCGAAGGAGTCGAAGGCGTGATCGACGGGTGCCGTTGGCGGCTCGGAGGCCGCGCGTTCGTCGCCAGTGTTTTCGCGGGAGCGGGCGCGAACGCGGATCGGCGCCCGGCGGCCGGCGATGGCGCGACGATGTTTCTCGGCGACGCGGGCGGCTTCGTCGCGGCGATCGACATCGTTGCTCCACTGCGGCCGGAGGCTCGTGAGGCGATCCGCGCTCTCGAAGCCATGGGACTCTCGATCGTCATCGCGAGCGGTGACAGTGAGATCGCGGTCGCGGCGGCGGCGCGGACGCTCGGCGTCACGCAGGCACATGCGCGCCTCACGCCCGACGGCAAGATCCGGTTGCTGGCCGGGTTGCGCGCGCGCGGCCACCGCGTCTTCGCGCTCGGCGACGGCATCAACGACGGGCCGGTGCTCGCGGCCGCCGATGTGTCGTGCGCGATGGGGCAGGGCTCCGCGATCGCCCAAACTGCGGCCGACCTGCTGCTCGTCAACGAGAATCTGCTGCAGGTCGCCCGCGCGATCGCGGCGGCGCGACGCGCGCTGCGCGTCGTGCGGCAGAACCTCTCCTGGGCGATCGTCTACAACCTGTCGGCCGTGCCGCTTGCCGCGGCTGGACTCGTGTCGCCGTGGGTCGCCGCGCTCGGCATGTCGCTGTCGTCGCTCGCGGTGGTGCTCAATGCGCACAGGCTGGCATCGCCCGAGCGTGCCACATGAGCATTGCCTACCTACTCGTCGTTCTCGGGATCGGCGTGTTCGCGCTCGCCGTCTGGGCGCTGTTCTGGGCGATCGACTCGGGACAGTACGAAGACGTCGAGGATCACGGCCGGATCCCGCTGGATCCGGACGACGAGATCAGGGCGACGCGCGGCGCAGGGTGATGCGATCGTTGCGCAGCGTGACCTGGCCAAGCGTGATGCGCGACACGTCGAGCAGGTCGTCGACGAGCCGCACCATGTGCTGAACCTGCCGGTCGATGATGTCGCGCGCGCCGTCCAGCTCCTCGTCGGGAAGCTTGTGCAGCTTCATGAAGTGCACGGCGTTGCGGATCGGCGCGAGCGGATTGCGCAGTTCGTGCGCGAGCGTGGTCAGGAATTCGTCCTTGCGGCGGTCCGCCTCGCGCAGCGAGGACTCGAGCTGTTTGAGATCGGTGACGTCGCGCGTCGTGCCGACGACCTGGTCGATCTCGCGATCGTGCATCTCGGCGTGCCAAGGTTCGTAGCCGAGCTCGAGGCAGTCCATGCCGATCACCTCGTCCCAGGTGCGGCCCCACATCTTGAGCAGGCCTTCGTTGGCGTAGAGGAAGCGGTAGTCCAGGCCCCAGACATAGGCCAGGTCGGGCGTGTTCGTGAGGATGGCTTCGTAGAGACGACGCTGTGACAGCAGGCTTTCCTGCGCATCGCGGCGCTCGGTGATGTCGCTCGCCATGCCGATCCATTCCGTGATCTCGCCGTCGCGCGAGATCATCGGCACGGCGCGCGAGTGCGCCCAGCCGAGCGTGCCGTCGACGCGCACGACGCGGTGCTCGAGGTCGTACACCGACTTGTCGCGAATGGCGGCGCTGATCGCAGCGGTCACGACCACGCGATCGTCGGGGTGGATGTAGCGCTCCATCCATTTCCGCTCGGGTTCGGTCGTATCCGCGATGAATTCGCGACCGGCGAGATGGCGCAACTCGGTCCAGTCTGGATTCATCCGATACACGACATCGGAGGTGTTGGTGGCCAGTGCTCGGAAGCGCTCTTCGCTTGCCTCTAGCGCGCGGCGGGCATCGAAATTCATCACCGCAGAATGCCCGACGGTTCGGACAAAGGCGTGAGTCACGACCCCCGGGAGGCTGTCGGAGTCGTCTGACTCTAAGGGGTCAGATCTGTCAGAGCTCTAACAGATCTGACCCCTTAGTAGATCTCTGGCACCAGCATCGCCGGCGGCACCGCCTGCCGCGAATAATGCTCATGCCGCTCCCGCTCCGGCAGCACCACCGACGGCTTCGGCACCTCCTCATACGGAAACTGTCTGAGCAGATGATCCATGCAGTTCAGCCGCGCGCGCTTCTTGTCGACGGCCTGCACTACCCACCACGGCGCTTCCTCGATGTGGCTGCGCTCGAGCATCACTTCCTTCGCCTTGGTGTAGTCCTCCCAGCGGCGGCGCGACTCGAGATCCATCGGTGACAGCTTCCACTGCTTGAGCGGATCGTGGATGCGGCCGAGAAAGCGCACATGCTGCTCCTCGTCGGTGATCGAGAACCAGTATTTCAGCAGCCTTATGCCTGAGCGCACGAGCATGCGTTCGAACTCGGGCACGGAGCGGTAGAAGTCCTCGTACTCCTCGGCCGTGCAGAACCCCATCACGGTTTCGACACCCGCGCGGTTGTACCAGCTCCGGTCGAACAGCACGATCTCACCCGCCGCGGGTAGATGGGCGACGTACCGCTGGAAATACCACTGCGTGCGTTCGCGATCGTTCGGTGCGGGTAACGCCACGACGCGGCACACGCGCGGGTTCAGCTTCTGCGTGATGCGCTTGATCGCGCCGCCCTTGCCGGCCGCGTCCCGGCCTTCGAACACGATCACGACTTTCTGTTTCGTCGCCGCGACCCAGTCCTGCAACTTGACGAACTCGCCCTGCAGGCGGAACAACTGCTGGAAGTAATTCTTCCGGTACTCCCTCTCGCCGCTGCTGTTCGCGCCGCCATCGGGGAGACCGGGCAGCGGGTGATAGTCCTCGACGTCCATCTCGAGCTCCTCGTCCCAGGAGTCGAGCATGTCGCGGCGGATGCGGGCGATGAGTTGTTCGTGATCGAGAGGGGGAAGCGCGCTCATGCAGGCTCCTCTTGTTGGTCGGGTGAACGCACGATGGTCTGTGACAAATGTTGCGGTTCCGTGAAATTGGGGTCAGGCCCCATTTTCGGTATCGTTGGGGCATGCCCAAGCGCAAGCCCAAGCCCAAGCCCAAGCCAAAGCTGCTCTCCGGCGGGAATCCCCAGATCGTCAAGGGTTACGGCAACGCGCCCGTGAAGGCCTACATCGCCGCGATGCCGGGCTGGAAGCGCGACATCGGCCGTCGCGTCGATGCCCTCATCACGCGCGTCGTGCCGAATGTTTACAAAGCCGTGAAATGGAACTCGCCGTTTTACGGCTTCGAGGGCACAGGCTGGTTTCTGGCCGTGCATTGCTACGCGAAATACGTGCAACTCTCTTTCTTCCGCGGTTCGTCGCTGAGCCCGCCGCCCGCGAAGACGTCGAGGCACGAGCACGTCCGCTACTTCGACATCCTCGAAGGCGCGCCTCTCGACGAGGCGCGGCTCGCGGACTGGATTCAACAGGCCAGCAAGCTGCCCGGCGAGAAACTCTAGACGCCTTGGATCACATCCCCGCCATCGGGATATCCGCCACCTTGTCCTTGTAGTCGCGCTTCGGATCTCGGCCTAGCAAAAGCTTCACACCGGTTACGAGGCTGTTCTCGTTGAGCCAGACCGTCACATGCTCCGGCTCGAAGCGGATCAGCAGCAACTTCGGATCTTCCTTGCCGCCCGGATACCACGCCGCGACGAACTTGTTCCACAAGCGATCGATCACGGCGCGATTGTTGTCGACGACGAGCTCACCCTCCACGGACGCGAACAGATCGTGCCCCTTCGACGAGAAATGCAGCGACGCGCGATGCGCATGCCCCATGTCGCGTGCGAGGTCCGTGTCATTGGCGGTGAAGAACCAGATCGGCCCGCGCGCCTGTTCGTCGTGCAGGATCTGCGCGGACATGGGCTGGCTGTGGCCCTTGTCGCCGACCAGGCCCAGCAATGCGACGCGATCTCCGGCGAGCGCCTTCCAGAATTTCGCTTCGAGTTCGGAATCGGACATAAAAAATGCTCCTCGGTGAGTCCGGGGAGCATGCCGTGCGGGGTCCCGCCCACGGAGGCGGCGATCGCAGTCGATCGTTGTCAGGACCCTCCTGCAAGAGGGGTGGGGCCTGGCCCCATTTCTGGCCCCATTTCAGTTCGAAGCGAGCACCGCGGGCTTGATGCCGTAGCGATGATATTTGCTGAGAGAGTCGTTGCCGACGGCGGCGACGCTCTGCGTGATGGCCTTGCTGACACAGGCTTCGTATTCGCCGAGACGTCCGATCACCCGGCTTTCGAGCGGGCTGCAGACGTTCTGCGCCGCGCTGCGCAGGCGCGCATGCAACTTGACGATGCCGGCCCTGGTGTTGAGATTGAGATCGCCATACTCGACGACGACCGAGGGGGTTTCCGCATCGACGCTGGCGCCGGCAGTGGCGACGCCGGTCATCGCAAATGCGATCGCGAACGGCAGTAGTTTGTTCATGAGTTGCTCCTGTGTGTTTCGATTTAGCTGGAGCGCATCCTGCCTGCGGCGCATGGCCGCTGTGTACCAACGTTCTGACCGATCGATTAGTTTTACTGAACCGTACTGGACGCGCGACCGAGCTGTGATGGAACCTAGGCGGCTCGGCCGGGTACGTGGCTCTCGCGCCAGTCGCTGGGCGGCGACCCCACGGCCTTCTTGAACGCCCGGCTGAAGGCGGCTTCGGAGTCGTAACCCACCTTGTTCGCGATGCACGCGATCGAATCCGCGCTGTTTCGCAGGTAGCTCGTCGCGAGCTGCATGCGCCAGTTCGTGAGGTACTGCATCGGCGGATGGCCGACGAACTGCGTGAACCGTTCCGCGAATGCCGAGCGCGACAGGGCCGCCTCCTGCGCGAGCAGCTCGAGCGTCCAGTCGCCCGCGGGCGTGGCATGCAGCGCCATGAGCGCGCGTCCCACGTACGGGTCACGCAAACCGGCGAGCCAGTTCATCCGGTCGGCGGGCAGAGTTTCGAGGTGTCGGCGCACCACGTCGACGAACATGAGCTCGCTGATGCGGCCTAACAAGTCCGCGCCGCCGATGCGCGAAGCGTTCTGCTCAGTCAGCGCTGCCTGGAAGTAGGCGCCGAGCGCGCTCGAGCCCTGGTCCTTGACGACGATGACGCGCGGCAGCGCGGTCAGCAGCGGGTTGTAAGGACGGGAATCGCAGCCGAGGAATCCGCAGACGAAGTGTGCAGGCTCGCCGCCCGCGCTGCCCATCGAGATCTTCGACGGCAACACGCCGTCCTTCGGCATCGCGTACATCGACATCTCCGGCGTCTGGCGCATGCCGGGTTGAGTGCTGAGCACGTGCGTGTCGCCGTGCGGCAGCACGATGATGTCGCCGGCGGATAGTTTGATGGGCTCTTCGCCCTCGAGCGTGGCCCAGCACGATCCCGAGATCAGCAGGTGATAGGAGATCAGGTGATCGGATCCCGGAAACATCGCGCCGACGACGGATTTCCCGAGCGGCGTCTCCGCGCACCACGGGGCACAGGCCTGCACGTCGAAGAAGAACGCGCCCGTGAGCCGCACGGCGCGCAAGACATCGGATAAAGCGTCCATCCGCGTAACTCCCATCGCTCGCGGACGCTGGGACAACAACGCCGGACTCGCGATCATTCGAAACTGCACCGTCTCTCTTTACTCTGCCAGCCGCGGGGAGTGGTTAGCAACTTCAATCAATGCATCGGAGATGACGATCATGAAAGCCTTTTGCGCCGCGACGGCGATGACGATCGCGGGTTCTTCCATGGCCGCGGGCAATGCCGAGACCGCGCCGACGATCCACCGCTACCTGATCGAGAGAACGTTCCCCGCGGGCGCGATCGACGGCGTCGATGCCGCGGCGAAGCGAAAGGTGAATGCGAACAATTCGACGCTCGACGTGACCTGGGAGAAGTCGTACGCGAACGCGGACAAGACGAAGACGTACTGCGTCTATACCGGGCCCAGCGAAGCCGCGGTGCGGGATGCAGCGAAGCTGAGTGGACTGCCCGTCGACTCTGTCGTCGAGATTCCGAAGGACATCGAGGCGGAACCGCGTGGCGCCGCGCAGACGATCGCGGCGGGCAATCACCGCTACCTCGTGAAGCGCGCGAGCTCGGCGCAGGTCGATAGTGCGAAGGATGCGACGTTCGGCGTGAAGCTGCTGACGTCGTATGGCACGGCCGACAAGCTCGACTCGTTCTGGATTTACGAGGCGCCGAGCTTTTCGGCAGTGGAAAGCGCGGCGCGAGCAAGCGGTGCGCCGTTCGAGTCGATCGCAGAGATCCCCGAGACCCTGTATCCGAAATAGGGGCCAGGCCCGAATGGCACTTACTTAGGCTTCTAGGCATGACCGTGGAGTCGGATCCGCTCTCGCGCCAAGGTGCGAGGGATCTTCAACCACGGGTATGGTTTT
>JAYTOK010000055.1:0-1667 GCA_043747835.1 Pseudomonadota bacterium | reverse complement strand
GTGGTTGCGATGGGGGTGTCGTCGAAACCGACGACCGACAAATCATTCGGCACATCGAGCGCGCGCCGGTGCGCCACTGAAATCGCGGCAGCGGCCATGTCGTCATTGCTGGCGAAGATCGCAGTTGGAATGCGCTTGCGGGCCAGCAGCTTCTCGGCAGCCTCGAGGCCGGACTTGTAAGAGAAGAAACCCTGGACCACGAACGACGGGTCGATCTCGAGACCGCTTTCTTCCATCGCGGCTTCGAACCCCGCGAGGCGCTGCGCGCTCGCAGTCTGGGTCGGCTGGCCCTTGATGAATGCGATGCGTGAATGCCCTTCGGCGATCAGGTGCATCGTCATCTCGCGCGCGGCATGGAAGTCGTCGATGCGTACACACGACACATCTTCGCGCGCGCGGCCGGTAGCTAGGGCGACCACCGGGACGCCTTCGGCGGCGAAGGCGGCGGCGATCGCTTTCGACTCGCACAGCGGCGGCGGCAGGATCACTCCGGCGATGCCTTCCGAAAGGCGCTGCGCGGCGGCTTTCTCCGCGGCGGGCTTGAGATTGTCCCAGCGATCGAGCACCAGTTGCGAAGCCGTGCGGTGCGATCCGTCGAGCGCGCCGACCAGCATTTCGCTGAGGTACGAGGCACTGGGATTCGAATAGATGATGGCGATTCGCGTATCGCGCGCGCCGGCGAGGACGCGAGCTGCGGGATTTGGGCGGTAGTTGAGTGCGCGTACTGCTTCGAGCACGGTTTCGCGCGTGGAATCGCGGACGTTGCTTTCGCCGTTGATGACACGTGAAACGGTCATCGGCGACACGCTCGCATGGCGCGCCACTTCGTGAATGGTTACGGCGCTGCCCTTGCGCCGGCTGGTTTTTTCACCAATGCGCGGCGTACCGTCATTACTGCGATCCCCTGGCTCGCTCAATCGTCCACCCGGCTACTGGCGTAAGGCTTGCGTTAACGTTAACAATAGATTCATCCCACCATCAAAGTCCAATGCCGCGATGCAGTTACGTTCCCTGATCGCTTGTCTCGCGCTCGTTGCCTGCTCGCTGCCGGCAGGGGCTGAAGACGGATATGACTTATGGCTGCGATATCGCGCCGCTGACACCGCGCCCGGCCCGGCACTCGAAACCTCGGTCCGCGAGATCGTCGGGGATTCGTCTTCCGCAACGCTCGCTGCCGCCGGCGCCGAACTCGCGCGCGGCTTGTCGGGACTCGCGGGCAGATCGATTCCAACCGTCGCGAAACCGAGCCAGGCAGGATCGGTGCTGTACGGCACGCCACGAAGTTCGGCGGCGATCGCGAGCTTTCCACTGTCGCTCGAGGGCGTGGGTCCCGAGGGCTACGTGATTCGAAGCGTGCATCTCGACGGCAAGCCGGCCATCGTCATTGCGGCGAACTCGGATGTCGGCGTGCTGTATGGGGCCTTTAACTTCCTGCGGCTCGCCCAGACCGGCCAGAAGCTCGATGCGCTCGACATCGTCTCGAAGCCGCGCACGCACATTCGCGTCCTCAATCATTGGGACAATCTCGACCGGCACGTCGAACGCGGCTATGCCGGCCAATCCATTTGGGACTGGCACAAGCTGCCGGGATATCTGGATCCACGCTACACGGACTACGCGCGGGCCTGCGCTTCGATCGGCATCAACGGCGCCGTGTTGACCAACGT
>JAYTOK010000054.1:0-10653 GCA_043747835.1 Pseudomonadota bacterium | reverse complement strand
CGACTCGCAGCGCCAGGCGACCAAGGACGCCGGCCGCATCGCGGGCCTCGAGGTCAAGCGCATCATCAACGAGCCGACCGCGGCCGCGCTGGCCTACGGTCTCGACAAGGCGGGCAAAGACCGCAAGATCGTCGTGTACGACCTGGGTGGCGGCACGTTCGACGTGTCGGTCATCGAGATCGCCGAGATCGACAACGAGCGGCAGTTCGAGGTTCTGTCGACCAACGGCGACACGTTCCTGGGTGGCGAGGACTTCGACAACCGCATCATCAATTTCCTCGCGGATGAGTTCCTCAAGGAGTCCGGTGTCGACGTACGCAAGGATCCGCTCGCCGTGCAGCGCCTCAAGGAGGCCGCCGAGAAGACCAAGATCGAGCTGTCGTCGAGTCAGCAGACCGACGTGAACCTGCCGTACATCACGGCCGATGCGTCGGGGCCGAAGCATCTCAACATCAAGCTCACGCGCGCCAAGCTCGAAGGCCTCGTCGAGGATCTGGTGAAGAGGACCATCGAGCCGTGTCGCACCGCGTTGAAGGATGCCGGCATCGGCACGCAGGACATCGCCGAGGTCATCCTGGTCGGTGGCCAGACGCGCATGCCGCTCGTGCAGAAGTACGTGAAGGAATTCTTCGGCAAGGAGCCGCGCAAGGACGTGAACCCGGATGAGGCGGTCGCCGTCGGCGCCGCGATCCAGGCCGGTGTGCTTTCGGGCGACGTCAAGGACGTGCTGCTGCTCGACGTGACGCCGCTGTCGCTCGGCATCGAGACCGAGGGTGCGGTGGTCGACAAGGTGATCGAGAAGAACACCACGATTCCAACCAAGGCCACGAAGACCTATTCGACGGCGTCGGACAATCAGACGGCCGTGACCATCCACGTGCTGCAGGGTGAGCGCACGCGCGCGACCGACAACAAGTCGCTGGGCAAGTTCGACCTCACCGAGATTCCGGCGCAGCCGCGCGGCATGCCTCAGGTCGAGGTGACGTTCGACATCGACGCCAACGGCATCATGCACGTGACGGCGAAAGAGAAGACCACGGGCAAGGAACAGAAGATCATCATCAAGGCGTCTTCGGGTCTGTCCGAGGAAGAGATCAAGCGCATGGTGGCCGACGCCGAGGCGCACGCCGAGGAGGACAAGAAGGTGCGCGAGCTGGTCGAGTCGCGTAACCGCGCCGAACAGGTGCTGCACGCGGTCGAGAAGTCGCTCAAAGACCTGGGCGATAAGGTCGATGGTGCCGAGCGCGCCAAGGTGGAGTCCGCGATGTCGGACCTGCGCGGCGCGCTCAAGGGCGACGACAAGGCCGCCATCGACAAGAAGTTCGAGGCGCTGGTCGGCGCGGCGGGTAACGTCATGCAGCAGGCTCAGGCCGCCCAAGGTGGTGGCAGCGCGGGCGGTGCCGAGGGCGCGGCCGGCGGCAATGCGGACGGCGCGGCTGGCTCTTCCGGCAAGGCGAACGACGATGCGGTCGATGCCGAGTTCGAGGAAGTCAAGGACAAGAAGCAGGCGTCCTAACTACTGACGCAACGACGGTCCTCCGGGAGGGGACGGCGCCGCATGTCGAAACGTGATTACTACAAGGTGCTCGATGTGCCGCGCACCGCGACGGAGGCCGACGTCAAGAAGGCCTACCGCCGGCTGGCCATGAAATATCACCCGGACCGCAATCCGGGTGATAAAGAAGCCGAAGAGCAGTTCAAGGAAGCCAAGGAGGCCTACGAGATCCTCTCGGAGACCGACAAACGCGCCATCTACGATCAGCACGGCCATGCCGGCATCGACGCCTCGCGCAATGCGGGCGGTCGCGGCGGGGCGTCCGGCGCCGACGCCTTCGGCGAGATGTTCGGCGAGATGTTCGGTGACATCTTCGGCGGCGGCCGGCGCGGCGCGGGCGGCCGGCAGGTGTTCCGCGGCGCGGATCTGAAATATGAGCTCGAGCTCGACCTCAACCAGGCCGTGTTCGGTCACGCGGCCGAGATCGACGTCGCCAAGCTCATGGAATGCGACACCTGCGGCGGCAGCGGCGCCGCCAAGGGCCACAAGCCCGTCACCTGCGATACCTGCAACGGCGTGGGCCAGGTGCGCATCTCGCAGGGTTTCTTCCAGCTCCAGCAGCCATGCCCCAAGTGCCGCGGCACGGGCACGACCATCAAAAATCCCTGCGACACCTGCCTGGGTCAGGGTCGCGTGCGCAAATCCAAGCGCCTGGCGGTGAAGATTCCCGCGGGCGTCGACACCGGCGATCGCATCCGGTTGTCGGGCGAAGGCGAAGCGGGCCGCAACGGCGGACCGCCCGGCGATCTGTACGTCGAAGTGCACGTGCGCGAACACGAGATCTTCGAGCGCGACGGTGAGCATCTGTCCTGCGAAGTACCGGTCAGCTTTACGACGGCGGTGCTCGGTGGCAGCGTCGAAGTGCCGACGCTCGAGGGCGCCGTCGCGCTCAAGATTCCGTTGGAGACTCAGTCGGGACGCGTTTTCCGGCTGCGCGACAAGGGCGTCAAACCGGTGCGCGGCGGTGCGCGCGGCGATCTCTTCTGCCGCGTCGTGGTCGAGACACCGGTGAATCTCAACGTCGAGCAGCGCGAGCTGCTGCGCAAGTTCGAAGAGTCGCTGAGCAAGGATGCCGGGAAGCACACGCCACGCGGCGCGAGTTTCTTCGACGGCGTGAAGCGGTTCTTCTCAAGCGAACCGACCTGACCCTTCCAACTTTGCCCTGATAACGGCTACTGCGGCGCGCGCGTCGATGCAGGTAGTCCGAGGGCGGCTCGCAGCTCGATCGTGGCGCCCGCCAACTCGGTCTGGAATCCGGGCACCGAAGACATCGCCTTCAACAGGATTCGTGCCGCGCGATCGCCGGCTTGCAGGTCGCTGGGAAAATGCACGCCGCAGACCAGTCGCTGGCGTGCGAATTCCTCGCCGCGCGACACCAGCTCGCGCCTGCGCTCCGGCACCAGCCCGGCCAGTAGATAGGCCATGGCATAGCCGTAGGCGGCATGGCCACTGGGATAAGACAGATCGCCTTTGACGTTTTCGATGCAGGGCTGCAGGCGCGGCTCGATCTCATACGGGCGCAGGCGGCGAAAGCGATCCTTGGCAGCACGCACGTAGATTCGCACGTCGGTTTCGACATGCTGCGCCAGTCGATGCAATGCCGGAAGTGGGGGCGCTGTCTTTGCGTTGAACCCCAGCGCAGGATAGAGCCGCTCGATATCGGTCTTGCGATCGGCGCGTGCCGCTGCGATCTGTTCCGCGGTGCGCGTTGCCTGCATGGCCAGCAGCTCATCCAGTTCACGTCGTGTCACGGCTGAATCGCGGGCCGGTGGTGCGGCAAACAGCGCGGCGAACGCCTCCGGATCGCTGTCGAGAAAATGTCGGCCATCGAGTTGCAGCCACCAGGCGCTGCCGCTTCCGAGCGCGAGCACCCCGAGGCCCAACCACAGTCGCCGCGTCATTTTCACGGCGCCGTGGCCCAGCCGCGCGAACGCTCCACGGCCTGCCGCCAGCGCGCGCGCCGCGTGGCCACGTCCGCGCGTGGCATTTGCGGCTCGAAGCGCTTCTCCAGCGACCAGAGCGCGGCCAGCTGCGCTTCGGATTGCCAGAAGCCCACGCCGAGACCGGCGAGTGCCGCGGCGCCGAACGCGGTGGTTTCCGTATTCGTGGGACGCAGCACCGGCACACCCAACAAGTCGGCCTGAAATTGCATGAGCAGATCATTGCGTGCGGCGCCGCCGTCGACGCGCAGCTCCGAAAGCGCTTGTCCGGCATCGAGCTGCATGGCCTCGATGAGGTCCGCGGTCTGGAACGCGATGCTCTCCAGCGCGGCGCGCGCGATGTGCGCGCGTGTCGAGCCACGCGTGAGCCCGACGATCGTACCGCGCGCCGCTGCGTCCCATTGCGGCGCGCCGAGGCCGGCGAATGCCGGAACCAGATAGACGTCGCCCGTGTCGGGCACGCTCGCCGCGAGCGCTTCCACGTCGCCCGATTTCTCGATGATGCCCAGGCCGTCGCGCAGCCATTGCACCGTGGCACCCGCCATGAACACGCCGCCCTCGAGCGCGTACCGGCTGGTCCCGCCGCGGCGTTGGGCGACGGTGGTGAGCAGGCGGTGCCGCGATGGCAGTGGCTGTGCGCCGCAGTTCATCAATGCGAAGCAGCCGGTGCCATAGGTGTTCTTCGCCATGCCGGGCGCGAAGCAGGCCTGGCCGAACAGCGCGGCCTGCTGATCGCCCGCAATGCCCGTCAGCGGCACGGTGACGCCATCGAGCTCGACGCCGAGCGCGGCTTCGGACGCGAGGCAGGAATCGACGATCTGCGGCAGCGCCGCGCGCGGTATGCCGAAGATCTCGAGCAGCCGGTCGCTCCAGCCGCCGGTCGCGAGGTCGAACAGCATCGTGCGACTGGCGTTGGTCGCGTCGGTGACGTGCCGTCCGCCGGTGAGATTGAAGATGAGCCAGCTATCTACCGTGCCGAAGCAGAGGTCGCCGGCCGCCGCGCGCCGCCGCGCTCCCGCAACGTTCTCGAGCAGCCAAGCCATCTTCGTCGCGGAGAAGTAGGGATCGAGCAGCAGCCCGGTGCGCGCCGAAATCTCCGGCTCCAGCCCCGCCGCACGCAGCTCGGCGCACTGCGGCGCGGTGCGCCGGTCCTGCCAGACGATCGCGGGCGCGACGGGTTCGCCGCTATGGCGATCCCAGAGCACCGTGGTTTCGCGCTGGTTCGTGATGCCCACCGCGGCGATGTCGCGCGGCGTGAGTTGCGCCAGAGCCAGCGCTTCGTTCACCGTGGCCCGCTGCGATTGCCAGATTTCGCGCGCGTCGTGCTCGACCCAGCCCGGGCGCGGGAAGTGTTGCGTGAATTCACGCTGCGCCTGCGCGACGATGCGTCCGCGGACGTCGAACAACAGCGAGCGCGAGCTCGTGGTGCCCGCGTCGAGCGCGAGGACGAACTGATTCGAAAGTCCTGGCGCGGCGCTCATGCGGCTACGGCTTCAGGCGGACAGGCCCCGCGGCCGCAGGCCCGCCGCGCGGTAGATAGCATCGAGTGCGCGCATGTTGCCGATCGCGTCGTCGCCGCCGGTCAACGGCCGGACGCGGCCCTCGATGACATCGAGCACGTGCTGCAACTGGAAATGGAACGTGGTTTCGCCGCCGGAGACGAGCTGCGGCGCCGACGGAGTCGATGACTCGATCGACAACGTGGCGCCCGCGTGCGGCGAGACTGGATTGTCGATCTCGAGCAGGCCGGCATCGCCGTGCACGCGCAACTGGCGGAACAACACGCCGTCCTCCGGCTGCATGGAGCATTTCAGGGTGGCCGTGGGGCCGCTGGTAAACGCGAGCTCCGCCTCGATGGCGAGGTCGACACCGGGCGTCGTGCATTGCGCGCTCGCCCGTACCACGGTCGGCTCGTCGGCGGCCATGGTGCGGATCCAATGCATGCAGTAGCACCCCAGATCCATGAGCGCCCCGCCGCCGAGTTCCTCGATGTAGCGCATTTCGCCGGGCGTATCTGGCAGAAGCGCGTTGAACGTCGCCTCGAGGTGCCGCAGCCGGCCGATAGCGCCGCCGCGGACGGCCGCCAGGGCGCGCTCGAACAGCGGATGAAAGCGGTAGTGAAAAGCCTCGATGAGATGCCGGCCGGAGGCGCGCGCCGCGGCGACCATTTGCGCAGCGTCCTGCGCGTTGTTGGCGAACGGCTTCTCGACCAGCACGTGTTTGCCGTTGGCGAGCGCCGCGGTACACCACTGCAGGTGAGCGGACGGGGGCAGCGCGACGTACACCAGGTCCACGTCGTCGCGCGCGAGCAGCTCGGCATAACTACCGCACGCGAACGGAATCGCATGTTGCGCGGCGAAGTCGCGCGCCCGTCCGGGATCGCGCGCCCCGATGGCCACCACTTCCGCGCCCAGCAATGCATTGGCCGGCGTGACGATGCCACGCGGCGCGATGCGCGACGCGCCGAGAATCCCGATGCGTATCATGGGCGGCAGTCTCGCATGACTGCGAGCGCTGCGGCACACTGTCGCCGCCAGGGTAACGGAGGGCGAGTGACCAAAGCTGCTTTGATCGGTGCCACCGGCCGCATGGGCACGGCCATCGTGCGTGTGTGCCAGGCGGGCAAGCTACTCGACATCGTCGCGGCGGTCGCGTCGACCGGCAGCAAATCCATCGGACTCGATGTGGGAGAGGTGGCGGGGCAGGGCGCGCTCGGCGTTCACGTGCTCGGCGATCTGCCGCCCGACCTCGCGAAGGCCGACGTGGCGATCGACTTCTCCCGGCCGGATCTCAGCTTGCGCGCGCTCAACGTCTGTCGCGCCGCGCGCGTGCCCATCGTCATCGGCACCACCGGGCATGGCGCGGAGTTCGAGGCGCGCATTGCGGGTGCGTCGCGCGACATCGCGGTGCTCGTCGCGCCCAACACTTCGCTCGGTGTCGCGGTGGCGCAGGAGCTCGTACGCATCGCCGCGGGGGCGTTGCCCGCGGATTTCGACATCGAGATCGTCGAAGCTCATCACAAGCACAAACTGGATGCGCCCTCGGGCACCGCACTCGCGCTCGCGGACAGCGCCGCGAAGGCGCGCGGACTCGATCCGCACTCCGACACGATGACCGGACGCGTCGGGCTGGGCGCGCGCCGCGCGGGCGAAATCGGCATTGCCAGCGTCCGAGCGGGGGATATCGTGGGGTCGCATACCGTGCTTTTCGCCGGTTCGGGCGAGCGGATCACCATCGGCCACGAGGCCACCGACCGATCGATCTTTGCGCATGGCGCCGTTCGGGCTGCCGTGTGGCTCGCAGCGCAAAAACCCGGCCGATACTCGATGGCCCATATACTTGGTTTAAAAACAAGCGCTTGAGGTTTTTTTGAAGGAGGGAATTAGAACTTTACGATCCCCTTTCACCCCGATCCGGGCAAGAAGTTTCATGGACACCCTGGGGCTCGCTTCGTAAAATTGCCGCCTAATCCGAAACGGGTTAGTCCAACGCAGGGCGGGAGGATGTTCGAGAGAACTCCTCCCGCTTTGTGCATGTACGCTCCGAAAGCGGAGATCAATCGCTCAAATACTTGGTTTACGGGTCCGAGCAGACTCGATGGGAGATCCCGCGTGACGATAACCGCGGTTCTGGCTCTGGAAGATGGAACCATCTTCAACGGCCAGTCTATCGGCGCCAAAGGCAACACTACTGGCGAAGTTGTTTTCAATACCGCGTTGACCGGTTATCAGGAAATTCTTTCCGATCCGTCGTATTCGCGACAGATCGTGACGCTGACCTATCCACACATTGGCAACACGGGCACCACGCCCGAAGATCTCGAATCTCCCACGGCATATGCCGCCGGTCTGGTAGTAAGAGACGTGCCGCCTCTCGCCAGCAACTGGCGCAAGAGCGAAGACCTGCGTGAGTTCCTCACGCGCCACAAGGTCGTCGCGATTGCCGGCATCGACACCCGCAAGCTCACGCGCATCCTGCGGGAGAAGGGCGCCCAAAGTGGCTGCATCATGACCGGCGAGAAGATGGATGCTGCCGCAGCGGTGCGTGCCGCCAAGAAATTCCCGGGCCTGAAGGGCATGGACCTCGCCAAGGTGGTGACCACCAAGCGCCAGTACCAATGGAACGAAGGTACCTTGTGGCAGCCGGAGAATCGTCCGGTGATGCGCGCGCACCAGCGTCTTCACGTCGTCGCCTACGACTATGGCGTGAAGCGCAATATCCTGCGCATGCTCGCCGATCGTGGCTGCCGCATGACGGTGGTTCCCGCGCAGACTTCCGCCGAAGATGTGCTCGCGCTCGAGCCCGATGGCGTGTTCCTCTCCAATGGTCCCGGTGATCCGGAACCTTGCGACTACGCCATCGAGGCGATTCGGGCGCTGGTAGTCGCGGACATGCCGACCTTCGGGATCTGCCTCGGCCATCAGTTGTTAGGCCTGGCGAGCGGCGCGCGCACCATGAAGATGAAATTCGGCCATCATGGCGCGAACCATCCGGTGCAGGATCTCGAGACCGGGCGCGTGTTCATCACGAGCCAGAACCACGGCTTCGCGGTCGACGAAAGCGACCTGCCGTCCACGCTCAAGCCCACACATCGCTCACTGTTCGATGGCTCGCTGCAGGGCATCGCGCGCGTCGACCGCCCTGCGTTCAGCTTCCAGGGACATCCGGAAGCGAGCCCCGGGCCGCAGGAGATGGGCGCGATGTTCGATCGCTTCGTCCACCTGATGCTTCGCCGGCTCCAGCAGAAATTGCGCGGTCCACGCGGCGGCAAGCCGCCGCCGGACAAAGCCGCCTGAGGCCAGACGAAAACCAATGCCAAAACGTACCGACATAAAAAGCATCCTGATCATTGGCGCCGGCCCGATCATCATCGGCCAGGCGTGCGAGTTCGATTATTCCGGTGCCCAGGCGTGCAAGGCGCTGAAGGAAGAGGGCTACCGGGTCATCCTGGTGAATTCGAATCCCGCGACCATCATGACCGACCCGGAGATGGCCGATTCGATCTACATCGAGCCGATCAACTGGCGCACGGTGGCGCGCATCATCGAGAAAGAACAACCCGATGCGCTGCTGCCCACCATGGGTGGACAGACCGCGTTGAACACCCATGGTGGACAGACCGCGTTGAACACCGCGCTCGACCTGGTGCGTGAGGGCGTGCTGGCGCGTCACGGCGTCGAGCTCATCGCCGCGTCACGCGAGGCCATCGACATGGCCGAGGATCGCGAGCTGTTCCGCAACGCGATGCGCGAGATCGGGCTCGAGTGTCCGCGCGCCGCGGTCGCGCACACGCTGGCGCAGGCCGTCGAAATTCAACCGAGCCTCGGATTCCCCTGTGTCATCCGACCGTCCTTTACCATGGGTGGCTCGGGCGGCGGCATTGCCTACAACCGCGAAGAATTCGAGCAGATCGTCGAGCGGGGTCTCGATGCATCGCCGACCTCCGAAGTGCTCATCGAAGAATCGGTGATCGGCTGGAAAGAATTCGAGATGGAGGTCGTTCGCGACAAGAACGACAACTGCATCATCGTCTGCTCGATCGAAAACCTCGATCCAATGGGTGTGCACACGGGCGACTCGATCACCGTCGCTCCTGCGCAGACGCTGACCGACAAGGAATACCAGCGCATGCGCAACGCGTCGATCGCGGTGCTGCGCAAGATCGGCGTCGACACGGGCGGCTCGAACGTCCAGTTCGCCGTGAACCCGAAAGATGGACGCTTGCTGGTCATCGAGATGAACCCACGCGTCTCGCGTTCTTCGGCGCTGGCGTCCAAAGCGACCGGTTTTCCCATCGCCAAGATCGCAGCGAAGCTCGCGGTCGGCTACACACTCGATGAACTCAAGAACGACATCACCGGCGGCGCCACGCCGGCCTCGTTCGAGCCCTCCATCGACTACGTCGTCACCAAGATCCCGCGCTTCACGTTCGAGAAATTTCCGGCCGCGAATTCGCGTCTGACCACACAGATGAAATCCGTGGGCGAAGTCATGGCCATCGGGCGCACGTTCCAGGAGTCGCTGCAGAAAGCGCTGCGCGGCCTGGAGACCGGCCTCGACGGGCTCAACGAACAATTCAAGGAAGAGCTCACCGAAGAAGATCGCGACAAGCTCGCGTATGAGCTGCGCGCGCCAGGACCGAACCGGTTGTTGTACGTGGCGGACGCCTTCCGCGCCGGCTGGTCTCGCGAGCGCATTGAAGAACTTTCGTACATTGATCCGTGGTTCCTCGCGCAGATCGAAGAACTCGTGGTCGAGGAATTACGCGTGCGTGAAGGCGGCGTGGCTTCGCTCGAGACCGAGCGCCTGCGCGAACTCAAGCGCCGCGGATTCTCTGACAGTCGCCTCGGGTTTCTCACCGGCGTCGCCGAAGACGTCATTCGCGCGAAGCGGCATGCGCTCAATATCCGGCCGGTCTACAAACGCGTGGACACCTGCGCAGCGGAATTCGCCACCTCCACTGCCTATCTGTATTCCACCTACGAAGAAGAATGCGAGGCTGCGCCAACCAAGAAGCGCAAGATCATGATCCTGGGTGGCGGCCCCAACAGAATCGGGCAGGGCATAGAGTTCGACTACTGCTGTGTACACGCGGCGTTGCAGCTTCGCGCAGATGGTTTTGAAACCATCATGGTCAATTGCAATCCAGAGACAGTGTCCACCGACTACGACACTTCGGATCGGCTGTATTTCGAACCGCTGACACTCGAGGACGTGCTCGAAGTCATCGCCAAGGAACAACCCGAAGGCGTCATCGTTCAATATGGCGGCCAGACTCCACTCAAACTGTCGCGCGCGCTCGAGGCCGCCGGCGCGCCCATCATCGGCACGTCGCCGGATTCGATCGACATGGCCGAAGACCGCGAGCGCTTCCAGGTGCTGGTCAAGAATCTCGGGCTCAAGCAGCCCGCCAACGCCACCGCGCGCACCGAGGACCAGGCCGTTGCGCTCGCGCGCACGGTCGGATTTCCGCTCGTGGTGCGTCCTTCCTATGTGCTCGGCGGGCGCGCCATGGAAGTGGTCTTCAACGAGGAAGACCTGCGCAACTACATGACGCATGCGGTCAAGGTGTCCAACGACAGCCCCGTGCTGCTGGATCGCTTTCTCGATGTCGCCATCGAGGTGGACGTGGATGCGTGCTGTGACGGCGAAGACGTG
>JAYTOK010000053.1:0-122356 GCA_043747835.1 Pseudomonadota bacterium | reverse complement strand
ACCCCTCCCCGGCACCACTTCCTTTCAAAGCTCTGAGTACTTCTTCACCGACCCGCGCGCTTTCTCCACGGGATACTTCTGCGCGTTGATCGCGATCTTGTCGCGCGCCGCTTCGAGCAAATTCACATCCAGCTTGTCCGCCAGCCGCACGAGATAGTTCAGTACATCCGCCATCTCCTGCCGCACCTTCTCGAGCTCCGCGGGCGGCAAATTCCTCGACTCATCCTCAGTCAGCCATTGAAACCGCTCGAGCAGTTCGGCTGCCTCGACGCTAAGCGCGGACGCGAGGTTCTTCGGGCTGTGGAAGCGATTCCAGTCACGCTCGTCAGCGAATTGCCTGAGGGCATTCCGGAGGTCGTCGAGTTCGGTCATGGAATTTGGGGTCAGACCCTATTTTCGAGACCACAGTGTGAACGAAGCCTGCGCGGGCTTCATCTCGAAAATGGGGTCTGACCCTAATTTCCAAGAGTGCAGACTGTTCATCGGGTCGTTGTAGGACGCCCAACCACGACAACCCCTCCCCGGCACCACTGTGACCCAGTCGCGATTTGGCACGGGTTTCGCAGGCTATTCTGAGGACGAAACGCAGGACCCGGAGCGCATGGAACACCTCTTCCGCCGACTCGCCGCTGGCCTCATCGCCCTCGCCGCCTTCGCCACCGCAGGCGCCGCCGAGATCTGGGACGCGCCCTCCTTCTCGGTTAGCGCATCCCAAGTCCTCGAAGCCGCCCGCGGCGTGCAACGCGCCCGCCCCGTCGACATCGTCGTGCTGCTCGACGAACGCATCTTCGTGCTCGACGAGCAGCACCGCCTCACGCGCACGAACCGCCTCGTGTATCGCGTCGACTCCCCCGACGGCGTCGAGCGCTGGGCCGCGAGCTCCGCACGCTGGCAGCCGTGGCATCAGGCGCGCCCCGAGATCCGCGCACGCGTGATCTCGGCGGACGGCCGCGAGCACGCTCTCGACCAAAAGTTGCTCACGGTCTCCGGCACCCGCCAGGGCAACGCGCAGGTCTTCGACGACGACCACGTCCTGCAAGGACCACTGCCCGCGATCGAAATCGGCGCCGTGGTCGAAGAGGAAATCGTCGTGCGCGACGAGAAGCCGTTCTTCGCCGCCGGCGGCGCTTATCGCGAACTCGTCGGCCGGCCCGTGCCGGTCCTGAAGACGCGCATCGTCATCGACGCGCCGGAGTCGATGGCCGTCAAGCGCGTCACCCAACTACTGCCGAACGCACGCGTGTTCGAGACGCGCTCGAACGGCCGCGTGCGCTGGACGCTCGAGCAAGGCGCGCTCGACGAGATGCGCACGGTGCTGACCAACCTGCCCGCCGACATGCCGGCGTGGCCGAGCGTCGAGTTCTCGTCAGGCGCGTCGTGGGAAGCTGTCGCCACGCAGTATCGCGAGATGACCGAGCCGCGCATCCGCAATGACGACGCGCGCCCGCTGATCGCCGGGCTCAAACTACCTCCCTCCGATGCCAGCCCGCATGTCGTTCATGACGCGCTCGCGCACGATGCCAGCGTCGGCGGCAGCAGCCACCCCGGAGCGGCGATGGGCGCGAATCTCGCGCGCACACTCGCGATCGATCCGCGCCGCGAATTCATCGGCAAGGTCGTCGAACGCCTGCATCGCGAAGTGCGCTACACCGGCGTCGAGTTCGGCGCCGCGCGCCTCGTGCCGGAATTCCCCGCGGAAACGCTGCGCCGCAAGTTCGGCGACTGCAAGGACAAGTCGACGCTACTGGTCGCCGCGCTGCGCGCCGCCGGCATCGACGCCTATCTAGCGCTGCTGGCCGCCGGCGACGACCAGGACATCGCGCCCGATCTACCGGGCCTCGGCATGTTCGATCACGCCATCGTCTACGTGCCCGGCACCGGCGACAACGAGGATCTCTGGATCGACACGACCGCGGAATACGCGCGCGTCGGATTCCTGCCCGCGCCCGACACGAACCGCCACGCGCTCGTGATCCGCGCGGGCGAGAAGGCGCTGTTGCGCACACCCGCGATGCGCTCGATCGACAATCGCCAGATCGAGATGCGCGAGTTCTCGCTGTCGGAGTACGGCCCCGCGCGCGTCGTCGAAACCACCGAAACGCACGGCACCGTCGAGAACGAGTATCGCGGCTGGTATGCCGGCCCCGACACGAAGGAACGGGTCGATCAGCTCAAGACCTACACACGCGACGCGTATCGCACGAAGGAACTGCTGAGCTACACGCACACGGCCAGCACCGATTTCTCGGAACCGTACTCGATGACGATCGAGATGAAGGACGCACCCATCGGCTTCACCGATCTCGAGACGGCAGCGGTCGGCATCAACGTCGCGAACATCACGGCACGCCTGCCTGAATACTTCGACGAGCGTCTCGCGGAAGACGCGACGCCTGACGTGCGCACGGTGGATATCGTGTTCGAGCCTTTCGTCACCGAATGGCGTTACCGCATTCACCCGCCCGCCGGCTTCACGGCGCGCCGGCTGCCGCCCAGCAACATCGTCGCGATCGGCCCCGCGCGGCTGCAGTCCGAGTTCAGCGTGACGGCGGACGGCACCGTGCATGCGATGTGGCGCTTCGACACGATGAAGGGCCGCTACACGCCCGCCGAAGCCGACGCGCTGATCGCGGCGGTGCGCGAGCTCACGGGCGCCGAGACGCAGCTCATCGCGTTCGACCAGGTCGGCGTCGCGTTGCGCACGGACGGCAACTTCAAGGGCGCGCTGCAGGCGAACGATGCGTTGACGAAGCTCTATCCGCGCAAGGCCGTGCATCGGCTGCGCAGTTCGTCCGCGCTGCTCGAAGCGGGACTTGGGCTTCGCTCACAGCGCGAGGCGCTCGCCGCGACGAAGCTCGAACCTGCATCCGCGCTCGCGTGGAAGACGTATGCCTGGACGCTGCAGCACGACGCGGTGGGCCGAAGATTCGGCGAGGGCTTCGACCGCACGGGTGCGATCGCCGCGTATCGCAAGGCGGTTGCGCTCGAACCGGCCAACACGGACATCGCCGCGGATCTCGCCGTCCTGCTGGAGCACGACGCTTATGGCGTGCGTTATTCGGCGGGCTCGGATCTCGGCGCAGCGATCGCTGTCTACCAGGCGCGGCGCGCGTTGCTCGATGCCGACGCCGACGCCGACGCCGACGCCGACGCCGCGAAGAGCGACGACTACTCCAACAATCTCTACTACGCGCTGCTCTACTCACACCGCTATCGCGAACTGCGTGAACTGCTGCGTCTGCAGCCGCCCGGTGCGGCGCAGCGTGCGCTGATGATCACGGCCGTTGCCGCGGAGGACGGCGGCGCACGCGCCATCGAACTCGCGCGCGAAGTAGCCAGCAGCGAAGTGGACCGCCGTGCGGCAATGGCGAGCGCGGGAAACATCCTCACGCGCCTGCGGGAATACCGAGGCGCGGCCGACCTCATCGAAGCGAGCACGCGCGGCCAGACGACGACGGCCGCAACCACGCAGCGCATCGCGATCCTGCGCAAGACGATGCGCAACGATGGTTCCGCGATTCGAGCCGTCGACCCGCGCGGCGTCGTGATGCGCTCGTTCGTCGAGCTGCTCGAGCCGGGCATGAACGATGGACTTCACGGACTGCTGAGCAAGCGCAGCGATTCGTTGAAGGACGCTGGCGCGAGTTTCGAGCGCGCGCAGCGGAACATCATCGCGGCCCTTGCGAAGCAGGATGTGCCGTTCGAGGTGGGCGCGGATCTGCTGTTCAGCAATGCGCGCGTGAGCGTGGAGGGCGATGACGCGTTCGGGTATCGCGTGCAGTTGCGCGCGGGTGGCGAGACGCAGAATTACTACGTGGTCAGAGAGGATGGCGCGTATCGCATCCTGACCGTGGCGCCGTTCGTGGGACCGCTCGCTGTGATGGCGCTCGAGCGCGTCGACGCGAACGATTTCAACGGCGCGCGGCGCTGGCTGGATTGGGCGCGGCTCGAACTACGCTCGGGGAACTCGGAGGATCCGCTGGAAGGCCCGGCGTTCGCGCGGGCATGGACGGTCGGTGCGTCGTCGATCGAGGGCGGCGCGGATCTCGCGGCGGCGCGGGTCGCCGCGGCGATGTTGCTGGCGGATAGCGCGGAAGCGAAGCGCGCGTTACCGATGTTGCGGGCGGCGGAGCCGCGCAGCTCGGCGGACAAGTTGAGCCTCGATCTTGCGCTCGCGAAGGCGCACCTCGAGATGTCGGATTGGGCGGCGTTGCAGATCGTCGCGGCAAGGTTGGTGAGAGCAGTGCCCACGTCGGCGCTGGCGTTCCGCTACAGCCAATGGGCAGCTATCCAGTTGAGGCAATGGGACGCGGTCGAAGTCGCGTCGCGCGAAAGATTGGCGCGGTTGCCGGACGATTCGGTGGCGCGCGAGATGCTCGTGCATCGCGCGGAGGCGCGCGGCGCGTTCGGGGAGATCCCGGTGATCTTGCAGCCGCTGATCGCGAGCGGGCGGGCGAGCGCGGCGGATTACAACCAGTTCGCGTGGAGCGCGCTTTTGATGCAGCCGGTGACGGAGGATGCCGTCGAGGCCGCGCTCATGGCGTACGACGAGACGCAGGGCCGGAGTTTCGCGATCGCGCACACGCTGGCGTGCGTGTATGCGGCGAGCGGGAAGCCGCGCGAAGCGCGGGATCTGCTGCTGAAAGGCATGGAGCAGTCAGGCTTTTTTTCGAAGCCGGATGATTCGACGTGGTACGGGTTCGGCCTGGTCGCCGAAGCGTATGGAGATGCGGAGTCGGCGCGGGATTACTACGCGCATGTGAAGAAGCCGGAGAAGGGAGTGTTGCAGGCGAGCAGCGTGTGGTCGCTGTCGCAGGCGAGGTTGGTGGCGTTGAAGAAGTAGGGAGCGACACCGCGGCGCCGAAAGGTGCCGGGGAAAGGTTCTTTGAAGGTGCCGGGGAAAGGTTCTCGTGGTTGCGAAATGCATTCGCTCGAACAGAGAGTTGGTCGCTCGCAACCACGAGAACCTTTCCCCGGCACCTTCAAAGAACCTTTCCCCGGCACCTTTAGATCGACTTCACGATCGCCTCTTCCCCCAGCGGCTTCTTCCGCTTCACGCGGATGCTCTCCGCCCACTCGTTTGCGAAATCCCGCTGCATGCGGCTGTTCACGAACGCGGTAATTCCCATCGCGATCAGCGCGCCGAGCGACGCCAGCGCCATGTCCTTGTGCGCATCCCACACATCGCCTTGCGTGCCCAGATACGCGGCGCCGAGATCGCCGCCGAAGAACTCCGCCGCACCCCACTCGATCAGCTCATAGAGCATCGACGTCGACATCGTCAGATCGAGCGGCAGGAAGTAGCCCCAGAACCCGCGCATGTTGCCGATGCGCAGGAACATCTCGCGGATCGGGTACGCGAGCAGCAGGCCGTACGAGAAATGCACTAGGCGATCGAAGTGATTGCGGCCGCCTTCGAAGACGGGAAACCACTCGTCGTACGGGACTTCCGCGTACGTGTAGTGCGCACCCAGCGCATGCAGCATCATGAACAGGAAGATGCAGGTGTACGACACGCGCGACAATGGAAATTTGTTCCGCGTGAAGAACAGCAGTCCGACCGCGAGCAGCACCAGCACGTTCTCGAGCAGCCAGTCCGCGAAATGCCGCGGCTCGATCGCCATGAGCACCCACCACGCGGTGTAGATGAGCCCCAACGTCCACAGATAGTTCTTGCGCGTCATGCCTTCACCTCGGGCGCCTTGAGTACGACGCGCTGCCAGTAATCCTTGAGATCGGCGCGCAGTTCGGGAAGCAATAGATAGACCGCGATCAGGTTCGGGATCGCCATGCTGAAGTTCAGCGAATCCACGATGTTGACCACCTGCCCGATCTCGAGCGTCGCCGAGATCGACAACACGCCGCAGAGGAACGCGCGATACGCGAGACGGCTCGCCTTGCGCTCGCTGAAGAGCCAGGTCCACGCCTGTTCGCCGTAGTAGCCCCACGAGAGCACTGTCGACAGCGCGAACAGGATCGCGACCACCGCGAGCACGATCGGGAACCACGGCACCACGGTCGCGAACGCATCGGATGTCAGCGCGATGCCCTGGCTCGTGCTCGTCTCGTGCACGCCGCTGACGACCACGACGAGCGCGGTGAGCAGGCAGATGATCACGCAATCGAGGAACGGCTCCATCAATGCCGCGAAGCCTTGCGACATCGGCTCTTTCGTGCGCACCGTCGCATGCGCCATCGGCGCGGAGCCCAGGCCGGCTTCGTTCGCAAACGCCGCGCGACGAAAGCCCTGGATCAGCGCGCCGACGATGCCGCCGGCAACCGCGTCCGGCGCGAACGCCGTGGTCACGATCGTCGCGAAGGCGGACGGGATGTTCGTGAAGTTCGCGCCCAGCACGACGAGGCACGCGACGATGTAGAGCAGGCACATGAACGGCGACAACTTGTCGGTCCACTGCACGATGCGCTTCACGCCGCCGAACAGAACGAAGCCGATCCACGCCGCGATGACCGCGCCGAACACGAAGCCCTGCTCGAAGCCGGTGACGGCGCGGAACTGGATGTACGCCTGGTTCACCTGGAAGATGGTCAGCGAGCCGCCGACCGCGGCGACGCAGAAGAAGCCCGCGAGGAATTTGCCGAGACGCGGCATGCCGACGCGCTGGAGCGCGATCGGGACGTAGTGCATCGCGCCGCCGGAGATCGTGCCGTCCGCGCGCACCTGCCGGTATTTCACGGCGAGCGTGACCTCGGCGAACTTCGTGCTCATGCCGAGGAAGCCCGCGATCACCATCCAGAATGCGGCGCCCGGACCGCCCAGCGTGATCGCGATCGCGACGCCGCCGATCGCGCCGAGTCCGACGGTTCCCGAGACGGCTGTCGACAACGCCTGGAACGGAGTGGCTTCGCCGGGATGATCCTTGCTCGAATAGTCGCCGCGGATGACGCGCGCGGAATGCCGGAAGCCGCGCAGGTTCACGAACTTGAACGCGAGCGTGCAGACGACGCCGCCGGCGATGAGCCACACGAGGATGAGCGGCAGTTGCGCGCCGTTCACGGGGATCGAGAAGAAGACGACGCGGCCGAACCAGTCGGCGATGGGCGCAAGCCACGCGTTGATTGTCTGGTCGATGCTCAAGTGAAAAACCTGTGCGGTATTTCGGGCGCATTATGACCGGCGCACGCCCTTAAGCCAGCGCATTCGGCGGCGCAGCGGAGGAAAGACCGTGCGTATTGCGCACCTCGGCACGAACCGGGGAGCGCCCGCTTGCGAGTGCCGGTCAGGTGCCCCTAACCTGTTAGCGAGGTTTCACGAGGTCGTTTTATGCACCTGCGGGTTGGCATGATCGGGTTCGCGTTCTGCATCTTGTTGGGAGGAGTCGGCACTGCGCGTGCGGGCGATGACGCGCTCGACCGTCCGTTCTCGGCGCGTGCGCCGCTCGACATTCCCCACACGATGAATCTCGAGCTCGCGCAGAAATCGCGCAAGCGCAATCGCAGGCCCGCGAACATCGAGAGCTCCGCGCTGTTCGATCTCGAACCCGGACTCGTGCCGCTCACGTGGCCACGCAACAGCGACATGCGCGCGCGGCTGTTGACTCCCGAGCTCAAGCGCACGCCGATCGTCGGGTGGATCGCGGAGAACCTCTACCGCAGCAAGAAGGACAACGGCTGGTGCCTGGAGGTGGATCCGGGCGAAGGCGAGTACGTGGTGTTCTACCGCCGGCACCTTTGAAAAAGGGGACAGATCTATTTAGGGGCTAAATAGATCTGTCCCCTTTTTCTCCTCAAGGCCCGATCCACTTGCGCGGCGCGCGCGCGCAGCCACACGTAAACGCGCTCGGTCTGCGCTGCGTCGATCCACCCCTTGCCGTGGATATAGAGCGCCGCCACGCGACTGCCGCTGAAGATCTGCAACTGCTAAGCGCCCCATCGTCTGCAGTGCGACGCCATCCATGTTGCCGAGCGTGAGCTGGAGCTCCGACATCAGGAACCCGTCCTCGAGGCTGAATAGATTCAGATCGCGATCGGTCTGCACCTACACGCAGTCGAAGAACTCTGGCGGGTCGTCGGTCTCGACGACGGCGGCACTGCATTGCGCACGCAATCGCGCGCGCTCCGGCGTAACTCCCGCGCTCGCGAGCATGGCGTCGTTGCCGACGGCCCGCGTCACATCACGGTAGTTCGAGGCGGAGGCGGTGGTGGCCAGCAAGGCAGCGAGGAGCAATGAGGAGATGCGCATGACACCGACAGTAGATGGCGCCGTGCGCTCACCGCGGTCGGAATCGATTACCAACGCTGTGGGAATGAGGTTCGGCACCAAAGAGGCGTTTGGGGAGTGGCCCCAAAGGGCGCTTTGGGGCCACTCCCCAAAAAAAACGCGCACAGGACCTTCCGTTCCTGTGCGCGTCTGTCCAGCAAAAAATGTCTCACGAGGGGGGAGGAGAACATTCCGCAGACGTAACTGATAAAGCAATCGCCGTGCCAACGTGCGAAAGGCTAAATCAGGCGTGTGACTGCGTGATTTCGGGGTCTGACGGCTTGTCTGGAATCTGACAGACCAGCTTGAGTGCACGTGCCCCGGATTTGCTTCGATCCGGTGCGCGCGGGAGCTTTTCCCGCAGGAAACAGCCTTAATTCACCCGTACGCGGAACTGGATCGTGAACGCCGGGTTGCCGCCGCCCACCGCATTCATCGTCCCGCCCGGTGCCACGCGCAGCGCGCGCACCGCGGCATCGAATCCATCCGGATCCGGCGAGGGCACATACGTCCACGGCCCCGCCACACCCACGTTCGAATACGACACGTTGGCCGCGTAGCTCCAGGTGAGCCCGCTCACGGGCGCACCATTGATGAACACCACCGGATCGCCCGGCGTCGTTGCGACATAGAGCGAGGTGTTCGCGGGGACCAGATCGGTGATCGTGAGCGTGTTCGCATCGACGGTCCCCGGCCCGCTGTTCGACGTCACGATGTCGTACTGAACGACGGCGAGCGGGATGCGCTTCGGGTTCGTCGTGAGGTTGACCGGATCCGACAGCACGGTCGACGTCTTCAGGATCGTGAGCGAGGGCTGCGGAATCACCACCGTGAACGTGCCGACGCCGAGATCGGTCACGGTGCCTTCGACACCTTCGTTCGCCGTCACGCGCACCGTGTACGTGCCCAGCGCCGGAGACGCGGGCACGACGAAGCTCTGCTGGAAAATACAGGTCGCGGCACTCGTCGAATTACACGTCGCCGGCGCGCCCTGCGCGACCATCACCTGGTTCGTGACGATCGCGGTGCCGGACGGATTGAGCAGCGTCAGCGTCGCGCCGCTGATGTCGAAGCTGCCGAACGGATCGCTGACCTGCGCGCGCATGAACACTGTCGCGCCCGGATAGAACACGCTCTGCGCGCTGCCGCCGTTGAACGCGGCATTCCACGTCGTCACGCTGTCGACGTTGATGACCGTCGTCGTGTTGAGCTCGACGCGCGAGTTGTTGGGCACACCGAGCGTGCTCAGGTTGTCCGCGTTCGGCCAGACCACCATCGTGTTCACACCGGCGGCGTTCGTGACGTTCAACGTGAGCGTCGTGCCGGCCGGCAGATTGCGTACGACCGCATTGACGAGCGTGAACGAGCTCAGCGTCGGCACGGTCGTGCTGTTGTTGGGTGTCACGCTCTGCGTCAGCGTCGCGATCGTGCCGATGCCGCCACTCGCGACGAGCGCGACGGTCACGTTGCGCGCGCCGGTGCCGCCGTTACGCGACAGCCACAGCCGCACGGGAATGTTGCCCGCGGGAATCGTGAGCGGCCCCTGCAACGCCGGCGTGATCGTCCACGCGTCCGTCGTGTTGGTCGCGACGTTCTCGTTGGTATCGGCGATCGTCGGGCGGATGCGCGACATCGAGATCACGTTGCTGGCGTTGCGACGTAGATAGATGAACTTGATGCCGGCGGCCGGCACGAGCGACGGCGTCACGATGATCTGCGGCGTCGCCGGACTGTTCTCCGGGCCGTTCGGATTGTTGACGATCGCGGTGTTGTCGATCGTCTCGCCGGGCGCGGTACCCGCGTTGACCGTCACGTCGAAGACGATCGTTGCGGAGCCGTTGGCCGCGACGGTGATGTTCGAGACGGTGAACACGCCGCGCAGGAACGTGCCGAGCGGCGGCGCGGAGAACGCGCTGGTCGCGCCAACGGGCAGCGACACGAAGCCGGCGAATGTCGTGTTCTCCGGAATGTTGTCGGTGACGGAGACGTTGATCGCCTGTCCGCCCGCGGTTTCGTTCAGCGTGACCGTGTAGCGCAGCGTATCGCCGGGCGCGGCTTCGCCGCCGTTCAGGTCCACGAAGGTTTTCGTGTTCGTGTTGACCGTCGGGTCGACCGTCGCGGTGACGTCGGTCGTCGTGTTGTTGGCCGACGAGAGATCGTAGCTCGTGGAGCCGACGGTGACGCTGTTCGTCACCGATGCCGCCGCGCCTTCCGTGACGTTCACGGTGAGCGTGATCGGCGGGAGGGACGCGCCCGCGTTCAGCGTCGGCGCATGCGTGCAGGTGACGGCCTGACCCACGGCCGAGCAGGTCCAGCCGGTGCCGGTGCCAGAAGCGAAAGTGAGTCCGGCCGGCAGCGTGTCCGTCACGGTGACGATGTTGTCCTCGCGTTCCATGCCGGCCGCGTTGGACACCGTGATCGTGTAGACGCCCTGCGCGCCCGAGACGAATGTGCCGGTGTGTGATTTCGTGACGGAGAGGTCGACGGCGGGATCGGACGTCGCGCTGACGATCTGCGCCATGAGCAGGACGAGGTCCGAGCCCGCCGAGTAGACCGTCGTCGCGCTCGTCTGTCCCGGAGCGAGCAGCGCGGTCACGTCGTACTGGTCGACGTCGACGCCATAGCTCGTGAGGCTGCTGACGGTGCTGATCGTGCCGTCGAACTGTTGCACCGTCGGAGTGCTCGCCGGTGGGACGAGCAGGTCGTCGAGCGTCGTGCCGTTGAACCGCATCGCTTCGCTGAAGCCGTTGCCGCCAGTCACCGGAACGGAGTTCTGAGGATCGCCTTCGAGCGTAAACACCGCGACGCGCCCGTCGATGCCCGTCGCGGGCACGCGAAAGCCATCTGGCGTTTGAGTCACCTGGCTGTCGAAGAAGTAGTCGAGGCCGTCGTAGAGATTGATCGCGCGCAGTCGTTCCGCCGGAGCCTCATAGATCACGATGAGAGACCAGCCACCGACGACCGCCTGCGATCCGCACCAGGGATTTCCGGTGCTCACGTTGAGCCCGCCGAAGGTGTACGTGCCGTTGCCCGTCACGAGGCTGGTGACGTCGGCGAAGCCGCCGTAGAACTCGTACGCGGTGCCGTTGTTGAACGTGCTCTCGAACGTACGCGACGCGGTGACGGTGTTGCCGTTCAGCGTGACGCTGGTGTCGGGCGTGGTGCCCGACGCGCCCCAATATAGGTAGGCGGTGCGGACCGTGCGGAGCGCGGGGATGCCGGTGAGCTGCTGCGAGCTCGTCGCCGCGACGTTACACATCTGCGTGCCGCCGGCGGTGTTCGGCTGCGTGCGCATCGAACCGCCGGTCGTCGTGAAGTTGATGTTGCCGGTGTCGCGCACGAAGCGCGTGATGGCCTGCGCACTCGCGTCCCGCGCGCTCGAAAGCGCGAACACGAGCAATGCAAAGACCCACCCGTAGTGGCTTAAACCACGGATGCCGTGACCGGACGGCTCTCTCATGGAGTTGACTTTAAGGAGTTGCGGCGCAATAGACTTGGGCCTGCCTCTCATAATGGGGGCGCCCGTAAGTCCCTCATTGAGAACGGCTTCACACCCTTTCGGGTGGTCGCCGCCCGAATGAAATCAAGCCGGCGCGAGGGGGGCCACGAGCAGCACGGGACCGGTCGGCCCGACCGTGGGAGAGCCGCCCTCGGGCTCGAGGCTCACGGCGATCTGCCGCGAATTCCCGAGCGCCACGCGCTGCATGGCGGTCAGGACGCGACGTTGGTCTCCGGTGTGCGGCATCAGGCCGAGCGAAACGGGCGCGCCGCCACCTTCAGGCAGCGCCCAGAGCTCGTGCGACTTGCCGGGCGGCAGGTCGTGGACGACGTGCACGTGCAGGGAGATCTCCTGGTTCTCGCCGAGAATCTCGACGCGCCAGTAGATAGTTTGCGGATCGGCCTGCAGGAACGAGCGCTGCGTTGACGCGAGCATTTCGACCACGGGCGGCTTGAGCCCCTCGCGCGTGAGGAACACGCCGAGCACGCCGAAGAACAGCAGCGAAGCGGCGATGCCGACCCAACGCATCGACGAATGAGCGGGCGCGCGGCGCAGCTCGAGCTTGCTCTGGATGCCGCGCCAGACGGACGCCGGCGGCGCGACGCTCTTCAAAGGCGGTTCGAGTCCAGCGAGTCTGTTTTCCCAGGCGTTCACGAGGGCCCCCACCTGCGGCGACACGAGCCAGCTTTCGAAGCGCCGGCGTGCGCGGCCCCGCAGCGTGCCGAGTACGTATTCCGCCGCGAGGCGGTCCAGCAGATCCCGATTGGGCGACCTCATGTCGCCTGCCCCTCGGCGGACAGACATTCCTTGAGGCTCAGCAATCCGCGGCGAATCCAGCTCTTCACGCTGCCCAGCGGATTGGTCGTGAGCCGGGCGATCTCTTCGTGCGAACGGCCTTCAACGAAGGCCAGATTCAGACATTGCTGCGTCTTGTCGTTGAGGCGGCCGATGCAGTCGTCGAAGTTGTTAGGCTTTTCGATGCCCCCCGCGTCGCCCGCCGACTCGTCGGCAATCTCCGCGAGCGAATCGTCGGAGACCAGCGTCATGCGCTCGCGACGCATCAGGTCGATGGCGGCATAGCGCGCGATCGTGACCATCCACGCCAGCGCGCGGCCGCGGTGCGCTTCGAACTGCGAGGCACGCTGCCAGATGCGGACATACACGTCCTGCAGTGCCTCTTCGGCGACCGAACGGCGGCGGAGCATGCGCAGCAGGCGCGCGAAAAGGATGGGCGATGTCTTGTCGTACAGCGTCCGGAATGCGGCGCTGTCCTCGGCCGCACAGCGCTGCAAGAGCCGGGCGAGCTCGATTTCCGGGGGCAATGAGTCGGTCCGGTCCATGTGCTTTGCTACGGTCGACAGCTACTACTGGATGCAGACTATACATATGCCGGAGAATGCCGGCCCCCATGACGTCCAGCCGCGCCGCCCTCACCTTCGTCCTGCTCACGGTCTTCATCGACAGTCTGGGGTTCGGAATCATCATCCCGTCGCTGCCCCCCGTGATCATGCAGCTCACGGGAGAGCCGGTGAGCACCGCCGCGGACTGGAGCGGCTACCTCATGGCGGTATACGCGCTGCTGCAGTTCTTCATGGCGCCCATCGTCGGGAACCTGAGCGACCGGTACGGGCGGCGACCCTTGCTTCTCGGCTCGCTGCTCGCGTTCGGCGTGGATTTCCTGCTGACCGGCCTCGCGACGTCGATGGTGTGGCTGTTCGTCGGCCGCGCGTTCGCCGGTGTGTTCGGTGCATCGTTTGCCGCCGCCGGCGCGTACATCGGCGACATCTCCGACGACACCAACCGGGCGAAGCATTTCGGCTTCATCGGCGCCGCCTGGGGCGGCGGCTTCACGCTGGGCCCCGTGATCGGCGGCTTCGTCGCAGAGTGGCTCGACCCGCGCGCGCCGTTCTTCGTGGCGGCGGCGCTCGCGTTGGCGAACGTCGTGTTCGGGTATTTCGCGTTGCCCGAGTCGCTGCCGCCGGAGCGGCGCCGGAAGTTCGAATGGGCGCGCGCGAATCCATTCGGCGCGTTGAAGGCGCTGGCGCATCTGCCCATGGTCGCGGGATTGTTGTTCGCGGTGTTCCTCTACCAGATCGCGCACGACTCGCTGCCGGCCGTGTGGATGTTCTTCACCGCGCAGAAGTTTGGTTGGGGACCGGCAGAGACCGGATGGTCGCTCACGTTCGTCGGCGTCATGACGGTGATCGTCATGGGGGGTTTGACGGGATGGGTCGTGCCGAAGCTCGGCGAGCGGCGAGCGATCGTGGCGGGATTCCTGCTGATGACCGTCGGGTTCATCGCGTATGCGCTCGTGCCGCTCGGGTGGATGATCTACCCCGCGATCGCGATCGGATCTTTGGGCAGCATCGCGAACCCCGCGGTGCAGAGCGTGATGTCGCGGCAGGCGGGGCCGTCATCGCAGGGTGAGCTGCAGGGCGCGCTGGCCAGCATCGCGAGCATCGCGGCGGTGTTGTCGCCGATCTTCATGACGCAGTTGTTCAGCCACTACGCGGGCGGGGAGGCGTCCATCTACCTGCCGGGAGCGCCTTTCCTCGTTGCGGGGGCGATGACGTTTGGGTGCGTGTTGATCGCGCTGAGGGCGACGAAGTAATGGGGATATTCCCCGTTTCCTAGCAAAAGGGGAGGGACCTCAGACAGCGGTGGGGCGCCTGCGGTTACGCTCAGGTCCCTCCCCTTTTGCTAGGAAACGGGGAATATCCCCATTAAACCGCCACCTTCGGCCACAGCCATCCGAACGTGCCGGCGGTCACCAGCGCATAGATCAACCCGTCGAGCAGGTGCTTGAACGTCGTGCTCCAGTTTCGTCCATACCAGATCGAGTTCGGAATCTGCGCGAGCGCCAGGCCCATGAACGCCGTCGTTCCGACGAAGCGGAACACTTCGAGATAGTGCGCACCCGGCGCGAGCGCGTGCGACGAGACGTACGCGGCGAACACGATGACGATCAGTAGATAGATGAACCAGCCGCCGAGCATGCCGCCCATGCCGATCATCCCGTTCGGTCGAACGGTGATCAGCCACACCGGTCCCTCGCTCATCTTCTGGATGAACTCCGGCGAGCGCGACTCCGCATGGGTCGAGCATCGCGGCATCATGTACTCGCCCGGCGGAATGCCGAGCGGCCCGATCGCCGCACGCGCGCGGTCTTCGTTCGGCACGGACGGGAAATCGTTCTGGTGCCAGAGCGGTCCCATGTGGATGATCGCGCTGAGGAAGAAGCAGAAGACGGCGGCCAGCAGGATCGGCAGCCAGAGAGCGCTGAGCTCGGTCATGATTCCCTCGATGTTTTAGTTTTTCGAACCGTCCCCTGAGCGCCCCGATTCTGAGGCCGGACTCCTCGCCCTTTCAAGCGCCTGAGCCGGTCCGGGTTGTAAACTTCCGGCCATGCGCATCCTCTGTCTATTGATGGCGCTCGTTGCCGCCCCGCTCAGCGCGGACGAGCCGACCGCCCAATACTCCCTCATCGACGCGACCGTCGCCAGATTTCCTCCGCAGGTAGATGGCAGGCCGGAGTTCTATTTCCTGGGTTTCGCGGGCTACGGCGAGGAACGCGTCTTCGCGGAAGAGATCAAGCTCGCGGCCGCGCGCGTCGGCGAGAAATATGGCTCGACCGATCGATCGCTGCTGCTCATCAACGACCGGCGCGACCTCACCACCTATCCACTTGCAACCGGCCTCGCATTGCGGCATGCCGCGAATGCGCTGGCCAAGGTCATGAACCGCGACGAGGACGTGCTGTTCCTCGTGCTGTCCTCGCACGGCGTCAGGAACGCGATGATCGAGGTCTCGAACACGGGCGAGCCCGCGCGCGGGCTCGCGGCGGATGACCTGGCGGAGATCCTGCGGCAGTCGGGAATCCGCTGGCAGGTCGTCGTCGTCTCCGCGTGCTTTTCCGGGGCGTTCATCAAGCCGCTGGCGCACGACGAGAGCATCGTGATCACCGCCTCGTCGAAGCGCCGCACGTCATTCGGATGCTCGGACGAGCGCGATCTCACCTACTTCGGTGAAGCGTTCTTCCGCGATGCGCTTCCGGCCGCGCCCAACCTGCGCGCCGCGGCGGAGACGGCGCGCCGCGCGATCCGCAGCCGCGAGCGCGCGGAGAAAGTCACTCCGTCGCAGCCGCAGTCGTACTTCGGATCCTCGATCGAATCGAAGCTCGCGGGATTGGGGTCAGGCACCGTATCCGGCCGCTGATCCGTTGCCGTGCGCTGTGTCACGAACCCGCGACGAGCCGTCTGCCAAACTACCGAACCACCGAGGGAGAGCCGATGGATAGCTTCGCCGTCACGACAACTCTGGATCGTGGCGACTGGAAAGCGCTGCTGCAGGCCTGCGGCCAACGCGCGCAGGCACGCCGCCAGCAGTTCCCACTGCGCCAGCGCATGCTGCCCCAACTCCCGTGGGTGGGCCTGGTCGTCGTGCTCGCGGTGCTCTACTCGACGGTCCCGGATTTCAACGGATCGATTATCGTGTCCGCGGCGCTCTTGTTCCTCGTTTATGTCGGACTGCTCACGTTCGTCCAGAGCCGCCTGTACGGTCCCGATGAAAACGGCGCGTTCGTCGGAACGTCGACTTTCGAATTCAGCCCTGCCGGCTTTTCCGCGACGCGCGCGCATTGCCGCACCCAGATGGAGTGGGCAATGTTGCGCGACGTCACGCGCACCCCGACGCACATCTTCCTGTGGATCGATGCGATCTCCGCCTACTGCTTGCGAGCGGGAGATTTGCCGGCACCGCTGACCCCCGATCAGTTCGTGGCACGCCTCGATGCATTCAAAGCAGCCGCATCCCCGCCGGTGGAGAGCGCAACTGGAGCCGCGGTCGCGGTCGTCTCGCCAGACAACGCCCTCGCACCGGCGCCCGAAGCCTTACCGCCAGCACCAGCACAGGCGCCGCCGCGCCTTCGCGACGAACTGTTGGCGTTGCTGCGTCTCCCGATCCGCCTTCCCCCGAACCCGCTGCATCTCGTCGGTCGCGACATCACGATCGTGTGGCTCGGCGTGTTCAACGTGCTGTTGTGGGTCCTCTTCCAGCGACTCGCCTACGACGGTGAAGGCGGCCGGATCGAGTTCATGTGGTGGGGCGTCGCGGATCTCGCTCGCTACGTCGTGTTCGTCCTCTGCGTCGGCTGGGTTCTCGCGAGGCTCGCCTCGCCGCCCCTGCCTGTCCGCCGGACGTTACTGCTCGTGTTGAGTTTCCTGCCGCTGTTGAGCGCGGCCTCGACATTCATCGACGAAATCCCGCGCGGCGGGGTGTTCTTGCTCACCATCGCGCTGTTGGTGTTCGCCGGCAACTTCCTCGAAGCCGGCGTTCGCGCGATGAACGGCAGCGCGCAGCCGCGCGCGGTCACGGCAGCGATCGCCGTCGCGCTGGGCCTGATTTGGTTCGCTGCCAACTACACTTTCCCGTCCGCGTTGTGGCACAGCCCGGAAGACTACGAGCGTAGCGAGCGTGACACGGTCGACCGCGAGCAACTTCTCTTCGACCAACCCGCGCGCATCGATGCGCAGATCGCGAGGATGAGCGCGCCTCCCGCGGACGCCGCGGCTGTCTACTTCGTCGGCTTCGCGGGCTTCGGTGCCCAACGCGTCTTCGCCGAAGAGATCCACACCGCCGCGAGCGTGGTCGGCAAGCGATACGAGAGCTCGGAGCGCCAACTCCTTCTCGTCAACGACCGCCGTGACGAGGAGACGCTGCCGTATGCGACGGCGCCGGCATTGCGTTACGGACTCGCGCAGATCGGCAAGCGCATGGACCGCGAGCGCGACGTGCTGTTCCTCGCCTTGTCATCGCATGGCAGCGAGGACGCGACCCTGAGCGTGAGCAACGAAGCTTTCTACTGGAACGATCTGTCGGGCGTTGAGCTGCGGGAAATGCTCGACGAGTCCGGCATCCAGTGGCGAGTGATCGTGATCTCGGCATGTCATGCCGGCAGTTTCATCGAGCATTTGAAAGACGAGCGCACGATCGTGCTCACCGCCGCCGCGAAGGATCGAACTTCCTTCGGCTGCTCCGATGATCGCGATCTCACCTATTTTGGAGAAGCGTTCTATCGCGACGCGTTGCCGTCGGCCGCGAACCTGCGTGCCGCGTTCGACGCCGCGCGCACGGCGATCGGCGCGCGCGAAACGCAGGAGGACGTGAGCCGCTCCGACCCGCAGGCGGATTTCGGGGCGCTCATGGAACGGAAGCTGACGGAGCTCGAGGTCCCAACCTCGGTAAAGTCCGGAAGTTAGGCGACACGGCCGGAGCTTTCGCCCCGGCCGTGGGCCGCGGTAACGCGGGTATCTCAGGGAGTGGGGCGCCCGCAAACCGAAATCACTTCGGCAGCAACACCTTGTCGACCGAGTGGATGACGCCGTTCGACTGCAGCACGTCGTAGATCGAGATGTCGGCGACGGCGCCGGCTTCGTCCTTGATCGTGATGTTGCGCGCGCCGTTCTTCATGACCCAGAGCTTGCCGCCGCTGACAGTGTCGAGCATCGCGCTGCCGTTGCCTTTCGCGATGAGGCGATCGAGATCGCTGGCGGTGAGCCGGCCGGCGACGACGTGATACGTCAGCACCTTCGTGAGCATCTCCTTGTTCTCGGGCTTGAGCAGCGTGTCGACCGTGCCCATGGGCAGCGCGGCGAACGCGGCGTTCACCGGCGCGAACACCGTGAACGGTCCCTTGCCTTGAAGCGTGTCGACGAGGCCGGCGGCTTTCACCGCGGCGACGAGCGTCGTGTGGTCTTTCGAGTTGACGGCGTTCTGCACGATGTTCTTTTGCGGCAGCATCGCGCTGCCACCGACCATGACGTCGGCCGCGGCGTTGAACGAGACGGCACCGAGCGCGAGCGCGACGGCGACCCCCAGCAGATTCTTCTTGGACATGATCGACTCCGGTAGTTAGTAAACGATGGCTTCAGTCATCGATTACGTCCAATCGGAGAAGACGGATGCAAACGCCCTCGAACGAAGAAAAACACCAGTGCACGGACCCGGCCGGAGGCCGGGATCAGATTCCGGCGTCAGCCTCAAAAAAGACCGGCGCCGGACCGTTGAGACGACGCCGGCCCTCGCCCAGACGCGGGCGCAAAGCGGCCATACCGTTCGTACGGCGCGCGAATTGATTCGGATGCGAGGCGGCGGTACGGCCGCCGGTTCAGAGTCTGCCGCTCTGGAACGTCGATTCGGGATACAGGCTGGGATACTTCGCGCGCTGCGCGGCGAGCGAGATCGTGCCGGGAACGTAGGGTTCCGCGGGCACCTCGTCGGTCTTCTCAATGGCCCAAACCGCGAAGCGCCTCAGTTTGTAATCCTTGGCACCCCGAGCGACGCGCGAGAGGAGCGGCGCATAGCGCTGCCCGCCGTGCGTCGTGAGCAGGCGAGAGATCCACGCAAGCATGTCGACTCTCACCGGGTCGACTTCTTCCTTGAACTGCGTGGCCAGAATCTCCGCGGCGGTATCCAGGAACTCGAGCGGGCGTTTTTTTCGCAGATTGTTCCTCTCGACGGCCAGCCTGATCGACGCCGTGTAACCGCTGGCGAGCTGGATCATCTCGAGCGTCGGTTCATCGGGAAGCCCGAGCTGCGCCGCGCGGCCGCGGTACGAGAACTCCTGCTCGAAAGCCAGCGGATCTGCGACGACGGCCTGGAACAGCCAGAGTTTCTCGTTGCCGTTGTAACCGTAGACGACGCGGCCGACGCCGCGATAAAAGAACGTCATGCGCTGGACCTTGTAACCGACGCGGTTCTCGAAGGTCACGATCTGGTGCGGTTTTCCGGCCCACTCGAACAGTTGATCCAGCGTTCCTCCCGGAAACTCAGAGAGGTGTTCGCCCTGCGCAGTCGTGGGTTTCGCGGCGAGTGCCAACGCATCGACCTCGGCGACGATCGCATGGATGTCGATCGATCCAGGAACGTACGGCTCCGCAACAGGTATTTTCTTCCGGTAGGTCGCGGTGCGTGCCTCGTTCAGAACGTCTTCGTTCTCCAACTGCCTCGAGACCCGCAGCAACAGCGCGTTGTATCGCGGGCTCCCGGCCGCGCCGAGCATGCGGATCAGCAGCAGCTTGCTCTGCAGCGGGAAGCTGGCGTCACCGTTGCGGGCAAGCAGGACTTCGGCCGCGAAATCCAGGATCTCGGCGCGCTGCAGCGTCGCGTCCCTGACGATCTGTTCGGCGATCGGCGAGAGTTCGCGCTCGGTCGTTGCTGTCGCGAGGACGTATTGGTAGGTCCACGTGCGCGCGTCAGGAGCGGCGACGAGCGCGGATGAGAACAGCAGCGCGACTAGCAGGGTAGTGCCGGACACCAAATGTCGTAAATGGAGAGGCATCACGGGTCTCTGCAACAGCATGGCCGCCAAATCAGAGTCTGCCGCTCTGGAACGTCGATTCGGGATACAGGCTGGGATACTTCACGCGCTGCGCGGCGAGCGAGATCGTGCCGGGAACATACGGTTCCGCGGGCACTTCGTCGGTCTTCTCGATCGGCAGGATGGCGAATCGTCGAAGTTTCGAGTCATCGGTCCCCTTCGCCACGCGCGCCAGGAGCGCCGCGTAGCGCTGCCCGCCATGCATCGTGAGCAGTCGGCAGATCCACGCGTGCATGTCGACCTTCACAGGATCGTCCGCCGCCTCGAATTGCGTCACGAGAATTTCGGCGGCGGTGTCCATGAACTCGAGCGGGCGCGTTTCCCGCTGGTAGTTCTTCTCGACGACGCTCTTGATCGACGCCGTGTAACCGCTGACCAGTTGAATCATCTCGAGCGTCGGTTCGTCCGGAAGCCCGAGTTCACGGGTGCGATCGCGGTATGCGAATTCCTGCTCGAATGCCAGCGGATCGGCGACGACCGCCTGGAACAACCAGGCCTTCTTGCTCCCGTTGTATCCATAGATCACGCGGCCAACGCCGCGATAGAAGAACGTGAGGCGCTGGATTTTGACGTGGATGAGGATGCCGTCGCTGATTCGCGTCTGACCGCTGACGATCTGGTGAGGGCGGCCCGCCCACTCGAACAACTGGTCGATCGATCCTCCCGGAAACTTCGCGAGGTGTTCGCCTTGCGCGGTGGTGGGCCTCGCGGCGAGTGCCGACGAATCGACTTCGGCGGCGATCGATCGTATGTCGGCTGAACCTGGGACGTAGGCGGTGGCGTCACCCTTCTTCGTGATCGCCGCGCGCGCTTCCCGTTTCGTGAGCCTGTCGTTCAACTGATTGACGATCGTGGTGATCACACCGTTGTAACGCCGGCTCTTCGACGCTCCGAGCACGCGGATCAGCCGTCGCTTGTTCTGTGGCGGGAAACTGGTATCGGCAGCGCGGGCCAGCAGCACCTCGGCGGCGAAGTCCATGATCTCCGGCCGATGCAGCGACGCATCCTTCACGATGTGTTCAGTGATCGGCGCGAGCTCGCGCTCCGTGGTCGCCGTCGCGAGCAGGTATTGGTAGGTCCACACTCGCGCATCCGGGGCGGCGGCGCACGAGAGGCTGCTGAACAGCAGCGCGAGGAACAGGGTGGTGCCGGGCACCCAATGTCGGAAATGGAGAGGCATCCTGGCTCTCTGCAATGGCGTCTCGATTTGCGACACTCGCAAGGAACGGGGACAGGCTGCGGGGAAATGGGGACATTCCCCATTTCAATTCGAAGCATTGCCGCCACGAGCGCAGGCGCCACATCGCAAAAGGGGACGTACCTGCAGCAGGTGCCTCCCCTTTTGCTAGGAAATGGGGAATGTCCCCATTTCCCCGCAGCGAGTCCCCTATGGCAGCTCGGTCGCGCCCATCAACCACCGGTCGCACTCGCGTGCGGCGCCGCGGCCTTCGTTGATCGCCCAGACCACGAGCGACTGTCCGCGACGCGCATCGCCCGCGGCGAACACGCCGGGAACGCTAGTTCCGTACTTGTCGTACTCGGCTTTCACGTTCGAACGCGCATCGACGTCGACCTTGAGATCCTTGAGCAGCGCCTGCTCGGGACCCAGGAATCCCATCGCGAGCAGCACGAGCTGCGCGGGGTGTTCCTTCTCGCTACCCGGCTGTTCGACAGGAAAGAATTGACCCTTGTCGTTCTTCTCCCAACGGATGTTCACGGTGACGACGCTCTCGAGCTTGCCGCCCGCGCCGACGAGCTTCTTCACCGTCGTCAGATACGCGCGCGGATCGGCGCCGAATTTCGCCGCGGCCTCTTCCTGGCCGTAGTCCATCTTGTAGACCTTCGGCCATTCCGGCCACGGGTTGTCCTCAGCGCGATCCATCGGCGGCATCGCCATGATCTCGAGCTGCGTGAGCGAGCGGCAGCCCTGGCGCATCGACGTGCCGACGCAATCGGTTCCGGTGTCGCCACCGCCTAACACGAGCACATCCTTACCCTTCGCGGTGATAGCGGCTTCGTCCGGCTTTCCGCTCAGCACCGACTGCGTGCTCAACGTAAGGAAATCCATCGCGAAGTGGACGCCTTCGAGCTCGCGCCCTTCCACCTTGAGATCGCGCGGCAGCGTCGCGCCCGTGCAGATCACGATCGCGTCGAAATCCTTGATCAGCAATTGCGGCTCGACGTTCTCGCCGACATTCGCATTGCAGAGGAACTTGATGCCTTCCTTTTCCATGAGCGCGATGCGGCGCGCGACGACGTCACGCTTGTCGAGCTTCATGTTGGGGATGCCGTACGTCAGCAACCCACCCGGACGATCCGCGCGCTCGAGCACGGTCACGCTGTGACCGGCCTTGTTGAGCTGCGCCGCGGCGGCGAGTCCCGCCGGGCCCGAACCGATCACGGCGACTTTCTTGCCGGTGCGCACGGTCGGGGGCTCAGGCACGATCCAGCCCTCGTCCCAACCCTTGTCGACGATCGCGTTCTCGATGTTCTTGATCGTGACCGGCGGCGCATTGATGCCGAGCACGCACGAACCTTCGCAAGGCGCCGGACACACGCGGCCCGTGAACTCGGGGAAGTTGTTGGTGCGGTGGAGACGGTCGAGCGCCTCGCGCCACAGGCCGCGATACACGAGGTCGTTCCACTCCGGGATCAGGTTGTTCACCGGGCAGCCCGAGGCCATGCCGGAGATCAGCTTGCCCGTGTGGCAGAACGGAACGCCGCAATCCATGCAGCGCGCGCCCTGCTGACGCAGGCGCTTGTCGTCCATGTGGTGGTGGAACTCGTTCCAGTCGCGCACGCGCTCCGTCGGCGAACGGTCCACCGGCAGCTCACGCAAATATTCGATGAATCCGGTTGGCTTTCCCATCTATCTACTTCTTCTGCTTAGTTTCCGCCGACACGCGACAGATCGCGCGCGTTCTCTTCGAACGCCGCCATGATCGCCTCGTCGCCGGACAATCCCTGATCGTGCGCGCGCTTGAGGCACGCGAGCACGCGCTTGTAGTCCTTCGGAATGACGCGCAGGAACTTCGGCAGCTTCGTCGGCCATGCCGCGAGGATTCCCTTCGCGTGTTCCGACCCCGTGTATTCCACGTGCTTCTCGATGAGCTGGCGGAGCTCCTCGGCTTCCTGGCTGTCCTCGACGCGGCCGATCTCGACCATCTGCGCGTTGATACGCGCGGTCGCATCGTTGTTCTCGTCCAGAAGATAGGCGATGCCGCCCGACATGCCGGCCGCGAAGTTGCGGCCCGTCGCGCCGAGCACCACCACGCGGCCGCCCGTCATGTATTCGCAACCGTGGTCGCCCACGGCCTCGACGACGGTGTCGACACCCGAATTGCGCACGGCGAAGCGTTCGCCCGCCATGCCGCGCACGAAGACCTCGCCCTTCGTCGCGCCGTACAGCGCGACGTTGCCGATGATCATGTTCTGCTCGGACGGGAACGTGGCTTTCGGGCTCGGGAAGACGGAAAGCTTGCCGCCGGACAGTCCCTTGCCGAAGTAATCGTTGGCGTCGCCTTCGAGACGAAACGTCATGCCGTTCGGCATGAACGCGCCAAAGCTCTGGCCGGCGGAGCCCTTGAACTTGATCTGGATCGTGTCCTCGGGAAGTCCGGCTGCGCCGTACTTCTTCGTGACCTCGCTACCGGTGATCGTGCCGACCACCCGATTCACGTTGCGCACGTCGACTTCGGCCGTGACCTTCTCGCCCCGCTCGATCGCGGGCGCGCAGATTCCCAGCAGCTTCTGCACGTCGAGCGACTTCTCGAGGCCGTGGTCCTGCACGATCGTCGCGACACGGCCCACTTCGGGACCCGCGTCCGGCGCGTAGAGGATGTTGCTGAAGTCGAAACCGCGCGCCTTCCAGTGATCGATCGCGGCCGCAGGTTCCAGCATGTCCACGCGGCCGACCATGTCCGTCAGCTTGCGGAAGCCGAGCTGCGCCATGATCTCGCGCAGGTGCTGCGCCACGAACTTCATGAAGTTCACGGCGTGTTCCGGCTTGCCCGAGAACTTCTCGCGCAGGCGCGGATCCTGCGTGGCCACACCCGCCGGGCAGGTGTTGAGGTGACAGACGCGCATCATGATGCAGCCGATCGTGACCAGCGGCGCCGTGGCGAAGCCGAACTCTTCCGCGCCCAACAACGCGGCGATCGCGACGTCACGGCCGGTCTTCAACTGGCCGTCCGTCTCGACGACGATGCGGGATCTCAAATTGTTGATGACGAGCGTCTGGTGCGTCTCGGCGAGGCCCAGCTCCCAGGGCAATCCGGCATGGACCAGCGACGTGAGCGGCGACGCGCCCGTGCCGCCATCGGCGCCCGAGATCAGCACGACGTCCGCGTGCGCCTTCGCAACACCCGCGGCAATCGTGCCCACGCCGACTTCCGCGACGAGCTTCACGCTGACGCGCGCGGCGCGGTTCGCGTTCTTGAGATCGTGGATGAGCTCCGCGAGATCCTCGATCGAATAGATGTCGTGGTGCGGCGGCGGCGAAATCAATCCCACGCCGGCGGTCGTGTGCCGCGTCTTCGCGATCCACGGGTACACCTTCGTGCCCGGGAGCTGGCCGCCTTCGCCGGGCTTCGCGCCCTGCGCCATCTTGATCTGGATTTCCTTCGCGTTCACGAGGTAGTTCGACGTGACACCGAAGCGGCCCGACGCGACTTGCTTGATCGCGGAGTTCTTCGAGTCGCCGTTCTCCATCGGGATGTAGCGATCCGGATCCTCGCCGCCCTCGCCCGTGTTCGACTTGCCGCCGACGCGGTTCATCGCGATCGCGAGAGTCTCGTGCGCTTCCTTCGAGATCGAGCCGTAGCTCATCGCGCCTGTCTTGAAGCGCTTCATGAGGCTTTCAACGGATTCGACCTCGTCGATCGGAATCGATTCGCCCTGCTTGAACTCGAGCAGGCCGCGCAACGTCGAGAGATTCTTCGCGCGGTCGTCGATGAGGTCGGCGTAAGACTTGTACGTCGCGTACGAGCCCGTGCGCACCGATTTCTGCAGGCGGTGGATCGACTCCGGGTTGAACAGGTGGAACTCGCCGTCCGCCCGGTACTGGTACTGGCCGCCCGAGGGTAGTTCGGTCTGCAGCGCGCGCTTGCGGTCGGTGAACGCGGCGGTGTGACGCATCAGCACTTCGCGCGCCACGACGTCGAGGCCGATGCCGCCAACGCGCGAGGCCGTGCCGCTGAAGTACTCGTCGATGACGTCCTGACGCAGGCCGACTGCTTCGAACACTTGCGCGCCGTGATAGCTCTGCACGGCGGAGATGCCCATCTTCGACGCAACTTTCACGACGCCCTTCACGGCGGCCTTCGCGAAGTTCTTGCAGGCCAGCGCGTATTCCACGTTGGGCAGCATGTCGTCGCGGATCATGCCTTCGATGGTTTCGAACGCGACGTACGGGTTGATGACCGAGCAGCCGTAACCGATCAGCAGCGCGAAGTGGTGCACCTCGCGCGCATCACCCGTCTCGATCGCGATCGACACCTTCATGCGCAGGCCCTGACGGATCAGGTAGTGGTGCAGGCCCGACACGGCTAACAAAGAGGGAATCGGCGCGAAGTCCTTGTTCACGCCGCGGTCGGAGAGGATGAGGATGTTGACCTCGTCCTCTTCGATCAGGCGCTTTGCCTCGGCGCGGATCTCTTCCATCGCTTCGACCAGGCCGTCTTCACCGCGGTCGGCACGGAACAGCGCGCGCAGCGTGCCGACCTTGAGCCCGGGCAGCGAGATGCGGCGAATCCTCGCGAACTCTTCGTTCGTGAGTACGGGCCCCGCGAGCTCGACGCGGCGGCAATCGCCGGGACGCGGATCGAGCAGGTTGCCTTCGGCGCCCAGCCACACTTCGCTCGACGTGATGATCTCTTCGCGGATGCAATCGATCGGCGGGTTCGTGACCTGCGCGAACAGCTGCTTGAAATAGTCGTAGAGCAGACGCGACTTGTTCGACAGCGCTGCGAGCGGCGTGTCGTTGCCCATGGAGCCCACGGCTTCGACGCCGTCGCGCGCCATCGGCGTCATCAGCATGCGCTGATCTTCGAACGTGTAGCCGAACGCGACCTGGCGCTTGGCCAACGCGACGGGTTCGGGAGCCGGCAGTTCGGGAGCCGCGGGCAGATCCTTGAGATACACGAGGAACTGCTTGAGCCACTCCGCGTACGGACGCTCGTTGATGATCTGCGCCTTGATCTCTTCGTCTTCGACGATGCGGCCGAGCTCGGTGTCGACGAGGAACATGCGGCCCGGCTGCAAGCGGCCCTTGCGCACGATGTTCTCCGGCGGGAATTCGAGCACGCCGGCTTCGGACGCCATGACGACAAGGTCGTCCTTCGTCACGTAGTAGCGGCCCGGGCGCAAACCGTTGCGATCGAGGACCGCGCCGATGCGCTTGCCGTCGGTGAACGAGATGTCCGCGGGACCGTCCCACGGCTCCATCAAACTACTGTGGTACTGGTAGAACGCCTTGCGCGCGGGATCCATCGAGGCGTGCTTCGACCACGGCTCGGGGATCATCATCATCACGGCGTGCGGCATCGAACGGCCGGAGAGCGTGAGCAGTTCCAGCACGTTGTCGAACATCGAGGAGTCCGTGCCGTTCGGGTTCACGATCGGCGGAATCTTCTTGATGTCGTCGCCGAACAGCGGCGACTCGAACAGCGCCTCGCGCGCGCGCATCCAGTTGATGTTGCCGCGCAGCGTGTTGATCTCGCCGTTGTGCGCGATGCAGCGGTACGGATGCGCGCGGTCCCAGCTCGGAAAGGTGTTCGTGCTGAAGCGCGAATGCACGAGACCGATGGCGGTCTCCATCAACGGGTTCTGCAGATCGAGGAAATACGCGTCGAGCTGCATCGTCGTCAGCATGCCCTTGTAGACCAGGGTCTTGTGGCTCAGGGACACCACATACCAAAACTCCGCACCACCAATGGTCGAGACGCGGATCTCGTTATAAGCACGCTTGCGGATCACGTAGAGCTTGCGCTCGAACTCGTTCTCGTCGGCCGTCTCCGGCCCGCGGCCGATGAACACCTGGCGCACGAACGGCTCCGCGGCCTTCGCGGTCTCGCCGAGCATGGAGTTGTCCGTCGGCACGGTGCGCGCGCCGAGATAGATCTGGCCTTCGGCCTGCACGACACGCGCGAACACTTCTTCGATCTTGCGACGCTGCGTCGCGTTGCGCGGCATGAAGATGTTGCCCGCGGCGTAGAAGCCGGGCTCGGGCAAGTTGATGCGCGCGTCTTTCTTCGCCACCTTCTTGAGGAAGGCGTGCGGGAGCTGCATCAGGATGCCGGCGCCGTCGCCGGTGTTGACCTCGGCGCCACTGGCGCCGCGATGGTCGAGATTCTTGAGGATCTGGATCGCTTGCTTGAGGACGTTGTTCGACTTGCGGCCTTTGATGTCCACGACGAAGCCGACGCCGCAGGCGTCATGTTCGAACTGTGGGTCGTAAAGGCCCTGCTTCGGGGGCGGCCCCAAACGAATCGCGGTCATAGCTATCCTCCAACACTCAAACACGAAACGCGCGGGGCGCACCACCCCACGCCATGGGCCACACGGCCCACAACTTCTTCGCACTCAATTGGTTACATCTGGAGGAAGCGCGGCCGCGAGGGCGCTGCTCAGGCAATCAGATATATATGAAGGTGATCATACAGACCGGGTTTCGTCGGTCAACGATCCCGTGAGCTTCGCTTGCCGCATCTGCAGGAATCCATGGCCGAAAACCGCGGCCAGTACGATCGCGACGCCTGCATAGAAGAGCGTATCGAGCTCGCGCGCCTCTCCCAGGAACAACACCGCGAGAGCGATCGCGTAAACAGGCTCCAGATTCACGGCCAGTTGCGCCGTGAACGCGGACAGGTGCCGCAGGGCGCCGAGCGCAACGGCGTAGGGGATCAGGGTGCAGAGAAACGCGAGCACGAGCAGCCATGCCCCATCCCGGACATCCGGCAAGATAAAGGCGGAACCGGGCGCGCTGATGAAGGGTGCGAGCGCCGCGACGAGCAGGAAACCCGCACCCAACTCGAGCCCCGTCACCGCGAGTGCATCGTGCTGGCCCAGGTAGCGCTTGTTGAGCGCGTTGAAGAGTGCCGCGAGCGCCGCCGACGCGACGCCCACCCAGAACCCGATTTCCATCGACGTCGGGATGCCGCCGACCACCAGCGCGACACCCGGAATCACGAGGATTCCGAGCAGGAGATTATGTCGTTCGAAGCGCGCGCCGGTCAGCGCCGGTTCGATGAGCGCGGTGACGACCGGGGCCAGCGCCATCGTCGTGGCGGCGACCGAAGCGTTCGCGAGTTTCACCGCGCCATAGAACGCGAGCCAGTGCAGCGCGACGACGCAGCCGATGCCGGCGAACGCGAGCATGCGACGTGGCGGAATCGTCGCGAGCGCACGCCAGACTCGCGGCACGCAGGCGAGCGCGGCGGTGACTAACAACATGCGCCACCACACGAGCTGCGTCGCGGGCAGCGAGATGAGCTTGCCCAGGATCGCGGTGACGCCCCACAGCACCACGCAGACGTGGATCTGGAACAGCGCGCGGCGATGGGGGTGCATCGTATAGATAGACGCGGTGATGAACGGCCATTAGTCTAGCCCGATGGGGGATACGACGCGCCGTTCCAGGCTGATCATGGGAGCTTCTCCCGGGGAATTCCTCGTCGTCGCCGCGCTCGTAGGAATCCTGAGCGCGCTGACGGTGCGCGAAGCGCTGGCCGTGCTCCCGCGCGTGAAGCAGGCCGAAGTTCTCAGCCTCGCGACCCACGCGAAGGTGCACTGGGCGGAGGTCTGGGCCACCGACGGCGTGCGCGCCGATGCACCGCCGCTCGTAGACGACGATGAAGGTGTCTACTTCTTCCCCGCCGAAGGCGACTCCGAGGGGACCGCGAACTTCATCCTCGGTGAGAAGTTCGGCGAGCTCGGGGGCGAAATCATCTCCATCCGACCCGCCTTTCCGGCGGGCGATTCGTCCAGCGCGATCGTCTGGGTTTGCGGCAATGCGCCGGCGCCGCGCGGCTTCACGGTCCGCGGCGAGAACCGGACGACCGTCCCGACATCGATGCTGATGGCCGCGTGCCGGGTGCGCACGTGAGCGTGCGCGTGACCCGCGACATCCGCGCGTTCGTCTCGCATCAGTTCGCGCGCGAGTTCGAGGCGGGAAAGGACGCATCCGTCGCGGCGCAAAACCTGCGCTCGGCACTGCCCGACGAGTACCACTGGGCCATCACCGAGACCGAAAGCACGCTCGCCGGCCAGTCCGAAACGGGCGCCTCCGCGCAGATCACCGCCCTGCTCGCGGCGGCGCGCGCGAACGGCATGAGTCCCGAGCGCACGTACGCGGCCTACGAAACTGCGGCGCGCGATTTCCGCACCGGACTCGGTCCCGCCCTCGCCGGCGCGACGACGCTCGGGACGTACCTGTCGATACTTGCATTCCTGCTCGTGCTCGTGGCCGGCGTCTACTCGATCTTCGTGCTGCCCGCGTTCCGCACGATTTACGAAGGCGCTGGCGCCCAACTACCGCATTTCACGGAGTTCGTGATCGGCACCGTCTGGCTGCTGGCGCCCGTGCTCCTGGTTCTCATTGCCGCCATCGTCCTGTTCCTGTGGGGCGTCGTGAAATTGAAGAAGCGCCTCCAGACGATGCAGCCGATGCGGCCGCTGCTAGCACGCGTGCCGGGCTTGAAGGAATGGGCGCACGATCACGATGTCTCGCTGTGGATGCGCTACGTCGCCTTGCTGCTGGACGCGGGCGCGACGCCCGAAACCGCCACCACCATCGCCACGAAACTCGCAGGCGAGCCCGGCGACGATCACCGCCCGCGCCTGCTCTCGATCGCCGCGACGCTCGGCCGGCTGCGCGAAGAACTCGCACGGCTTCTCGACGACGACGCGATCCATGCCGCGGAGCGATTCGAAGAACCGCGCAACGGGCTCGTGATCGGGCTGCGCGTGCTCATATACCTGATCGTCAGCACCTATCTCATCGCAATGTATCTGCCGATCTTCAAACTCGGCTCGATCATCTGAGGAACAACCATGCGACACCGCGGCTTCACTCTCATCGAGCTCATGATCGTCATCGCGATCGTCGGCATCCTCGCGTCGATCGCGATTCCGTCGTACCAGGATTACACCGTGCGCGCGCAGGTGGTCGAAGCGTTCTCGCTCGCGAGCGAGATCAAGGGCTCCGTGCAGGAATTCAGAAAGGAGCGCGGGCGCATGCCGAACACCAATCGCGAGGCGGGCGTTCCGCAGGCCGACAAACTGATCGGCAACTACGTCAAGTCGATCGACGTCGAGAACGGCGCGCTGCACGTCCACATGGGCAATCACGCGAACAAGCTCATCGAAGGCCACGTCATCACGCTGCAGCCGCTGGTCGTGACCGGCAGCCCCGCGAGCCCGATGTCGTGGCGCTGCGGTCGCCGCTCCGTGCCCGAGGGCATGGAGGCCGTCGGCGAGAACCGCACCGACATCGACGACAAATTCCTGCCGTCGAGCTGCCGCGGTCCGGCGGAGTAGATCGCGCCCCATGCTCCGGTTGCTCACAGCATTGGCACTCGGCCTCGCTGTGAGGGCGACCGCTGAAACTCCCGACATCGGGATCCTGCGGCTCTACGAAACGCCCACCTATTCGTTGGTCGTCGCCGACGGCGTGAACGCCGGCCGCATCGCGCGGCAGATCGCGAATTTCGAACGCGTGCTCTCGCGCACGCTGGCGCGCGAAGTCAGGCCGACGGGCACCGCCACACAGATCTATGTCGTGACCGAGGCAGTCTGGGAGGCATATCTGCGCCCCGGCAGCGGCGTGTATGCCGAGTTCGTGCCGCGGCGGTTCTCGAATCTGCTGCTCATCGACGCCGACCTGCTGCCTGAGCAATTGCGTGAAGCCGTCTTCCACGAATACACGCACCTGTTCCTGCACACGCAGTTCCGTGGCCTGCATCCGCTCTGGTTCGATGAGGGTCTCGCGACGATGCTGGGTGCGACCGAGCTGCACGGCCGGCGGGCGATCATCGGCACGCCATCGGTACGCTACCGCGGCACGTGGATTCCGCTATCGCGCCTGTTCGAGCTCGACAAGCATTCGCCCGAGTACCTGTCCGCCGCGGAATCGCCCGAGGTGCATCTGGAATCGTGGGGCATCGTGCATCGCGGCCTCATCAACGAGCCGGCCTTCGGCGCGTCGATGCTGACATTCCTCGCGGCGCTGAACCGGCTCGTGCCGATCGAGGAAGCCGCGCAGGACAGCTTCGGCATGAGTCTGGCGGCGCTCGATGCGAGCCTGCAGCGCTACGTCTCCCAGCCGTTGTTCCGCGAGGGCGTGATCGAGTTCGAGCCGGCGGATGCGCCGTCACTCGGCAGGGGACGCCGGCTCAGCGAACTCGAGGCGCGCACGCGGCTCGCGCGCGTGATGCTCGACACGAACTTCAATCCGCAGAACCTGCGCGAGTTGATCGCGGAGGCCGCAGCGCTCGCGCCCGACTCACCCGACGTCGCCGTCCTCCAACTGCGACTCGCGCTGCGCGAATCCGACGAAGTCCGGGCGGCCGCGCTCCTCGAAAAGCTTCCCGCCGGCGATGCGCGCATCGCGCGCGAGGCGGCGCTCGCGCTGCTCGATCGGCTGGACGAACCCGGGTATGCCGAACGTGCGTATGTTCTTCTCGATCGCGCGCTGCAGGCGGACGCCGGCGATGCCGAGGCCGCGTGGGGATTCGCGCTGGCCGCCGCACACCGGAAGGTCGGTCTCGACGTCGCGCTCGCCCGGCTCGAACGCGCGCGCGCGCAGGTCCCCGACAACGCGGACCTCGCGATGGCCACAGCGCTGGTGCATGAGGCGGCGGAGGAGCCCGGGAAGATGGTGCCGTGGCTCATCGACACGTGGCGCTTCTCCGGCGATTCCGCGCAGCGCATCCGCGCGGCGCAACGGTTGCGGGAGTTGCGCGCTTTGCTGCGGCAGACCGCGCCACAATGAGAGGAAGCATGAAAACTCTGGTGGCATCGGCGATCGCGACGCTCATCGCATCCACCGCGCTCGCCGCCGACCCCCGCGTCGGCAAACTGGTCCGCTACGACGCTGGCGACTACACGATCTACACCTCGCGCAGCCGCAACCAGGCGCGCGACTTCATCGAGGATCTCTTCAAGTTCCGCATCACGCTCGAGAAGACGCTCGGCAAGCGGGCGACGCCGAACCAGTTCCCGACGCAAATCGTGATCGTGAGCTCGAGCGATTTTCAGAAGTACTTCCAGCCGCGCGAAAACATCGCGGGTTACTTCCAGCCCGGAAGATTCTCCAACTACATCGCGATGAACGGCGACTTCGAGCGGCAGGATTCGCTGCACATCGTCTTCCACGAATACACGCACTTCTATCTCTCGTCGCAGTTCTCGGGTGAATACCCGCCGTGGTTCAACGAAGGGCTCGCCGAGCTCATGGGGTACGTGAAGTTCACCAGCAAGGGCATGGCCGTCCTGCAGCTCCCCATGCATCGCGTCTACGAAGCGCGCGATGGCGACTGGATCACCTTCGATCGCCTCATCGCGGTCGACAACCACTCGCCCGAATACCAGTCGCACAAGCTCGCGAACTCGTTCTACTCCCAGTCGTGGCTGACCGTGCACTACGGTCTCGTCGAGAACCGCGAGTTCGGCAAGCAGCTCTTCGCGTACCTGCGCGAGCTGAACACGCTGCATCCGCAACCCGAGGCGGCGCGCACCGCGTTCGGTCCCGACTTGTCTGTCGCCGACAAGATGCTTCGCGACTACTCGCGCCGCACGGACATGAGCTCCGGTGCAATCACACTGGGCGAGATTCCGCCCGTGACGCTGCCCGAGGGAAAGCCGTTGTCCGAGAACGACGCGTACGCCGTCTACATCGATCTCATGCTCGAGACGCGCAGCCTCGGACCGGATCGCGTGCGTCCGCTCGTCGAGGCGCTTGCGCGTCGCGAGCCGGACTCCGCGCGGGCGGCGATCTTCGAGGCACGGCTCGCCGCGCTCGATGAAGACAACGCGGCATTCACGCGCGCCGTCGACAAGGCGGAGAAGTCGCTCGTCGACGGCGACTGGGAGGGACGACGCGAGCTCGGGGCGGTGCTGCTCACGAATGCGACGGAGTGGAGTCCGCTCCGGGAGCGCTCGACGGCGGATAGCGAACTCGATCTGAAGCGCGCGCTCAAGCTGTATGCGAAGGCGGTCGAGCACAACAATGCCGACGTCGAAGCGCTATGGGGATTCGGTACCGCCGCGACGCGGCTCAATCAGAACCTCGATGTCGCGGAACAGGCGCTGGTGGCCGCGTACAGGCGCGCGCCCTCGAGCGCGATGATCGCGATGTCGCTCGCGAACCTGAAGAGCCGCGCCTCCGAGCCGGACGCGATGATCCCGTATCTCAAGGACACGATTCGCTACGCAACTGACCTGGGCACGCGACGCTGGGCCGTCGAGACCCTCGAACAGATGCAGCAGTACATCGCCCGGCGTGACGAGGCGAACGCGAAGTACGAGAAGGAAGTCGCCGAGTACGAGAAGAAGTACGGAAAGACGAAGAAGAAGACAAAGTAGCCGGACGAGCTACTTTTTAGTGCCGATGAGCTGGTCGAGCACGGAGTTGCGCGGACGATCGGGCGAGCCCGTGACGCCCTGGCGCTGCGCGGCTTCGACGGGACGCTGACCCGAACCACGCTGGTTGTAAGGATCGCCACCGCCGCCGACGTCGCGGCCCGCCGGTTGCGCGAGCGCGCGCACGGCGCGCTGGGTGTCTTCGATCTTGAGGTCGTCGATCTCCAGCTTCTTCATCATGTTCGTCGCGGAGAGCGCGGCGAACTCACCCGAGGCCACCGCCCAATCCCAGACGGCCATGCCGCGTTCGTCGTGACGGACGCGGCCCGCGGGCCGGTCGCTCTGCATGAATTTTTCCGGAAACGTGTCTTTCGGAACTGGCGCGTTCGAGACCTGCGCGACCTCCACTTCGTTGCGGCGGAGCTTGATCGACTTCAGCCGCATCTGGGTCGTCTCGATACTGAAACCATCGGAATCGTCATGCGCGGACGACCGCGACGCGCCTTCGTGGCGCGATGTGGGCTGATGCGGAGGTTTTCGGTAGTCGGGCATCGGTTATCTCACAGCCTTTGTCGGCACCGATCGATCTGGATTAAACCGCAAACGGTGATCGGCATCACAACGTCGTCGGATGGAGACGGGTTTGACGTAACTCAGCGCCGGCGGTCGGCGCGCACGACCCGCCAATCCTCGCCGTCGCGGCGCAGCTCCACCTTGATCCGCTCGACTTCAACTTCGCGCGCCAGATTCCCCACGGTGATATTTGCCTGCGCGAGCCCATCGACGGGAAATTCCAGGCTTTCGACGACGACCGTCAGCTCGACGCGCGGATGCGCGAGGAACCACCCGCGCAGGAAATTCCCGAGCGACGTTTTGTCCAATCCCTGCGCGTCGGTGTATTCGTCGGCGACGAGCGCGAGAACGTCGGAGGTGTCGCGAGCTTCCGCGGCCTCTTCCGCGTTTGCGAAGAGCTCGCGCACGCGCTCCTCGTCGCTCGAGCGCGCACCGCAGGCCGAGAGAGTCGTCGCAAGAATGAGAACCGGCAGAAATTTCATGGCGCGTCCTATTGCAGTCGAAGTCAGTTGGCTCTATCTTTCGCGCGCGTTGCGGGGTTGGGAACCGGTCGTGACGTCCAGAAATGGTGCTCCGGACCCAGTTGGAGGTGGACAACTTTAATGAAGAAATCTGTGCGGTCACTAGTTCGTCAAGAACACATCGACTCTGGACCCCGTCTTCATACCGTCAATCTGTATTTAGAGAAGAATTTTCCCGACTTCTTTGCTGAAGCCCGTTTCCACGTTGGAAACGACGACTACTTTCTGTACGCCCGCTTCGGCAAGTACCTCGCCAGCTCGATCGAGCACCGGCGCTTCAAGAGCGACAAGATCTCCCGCGGTTTCACCGTGCTGAACAAGCTCGCCCGCAAGGCCGAGCATGATCCGCACGTGCGCCACATTCTCGTGAGCGGCCCGCTGGAAGAGATCGTCGATGAGCCCAAGGCTCGCGAACTGGCGCGCAAGCGTCTGTCGCCGGTGGCCCAGGGTTATCTCGAAGGGCTCTGCGAGTAAGAGAGTCGCGGCGCCACCTCGCGCCGCGGACTTTTCCTTTCCCGCCGCGTTCGCGGCCGCTCTCTCTTTCACTCCGAAATGGGGACATTCCTCGTTTCCTAGCAAATGGGGACAGGCCTGAAGTGAGAGCCCCGACGCGCCGGCTTCCGACTGAATCTCCTTGCGGCCCGAATGGAGATCGGCGAGGAGGAGCGTCAGCGCCGTGGTGGTGCCTGTCTAGTGCGACCTTTCAGAGCCAGGAAGGCGCGTAGCGACGACGAGCGGACGCCAGGAAAGAATGTCCCCACTCTTTCCTGAAGCGCGATCTCCCTGAGGGCCGCAAGGAGATTCAGTCGGGAGTCCGGCGCGCCCGCAACCGATCAGGCCCGTCCCCTTTTGCTAGGAAACGGGGAATGTCCCCATTTCACCGCCACAGGCCGTTCGTCTTCCACGAATCGAACGCCCACCGCAGCCACCGCACCAGAGCGAACGCCATCCAGATCGCCCACGCGAGCATCACCCAGCGATACACCCACATCGGTACGGACCAGATACTCGGTGCTTCGACGACGCCCGCGACCTGATCCTGGAACCAGCGCAGGCTCTCACCGTAGTAACCCACCGACTTGATGCCCATGTCCGGCCGCGCGAGAAGGCCGTTGCGGATTCCCGAGAACACCAGCGTCGAGATCGCGAACACGGTGAACAGCGCGAGCAGCACCTGCAGCGTGTTGAATCGCCAGCGCGCAAGACCTTCCGACGGCTGCCAGCCTTCGCGCCAGCGCATCACGAGCAGCCACGCGGCCGTCAGCGCGAACACGGCCCAGGACTGCGTCGACAACCCGAGACCGAGCAGCAGCCACTCCGTGAATCGCAACGGCGAGCGCGACCAGCGCGACAGCAGCCACGCCATGCCGATGAACACGACGAGTTCGCCCCAGTAGAGCACCGCGGGGCCAACGCCCGGCCCGCTCGCGAACAAGACCCAGCGCGAATCCGGCATCCCGACACGCGTGGTCACGTTGCTCGCGGGCGATCCGAGATCGACTACCGGCGGGCGCATGCGCAATCCGATGTCCTTCGAGTCCTCCCACGACACCTCGAAGCGATGCGCTCCTGGCGTCAGCGACAACGGCAGCTCGCCCTTCTCTGGCCGCACCGGTTGTGATTGCCCGTCGAACGTCACCGACGTGACGCGCGCGTCGAGCGGCAGCTTGAGCACGTGCCGCCCGCCCTGCGTGCTGCGGAAGTCGAACGCGAGCGTCGTGTTCGACGAGCGCAGGCCGACGGTCACTTCACGGCTCACACGGTCGATGGCGAGCGTCGTGCCCTTCACGCCTTTCGGACGCGTGATCGCGAGCGCGAGCTTCTCGCCCGGGCGCGGGATGAACCGGAACACCCAGTTCCCGCCATCGATGCTCTGCGGCAGCACCGCCGGGAAGCCCGAGAAGCTCACGTTCCACTGCGGGTTCACACTGAAGCTCCAGTCTTCGGAGCGCAGTGCGTCCGCGGGCAGAGTGATCTCCAACGTTTCCGCGCGCGCGAGCCCGGAGTGCCAATCGAGGTTCAACTGCCCCGCGCTCAGCCCCACGAGCGCGGTGCCGTTGCGCACTTCGATGCCGGGCGTGAGTACCGATTCGCCGCTGACGAGCGGCACCTCGACCGAGATCGCGGCACGCTCCGGTGCGATACGCGACACGCGCGTGTCGAGCGTCCAGTCGAGATCGAGATTGAATTGCCGAACGACTTGCACGAACGCCGGGAATTCGCTGCCCGCCGAGAGCTGCGCGCCGCCCGCGCGCGTCTCCTTGATTCGCGCCAGCTCGAGCGAGCCCGAGACGAGCCGTCCCTCGTTGACGCCGTTCGCGGTCCAGCCACGCGCGCTCACGTCGATCGTGCGCGGAACCTGCGGAAACGCGAGCTGGACGGATTCGGCCGAGGCGAGCCGGCCCGAGAGCCGCACGGTGTGCGCGCCGGCAGTCAGCGGCACCCACAACGATGAGTCGCTCTCGCGGCCGACGGCGAGCGACGCGCGCGCATCGACACTGACCTCGTCGAGCTGCCATCGATCGCTCCCGTGCGGCATCGCCACGGCGAGCGTCGCGAGTGCGCTCACCTGCAGGACGACCTCGAGCCGGTCGCCGTCGACGGTGACTCGCGCGGAAGTGATCTCCGCGCAATTCGGCGCGCACTTCGGCTCTGCCGTGAGACGCGACTTGAGTTCGGCGAGCAGCGCCGAGTCCGGTGCGGCCGTGCCTTGCGCGAACGCATTGCCGGGGATCGCGAGCGCACCGAGCAGCAGCACCGGCGCGAGCCAGCCGGCCGCGGCGCGCGGCATGCCGGGCAGGCGCGAGAGCCACGAACCGCCAGGCGCCGAACCGCCAGGCGCAGGTCCGTCGAAGCTCAGCGCGGCGAGATAGCCGAACAGCGCGATCAACGAGATCACGCCGATGAGGCGCCAGAAGAACATCGTGACGGGGCCGATGTAGACAAACCGTACGGTGTCGGTCGCTTCGACGGGGCCGGACCAGTAGTAGTTATAGGAGCTGTAGGTCCAGGCGGGCCGTCCGGGTCCGGCCTGGAGGATCGTGCCTGCGGCGTAACGCTGCACGACCTGGCGCGAGTTGAGGCCGAAGCTCTCGCCGAGAGCCTGGGTCGGAACGTTCTTCGATCGTGGAATCGGAGCGGCGGCCTCCGTCGCCGCAGCCGCGGCATCGGTCGCGGCTGCACTGGCATCCGTGGCCGCGGCGGTGGCGTCCTGGATCGCCGTCGGCTCCCGAACGAAGTTCAATTCGATCGCATCCTCTCTGATGTCCGCTTCGATCGGCGGCGGCGCTGCGGCCTCTGGGGCCTTGCTGGCGAACGGATTCAGGTTCGGCCCTTCGGACCACAACGCCTCGAGCCCATACGGATTCTCGCCGTTGTTTCGTTCCGTGAGAATGGGATGAGTGTAGCTAGGCCCTTCGAGCTGCGGATACAACGCGTAGCGAACCTGCATCCAGAGGAACGGCAGCAGCGCGATCGCGAGCACGACGAAACTCAGCGTGCGGTAGCGACGCGCGAAATTCCGGAATCTCCCTTCGGGCGCGGCACGCGCGATCGCGAGCGCGGCGAGCAGGTTGCCCCAGAGCCAGATGTACGCGGGCGCTTCCTGATACGTCAGCAGCAGTGCGACGGCGGCGACCACGGCCGGCACGACGCCCGCCGCCCAGTACACGAACACGACGACGATCAGCACGCCGAACACATTCCAGAGTCCCCAGCTCTCCCACCACGATCCCGGCGCGGCGTCGGCGCCAATCGCCGCGAGCAGCCGGTGACCGGGCGGCAGGTGCACGACGCCCGACACGCGATCGAAACGCTCGTTCCAGCCGGTCGCGGGCATTCCGCCACCGCCGGAGGTTTTCCGCGCGATGGTTTCGAGATTGACGCGAGGACTGCGCAGCTCGACCCCGCCGCTGCCTTTCGCGCTTTCGGTGACGAGCAACTGGTCGGCGCCCTGCCGCGCGCTCGCGAGCGCGAACGGCGCCTGCATGTCGAGGCGCCAGTCGCGGCGCATCGTGCCGACGATCCGGTCGACGGCGGTGTAACCCTCGTGATCGAAGTCGAGCCAGAGGTTTCGCGCGAGAGACAGGCGATTCGCATCGGTGTTCGCGAGTCCGCGACTGCGCTCGACGACCGTGAGCTTCGCATCCACCGGCATGCGGAACGCGGGCAGCTGCCGCCATTCGGTCGGCACGTTCGCCTGCGCGGGATCGATGCCGTCGGCACCTTCGGCGGCGGCCACGCGCATCGTGTCGTTGGCCGCGAAGCTCCAGATCTCCTCTCGCGGCCACTTTCCCTCGCCGGGTGCGGGCCTTGCGAGTGCGTCGGCGACGGATGCACCGCGCGCGAACAGCGTGATTTCGTGAATGCCGGCGCGCACCTGCACGCGCAGGCGGCCGTCGAGTTCGAGTCGTGCGGGCAGGCCGCCCGTGAGCGCGATCGCGGTGAAACCCTCGGGCAGCACGCGCGCCAGCAGCTCCTCGCGGGCATCGCCCGCGACGTTCAGGCGGATGCGCGTCTGTAGATAGGCCGGGATCTCGTCCTGGACGAGGCGGTAGACCTGCACCTCCATCGCGGCAGGCTCTTCCGTGCTGCGACGCTTGCCGAGCCACACGGCGCCACCGGGACGCTCGGGCTGAGAGACGCGTTGCCCGTCGACGGAGAGATCGACGATCGCCGTCGACGCGGGCAGCGGCAGCGACTCGGGACGCGCGCTCCAGGCGAAGCGGCCGGAGAGCGTATATGTGCCGGGGCCGAGCCGCAGGGTCGGCGTATCGAGGGCCGCGACGACCGCGGCCGGCGCGCCGTTGACGCGCACGTCGCGTGGCCAGTGCTCGGCATTGCCCGGTAGTTCGATCCGGCTGTCCGCGTACACCTGCCAGCGTTGCGTGAACGTGCCGCCGCGCGCGTCGACGGCGAGCGTCATCCGCTCGGGCCACAGGCAGCGGAAGGCGTGCTCGGGAATGGGCTGCGCCGAGCCCGTCAACGCGTTCGAGAGGAAGGGACAGCGCCGGAATTCTTCACCGCGGAGCACCCATCCCTGCCAGTCGCGAAGACCGGGCGGGATGGCGTCCTGCGCCGGAGCAATGTTTGACAGAAGGATGGCGCAAAACGCGAGCGCGACCCGGCGCGCGAGCCCAAGCGTGATCATGGGTGATGTCCTCTTGACCCGATGTCGAGTTGTTTGAGTGTACCAACGCGATTGCGTTCCGTTCGGTCTAGCATGACGTGCATGCACGGCCCAAATGACATCCTCGATTACTGGTTTGGCCAAGGATCTTTCGATCTGGCGCGTCTCACCGAGCGGACCACTTTCTGGTTTGGTGGCGACGGGCGGGCGGCGGAGGCGCGCGACGCGCAGATCCGCGCGAACCTCGAACCGCTGCTGCTGCGCGCGGCGCGTGGAGAGTTCGATTCGTGGGCGGCGACGCCGCGGCGGCGGCTCGCGCTGATCCTGTTGTTCGACCAGGTGCCGCGAAACATCTATCGAGGAACCGTGGAGTCCTTCGCCTTCGACGCCCGCGCGCTGGCGCTCTCGTTCGAGGGACTGCAGCTCGCCGCGGACCAGGCGTTGCATCCCGTGGAGCGGCTGTTCTTCTATCTACCGCTCGAGCACGCGGAATCGCTGGAGGCGCAGGATGCATCGGTGAAGGCCTGCGAGCGGCTGGCGGACGAGGCGCCGGCGGAGTTGCGGGAGTTCTTCGCGGACACGTTGAAATATGCGCACGAGCATCGCGACGCGATCCGGCGGTTCGGGCGATTTCCCTACCGGAACACCGCGCTCGGCCGCGACAGCACGGCGGAGGAGCGCGACTGGCTGGCTAGCGCCGCCGCATCTCGATGACGATGCTGGGATAGAGCATGTCTAGCTCCTGCTTTTGGGCCGCGTAGTTCGACCGCGCGCTCGCGATCGGCGGCACGCTCGCGAGGAGCCTGTACACGATGACGGCGCCCAAGCCGACGGCAAGGGCAATCCAGAATGTGCCGGCCACGACTTGATAGAAGAGAATCGGGATGCCTACCAGGATCGGCACGCGCGGCAGCCAACGAAGAATTCTGACGCGATTGCCGGTTCGCGAATGGAGCTCGACAAGATCCCGTTGGTATTTCTCTTCCGGGATGTCGGTGAGGAACGCAGTCACGGAATAGGTTCCTGGCGACACCAGTCCGTCGCTGCGGATGCTCTTGTTCGGCTGGAAATCGCTCACGCAGGACTCGGCGCCGCCGAACGCAACCCGTCCGTCCGGAATCTCGAGTTCGCCGTCGATCCTGACTTCGGCGAGGCATTGCGCACGCAGCTCGAGCGGTATGTCCTCTTCGACGTAAGCGTAGAGCAGATATCCACCATCGGCGCCGGTGTCGAAGCGGATGACCTTGCGATCGCGCTCGAGCTGCTCTAACTCGGGAGGGCCTGGCACGCGATCGGGCATGGCGGAGGCGGCGAAAAACACCATTTCCGCAATGTCCGTCCCACCGGGTAGTTTGAGTATCGGCAACGTGACTCCAGACCGGATCGGAAATGGGACCTGACCCCTATTTTCAGTCGGCGACGTCGGGCTCTACGAACAACCACTTCACCTCGGGAAACTTCGCCTTGATGCGCTGCTCCAGCGCATTGATGTGCCGCGCGGCAACTTCGATGGGGACGCCCGCCTTCATGCGCACCTTCAGCGCGAGCATCACGTCCGGCCCCATTTGCATCGTGATCGCATTCAGCAATCCGTCGATGTTCGGATCGGACTCGATGTCCGCGCGGATCGCCTCCTGCAGATCGTCTTCCGCCGACCGGCCGACGATCAGTCCCTTGATGCGGATCGCGATGAATACCGAGACGCAGACGAGGATCACCCCGATCACGATGGAACCGATCGCGTCGAAGACCGGCTGGCCGGTCGCGGTGGCGAGCGCCACGAAGACAAAGGCGAGCGCGAGGCCGACCAGCGCGGCGACGTCTTCGCCCAGCACCACGACGAGCTCCGCGTTGCGCGTGTTCCTGAGCCAGTAACCCAGCGACTTGCCCTTGCGCAGCTTCTTGATCTCGCGCAGGCAGCCCATCAACGAACCGAACTCGAGTCCGATCGACAAACCGAGCACCAACAACGCAACCCACGGTTTGTTGAGCGGCTCGTGCGCCGACAACTTGTGCCAGCCCTCGTAGATGGAGAACAGACCGCCCATCGAGAACAGCAGCAACGCGACGACGAAGCTCCAGAAGTACGTGATCTTCCCGTACCCCAGCGGGTGCTTCGCGTCGGCCGGCTTCTGCGATTGCTTGAGGCCGATGAACAGCAACACCTGGTTGCCGCAATCCGCGAACGAGTGGATCGCCTCGGCCAGCATGCTGCCCGAGTTCGTGTAGATGGACGCCGCGAGCTTCGCCAGCGCGATGCCGAGATTGGCGACGAAGGCGTAGAGAATCGCCTTGGCCGACGAGCCGTGATCCGCCATTTACTTCCCCGGCGAGAAATCGGTGTCGGAAATCTTCATCTCCGTGACGGTGCCGTACTTCTGCGCTGCCTCGCGAATCTTCGCCGCGTCGCCGATCAGCACGATGACGAGATCGACCGGCCGCGGAAACGCATCCGCCGTGACCGCCGCGGTCTCCGCGAGATCCACTGTCGCGATCGCCGGACCATAGCCTTCGATGTAGTCCTTGCCGAGCCCGTAGAACTCGAGGTCGGAGAGCGTGCCGGCCCAATGCGCCGCGGTCTCTAGCTGCAGCGGGTATTGGCCGAGCACATACGCGCGCACGGACTCGAGCATTGCGGGCTCGAGCGCGCCGCGTTTGAGGTTCTCGAGCGTCTCGAGCGTGAGATCGAGCGCCTTGGCGGTGTTGTCGGTCTGCGTGAACGAGCGGATCGCGAACGCGCCGGGCACGGTGCCGCGCGCGAACGACGACGACGCGCCATACGAGAGGCCCGACTTGATGCGCAGCTCGGTATTGAGGATCGACGTGAAGCGTCCGCCGTACAGCGTGTTCACGAGGTCGAGCGCGGGTCGGCCGCTGTAGCGGCGATCGACGCCGACGTTGGCGATCCAAAAGTAAGTCTGCACAGCGCCCGGTGAATCGACCAGCAATACGCGACGGCCCGTCACGCGCGGCGCGCGCTCGAGCTTGGGCAGCGGCGCCTGCGCCTTGCCCCAACTACCGAACGCGGCGGTCAGCGCCGTCTTCATCCACTTCGGATCGAGATCGCCCGCGAACACGAGCGCGGCGCGATCGGCGCCGAAGTTCCGCGCGTGGTAGTCGGCTACGTCGGCCCGGGTGATCGACGCGAGCGAACGCTCGCTGCCGCTCTGCGGCCGGCCATAGGGATGCGCGCCGAATAGCGCCGCGCGGCCGTAGATCGCGACGATCTGCGAGGGATCGGAATCCTTCGCCGACTTGATGAATTCGATCTCACGATTGCGGTAGGACTCGAACTCCGCGGCGTCGAATATCGGTCGCACTAGCGCATCCGCGACGAGCTCGATCATGAGCGTACGATCGCGCGCGAGAAACTGTCCGTTCAACGTGATCGATTCTGAAGTTGCGTTCGCGTTGAAGCTGCCGCCGACGCCTTCGACCGCGTCCGCGAACTGGTACGCATTGCGTTTGCCCGCGCCGCGATCGAGCAGCCCCGCGACGAGCGACGCGACGCCGGGCTTGCCCGCCGGATCCGCCAACGCACCCCCGCGCACGTAACCCGCGAACGCGATGAGCGGCACGTCCTTCTTCGGCACGAGGATGATCGTGAGTCCGTTGGGTAGCGTGAAACGCTGGTTCGCGGGGACTTTGACGCCAGGGCCCGCGGTCGCAGGGACTTTATCCACTGCCATGCCGGCCGTTGCCAGCGAAACGCCCAGCACGAGCGCGCCTAACAACGTGGTGAAGCGGTTCATTTCTTCACCTCCGCGGATGCAGGCGCTTCGGTTGCAGCAGGCTCCTTGACCGGCGGCGACGTCAGCACACCCACCGTGCGCCGCTCGTTGCGGAACACCAGCGCGGCCGCCTTCTGCAGATCGTCGCGCGAAACCTTGTCGTACGTCGCGGGCGAGTCGAACAGCTTCTTGTAGTCGCCTTCGAAAACTTCATGCGCGCCGAGCAGGCCGGCCTTGCCATTGATCGTCGCGAGCTGTTTCCAGAACGTCGAGGCATTGAGATTCTTCGCGCGCGCGAGTTCGGCATCCGTCACGCCCATCGCCACGACGTCCGCGAGCGCGGCATCGAGCGCGGCTTCGACGGCCGGGATGTCCGCGCCCTCCGGCAGCGTGAGCATCACCCACGTGAGGCCGGGGTCGAACCCCTCCATGAAATGCGCGGACACGTCGATCGCGATCTTCTTCTCCTCGACCAGCAGGCGATGCAGGCGCGACGAATTGCCCTCGGTGAGCACCGACAGCAGCAGGTTGATCGCGGGGCCCTGCGGGTCGTTCGCGGCGGGCGACTTGTACGCGATGTAGAGCAGCGGCGTCTGCGACTCGCGCTCGACTCGCACGCGCTTCTCGCCCATCTGCTCGGGCTCCGTCGTACGCACGGGCGGCGGCGGCGCCTGCTTCGGGATTGGCTCGAGATATTTCTTCGCGAACGCGAAGCCCTCTTCCGCGGTGATGTCACCGACCAGGAGCAGCGTGCAATTGTTGGGCGCGTAGTGGGTCTTGAAGAAATTCTGCAGGTCTTCGATCTTCCATCCCTGGATGTCCGCGGGCCAACCGATCGTCGGGAACTGGTACGGGTGCGCGACGAACGCGGTCGCCTGCACCTGCTCGAACAACATGCCTTCGTTGCTGTCCTCGTTGCGCAACCGGCGCTCCGAATACACCACGCCGCGCTCGCTCTCGATCACCTTGGCATCGAACGCGAGGTTCGCGAGGCGGTCGGCCTCGAGATCGAACACGAGATCGAGCGCGCTGCGCGGGATCCAGTCCTGATAAACCGTCACGTCGTCGCTCGTGTATGCGTTGTTGGCGCCGCCCTGCGCTTCCATGATGCGATCGAATTCGCCCGGCGCGCGTTTGCTCGTGCCGTTGAACATCATGTGCTCGAAGAAATGCGCGAGACCGGTGATGCCGGGCACTTCGTTGCGGCTGCCGACGCGCACCCAGTTGTAGAGCGCGACATTCGGGATGTCGCGATCCGTCCAGACGATCACCTTCATGCCGTTCGCGAGCGTCGTCGACTGCACCTGCTCGAGCCCCGGCACGCGCGCTGGCGGCGCTGGTTTCGCGGGTTTGGTTGCGGCGGAGGCGACGCCTGCCGTCAGCAGACAAACGAGGCTGACGACGCGGACGAAGGAATGGGACATGCGACGCACCTGAAACGGAAGGTGCGCAACTCTACGAGTGCGGGTCGGGAAAAGAAAAGCGCCGCAGACGGGGGAAGTCGTCTGCGGCGCCAAGAAGCGAACACCGGGGAAGAGTTGTTCGCAGTTCTGTTGAGGAGCTACCTCGAAACCTGGATGGCCTGGATCGCGGAGAGCTGGGCGCGAGCGAGCCGGGCATCGATGGGCGCGAACATCACGCTGCCACCGCGTCGGCGCTTCACCATCATCCCCGCCACCGCCGGGCGCGTACTCGCGACGCCCTGTGCGTGGGGAAGAATCAGCGTCACTGTGGATCTCGTCATCACGAGGTAGGACAAAGCAACAGGCGTGCCAGCGCGTCGGCTTCAGTGAAATCAAAGAGTTAGAGACAGCGCCGAAGTCTTACGGCGTTGCGAGGTGACGCGCAGCGTCAGGAAGTGACACGCGCGGCTGCGTTGCGTTGAAAGCTGCCGAGCTTCTGTTAACGGGTCGCTTCGAGGCTCACGGCGCAACGACCGGCAGGACCGGCACGCAGGGTTTTTTCGCGACCTTGAGTCCGCCGCAGATCGCGCGCGCCTGCGCTTCATCGCGCACTTCGGCTTGCAGGCGGTAGATGGTTTTCCCGCCGACCTCACCAACGACGACGCGCGGAGAGAGCCCATCGAGCATGCCGTTCGCATCCGCCTGGAGCTTTTTCCACTCGTCGTTCGCGCGCTCAGCCGTTGAAAATGCGCCGAGCTGAACGCCGAATCCGCTCGCGGAATCGGGAGTCGCCGGCGCGGCTTCGGGCACAGCGCTGCCCGTCTGCGGCGGATCTTCGCCAGTGGCTGCCGCCGCGGGAGTCGCGGCGTTGAGCGATCCCACGGTGGCCGCAGCGGCGCCCGTCGCGAAATTGTCCAAGCGCGTTCGCGCTTCCTTCGCCCATCGGCCCGCGGGGTATTGCTCCACGAATCGCTGATACGCCTCGAGCGTGTCCACCTCTGCCGCGCTGCGCCAATCCTTTTCTTCCGCGAGTTGCGCGAGACGCTCGCGCGCGCTCGCGATGCGCGTGCTGTCCGGATGCGCGGAGATGAACTGCTCGTACGACTCCGCGGTGTCCGCGGCCTGCGCCGAGCGCCAATCGCTGCTTTCGCGGCTGCAGGCCGTGAGCGCGAGCAGCGGGATTGCGAACAGCGTCACGAGAGCGCGTGTGGACATGGTTATGATCCCCGGGAGCAGTCGGCTTATTGTAATCGCAGCGTCGAGTGGAGAGGACCATGAGCGAAGAACCCAAACGCAGACTCGCCGATCGCTTCGGCATGTCCCCCACCGTGATTTCCGAAAGCACGACCATCGTGGGTGACGTCGAGACGCGCGGGCCTCTCATGGTTTCCGGCCACGTGCGCGGTGACGGCCGCGTCGGCGGTGCGTTGAGCATCGGCAAGAGCGCGCACTGGGAGGGCAGCATCGGCGCCCGTTCCGCCGTCATCGCCGGTCAGGTGACGGGAAAAATCATGATCGAGGACAAGCTCGAGATCGGCGCGAGCGCCGTGATCCAGGGCGAGATTGTCGCGAAGGTGCTTGCGATCGCGAATGGCGCGCGGATCGAGGGCGAAGTCACCGTGACGTCGGGCAAGGCGATCATGAAGTTCGACGAGAAGCGCGTCGTCAACGAGTAGGGGTGCCGAGAATTAAGGTGCCGGGGAGGGGTTCTCGTGGTTGCGATCTGCCGCGCCCAATCGAGCGAATTTGGTTCGCAACCACGAGAACCCCTCCCCGGCACCTTAATTCTTCGCGGCACCATTCAGTTGCAGCTCGTCAGCCCGTTCACCCACGTCGTCAGCAGCGTCACGCCAGCCGTATCGATCGTGTGCCGCATGATCGGCGGCATCGCATCCGCTCCCGTCCGGTTCACGCGCGCGACGACGACCGAGCGCGCCGCCGAGCCCGGCGCGATGCGCCGCGGATCCGTGATCCCGAGAGTGCCCAACGTCGGCGCGATATCGCAGGTATTCGTCTGCGCGAGCGTTGTCGTGTAACGGAAATCCTGGTCGCCCGGCGCGGTGCCGCCCGGGCGGTGACAGTACGAGCAATTCGCATGCAGATACGCGCGCGCCCGCGCGCCCACCGGCGCGCCGCCGGCCGGATCCGGAATCACGGGTAGTTGGGCCGGCGTCTGCGTGAGCGCGGGAGTCAGCGTGCCGATCGTGTTCAAGGTCGTGAGTTGATTCGCGGTGCGAGCTGGGTAACCGAAATCGCCGTTCAACGTGCCGATCTCGAGGCCGAGCGTGCGGCCCGCCGCGGCGGTGTGACACTGCAGGCACTGCGCCTCGCTCGGGAACTGCCAGGTCTGGCCACCGACGGTCACGGTCTTGCCGCCGACGACGCGTGTCGCGTCGGTGCCGCCGGCATTCCACTCGTAGGTGTAGCCCGCCCAGATGCCATCGCTGTGGCGCATGAAGAGCCGGGTCTCGGCGAGCGCCGTGCCTATCCGGAAGTTCTTCACGAGCACGCTGCCGTTCGGGAAATCGAAGTCGTTGCTGGCGTCGATCGTGATGTTCTGGCCGTCGGGTAGCGCGAGCCAGCGCGTCTTCACCGCGGCGTCGGAGAAGAACGGCGCATTCGGCGCGTAGGGAATGAGGCCGGTCGCGGGCTGCGTCGGCGTGGTCGCGTTCACGCAGCCGGTCGCCGACAACTGCGTCGGGACCTGCCGGCCACCGCCGGTGCCGGGCACGATCCGGTGCAGCGTGCCGCCCAGGTGGACGATGTACGCCTCGCCGTCGATGTCCTGTCCGAACGACGCGATGTTCAGCCCGGTAGATAGTCCCGCTCCCAGGGTCATGGTCGGCGCCGTCGATCGCGAGATGTGCCAGAGATTGCCGGTCACGAAGTCACCGAACAGATAGCGGCCGTGGAGCGACGGGATCGCGCTGCCGCGATAGACGACGCCGCCGGTCGTGGATACGCCGAGCGTGCGGCCGTAAACGGCGATGGGCTCGATGGGCGCGGGGTTCGAGCCGCAAGCCGCGTTGAAGGGCTGATTACCCTCGCGGCAGCGCCAGCCGTAGTTGCCGCCGAGCGTCACGAGGTCCACTTCCTCGAGCGTGACCTGACCGACGTCGTTGAGCCAGAGCTGCCCGCTCTCGCGATCGAAGCTCCAGCGCCACGGATTGCGGAAGCCGTACGCATAGATTTCGGGGCAATTCGCCGCGCCGGTGCCGCCCGTGCAGCGCGCGTTCGCGGAATACGGATTCGACGGCGGGATCACGTACGGATTGGCCATCGTCGAGTTCGCCACGTCGATGCGCAGCATCTTTCCCAGCAGCGTCGTCAGCAACTGGCCATTGCCAATCGTGCCATGCGCATCGTTGGCGCCACCGCCGTCGCCGATGCCGATGTAGAGGAAGCCGTCCGGTCCGAACGCGATATTGCCGCCGTTGTGATTGCCCTCCGGGTCGGCGACGTTGAGCAGCTCGAGCTCCGAGCCCAGCGACAGCGTCGCGCCGCCATCGAGCGTGCGGAACTCCGACACGCGATCGACGAGATTGCCGCCCGTCGTGCCGGTGTAGAAGAGATAGACGCGCGGGTCCGTCGGGTAGTTTGGATGGAACGCCATGCCGAGCAGGCCGCGCTCGTCGTTGTCGCTGGCCACGTTCGAGTTGAGGCGCGATGCGACGTTGATGAACTCGGTCGACGTGGCAACGTTCGGCGTGATGTCGAACACGCGGATCGAACCCGTCTTCTGCACGACGTACCAGCGCGCACCGTTGCCCGGTGCCTGCAGCATTGCGATGGTCTGCCGCGAGGTTGCGGTCGGCGCGAGCGGAAACGTGAGATTCGGGAACACGCGCTGCACGGCGATGCTCACCGTGGTGCTGGGCGGGTCGCCGGCGAGACAGGTCGTGTTCGCAGGCCGTGCATCGAGTCCCGACGTTCCACCGGGGGGCGGCGGCGAATTCGTCGTCGCGGTGGCGGCCGCGGACGCGGCGGAGACGTTCGCGGGCGTGGCGGCGTCGAATGCCACCACGGTGTAGCTGTAGTTCGTCGCGGCGGTGAGCCCGGCGTCCGTGTAGTTAGTAGCCGTGACCGTGGCGACCGGAGTCGTCACCGCGCCGCGGAACACACGGTAACCCGCGACGCCCGTTCCGGCGTCCGTCGACGCGGTCCACGTCACCACGATCGACGTCGTGGATTGCGCGGCGGCCGCGATGCCCGCGGGTACGCTGGGCGCGGTCGTGTCAGCGGCCGGCGGGGGTGGCGGCGGAGGTGGCGCAACTTCGTTGTCGTCTCTGCCGCCGCAGGCCACGAGCAACAAGGCGGCTGCCTGGACAACCAGGCTGGCAGCGAAACGGGGCGCTGAGCGCATACGAGAAACCTCCGAGCCATTCCCCTCTTGAAGACGGGCCGTCTTCGGGGTTGTTAGCAGCTCAGCACAGTCGCTCGTGGGTGCCTAGCTGTCCGGGTTACGCGACAACAAACCCACGACCTGGGAGTCCACCCAGGTGTCGTTGCCGCCCAGACTCTCGATGAAGCCGCAGTGTCCGCCGTGCGCCGTCGTCAGGATGTCGAGGCGGGGCGAGCGGGCGAGCCGAGTCAGGTCCGCATGCTCGATGATCGGATCGTCGAGGGCGGTGAGCACAGTGGCGGGCGCCGAGAGGGTTGTCAGACGGTCGCCCGTGATCGCGTAGCCCGCGAGGTAGGCATCGATGTTCGGGTAGTCAGTGTGCGCGAGCACGAGATCGTTCGTCATCTGGCGCAGGCTCTTCGTGCGAACGAGATCGTCGAAGTCGTAGTGCCCGGGCCATGCGGCTTGTTTGATGCCGAGCGATCGGCTCCATTTGCGCACGAAATAGGCGTGGTAGACGGGAAAGCCGCGTTCGAGCGTGAGCATCGTGACCGCGGGGTCGAGCAACGGCGAGATCGCGATCACGCGTTCGATCGATAAATGCTTCGCCTCCGCGTGGGACGCGACGCGCAGCATGAAATTTCCGCCCAGCGAGTACCCCGCGAGCACGAGGGGCGAATCCGGAAAGCGGCGCGCGATCGCCTGCACCGCGCCGACGACTTCGGGAAGCCGGCAGGAATGGAACAGGTCGCGATTCAGGTGGTGCGTGGCGCCGTGATCCCGCAGATTCAGGCGCACGACCTCGAGACCCTGGTCGAAAAAAGTCTGCGCGAGCGACAGAAGATAGGTGGAGTCGGCGCTGCCTTCCCAGCCGTGCAGCAGCACGGCCACGCGTTTGCCAGGCTCGCGTCCAAGCTTCGTCTGGCTCGAGTGGAAAGCCTGCAGCGTCACGCCATCGCCGCAGTCGAGCAGCATTTCGAGGCTCGCCGAGACCATCGGAACGGCGCGCCGCTCGACGCGCGCGCGGCGCGCCGGCCAGTTGGGCAGGATCGTCTGAAGATGCCGGCTGCGCAGCCAGCGGCGCGGTCGAAACGTGCCGACGAACGTCCCGGTCACTGCGCCTGCGCGGGATGCGCCGATGCGGCCGGGGTCGCCGGCGGCGTGTTTGCTGGCGCCACTGTCACCGGCGCCGCGGTCGCGGCGGGGGCCGGCGCGGGCGAAACCGCAGGCGTCTGGGACCCGGCAGCGGCAGGTGTCGTCCTGGAGTTCGGAGGTGCAACGGCAAACGTCGCGGCCGCGGGATCCGCGAGCGACGCGGGATCCGCGGGCGCCGCCGATGCAGCGACCCCTTCGGCCAGCGCGCCTTCCGGAACCAACGCGTCCGGCGACACCGCACCCGGGGCTTCGACCGGTGCCGGCACGCTAACTACTGGTGGTCGCGCGCGCAGCGTTTCCGCCTCGGCATAAGCCGCGGCGAGATCCGTGCGCAGCGCGGCGATTTCGCCGCCCTGATTCCACCAGAGCCAGGTCGTGAAGGCCGCGCAACCGGCGGCGAGCAGCGCGAACGACCAGCCGACGATCGCTCCCCACGCGCGACGCTCGCCGATCATCGTCGGCATGTCGACATCGGGCGCGCGCGACGGCGGCAGCAATGTCGCGAGATCGCCTTGCAGGCGCTCGGCATGTGCATCGAGTGTCGTGCCGAGGAAGCCGCGCAGGTCGATCAGCTCCTTGCGCAAAGAGGTGTCGAGCGCCGCGCGAATCTCGAGCGACAGTTGCGGCAGCAGGTTCGCGACTTCGTCGCTTGCGCGCCCGGCAACTTCCGGCGCAACAGGCGTTGCAGGCGCATCGGCGGGCTGCAGCGGTACGACGATGGCCGCCTCCATGGCGGCCTCGTTCGCGGACAGCAGGTCGGAATTCGCACCCAGCCGCGTGAAGGCCGATTTCTCCAGCTCTCCGCGTCGATCGCTGACCAGACGCAACTGGAACAGCATTTTCGTCACGTCAGCCTGTTTGATCTGCTTGGGCAGCACGCCTTCGGCGCCCAGGGCGCGCGCCTGTCCCAGGTAGAGGTCGCCTTCCTGCGAGGTGTACATGAGGATGGGGATGGCGGCGGTGCGCGGGTTGTTCTTGATCGACTGCACGGCCTGGAAGCCGTCCATGCCCGGCATCATGTGATCCATGAAGATCACGTCGGGCTTGTTGCGAGTCAGGTATTCGATGGCGGCTTCGGCCGAGTCGGCGGCATCCACCGCGATTTCGTGACGTTCGAGAATGCGCGACAGGAAGGCGCGCGCGGATTTCGAATCGTCCACGACCAGAGCTCGTTTGGATGACATCAGCAACGCCTCACTCACACCGGATTTATGGAAAGTGTAGCGGCAAGTTTCGCGAGTTGCGCGCGTTCTTGTTGGGTGATGGAGACAATCTTCGGCAGAGCTTCGTGCGAAACGGAGTTCGAAGAACTTCCGGCATCGATGTGCGGCGAAATTCCGTGTGATCCAGCGCACGGTTGGCGCAACTTGCGAGATGCACCGATCCACAGCCGCAAAACTCGCGACGCATACTCGGCTCGTCGATGTTTCCCGCGTCGATGAAGGTAAGCGAGTCGTGCGGGCCGAAGTCGACAGCTTCTTACAGCTGACAATCTGGGGTCTTGGCGCGAGCCACCCCACCAACGGCGCGGTGTGATTCACCGCGCCGTTTTTATTCAGGCGGGGGCCACGGAGGCCGCTACCGCGGGCGCGTAACCCGCCTTCACTTTCTCGTAGAACGAAATCAGCCGGCGCGCCATCGCCTGCGAGGCCCAGGATTCCGCGTGGACGAGCAACTGCGCGCGACGGACATCGTCCGGCGCCAGCGAGAGCGCTTCGATCGCGGCGGCGGCAAACGCTGCTTCGTCTTCCGCGACGACGAATGCACCACATCCGGGCGTGAGGATGGATCGGGTGCCGAGCTCCGCGGTCGACACCACGGGCGTGCCCTGCGCCATCGCCTCGAGCAGGACCAGTCCCTGCGTTTCCGTGCGGGATGCGAAGACGAAGGCATCTCCCGCCGCATAGCAATCCGGCAGATCGGTCTGGCGGTCGAGGTAGCCGATGAAGCGCACGGCGTCCGCGATTCCGAGCGTGCGCGACAGCTTCATGAGGTGTGGGAGTGCCGGCCCCTCCCCCGCGATGACCAACGCCGCGTCGGGCCGCTGCGCCCGCACGCGCACGAACATGCGCAGCAGGAAGTCGATGTTCTTCTCATATGCCACGCGGCCTACGTACAGGAGCAACGGCTGTTTTCCCGGCAACTGGAATTTCTGGCGGAAGCGCGAACCGTCGCCGCGGACATAACTCATCGCCGGTAACCCGGTGGGCAGAACTTCGATCGGCGTGTCCACGCCATAGGCAAGCAAGGCATCGCGCATCGGCGCGCTGGGTGAGATCAGCGCCGCGACGTCGTCACACTGCGAGAGCGTGAAGCGGCGCGCGAGCCAGCGACCGATTCCACGCGGGAGGATGGGCACGTAGTGGTGCAGGTAGTCCTCGAAGAACGTGTGATAGGTCGCGACCACGGGCAGCCCATGCTCCTGCGCGAACCGCACGCCCGCGTAGTGCGCGATGAAGGGGGTGTGGATGTGCACGAGATCGACGCGCGCGGCCAGCGTGGCATCGAGAACGCGTTTCAGCGGTCCGAAGTGGAACCTTCGATCCTCGGGATCGAGCGGCACGCCGGATGAAGGCACGCGCAAGACGCTCGGATCCTCGTCGGGCGGAGCGCCGGGATACGACGGCGCCACGAGCAGCGTCTCGACGCCCATCGAAGCGAGATCGCCGCGAAACGTGCGGATCGACGTGGAGACGCCGTTGACGCGCGGAAAATAGACGTCGGAGACGAAGAGGACCCGCATGCGGCGGGTGCTCAGACCAGCGCCGCGCCGACGACGCCGGAGGCGATGCCTAACAACGCCCCGACGAGCACGTCGGTGGGGTAGTGGAGACCGAGCACGACACGCGACGCGGCGATCGCGAGCGCCAGCGGCACGAGCACGAAGGCAGTCTCCGGAAACGCCGCGACGGCCTGCCAGGTGAAGGCGGCCGCGTGCAGCGTGTGGCCGGACGGAAAGCTGTAGCGATCGAGCGGTGCGCCCGCGAGCGAAATCCCCGCGTGGCGGATGAACGGCCGCTCGCGTACGAAGGTGCGCTTGAGGAATTTGTAGACAGCGAGGCCAGCCGCGCTGGTCGCGAGCATCACGAGCGCAACCTCGAGGCCGAGTTCGGGATAGAGGAATGGCAGCGCGAGCATGAGCGCGTACCAGATGGCGCCATCGCCGAGACGGCTCGCGGTCTTGAAGAACACGCGAACGACCGTGTGGTCGACGCCGCGGTTGAGCCGGCGGCAGAGCCGGTATTCGGCGAGGTCGAACCTCGCCAGGAGCGAACCCATCGATGAGCTGTGGCTACCCATGGGTGAGAGAAGTTAGAGGACGAGCAAGTCTCTCGCGTGACAGGTGTGTGAAGGAATTATTTCCAACCCCCTGAAATCGTTAAATCAGGACGGTGCCTCGGCCAAGGCGCGCAGCTCATGCGCGAAATCGCGTAATCGGGAGATGGAGCGGCGGCGTTGCTCGGGGCTCATCGTCTGATCGAGGTCGGCCATGAGCTCGAGGATGATCGCGCGGTTGGCTGCATAGGCCTCGCGGTATTCGGGCTCCCACCGATCCTCGGGCCGTGTCATGAACGTCGCGATACGGTCGGCGAAATCGGGTTGGCCGCGGTGACGATCCACGAGCGCGCGAAACTCGACGCGCGAACGTTCCTGCGCGGAGACGTCGAGGCAGGGATCGCCGGTAGTTCGGGCGAGCCGCGTCGCGATGAGCTCGCGTTGCGCGCGGCGCAGGCGGCCGGTCCAGTCCTCGACGTTGTCGATGAAACGTTCGACGCTCCTCTCGCGGCGCTTCGCGGGATCGACGCCGCAATGCTCGTCGCGGGATTCCTGTTCCTTCTTCTCGAAGCTCACGAACAGTTCGTCGACCTGTTGCGCCCGCAGCCCGTTCAGCCACCGCGCGGCGTCGGGTGCGCCGCGCGAGACCGACGTGCGCACGAAGCTTTCGATCTCGCCGCTGCCGTTCGCAATCTGCTCGCGGGTGAGTGGCCGCCCCGCGGCGCCCGCGAAACGCTCGAGGAAACCTGCATACCGCGGCAACTCGGTGCGCCGGTGCCAGACGAAGAAATCGCGCAGGTTCATGCGCAACTCGCTCGACTGCGGTCCGTCGAGGGAGACCTGGCTCGACAGGTAGAAATGGGTGAGCCAGTCGAGACGGTTGTATACGAATTGCGTGCCACAAGCGGCGAGCGTGGCCACCAGCACACCCGCGATCAGCCATCGTCCGATGCGGATCGCGCGGCGGCGGCTACAATCGTCCGCGATGACGTCGAGCTTGGCTCTCAAGGATTCCACGATTCGGCACTCTAGCCACCGGCGCTGGACGTTGCCAGGCGTTTTGCTGCTCGTTTGCGGCGTCGTTCCCACCGCGCACGCGCTCGATGCAATCGTGCTCGAAGTCCGCGAGATCGTGGTCGCCGGCATACCCGCCGAAGGCGCGGTCGTCCGTCTCGACGTGCTGTCCGACAAACAAACACGGCTCACGCTGAATGCGCGGCGAGTGGCGCTCCCCGACCCCGCCGGCGCGATCACATCGTTCTCTCTCGTGTGCACCGCGCCGGTGATCGCCGAGCCCACCTTCGGCTGCGCTGCGGGCAAGCTCACCGGACTCGGCGGGCCGCTGGGCGCGATCGACATGAACGTAAAAGTCGCGTTGAACACGGACAGCGGCGTCACGACGTTCGAGGGCAACGGACTTGCGGTCGCGGGCACCACCGCCGACATCGACGCGCGACTGGACGATGCGGGCTGGCGCGCGCAGGCACGTACCGGCACCGCGACACTCACCGCGTTGCGCAAGTTCGCGGAGCCGTGGTTCAAGTTGCCGGCGGAATTCACCACCGATGGCAAAGCAGTCATCGAAGGCACGATTGCCGATGCCGGCAAGGGGATCGAGGCGGATGGCACCATCAAGTTCAACGACGTCGCCTTCACCAACGAGGCCGGCGATCTGGTCGGCGAGAAGATAGACGTCACCGCGCGCCTGCGCGCGAAGCCGCGCGGCGCGAGCACGGATCTCGAGATCGACATCGCGGGGACTCGCGGCGAAACTTTTCTGAGCATCGTCTACTTCGATTTCACGAAGAACCCGCTCGCGCTGTCCCTGAAGGGATCGATGGCGGGCGACACGCTTAGCATCGCATCGCTGCATCTCACGCAGCGCGACCTCGCGGACATGCGCGCCGCGGGCGTCGTGGACCTGAAGCCCGACGTGCCGGCATTCACGGGCGACGTCACGATCGAGAAGCTGCAGTTCCCGGCAGCGTACGGCACGTACATGGCGAACGTGCTGGCCTCGAGCATCCTGGGCGATCTCGAGACGTCGGGCTCGCTCACCGGCGAGGTGGCACTGGTCGACAGCGGCGTGAGCTCGCTGCATCTCACACCACGCGATCTCAACCTGCGCGATCGCAAAGGGCAGTTGACGCTCACGAAGACGAATGGCGAGATTTTCTGGGCGCCCGCGGGCGGCGGCGACGCGCGCGCGTCGACGCTCTCCTGGTCAGAGGGCGGTGCGTATGGCCTCTCGGGCGGCGCGGCGACGATCGATTTCGTCTCCCTGGGACTGAACTTCGCGCTGACGCGCCCGACCAAACTACCCATCTTCGACGGCGCATTGGCGATCGACCATTTCGTGATGGGCAACCTCGGCGCGCCGGACATGGAAGTCGCGTTCAAGGGAGCGATCGAGCCCATCAGCATGAGCCAGCTCGCGAAGGCATTCGGCTGGCCCGAGTTCTCGGGCACGCTGGCCGCGCAGATCCCCGGCGTGCGGCTGAAGGACAACGTGCTCACCTTCGACGGCAACTTGGAGTCGAACGTCTTCGGCGGCCGCGTCACCGGCAGCAACATCCGCCTGCAGGATCCGCTCGGCAACTTCCCGCAGTTTTTCGCGGACGTGCGCGCGCGCGATCTGGATCTCGGTCTCGTCACGCAGACTTTCGAGGTCGGCAGCATCACGGGCAAGCTCGAAGCCGACATCCTGGGGCTCGAGCTGTTCGCGTGGTCGCCCGTGGCGTTCGACGCGCGTCTCGCCACGCCTGCGGGCGACACGTCGCGGCACCGCATCAGCGCGAAAGCGGTCAGCAGTCTGTCGAACGTCGGCGGCGGCGGTGGCGGCGTCGTGCAGGCGCTGCAATCCGGCGTGCTCAAGTTCTTCGACGAGTACAACTACGACAAGCTCGGCATCACCTGTCGATTGCGCGGGGACGTCTGCGCGATGTCGGGCGTCGAAGCGGCACCCAACGGGTACTACATCGTGAAGGGCGCGGGCATCCCGCGCATCGACATCGTGGGCAACCAGGGCCGCGTGAGCTGGAAGCAGCTCATGTCGTCCATCCAGACCGCGAATTACGACGGGGCGGCCGTGCAGTGAGCCACGATGGACGCCGCGCCGTTTCGGCCCAATAATCGCGCGCACATGTGACGTATGACGCGTTCAGGGCGCATTCATCGCTCTGCCCCGATCATGTCACGCGTCCGAGCTCGTGCTTGGAATTAAGGAGTTCATCAATGCGACGCGTATTGCCGCTGAAGATTGCACTGGCGAGTGTTCTGATCACCGCCTGCGTCACGATCAACGTGTATTTCCCGGCCGCCGCGGCCGACAAGGCCGCCGATCAGGTGATCGACAACATCACCAAGGGCGGCACGACGCCTCCGCAGTCGTACTACCTCCCCGCGGAAAAGCCTGACTACCTCGTGGCCGCGATTGGCGGCGCGCTGAATGCGCTCGTTCCGGCCGCCCATGCGCAGGGCGCCGAGTCGATCGACGTCAGCTCGCCCGCGATCACGCAGATCTCGGGTTCCATGGGCAAGCGCTATCCGGAGATCGAGAAGTATTTTTCGAGTGGCGCGATCGGTCTCACCAACAACGGCAACATCGACGTGCGCGACCTCAACGCGGTGCCGCTGCCGGAGCGCGCGACGGTCAAGCGTCTCGTGTCCGAGGACAACGCGGATCGCGCGGCGCTCTACACGGAAGTCGCCAAGGCCAACAACCACCCCGAGTGGGAGAGCGACATCCGCAAGAGCTTCGCGCGTCGCTGGGTCGCGAAGGCCAAGGCGGGCACCTACTACCAGGACGATGCCGGCGCCTGGAAGCAGAAGTAATAGTTAGATGACGGAGGCAGGGCCCGTTCCGCCGCGCGGATCGGGCCCTGTTCTTTTTCCGCGCCGCACGCTCATCGTTGCGGGAATCGTGGGGCTGCTGTTCATCGCGGGCGGCTTCGTGGCCACCTACCTGATCCAGCGATTCGTGACCTTCCCGCGCCCGCCCGCAACCGCCTGGAATCCCGGCGCGCTCGCGGCGAACGGAGGCGAACAGCTCTGGCTCGACGCCGACGGCAACCGCGTCGAGGCCTGGTACCTGCCGCCGCGCAAACCGGCCGGCCCTTCCCCGCTCCTCATCTACGCGCACGGCAACGGCGAGCTCATCGACATGCGCGCCGGCGACTTCGCGACGCTGCGCGATGCCGGTGTTGGCGTGCTGCAGGTCGAATACCCGGGTTACGGGCGGTCCGAAGGCTCGCCGTCGGACGACAGTCTCACCGCGGCGCACGTCGCCGCGTACGACTGGGCGGCGTCGGAGCCGCGCATCGACGCGCGGCGCATCTTGGGCTACGGCCGGTCCCTGGGCGGTGGCGCGATCGCGCAGCTCGCGGCGCGACGCATGCTCGCCGCGCTGGTGCTCGAATCGACGTTCGAGAATTTCGAGGAAGTCGTGATGGCGTACGGCGTCCCCCGCTACCTCCTGCTCAACCAGTTCGACACCCGCGGCGTGCTCGCGAAGTACGACGGACCGGTGCTGCTGTTGCACGGCACGCTCGACCGGACATTCGACGCACGCAATGCGCGAGCCCTGGCCACCGTCGCACGCCGCGCGACACTGCACCTCGAGACCTGTGGCCACAACGACTGCCCCGCGCGATGGGATCTGGTACTCGGTTTTCTGGCGACGAACGGCGTAATAAGAGAGCCTCAGGAGGATCCATGAACCCGAAGATTTCCAACACTCGCAACTCAATCGCCGCGCTCGCGATGCTGGGCGTACTCACCGGTTGCGGTCTCGCCGAGACCGGCGCAGCGGCCGCCGCGAACGGCGCGAGTGCCGCCGAACAGGCGAAGCAAGCGAAAGAAATGCAGGAGAAGGTGGAGAAGCAGATCGAAGCCGCGCAGCAAGCCGCGGCCGATCAGCGCGCGGCCGCGGAAGCCGCGACGGAGTAGCGCGGGACGTCAGCCGCAGGTGTCGGAACTTTCACGTCCGCGGTACAGGCGTTGCAGCGATTCGAAGCGCTGCAATCGCGAGAGTGTGACGAGGTGATAGGCAATGGCGGCCGAGGTGCTGAAGCCTAACCACACCATTCGCGCGATGAAGCGGTCGTGGCCGTCGAGTGGCCACTCAGCCTCCTTGAAGACCGGGACCAGCAGCATCGCGATCACGACGTAGCTGCCGTAGACGATGCGCAGACCCTGGCGAGCGCGCGCGAGACTGAGATCGATCATGCCTAAGATCGATCCGGCCGCGCCGATTCGCCGCGCGCGGCCGGCCCAGACGTAGCCGATCACACAGATGCCTGCGATCGCGGTCAGCCACGCAGCGGCGAAGGTCTCGCCCACGGCGAATTTCTGCACGATGATGAGCGCGAGCAGCGCGAACGAGACGAGCTCGGACGTGAACCACGTGCGCGACGCCCAGATCCGCCAGCGTAGCGATGAGTAAAGGCGGGCCCCCAGCGCTTCATCCGCCGACGTCTCGGCGCGCCAGCCGACTTTCAATGCGTTCCATTCACCTTGTTCATTTTTCATCGGTGGCTCCCAATAGTTTGCGCAGCAGTGCGCGGGCACGACTCAGACGCACGGCAACCAGTTCGGGCGTGAGCCCGAGCACACCGGCGATCTCGGCGGGTGTGAGGTCTTCCAGGAAGAGAACCGCGGCTTCGCGGTACTTGAGCGGCAGGCGCTGCACGGCGGCCAACAGACGGTTCCGCTCGTCCGCCGCGATCGCGGCGGCGTCGGGAGATGCGCGTGCATCGAGCAGCGACTCGTCGAGCGCCTCTCCGAACGGCAGGCGGCTCAACTTCGCCACGTGCGAGATCGCGCGGAACTGCGCAATGCGCGCGACGAAGGTCTTGAGCGAGCTCTCGCCACGACGCGCGGGCAGCGCGCGCCATATCGCGAAGAGGACTTCCTGCGTCAGCTCCCGCGCGAGCTCACGATCCCTCTCGTAGCTGGCGCAGATACGGCCGATCATCGCCAGGTGCTGGCGGACCAGCGCGTCGAATTCGCTGTTGCGGCTCAATACCCCGAATAGTCTCCGGGCGCCGCGAAACCTAACAAGGAGATTCGCGCGGGCGGGTCGCTACTCCCGCATGCCCGTGCCGCGGTTCATGAAGAACATCGCGACACCGAACAGCGCGACGGCGAACGCGGCCATGATCGCGAACGCCGTGCCGACGTGGACGTCGCTGGTGCCGAGGAAGCCGTAGCGGAACGCGTTGACCATGTGCAGGATAGGGTTCGCGTAGCTGATGTGCCGCGCCCACTCAGGCAACAGCGAGATCGAGTAGAACACGCCGCCGAAGTAGGTCAACGGAGTGAGAACGAACGTCGGGATCCAGTTCACCTGATCGAAATTCTTCGCGAACTGCGCGTTGATGAAGCCGGCGAGCGAGAACACGATCGACGTGAGCACGACCGCCGCGAAGATCACGAAAGCGTGGTGGACGGCGAGCCGCGTGAAGATCAACGAGACGATGGTCACCGCGCCGCCGACGAGAAAGCCGCGCAGCAGTCCGCCGCCGACGTAACCCAGGACGATGACCCAGTTCGGCAAGGGAGCCACGAGCATTTCCTCGACATGCTTGCCGAATTTCGCGCCGAAGAAAGAGGACACGACGTTGCCGTAGGAGTTGGTGATCACCGCCATCATGATGAGACCGGGGGCGATGTACTGCATGTACGGCACGCCGTCCATGAGGCCGACGCGCTGGCCGATCAAACTACCGAAGATGACGAAGTACAAAGCGGACGTCACGGCCGAGGGGACGATCGTCTGCGCCCAGATGCGGATGATGCGGCCGTATTCGCGGATGATGATGGTTTTGAATCCGACCCAGCGCGCGCGCCCCAGGGCTTTGGGAGAATCCGCGTCGCGAGAGGGATCGGACGCGCTCACGCCTTTGCTCCAGCGGCCGGCCGCTCGACGAGCTTCATGAACAGTTCCTCGAGCCGGTTCACCTTGTTGCGCATGGACAGCACGTGGATGCCGGCTTCCGAGAGCTTCGCGAACACCTCGTTGAGGCTCTGTTCCTTGGAAACCTCGACCTGTAGCGTGTGCTCGTCGAGTAGCTCGAACTCGTAACCCGGCACAAGCGGCACCGTGGAGAGCGTCTCGCGCAGGTTGAACACGAAGGTTTCCACCTGGAGTCTGCGCAGCAGGCTCGACATGCGATCGCGCTCGGCGATCAGGCCGCCGTTGATGATGGCGATGTTGCGGCAGAGCGTCTCCGCTTCCTCGAGGTAGTGGGTCGTGAGGATGATGGTGGTGCCGCGCGTGTTGATCTCGCGCAGAAAATCCCACATCGAGCGCCGGATTTCGATGTCCACGCCGGCCGTCGGCTCGTCGAGGATGAGTAGTTTGGGTTCGTGCACCAGCGCGCGAGCGATCATGAGCCGCCGCTTCATGCCGCCCGACAGCCCGCGCGCCATCTTGTTGCGCTTGTCCAGGAGCTGGAGCAGCGAGAGGTATTTTTCCGCGCGTTCGCGCGCGATCGCGCGCTCTATGCCGTAAAAGCCCGCCTGGTTCACCAGAATGGTCTGCGGCGTCTCGAACTGGTTGAAGTTGATTTCCTGCGGGACGATACCGATGCAGGCCTTGGCCGCTTCGAGCTCGCGGTCGAGATCGTGACCGAACACGCTCACGGTGCCCGCCGACTTGTTCACGAGGGACGTCAGAATGCCGATCAGCGTGGTCTTGCCCGCGCCGTTCGGGCCTAACAACGCGAAGAAATCGCCCTGGTCGACATCCAGGTCGACGCCCTTCAGCGCCTGAACGCCGTTCTTATAGGTCTTCGTGAGACCGCGAATCTCCAGTGCATGCATGATCGGGGAAGCTTGAGGTCTCGCGGCGCCGATTCCATTGTCCGAAAGAGGTAGGTCCGAACGAGGTAGTTCGGACGACTGCATCACTTCGGCACGGCGACATCCATCACCGATTTGAACGTATCCTGCCAGAACGCGGCCTGTGGCGTGTCCTCGCAGCGATCCGCCGCTTCGCGAAGTGCCTTCGGCGCGGCCTTCCAGACTTTCGCATCGACGTACTCGCCCGCCTCGGTGCGCGACGCGGCGTACATCGTCGTCGCGATGCGCGGCATGAATTCAGTGGCCGCGGCATCGTCCGCGGCGTCGCGGATGATTTCCCATTCCCAGTTGAAGTCCGCGCAGGTCATCCTGCGGATGCGCGCCTTCTCTTTCTCGGTGAGCTGCGGGTCGGGCTTCGCCGCGGACGGTTTGGGTTCCGCGCCGGTCGACGGACGCAATTCCACCTTCACTTCGATGCTCGCCTCGATCGGCTTGCCGGCCTCGTCGATGGCCGGCCGGAACCGGGCGCTCTGCAGCACTTTTACGATCGGCGATTCGAAGGAAGGATCCGCGGTGATCTCCGTCACGAGCACATCGCGCGCCTTGCCTTCGTTGTCGACGCGCACGGTTGCGACGACCTGGCCCGCGAGCTTGCGCGTGCCGACGTTCACTTTTGCCGTGGGCGCCGCGACGATGATCTGCGGATCGGCAGGTCCTGCCTGGGCGAACGCCAGGCCGGGAACGAGGACGAAGGCGAGAGTTACTGCGCGGGCAGTCGAAAGCATGTGTCAGCTGGCTCCGTGACTGAAATCGACGCGGCCTCCAGCGTAGGCGTTCCGGCATCCACCGCTTGCACGGTGGATGCCGGAGCCCTGTTAGTTAGAAGCCGCGGGTTGCGCGCAGCGCTCGCTGCGCATCGACAAATCCGAATCCGGTGTCGAAATCGAACCCGTGTGCATTATCGACGCGTTGAGGTCCAATGTCGCCCCCGAAGTTTCGCAATTTCATGTCGTCCGCCGTGAGGCGTAGTGCCCAATAAATCAAATCGGGCGTCAAATTGCGGGGCCCAATGAACCTCTTTCGGGCGGCTATGTCACGTGCACGCTGGTCGAGCAGCAGCGCGGCCACCGCCGCCACGTGGGGCGCGGAGGCCGACGTTCCGAAGAAATTCGGAATACCGTCCGGCTCAGTCGTGCCCGGTACCTCGAAACCGAGGTCGAACAGGAAAAACGACGTGTTTCCGCCATCGGGGCCAGTGACGCCCGGCTTCAGGCGCACGTCCGGCAGCGGCAGTCGACGGCCATTCCTGCCGAAGAAGACCGGAACGCCGCCGGCCGACGAGAAGGAATTCAGGCACGCCGGGAAGCACTGCGGACGCAGCGGGCTGCCCCACTCCTCCGTCTGGTACCAAGCGGAAGCGCCGACGGCTTCGGCGCCGGCGGCGTTCGCATGGCCGTACACGGTGCCGCTCGCCGTGTCGTATTCGTCGACACTGAACACGCCAAAATCGGCGTCGAACCACACGTACTTGATGTAGCTAGGCGCGGGACCTTCGTAGAGTTCGATGCCGACCTGCACCTGAATGTCTTCCTCGCCGAAGTTGACGAGGATCGGGATTTCGATCGCATCGAACCCGATGTTTGAATCGATTCCCGGAATCTGGCAGACGAGCTGGTCCGGATCCGACGTGCACGGCGCGATTGGATCGCCGTTCATGTCGTAGAACCAGACGTCGACGTCGCTGAGCGCGCCGCGGGTGCCGTTCGCCGAGATCGAGGGTTGATCCCAGTTGAACGGGAGATAGGTGATGCTGCTCGCGCCCGCCGTCACCGTCTGCAATGCATCCACGGCGCGGCCGCTCGCGAAATCGTGGCGCGCGCCCGAGAGGCCGACGTCGGTCGACAGCCGGAAGCGGGACTCGTACGAGTTGCGTGCGTCATTGCCCGCCGAGGAGAAGTACGCGACGCCGTCGCGATGCACGTCATCCACGGCCTGCGCGATGATGCCGTCTTCGAACATCGGCTCGGCGAAGTAGATGACGTCGTCGACGATGACTTTCGAGCCAGCGGCCGCAAGCGCGCGGATGCCCGCGGCGAAATCCGCCTCGCTCACGAACGCGGTGTAGAACGCCAGCGGCGAACCCGGCGCGACGTCGTGGATGAGTTGCATCATCGCGCGACCTTCATCCGAACAATTGCCGTTGGGCCAGATCGCGAGGTCCTTGAGGATCAGCGGGTCGCGCGGCAAGTCGCCGTTGGCGATGTCTTCCGCGGCGCGCGTGAACGGCGCGCCTTCCTCGAACGCGCCCGGCAGACAGTCGTAGCTGTCGGAGAGCACGCCGATACGCACGCCCTTGCCGTTGACGCCCGCCTCGCGGCGCGCGAGATCCGCACGCAGCGAACGATCGCCCTGAGACTTCACGCTGGCGGCACGCACCATGGCAAGCGTGGGCCGCAGGAACTTGAGGCCGTTCGTCGCGGCCATGTCCGCGAGCGCGCTCACCGGCGCGCGGCCGGAGATCGCGGTCGGGTGTTGAGTGGCGTCGAGCAGGCCTTTGGCGACGAGTTGCGCGCGCAGCGCGGTGAGGTCGTCACCGTAAGCGCTGATGGAGACGTAACCGTTGGCGGCGCGCAGGGCGGGAGACTTGCGCGTCGCGGCGGCGGTAACGTCGGACTGCGGAATGCGTCGCGCCGACTCGCGTTGCAGGGCCGCGAGATTGGCGCCCAGGCGCGCGCTGGTGCCGGACTTCGCGGCATCGCGCGCTTCGATCGCGTCCTGCCTCGCAGCGCCGGCAGCGGTCATCGAAAGCGACAAAGCCACGACGGCCAGCGCCGAGATGGCTGACTTGTTCAGATTCATTTTGCTCCCCGATAGGTTTTGCGTTGCGGATTGCCCGCGTCAATTCGTCTTCTTGTCCCGCGCGGCGCCCTGCACCGTCGCACGGGAGTTCAAGGAATATGCGCTGCGAGTGTTTCCGCCGCAAGGCGCTGGATGCCGCCGAGGAGCAACTCCTGCAGTCGCGCATCGGTGTCGGCTGATGCCGCGGCCAGCAACGCGCGCCAGAACGAGACTTGTCCGGGCCAGCGCGGGCGCAATGCATCGGCATTGCGTTCCGCAACGAACTCGAGCGCCGACAACGAGCACGCCGCCAGCGATTCCACGGCGTGGATCGTCGTCCCGAAGACCAGACACGCGGCACGCGGCCGGCTGCGCGCGAGGTGCCAGGCATACACGAGCGTTCGGCGCGTGATCGATCGCGCGGCGGACAGCTCGAAGAATGGCAGCTCGGCGCGTTGCGACTGTTCGTGTACTCCGGGCGCCCGGCGCTCGAGCCAGCTTCCAGCCTGCGCGATTCCGACGTCGAACAGACTGTATGGCGCCGCAGCCAGGCGGCGCACGGCCTGCGTCGACAGCGTCGCCCATTCCTCACGCAACAGCGCGAGCAGAGGCGGCGCCGGCGCACCCGGCGAGCCGTCCGCCGCGCGACTAGCTAGCAGCCCCAGACACTCGGCGTTGAGCTCGGCGAGCGGCGCCGGGTCGACTCCCTGGGAAGGTAGCCAATGGCGCCCGTCCTCGCGTGTCCGCAATCCTTGCCTGTCTCCCATTGCATTCCTCCCTGTTTGCGCGAGATATCTTGCGCTGGGGGGTCTTGAAAGTCATTTGCAAATTTGGGAAATTTTTCCCAATTCCGAACCACGGAAGAACGCCCTGGAAATGGGCGGCCTACAGCCAAGGAAAGCAGGGAAAACATGAGAATCTCGGACGACAGGTACAGCCGCGACCGATTGCGGCTCGATCTCGCGCTGCGCTTCATTCACCACGAAGCCCGCACTCACACGATTCGCGCCTGGACGGGGCTGACGGATGACCGCATCCGCAAGCTCTACCGCACCTATCTTCATGAAGCGGACGGCAGCGGCGTGCCGCGTCACCGTGGCAAATCGCCGCGCCAGGCTGCGTTTTTTACTCGCTCATTGCGCATGCGGCGCGAGGCCGCCGTGTTCGCGAGCGTCAGCAGCCTTTTCGGACTGATCACGCCGCAATCGATCCTGCTCGACCGTGCAGCGGGCCGGGACGACTTAGGGTCGCCGGGCGTGATCCGCGGCGCGTTGCTGTGCGAGGCGTTCGAAACCTACCGCGCGCTGGTCGGCGATCCGCGGATTTCCTTCGAGCACGCCGTGTTCCTCCTGGCCGCGCTTCACGCCGGTGACGAACTGCGCGTCGCGCACTGCCGCGAGTGTCGCGGTGTGCTCGTCACGGACCGGCTGATGTTGCGCTCACCAGTGTGCAACGAGTGCTCGGACTCGCTGGAGGCACCGCCGGTGAAGCCTCGCCGCGTGGAGCGTTCCGCAACACCCGGCTGACGGAATCGGCCGGGAGAAGGTGCTGAGCGAGCGAATGCTCGCGTGGGTGCGGTAAAATCGCCCACGTGAGCATTCGCCCCACGCTTTTCTCCGGATCCTTCCTCGATCGACGCGCCGAGCTGCGCGAGGATCCCGCGTGGGTCGCGGCTGCGCGAGGCGATCCGGGCACGCGTTACGTGCTCGTGCGTGACACGCGGCAACTCGTCACGATGGGCGACACCGCGGACATCGCTTTCCTGGTCAACGGCGACACCGTCGTCGAGCAGGCACCCGACGGGATGCTCACATTGTTAGGGTGGTATCGCGGCCAACGCACCGTGCTCGTCGACTACCGCCTCTCCGACCCCGAGCCGCTACCCGCGGGGACGAAGTTCGCCGAGTTGCGTCCGCTCGCGCCGATGCTGCCCCCGGATTCCGCTTCGCTGCTGGCGTACGCACGCGCGCTCACGCATTGGCGCACCCGTCACGCCTATTGCGGCGTTTGCGGTTCCCGCAACGAGCCCACGCGCGCCGGTCACGTCATGCGCTGCTCGCGCGCGGAATGCGCCACCGAAACCTTTCCGCGGCTCGATCCCGCGATCATTGTGCTAGTGACCGATCCTTCGGGCGAACGCGCGCTGCTCGGGCGGCAGGCGACCTGGCCCGCGGGCCGCTATTCGACGATCGCTGGTTTCGTCGAGCCGGGCGAGAGTCTGGAGGACGCCGTCGTGCGGGAAGTCGCCGAGGAGACCGGTGTCGACGTGGCCGACGTACGTTATGAATCCTCGCAGCCTTGGCCATTTCCCTCGTCGCTGATGTTGGGATTCCGCGCAGTCGCCCGCTCCGAGTCGATCAGCCTGCGCGACGGCGAACTCGAGGACGCGCGCTGGTTCACGCGTGCCGACATCGCCGCGGGACACCCGGCCTTGCCGCCGGCGGGCGCGATCTCCGCGCGTCTCATCGACGGCTGGTTCCACGACACGACCGTGGTCTGAGCGCATGTGCTTGTTAGTGCTCGCGTGGCGCTGCCACCCGCGATACCGGCTGGTCGTCGCGGCCAATCGAGACGAATTCCACGAACGCCCCGCCGCGCCGCTCGCACGCTGGACGGACGCGCCGGACATCGTCGGCGGGCGCGACCTGCAGGCGAGCGGCGCGTGGTTCGCGGTCGACACGCGCGAGCGCTGCGGAATCGTGACCAACTTCCGGGAGTTCGGCCGCAGACGTCGCAGCGCGCCGTCGCGCGGCGGACTCATTCCCCGGTACCTCGCGGGCAAACAGCAGCCCGGCGACTATCTGCGCACGCTCGAGACCGATGCGCCCGGCTACGCCGGCTTCAACCTGTTGCTCGCCGATCGCGACTCTCTTTGGTACGCATCCAACCGCGCCGACACGTTCGCGCGGGAGCTGCCACCCGGAATCTATGCGCTGTCGAATGAGTTCCTCGACACGCCCTGGCCCAAGGTGGTTCGCGTGCGAGAGCGCTTCACGACGCTGCTCGAGTCGCCCGATCCGGACAATTCCAGGCTGATCGAAGGACTCGTCGCCATGCTCGCCGACCGGGAAACCGCGCCTCCCGGGAGCCTGCCCGCAGGAGATCTGTCCCCTGACTGGGCCCGGAAGCTCTCCGCGCCCTTCGTCGTTGATCCGGGTTATGGCACACGCTGCTCGACGGTTCTCACCATCTCGCCGAGCGGCTCGCTGCGCATCGCGGAGCGAAGGTTCGGCGCGGATGGCGCTGCCGCCGGAGAATCTGAACACGTCCTGAACGACACGCTCGCGACCTGACGCGATTCTCACTCCCAAGGAACCCGCGCGCAGGCGGGTGACTCTCATTAGAATCCCGTCAATTCCGCCCGAAGCGGTGTCATGCCGACGTCCCAGTTCAAGTCCCGCTCGCGCCTTCCCGCACTCCTGCTCCTGACGATCGGTCTCGCGCAATTCGCGGCCCCGGCGACGGCTAGCATCGAAGTCGAGATCCATGGCGTCGACGAGACGATGCTGCCAAACGTGCTCGTCTATCTATCGTTTGGGCGCTACAAGAACTCGAAAGATCTCTCCCCGGAGTTCGTCGACCGCCTGCAGGAGCGCGTCGAGCGCGAAGTCCGCGGAGCGTTGCGTCCCTTCGGCTTCTACGAGCCCGCAGTCAAGTCGCAGGTCAGGCGTGAACCCGGCAGCGAGCCGCGCTATCTCGTCACGATCGACGTCGTGACGGGCGAGCCCGTGGTCGTCGACGAAGTCAACGTGACGGTCACCGGGCCGGGCGCCACCGATGCGAAGTTCACCGACATCACTAACAATCTGTCGATCCGCACCGGCCAGCGCCTCAACCACGCGCAATACGACGAGCTCAAGGGCCGGCTGCTGCGCACCGCCGCGACTTACGGTTACCACGACTCACGCATGGTTCGCAGCGAGATGCGCGTCGACCCGGCCGCTTACTCCGCGGACATCGAGATCGCGTTCGAAACCGGTCCGCAGTACCGCTTCGGCGCGACGACTCTCTCGCAAGACGTCATCGAGGATTCGCTCGTGCGCCGCTTCCTGCGCTACCAGCAGGACCAGTCGTTCGATGCGACGGAGCTGCTGCGCACCCAGTTCGCGCTCGACGACAGCCAGTACTTCTCGACCGTCGAAGTTCTCCCGGGAGAACGCGATCGCGAAACCCTCACCGTTCCGATCAACATCACGGCCGAGCCGAATCGCCGCAATCGATACCAGTATGGCGTCGGCTACGGCACCGACACCGAGATCCGCGGGACAGCTTCCTGGGAAAACCGGCGGGTCAACGAACGGGGTCATCGATTCCGCACGGAGATCAAGGCCGCGGCGCTCGAACAATCTTTGGACGCGCGTTACATCGTGCCCATCGGCGACCCCGCGACCGAGAAGTTCACGATGCAGCTCAAGGGCGAACACGCGCGCCTAGCGGACATCGACGATAGATCGATCAACTTCCTGCCGAGCCTCACGCACCTCACCGACTCCTGGTTTGGCGACCAGCAGCGCTGGCAGCGTGTTTCCTACGTCGAGTTGTTGAACACGGAATCCGAGTTCGTCGCGTCGGGGCGCCGGGACAAGCAGACACTGCTGATCCCCGGCGTCAGCTTCGCGCTCGTGCCCCCGGCTTATCTCGGCGAAGCGCTCTTCAGCCGCACGCTCTACGCGGAGCTGCGCGGTTCGCACAACGCGCTGGGTTCGGACTCAGACTTCCTGCAGGTGCGCGTGCAAGCCGAGCGTGTGTTCGACTTCGCGGGCAAGTGGCACGTCCTGCTCCGCGGCGACGTCGGCGCGACCGCGTTGTCGAAAACCAGCGCGCTCGCTCCCTCGCAGCGCTTCTTCGCGGGCGGCGACCGCAGCGTGCGCGGCTTCGGCATCAACGACCTGTCGCCCGTCCAGCAGGTGTTCGAGGCGGACGGAGTCACTCCGGTGCTCGACAACGACGGCGACATCACCTTCGAAAAGGTCGGTGGCAAACACCTCTTCGCCGGATCGGTCGAGCTCATCCGCGACCTGCCGAGGAACTTCGCGGTGGCCGTGTTCGCGGACGCCGGCAACGCCTTCGACAGCTTCGGCGATCCGCTCATGTATTCGGTCGGCATCGGTGTGCGCCTGCGGCTGCCGGTCGTCTCCGTCGGCATCGACGTCGCGCAGGCTCTAACCACTCCCGCGGGCAACACCGACCGACCGAGCCCGCGCCTGCACCTGAACTTCTCGCCGAAGTTGTGATGAAGCGCCGGCTCAAGATCACCGCGCTCGTCCTGGGTTCGCTCCTGCTGCTGATCATCGCGTTGCTCGCGTGGGTCCTGACCACCGAAGCAGGTCTGCGGTTCGCCGTAGCCCGGCTGCCCGAGCGCATGGGCAAGGTCACTCTGAAGATAGAGGATGTGCGCGGCACGATTGCCGGCGGCTTCAGTGCCGCGCGTGTCGATGTCGATCACGAACTCACGCGCACCGTCGTTGAGAAAGGCAGCGCGCGCGTGAACGTCTGGCCCTTGCTGGTCGGCCGCATCGCGGTGCGCGAAGCGCGCGCGGATCTCGTGCTGATCGAGGTCAAGCCGCGGCCGAAAGACAGGCCGAAGACGCCGTCGAGGTTTCTGCCGCGGCTGCTCAGCATCGGCGCCGAGAAAGCGCACGCGGATCTGCTCAGGATCATCGCGCCGAATGGTCGGGTCGTGGATTTCAACGACGTCAGCGGCGCGGGCATCGTCGGCCACAAGTCGATCCGCATCTTCGACAGCAGCATCATCTACGGCTTTCTGCATGGGCGCGCACTCGGCGAAGTGCGCGCCGCGGATCCGATCAAGCTGCGCGGCGATGCGACCGTGCGGATGCTGATCGAAGGACAGCCGCAGTGGCGCGCGGATGCGAACTTCGACGGTGACTTGGACAACGTTCCTCTCAGCGCCGTCCTGCACGAGCCGTTCCGTGCGGACATGAAGGGCGAGTTGCTCTCGCTGTCCAACAACTTTCACTGGACCGGCAAGGCCCAGGTCCACAACTTCGATTTGCGCGCGTTCGGCGCCGGCGGCGCGCTCGGCATCATCACGGGACCGCTCGACATCGGCGGCGAGATGAACGCCTTCCACGCGCGCGGACCGCTGCTCGTCCCCGGCTTGGGGTTCGGCGCGTTCGACGTCGCCTTCGATGGCTATTACGAAGACCAGGTCGTGCACACGACGCACTACGAAGTCACGCACCGCGCGACGAAAAGCCACGTCGAAGGTCGGGGAACGATCCAGACCGCGGAGAACGGGCCCAAACTACTTTTGTACGGCGGATTCACCGGAGTTCGCTGGCCGCTCGTCCAGCGGTTCACGGCCGAGACGCCGCAACTGTTCTCGTCGCCGGAGGGCACATACCGCCTCGAAGGACTCTGGCCGTATTCACTCGAGGCCAAAGGCGATCTCTACGTGCCGGAGCTCGATCCGATGACGGTCGCGATGCGCGGCGCCCTGCACAAGGATCACCTGCGAATCGACGACCTCGCGCTCGGCGCGTTTGGCGGCAGCGCGAAACTCGCGGGAGAGGCGCGCTGGGCGCCCGATGAAGGCTGGTCGCTCGCCGGACCCGTGAAAGGCTTCAACCCGGCCGAGTTGCGGCCCGGGTTTACGGGCGCGCTCGACTTCGATCTCGCGGCGCGTGGCACTCCGTTCTCGGCGGAGACGGAGCTCGATGTCAAGGTAGACAGGCTGACCGGAAAACTGCGCGGCACCGCCGCGAGCGGCAGCGGTCACATCCTGCGACGCGGCTCCGACTGGACGTTCGACGCCGTACGCTTCCGCGCGGGCAATACGCGGCTCGCGATCGATGGCGCGCTGCGCACCGACATGCTCGCCCTCGATTTCAGCCTCGACGCCGACAATCTGGCGCTGCTCGCCGAAGGCGCGAAAGGAGAGCTGCACGCCAACGGCAAGATCGGGGGCACGTCCGCGGCGCCGGTGATCCGGCTCGTCGCGCAGGGTTCCGGGCTCGAGCACGGCGATCTGTCGATCGACAAACTATCCGCCAATATCGACGTCGACTGGCGCGGCCAGCGTGCGTCGCACGCGGACGTCGCGATCTCGAGCCTGACGCTCGATCAACGCTCGCTGACCCAATTCAATGCGAATCTCGATGGCACGACCGCGAACCATACGCTCAAGGCGGACGCGCTCGCCGGCAAGACCAGCCTGCATTTGTCGGGCAAAGGCGGCTTCACGGACGGGACGTGGCGCGGCGTCATCGACGACCTGTTCGTCGACGACACGGCGAATCTGAATCTGCAGCTCGATGCACCCTTCGCGGTGGTCGCCGGCGCCTCGAGCGGCAGGATCGAGGCGATGTGCCTGCATGGCAAGGTAGCCCGGCTGTGCGGCGACGCGGCCTGGACGGACACCGGGTGGAACGCCAACGCGGATGCACGCAACCTGCCGATCAGCACGCTGACCGCCGGCCTCACGCGCAACGTCGAGTACCAGGGCACGCTGAACGCCAAGGCGAATGCGCGCTCGACGAACGGCGTGCCGTTCACCGGCGACGCGCGCGTGGACCTCGTCGACGCGGCGATCCGCCACAAGCTCGCGAGCGGCCGCACCGACGTCATCACATTTGGCTCGGGTTACGTGACGATGCGCGCCGAGCCGGACCACATGACGTCCGAGCTGCGGCTCGATGCCGCGCAGCGCGGTCGAATCGCGGGAAGCATGCGCGCGGATCGCACGGGGGCCGACATGAATGCGTGGCCGTTGCGTGGGCAGCTGCAGATGGCGACGGGCGAACTCGGCTTCATCACTCTCTATCTACCGGAGGTGGACCGCGCGGCCGGCCACTTCGATGCGAATCTCACGTTCGGCGGCACGGTCGGCCGCCCGAGCGCGAGCGGCGTGCTCAAGCTCGCGAAGGCGGAGCTCGATTTCTATCAGCTGAATCTCGCGATGCGCGCGGTTGAACTGGAGGCGCGCATCGTCTCCAACAGCCTCGAATTCACCTCGAGCGCGAATGCCGGCGCCGGCAAGCTCGCGAGCGCCGGCAAGCTCGAGTGGCGGGAAGGGCTGCCCTATGGCGACATCCGCCTGGACGGCGAAAACCTGCGCGTCGTCGACGTACCGGAAGCGCGCATCGACGCATCTCCCGACCTCGATTTCCGCGTCGCCGGACGCGACATCTTCGTCAAGGGCGAGGTGAAGATCCCGCTCGCTCGCATCCAGCCCGCCGATCTGACGAACGCGGTGCTGCCGTCCGCGGACGAGCGGCTGGTGGGACCGACCGAGGCGGTCGCAAAGGATCCGTTCCGCGTCACGAGCGAAGTCACGATGACGCTCGGCGACAACGTAACCATCGAAACCCTCGGACTCTCGGGTCACATCACCGGCAGCCTCACCGAGAAGACTTTGCCCGGCGAGCCGACCCGCGCGACCGGAGAACTCCAGGTTCGCGACGGTCAGTACCGCGCGTTGGCGCGCAACCTCGACATCGAGCGCGGACGACTCATCTTCAACGGCCGCCTGCTCGCGGATCCCGCCATCGACATCCGCGCCGTCAAGGTCTACCCGGACGTGAAGGCCGGCGTGAACGTGCGCGGTAGTTTGCGCGAGCCGCGACTCACCTTTTTCTCCGAGCCCTCGATCCCGCAATCGCAGATCGTCTCGCTGATCCTCGCGGGGGGCGGCCTTCAATCGGTACAAGACCAGGGGCGCGGCCCGGGCAACACGGGCGGACAGGAAGCGGCCGGACAGGCGGCGGCGATCCTGGCATCGCAACTCGGCAATCGTCTCGGCATCCCCGACATCAGCGTGGAATCGGATCTCTCGAACGAAACGTCGCTGGTGCTCGGCAAGTATCTCTCGCCGCGCCTCTACGTGAGCTACGGCGTGTCGCTCACCGAAGTGATCAGCACGTTCAAGATGCGCTACACGCTCGACGATCACTGGACCGTCAAGACCGAGGCCGGCAAGGAGCGCGCCGCGGATCTCGTCTTCACGATCGAAAAGTAGCGAGAAGTGAGCACGCTCGATCTGCAGTTCGCGGCGGGAGAGCCGATCCGGCTCGGCGACGGCATCGCATTGTTGCCCGGCTACTCACGCTCGGCCGAGCTCATGCCGCTCATCGAGCGCATCGCCGCGCGCGCGCCGTTCCGCCATCTCGTCACGCCCGGTGGCCAGACGATGTCGGTTGCCATGACGAATTGCGGCCCCGTCGGCTGGGTCAGCGATCGCAGCGGCTATCGCTACAGCTCGCGCGATCCGCTGACCGATCGCGACTGGCCGCCGTTGCCGGCCGCCTTCGAAGCGCTGGCGCGTGGCGCCGCGACGCTTGCGGGCTTTCCGGATTTCGTTCCGGACGCATGCCTCGTGAACCGTTATTCGCCCGGGGCGCGCCTCACCGCGCATCGCGACGCGGACGAACAGAACTACGCGCAGCCGATCGTGTCGGTGTCGCTGGGGCTGCCCGCGAGTTTCGCGTTCTACGGCCTCACGCGCGGCGGCAAGGGTCGCAGCGTCGCTCTCGTCGACGGCGACGTGCTCGTCTGGGGCGGCCTGTCACGCCTCGTCTATCACGCCGTGCGGCCGATAAAACCGGGCACGCACCCGGTGACCGGCGCCTTCCGCTACAACCTCACGTTCCGGTACGCCCGCTAACTACGCTGCGCGAGCGAGCTGCCTGACTATTCCTTTGCGTGCAGCATCTTGTAGAGACGATCGTCCTTGTTGCCGTTCATACGGCGCGCGTACGCGAATTCCCAGAGCAGCGGTGCCGAATAGAGCACGGTGCCGACACCGGTCGTCGGGTCGAGCGCCAGGGTGACGCTCGCGTCGCAGCCGATGCGCATGCCGCTGCCGTCGCGCGACGGACACCAGCGCCAGATCTGGAAGCGCCGATCGCTGGCGTCGCCGGAGTCGCCCTCGAGCGTTTCGATGAGCACGCGGCCGCGCTTCGTGTATCCCGTTGGGCGTCCGAACTTCGCGAGCAGCTTGTCGAAGACGCGGTCGTAGTCGGTGACGTAGTCCATCGGCTTGCCCACGAGCTCCTGGCGCGTCTCGCTGCGGAACATGAGCCGCATGCCGCAAAACTTGTTCATCTCGTCGAACTTCGGCGGCGTCTCGCGCTTCGTCTCGTACCAGTTCGCGCAGAACTGGTAGACCACCGGGTGCAGCACGACGGGATCCGTGTCCCCGAAGCGGAAGCCCTGCTCGTCGATCGAGAATTCCGACAGCACGTAGAAGCCGCCACCCTCGTAAGTCCTGCGCAGCGTGTCGAGCGTCGCGCGGAAATCGCAGCCGCCGATCGCACCGCTGATCTGGGGTCCGATGGCCGCGAGCGGGATGCAGTCGAAGGAGGTGGTTTTCACGCGCTGGTTCATCCAGGCCGCGCCGACGCCGATGGGTACTTCCGGAAGGCGCGTGAACGTCGTACGCAGGTCGCCCCACTTGTGGTCGGCGAACCCGGGTGGCGCGACATACTTGACGCGCTTCTCCGCGTCGGCGGCCTGCGCATTGGTGCAGAGCGCGAGGAGGACGAGGGATGCGATGCTAACTATTCTGGTCATGCGTCGATTCTAACGGCAGAACCGGGCGGCGGTGTTAGTGGCTGACGACTTCGAGCAATGTCGAAGCGAAAATCGCAGCTGGAGAGATCACGGGCTCGTCGAGAGGCACGCTGGAACCGTACCGCTCCCGCATCTTTGCCCTGACCAGTTCGGCCGACAGATCGAACTCACGCAGCTTCTGGCGGGGGCCGATCTCGAGGTCGAGAGCACGCTGGTACATCTTCCAGACCAGCTCGGAGCAATAGATCCGTTCGTTCGACCATTCGAAGTACAGGTCGTACGGCTTCCCCTCGAAGCCCGCGGCCGCCGCATGCAGCTTCCTGGTCTGCGCCGCGGTGAGGCCGGCCTTCAGCCGCTTCACGATGTACTTGCCGCCATCGCCGCGCGCCGTCCAGCTCGCGAGCGGCGTATAGCGCACGGTTGCGATGGCTTCGTACACGAATGGCTTGCCGTCGCGATGCAGGATCACGCCCATGTGACTGTACGGCGAGTTCGTCGCGCGCTCGATGGCCGCGCTCTGCGCGGACTTCGAACTGTGGAAGACGATGTCGCCGTCGCGAAGGTCTTCGCGCCCCTGGGCAACCGATCCGATGCAGAGAACGAGGAGGACCCAGCTCGCGCGTTTCATTTAAAATTCCTGGGCATGCACTTCCTGCTCATCTATACGTACGTTCCCGACGTCCTCGAGAAGCGTCCCCGGTTCCGCGGCGCCCACCTCGGCCACGCCCGGGCATCGATGGCGCGTGGCGAATTCAAGCTGGGCGGCGCCTTCGCCGATCCGGTCGACGGCGCCGTGTTGTTCTTCGAGGCGTCCTCGAAGGCCGTTGTCGAGCAGTTCGCGAAGGATGACCCTTATGTGACGGGTGGACTCGTCACGAAGTGGATAGTTCGCGAGTGGACGACGGTGCTCGGCGAGAACGCCGCGCACCCCCTGCCGCCCGGGGTGTAACCGGCCCGCAATCCGCGGCGGACGACAATGCGGACCCCCGTCGGAAGTCTCCAAAACAGCCATTGACGCTTTGTGCATTTTTATGCACCATGCGCGCTCTTTATGCATACCGACCAACATCGCGAGGCGCGCCGCACCGCCATCGTCCGCCTGCTGCGCAACTCGTCGGTGCGCCGGCAACAGGAGCTCGTGCGCCTGCTCAAGCGCGAAGGACATGCGGTCACGCAGTCCTCGGTGAGCCGCGACCTGCGCGAACTCGGCGTACTCAAGCACAGCGATGGGTACGTCCTCCCCGACAATGCCGAGATCGCCGCGCGAACCCAGGACAAATTCAGCACCGTCGCGCAGTTCGTGCGGGAAGTGCGCACCGCCGGCCCCTCGATAACGGTCGTGAAGACCACGATCGGTTCCGCCGGCAGCGTGGCGGCCGCCATCGACAAGGCCGGCTGGAACGATGTCGCGGGAACAGTCTCCGGCGACGACACGATTTTCATCGCAACGGCCGATTCGCGCGCGCAGTCGCGCGTGCTCGATCAGTTGCGCGATGCCTTTGGAGTTTGAATAAAAATGTCTGCCGAGAATGAATCCCCCATCGTTTTGGCGTACTCCGGTGGCCTCGACACCTCCTTCCTGGTGCCCTGGCTCAGGGAAAACTACGGCCGACCGATCATCACGGTGACGGTCGACACGGGCGGCATCGACGCCGCGGGCGCAAAAACCCTGGAGGAACGTTCCAGGGCGTATGGCGCCATCGCGCACCACCAGATCGACGCACGCGCCGACTACTTCGAGCAGGTGCTGCGTTTTCTGGTCATGGGCAACGTGCGTCGCGGCCAGCTCTATCCACTTTGCGTCGGCGCCGAGCGCGTCATGCAGGCGCAGCAGATCGCGCTGATGGCGCGCAAGCTCGGCACGAACTCGATCGCGCACGGCTGCACGGCCGCCGGCAACGACCAGGTGCGCTTTGAAGTCGCGATGCGCACGCTCGCGCCGGAGCTCGAGGTCATCGCGCCCGTGCGCGACAAGGCCTTCAAGCGCCAGGAAGAGCTCGACTACCTGACGGCCCGCAACCTGCCGCTGCCGCCGTATGGCGCCGCGTACTCGATCAATCGCGGCCTGTGGGGCGTGACGATCGGTGGAAAGGAGACGCTGACCTCCGAAGGCAGCCTCCCTGAGTCGGCTTGGGTTCTCTCGAAGGACGCGTTCACGAATCCCAAAGCACCCGCGAAGCACACGATCCACTTCGAGAAGGGCCGCCCCGTCGGCATTGACGGCAAGACGCTGTCTGCCGTCGAAGTGGTGGAGCAGCTCGAAACTCTGGGCGCGCCCTACGGCATCGGCCGCGGCATCCATCTCGGCGACACCATCATCGGCACCAAGGGCCGCGTCGCGTTCGAGGCCCCCGCGGCCGAAACGCTGCTGACCGCGCACCGCGAGCTCGAGAAGCTCGTGCTCACGCCGCGCCAGCAGCGCATCAAGGAATCGGTCGCGGGTCCGTACGGCGACTGGGTGCACGAAGGGCAGCTCCTCGACCCGGTGTGCCGCGACATCGAGGCGCTTTTCATCTCCTCGCAGGAGCGCGTGACCGGCAAGGTCCACGTGCTGTTCCGCCCGGGTAGTTTGTTCATCGAGGGCGTCGAGTCGAAGCACTCGCTGATGGCCGTTTCGAAGGGTGTGTACGGCGAGTCGCACGGCGAATGGTCGCCGCAGGACGCACTGGGTTTTTCGAAGATCGTTTCGCTGACGGGCATGTTTCATGCGCGCGCGGGGGGCAAGTAAATGCGTACGGTAGTCGTAGACAAGATTGCGTCAGTCACTCAGGCCTGCGGCCTCGGCAATGAGGTGCGCGTCTCCACCGAGAACATTCCCGCTGAGGAAGGCGTCGTGATCGTCGTGGAAATCCTGACGAACAAGTCCACCTACAACACGCTCGAACTCACGAGCGGCCGCATGGCGAAAGTCAGCCAGGGCGACATCGTCGCGGGCGCGCTCGGCCATCGGAAGGCGCTGTTCGGGTACTCCGGCCACGTGCCGACGAGCGTGAAGCCCGGCGACATCGTGCAGATGCTCAACATCGGCGGCGTGCTCGGCATCTGCGACTCGGTGAATCCCGACAAAGGCCACCCGTTCGATTGCCGCGTCATCGGCGGCGTGCTCGATTTCCCGTATCTCGGCGAACGCATCGGCGTGCCGGCGCGCGTGGGCTATCGCAAATTCGATCCGGAAGCGCCGCTCGTCACGCACGGCGTGCCGGTCGTCGCGCTCGCGGGCACCTGCATGGAAGCCGGCAAGACCGCCGCGGCCGCCGCGATCATCTCGCGCATGCGTCACCGCGGTCTGATCGTCGACGCATTCAAGGCAACGGGCGTTTCCCTGCGCCGCGACATCATGGCCTTCGAAGATGCCGGCGCGCGCAACACCCTCATCTTCACCGACTTCGGCATCGTCTCGACGACCCGCAAGGTCGGTCCCGCGCTCACGCGCACGATGCTCACCGAGCTCGCCGACAAGAAGCCCGACGTCATCGTGTTCGAACTCGGCGACGGCCTCATGGGCACGTACGGCGTGGATTCCATCCTCGAGCAGGAAGATCTGCGCAAGGCGTTCACCGGCGTGGTGCTGTCCGCGAACGACCCGGTCGCCGCGTATGGCGGCGTCGACATCCTGCGCAAGAAATACGGCATCGAGCCCATCGCGGTAACCGGCCCTTCGACGGACAACGCCGTCGGCGTGCAGATCATCCAGGAGCAGCTCAAGGTCCCGGCGTTCAACGCGTTGTCATCCGGCGCCGCGCTCGGCGATTCGATCATCAACTCCGTCGGCCTCAAGCAGGCTCGCCCTGTCGAACCAGCGGCGAACGGCTAACTCTCGAAAGAAACTTTGGCCATGACCAACAAGATTCCCGCCATCGTTTTAGGTGGCACCGGCTATGTCTCCGGCGAGCTCATCCGCCTGATCCTCGGCCACCCCGACTTCACGCTTGCGGGCGTGCTCTCCGACAGCTCGCCGGGCGAACCCGCGGGCAAGTCGTTCCCGCATCTCGCCGGCGTGCTGGGCAACACCACCTTCAAGTCGCAGGCGGAAATCGCCGCGTTGATCTCGAAGGAACCGACGTCCGCCGTGTTCTGCGCCGCGCCGCATGGCGCCGCCGCCGCGTTGATCGACAACCTGCTGAAGGCGGCCGAGGCGGCCGGCACCAAGCCGCGCTTCGTCGACATCTCGGCGGACTTTCGCTACTCGACCGCCGCGGCGTACGAAGCTGTTTACAAACACACGCACGGCGCGCCGCACCGTCTCGCGCAATTCACGTGCGCCGTGCCCGAACACCTGAAGTTGGTGCCGACGACGCACGTCGCGCATCCCGGCTGTTTCTCGACGTCCATCCTGCTCGCTAGCGTGCCATTGCTCGCGTCCGGCTGGATCGAGCCGCTGCTGTTCGTGAGCGGCGTCACCGGCAGCACGGGCTCGGGCCGCAAGCCCGTCGAAGGCACGCATCACCCGACGCGTCATAGCGATCTCTATTCTTACGGCGCCCTCGGCCACCGCCACACGCCCGAGATCACGGCGCTCGCGAAGGCCGCCTCGGGTCTCGACGCCGATTACTCCTTCGTGCCGCACTCGGGTCCCTTCGCGCGCGGCATCCACGCCACCGTGCAGGCGAAGCTCAAGTCGCCGCGCGACACGGCGGCCGCGATCGCGATGCTGCGCGAATACTACAAAGGGGCATCCTTCGTGCGCGTACTCGACAACGCGCCGCGCGTGAAGGACATCGTCGCCTCCAACTACGCGCACGTCTCGGCGGCGGCGAATGGCCGCACGATCGCCGTGATGTGCACGGTCGACAACCTCAACAAGGGTGCGGCCGGTGGCGCGGTGCAGTGGATGAATCGCCTGTTCAAACTACCGGAAACCGCAGGCCTCACGGCCCCCGCGCCCGGTTGGACATGAAGAGACCGGAACTCATTCCATGAACGCGGAAGCGAACAAACTACCGGGATATCAATCCCCCGCCGACGGCCTCGCGCCCGTCTATGCGCAGTACGCGATCGAAGTGGTCGGCGCCGACGGCGTCTGGCTGCATACACGCGACGGCCGCAAGATCCTGGATCTCTATGGCGGCCACGCCGTCGCATCGCTCGGATACGGCCACAAAGGCTGGACAAAGGCGCTGACCGACCAGGCCGCGCAGATGAATTTCCAGACGAACGCCGTGCCGATGGAAGTCCGGGCGCGCGCCGCGAAGAAACTCCTCGCGTTTTCGAAGCTGCCCTTCGACAGCGTGTTCTGGATCAACTCGGGCGCCGAGGCCAACGAGAACGCGTTCAAGATGGCGTTCAAGATGCGTCCCGGCCGCACGCATGTCGCCGCGGTCGAGCAGAGCTTCCACGGCCGCACCGCCGCGTGCGCGTCGACGACGTGGAATGCGCCGCAGAAATGGCTCTTCCTGCCGCGCGCGCCGTTCGACGTCTCCTGGATCAAGCGCCGCGACGTCGCCGACATCGCGAATCACGTGACCGAAAACACGGCCGCGGTCATCGTCGAGCCCGTGCAAGGCGTGGGCGGTGCGTTCGACATGGGCCAGGAATTCCTTTCGGCACTTCGCAGCCGGTGCAACGAGACCGGCGCGCTGTTGATCTTCGACGAGGTCCAATGCGGCGTCGGTCGCAGCGGCACGCCTTTCGCGGCCAACTACTACGGCGTGATGCCCGACATCCTCACGACGGCGAAGGCCCTCGGCAACGGCTTCCCCGTCTCAGCGATGCTGCTGACGCCGGCGATCACCGCCGCGCTCAAGCTCGAGAACCTGGGCACGACTTTCGGCGGCGGCCCCATGGCCTGCGCCGTTGCCGAGGCGACGATCGACGCGATCGAGAAGGAAGGCCTGCTCGAGAACGTCACGCGCGTGTCTGCCTATCTGCGCAAGACCTGCAAGGTCGGCCCCGTCGTGGACTTTCAGGGACTCGGGTTCCTGCACGGCCTGCGCGTGAACAAACCCGCGAAAGACATCCAGAAGGCGCTGCTCGCGAAAGACATCCTCGCCGGCACCGCGGGCGATCCCGCGATCCTGCGATTGCTGCCCGCGTTTGTTCTGAAGGAAGAGCACATCGACCGGCTGCGCGCGGCACTCGTGGATCTATGAAGAACTCGTTCGAATGAACAACTTCCTCGATCTCGCCGACCTCACTCGCGAACAGGTCGTCGAGCTGCTGTCCCTCGCGGACCGTCTGCAGAGGAAGCCGGAGCCGCAGGCGCTAGCCGGAAAAATCCTGGGACTGCTCTTCTTCAATCCCTCGCTGCGCACGCTCGCTTCGATGCAGGCGGCGATGGCGAAGCTCGGCGGAACCTCGTTCGTGGTCTCCGCGGGCAATGGCACGTGGCAGCTCGAGACCCGTCGCGGCGCGGTCATGAATGGCGCGCCAGCGGAGCATGCTCGCGAGGGAGTTCCCGTATTGGCCCACTATTGCGACGTTCTCGGCATCCGGGCCTTCGCAGGCGGCACCGATCTGCAAGCCGATCTCGCGGAAACCAACTTCCGCGAAATGGCGAGTCTCGTGAACAAGCCGCTCATCAACATGGAGTCGGCGATCAACCATCCCTGCCAGGCGCTGGCCGACTGGAAGACGCTCGACGACCTGGCTGTGCCTCGCCGTGCAAAGTTCGTGTTGTCGTGGGTGAATCACCCGCGCGCGTTGCCGCTCGCCGTGCCGTCGGCCACCGTGCACATGGCCGCGATGCGCGGCATGGAAGTCGTGGTGCTGCGTCCAGAAGGGTTCGCCCTGCCCGCGCAGATCATGCAGAAGGCGGCACAGGCCGCGGCCGCGTCGGGCGGCAGCGTGCGCGAGACCACCGACCGCGAAGAGGCACTCAACGGCGCGCACATCATCTACGCCAAGGAATGGGGCTCGACCTCGAACTACGGCAACGCCGAGGCGGACGCGCGCCAGCGCGCGAACCTCGCCGACTGGTGCGTGCGCGACACCTGGTTCACGCGCACCGCCGTCGACGCCAAACTCATGCACTGCCTGCCGGTGCGGCGTAATGTCGCCGTCGCCGACGAGGTGCTCGATGGCCGGCGCAGCGTCGTGCAGCGCGAAGCCTTCAATCGCATGACGGTCCAGGCGGCCGTCCTGCACCAACTGCTTTCCTCGCCGCAACACTAACAACCTTCCGAACGGAATCCCGCCATGATGCATCGTCCCGATCCCGCCGCCGCCATCCGCAGCCTGCGCAGCGCGGCGCCCTACATCCGCATGTACAAGGGGAAGACCTTCGTGGTGAAGGCCGGCGGTGGCGTGTTCGCCGACGCGGCGGCCGTGCGCGGCCTGATCGAACAGATCGCGATACTTCACTACTTCGGCGTGCGCGTCGTGTTCGTGCACGGGGGCGGACCGCAGCTCACCGAAGTCACCGAAGCGCTCGGCGTGCCCACGCGCATGGTGCAAGGCCGCCGAGTCACCGACCAGAAGGCGATCGACGCGACGTCGATGGTGTTGAACGGCCTCATCAACACAAAGCTGCTGGCGCTGTGCCGCGAGATCAACATCGACGCGGTGGGCATCAGCGGCGTCGATGCCGGCCTGATCCGCGCGCACAAGCGCGGACCGGTGCAAGTCGACGGCCAGACCGTCGACTACGGTTTCGTCGGCGACATCGACTTCGTCGACACCTCGGTCCTGACCAAGCTGCTCGACAACGGCCTGATGCCGATCGTGAGCCCGCTGTCCGCCGACGGGAACGGCACGCTGCTCAACATCAACGGCGACACCGTGGCCGCGGCCATCGGCGCGGCGTTGAACGCCGAGAAGCTGATGCTGTGCACGGGCGCGCCGGGCATTCTGGAGCGTGTTGAGGATCCGAGCTCGATCATCTCTTACACCGATCTCGCCGGCCTCAAGCGCCTGCGCGAGGAGAAGAAGATCGTCGACGGCATGCTGCCGAAGGCGAAGGCGATCGAAGACGCGCTGCGCGGCGGCGTGCGCCGCGTGCACGTGATGTCGTACAAGTCGCCCGAAGGCATCCTCGCCGAAGTGTTCACGAACGAAGGCGCGGGCACGCTGGTCGTCGCCGACATCAACGCGCTCTCGCCCGCCGAGCAGCAGATCGGGAAATAGAGCTGCGCGAATGAGCCGACTCTGGGACAAGGGAGCGCCGCTCGACGAACGCGTACTCGCGTACACGGCGGGCGACGACTACGCGCTCGACGAGCGTCTCGTGCGATACGACGTGCGCGCGTCGATCGCGCACGCCGAAATGCTGAACGTGCAGAAGCTCCTCGCGGACGTGGATTTGAAAGCGATTCGCGAAGGGTTGCTGGCGATCGGCGCTGAGCACGCCGACGGGAAGTGGAAGATCGCGCTCTCGGACGAGGACGGACAGACGGCGCTCGAAAGACACCTGACGGCCCGCATCGGCGCCGCGGGCGGGCGCGTGCATCTCGGCCGCTCGCGCAATGACCAGGTCCTGACGGCGCTGCGCCTCTATCTACTCGACGCGGCCACGGAACTCGCGGCCGTGGCTGAAGGCGTCGCGGTCTCGCTGGACGCACTGGCTGCGCGGCAGGGCAGCCTTGCGCTGCCCGGCTACACGCACATGCAGCAGGCCATGCCCAGCAGCGTGACGCTGTGGGCCGGCGGCTTCGCCGCGGAGCTGCGCGATGACGCGGCGGGCTTCACCGCCTGCACACGCCGCGCGTCGAAGAGCCCGCTCGGTTCGGCCGCGGGTTACGGCACGCCGGGTCTGCCGCTCGATCGCGAGCATACGCGGGCAGCTCTTGGCTTCGACCAGGTCCATTCGCCGGTGACCGCCGTGCAGCTCGCACGCGGCAAGGCCGAGTCGCAACTGCTGTTCGAGTGCACGCTGTTCATGCAGGACCTTGGGCGCCTCGCGGCCGACCTCCTGCTTTTCTATACGCAGGAATTCGCGTTCGTCGAGCTGCCGGATTCGTTTACGACCGGCTCGTCGATCATGCCGCAGAAGCGCAATCCCGACGTGTTCGAGCTCGTGCGCGGCCGCACGGCGGTAGCGCAATCGGCGCTGACGGAAGTGCTCGGCATCTTTGCGAAGCTACCCTCGGGTTATCAGCGGGATCTGCAGCTCATCAAGCCGCCGCTGTTCCGCGGCATCGATCTCGCGCTCGCCACCGCCTCCATCATGGGCCTAGGAATCGATGGCGTGCGTTTCCGCGCCGAGACGGTCAAACTCGACCCCGCAATCCACGCGGCCGAGGAAGCGAACGCGCTCGTCGCGAGCGAAGGCATTCCATTCCGCGAGGCGTATCGCCGCATCGGCGAGAAGTACCGCAAGTAACCGCCCCGGAGACATGATGGGAATCTGGTTCGCCAATCCGACGGTCGAAGACGCGATGGGCAGCCAGATCGGCCTGTTGTCGGATCATCTGGGAATCGTATTCACGGAGCTCGGCCCGGATTACCTGCGCGGCACGATGCCCGTCGAAGCGCGCACCCGGCAACCGATGGGTTACCTGCATGGTGGCGCGTCGGTTGCGTTCGCGGAAACGCTCGGCAGTGTTGCCGCGAACTTCGTCGTCGACCGTGAGCGTTTCCGCTGCCTCGGGCAGGAAATCAACGCCAACCATTTGCGACCGGTGAGCGACGGACTCGTGACCGGCACCGCGCGTGCATTCCACATCGGCGCGCGCAGCCACGTCTGGAGCATCGAGATTCGCGATCCCGGGGAACGATTGGTATGTGTGTCGCGTCTCACGATCGCCGTGGTCGAGTGGAGACCGAAATGAAGCGTGCAGGACTCATCGTGACGTCGTCGGCCCTGCTTGCCGGCATTGCGGCGCTCGCGAGCTGCGGGCGCCAGGGCGATCTCTATCTACCGGGCGCCGCGCGCGACATCGTGACGCGTCCGATCCAGGCGCCCGAACCCGGCGGCACGCCGGAAGCCTCGAACTCGCCACAGACCGTGGACTCGCCGGAAACGCCCGCGTCGCCCGCGTCGGAAGTCACCGCGCCCGCCTCTCCTGTTCCCGGAAGCTCCGAAGAGACCGCGAAGAAGAACGGCGCGCCGCCGCCCAAGAACTAGGTCATTCAAATGTCGAATCGCCCCGATCTCGTCCTCGTCGACGGCTCGTCGTATCTGTATCGCGCGTTTCACGCGCTGCCGCCGTTCACCAACTCGCGGGGTGAGCCGACCGGCGCCGTGTTCGGCGTGCTCAACATGCTCGCGAAGTTTCTCAAGGACTACGACCCGGCGAAAATCGCGGTGGTGTTCGACGCGTCCGGCAAGACGTTCCGCGATGAACTGTTCGCGGAATACAAAGCTCACCGCCCCCCGATGCCCGATGACCTGCGCTCGCAGATCGAGCCGCTGTTCGAAGCGGTGCGCGGTCTTGGCCTGCCGATCCTGCGCGAAACCGGCGTCGAAGCCGACGACGTGATCGGCACGCTGGCCTGCGACGCCGCGAAGCGCGGCATGAGCGTGCTCATCTCGACCGGCGACAAGGACATGGCGCAGCTCGTGTCGCCGCAGATCACGTGCATCAACACCATGAGCGGCACGGTGCTCGATCGCGCGGGCGTGAAGGCGAAGTTCGACGTGTTTCCCGAACAGATCATCGACTACCTCGCGTTGGTCGGCGACAGCTCGGACAACATCCCGGGCATCGACAAGGTCGGCCCCAAGACGGCCGCGAAGTGGCTCGGGCAATACCAGACGCTCGACGCTCTGGTTGCCGATGCCGCGAATGTGAGCGGCAAGGTCGGCGAGAATCTGCGCGCGGGTCTCGACACGCTCGCGCTCGCGCGCAAGCTCGCGACGATCCGTACGGACCTGACGCTTCCCGTCACGCTCGACGGGCTCGAGCGCCGCGCTCCCGACACTGAGGCGCTGCGCGCGCTCTACACGAAGCTCGAACTGCGATCGTTGCTCAAGCAGCTCGACGGTGGGGGGACGGAGTCCGCGGCGATCACGACCGACGCGCCCGCCGCAAGCAGCCAGTCGGCGGTTGCCGGCGCATCCGCGGCACCGGGCATCAGCCCAGTCCTGGATGAGAAGGCGCAGATCGTCGCGAGTGCGCCGCGGGTCTACGAGACGATCACGACGGACGCGCAGCTCGACGAGTGGATCGCGAAACTCTCCGCCGCGAAGCTGTTTGCGTTCGACACCGAGACGACCAGCCTCGAATACATGCATGCACGCATCGTCGGCGTGTCTTTCGCCGTCTCGCCGGGCGTCGCCGCCTATCTGCCGCTGTGCCACGACTACGCCGGCGCGCCTCCTCAGCTCGACTGCGACGCGAGTCTCGCGAAACTCAAACCGCTGCTCGAATCCGCAGCACACGCGAAGCTCGGACATCACCTGAAATACGACGCGCATGTCCTCGCGCGTCACGGCATCGCGGTCGCGGGCATGCGCTTCGACTCGATGCTCGAGTCGTATGTCTGGAACAGCGTGCAGCGCCACGACATGGACTCGGCCGCCGAGCGCTACCTCGGCATCCGCACGATTCACTATGAGGACGTCGCCGGAAAAGGCGCGAAACAGATTTCGTTCAGCCAGGTGCCCGTCGACAAGGCATCCGAATACTCGGCCGAAGATTCCGACGTCACGCTGCGGCTGCATGAAGTCCTGTGGCCGCAGATCCAGGCACAGGAGCCGCTGCGCAAGCTCTACGAGGAGATCGAGCAACCACTGGTGCCGGTGCTGCTGCGCATGGAAGAGCATGGCGTGCTGCTCGACCGGCAGATGCTGAAGACCCAGGGCAACGAACTCGCGAAGCGATTGATGGAGCTCCTGGGCGAAGCCCACAAGGAAGCCGGCGCGCCGTTCAACCTGGACTCCCCGAAGCAGCTCGGCAACATCCTCTTCGAGAAGATGCAGCTGCCGGTCGTGCGCAAGACGCCGACGGGCCAGCCTTCAACGGCGGAAGACGTGCTCGAAGAGCTCGCGGAGAACTACAAGCTGCCGCAGATCATCCTCGAGCACCGCAATCTCTCGAAGCTCAAATCCACATACACCGACAAACTACCCGAGCAGATCAACGCAACGACGGGCCGCGTCCACACCAGCTACCACCAGGCCGTGGCCGCGACGGGACGACTCTCGTCGCAGGATCCGAACCTGCAGAACATCCCGATCCGAACGCCGGAGGGCCGGCGCATCCGCCAGGCCTTCATCGCGCCGCCCGGACATCTGCTGCTCGCGGCCGACTATTCGCAGATCGAGCTGCGCATCATGGCGCATCTCTCCGGCGACCAGGGCCTGCTCGACGCTTTCGCCCTCGACCGCGACATCCACCAGGCGACCGCGGCCGAAGTGTTCGGCGCGAAACTAGATGAGGTCACGTCTGACCAGCGCCGCTCGGCGAAGGCGATCAACTTCGGCCTCATTTACGGCATGAGCGCGTTCGGCCTCGCGAAGCAGCTCGGCATTCCGCGTGGCGCGGCGCAGGAGTACATCGAGCTCTATTTCGCGCGCTATCCCGGCGTCAAACGCTACATGGAAGAGACGCGCGCCGCTGCCAGGGCCCAAGGGTACGTCGAGACGGTGTTCGGCCGCCGGCTCTACCTACCGGACATCAATGCGCGCAACAAGCAGTTCCAGCAGGCTGCGGAGCGCGCCGCGATCAACGCCCCCATGCAGGGCACCGCGGCCGACATCATCAAGCGCGCGATGATTTCTGTGGATGCGTGGTGCGGCGCGGCCGGGGGCGACGTGCGCCTGATCATGCAGGTGCACGACGAACTCGTGCTCGAAGTGCGCGCCGATCGTCTCGACGAAGCCATCGCGATGGTGCGCGAGCGGATGATGGCGGCGGCCAAGCTGCGCGTGCCCCTCAAGGTCGACGTGGGAAGCGGCGTCAACTGGGACGAGGCTCACTGAGTAGCATCCGCCGATACCGGCGGTACCCCTAACAGGGTTTGTTTGTCGGCGGCCGCCGACAATTGCGTGTTTTGGCTTGCCGCAGGTCAAAATGCGAACGCGGTTCAGGAACCGTTAATGCGTTTCCGTCTCTAATCCGCATCCACAGTCCTAACCACCGTAGGAGAGGTCTCACATGAACATGAAGTTCGCCGCGCTCGCATCGCTCGGCACCCTTGCACTCATCGCCGCCGCGCCGAATGCGCAAGCCGCCGACAACGGCTTTTATCTCGGAGCCGGCGTAACCCAGACGGACTTCGACCTGGGCGACACGGACGGTGAACTCGACGACAACAGCTTCAAGGTGATCGCCGGGTTCCGCCCGCTCGACTGGCTCGCGGTCGAGGCGAACTACATCGATCTGGGCAGCGTCGACGAGGACGGCATCCAGCTCGACACGAGCGCGATCACCCTGTCTGCGCTGGCGATGGCGGAATTCGGCGTCGTCGACGTCTATGCGCGCCTCGGCGTCGCGAGATTCAACGCGAAAATCGATATCGACGACGGCTTCGTCACGGATTCGGATGACGGTTGGGAACCAACTTACGGCGTCGGCGTCGGCGTGCACTTCGGCAGCATCGGCGTGCGGGCGGAGTACGAGCGCTTCAGCACCGAGCTCTTCGACATCAACGAGCTCGACGCCGATATCGACACGGTCTCGCTGAGCTTCACGTACACGTTCCTGTAGCGTTTGCACCACAGGTCGCGTCATAACCACATGATTTCGTGCGAAAGTTTTTTATAAATTTCGGAACCTTCGGGAGGGGCCCCGTGTCTCACATTGCGAGCGCCTAAAAACGCTCCCCGCTTCCCTCCCTGAGCGGGTTGACCCGGTTCACGAGACCTGTGCCGGGTTAGTCTGGCCCCGGTGGTTTACCACCGGGGCTTTCTTTTTCAGGGCTACCGCCCACGTCGGAAAGCGGCGACGAAGCGTCACCGAACATCAACTCTATTAAGAGTCGGAGAGCATTCCGACGAGGCGCTTCTGCGCGGATTCGACGCCGATCTTCTCGCGCGCCGAAAAGATCTGGGCCGTCATCCCGGCCGGCAGCTTTGACTCGGCATCTTTCAGGGTCGCCGCCCGATCGCGCTGATTCAACTTGTCGGCCTTCGCGAGAAGCACGTGGACCTGCCAACCCGCGTCCGCCGCCCATTCCACGAGCTGCATGTCGACGTCACCAACTCCGCGGCGGATATCCACGATGAGAAAGAGCCCGACCAGGCTCTCGCGCGACGGCAGCGAATCGATGAGCCCCACCCATTGGGCCTTTTCGACGGGTGAAGCGGCGGCGTAGCCATAGCCGGGCAGATCGATGATTCGCCGTCCCGGCTCGACCTCGAAGAAGTTGAGTAGTTTGGTCCGGCCCGGGGTCTTGCTCGTCCGCGCGAGACCGGCGCGCGCGAGAACGGAGTTGATGGCACTCGACTTGCCGGCATTCGACCGTCCGGCGAAGGCGACTTCTCGGCCGCTGTCCTCGGGAAACTGGTCGAAACCGGCGACTGAGAGCAGGAAGCGCAGCTTGGGGAATTGCACGGGGCGTAGTGTACAATTCGCCGCCTTCCTGGGAGCCCGCAAGACCATGATTGAGAGCAGATTTTCCGTGAAAGCCGCCGCCGCCGTTTTCGCGCTGGCCGCAGGCATGCCGTTCGCCTTCGCCGCGGACCCCGTCGTGGGCTCGCCCGAAGCGGGCGCCAAGATCGCCATGTCCTGCCAGGGCTGCCACGGAGAGAAGGGCAACAGCACCGTCCCGGCGCAGCCGAATCTCGCCGGCCAGAACGCGGCCTACCTCCGCCAGCAGCTCGCGCTGTTCAAGGCGAAGAAGCGCAACAACCCGGTGATGCAGAGCTTCATCGATCCGCTCTCCGAGCAGGATTTCGCCGACGTCGCCGCCTATTACGCCGCGCAGACTCCCGCGGGTCTCGAGGCGGATCCGTCGTTCTGGAAGGCGGGCGAAGCGCTGTACACCTCGGGCGATGCGACGCGACAGATTCCCGCGTGCACGGCCTGTCACGGCCCCGCCGCGCAGGGCAATCCAGGCTCAGGGTACCCGGCGCTGCGCGCGCAGCACTCCAGCTATACGGTGAAACAACTGCAGGATTACCTCACGCAGAATCGTTACCGCGACCCGACCGATCCGGCGAAGGTCAACACGACGGCGAACAGCGTGATGATGTCGACGATTGCTTCGCGCCTCTCGCCCGAAGACATCCGCAACCTCGCGTCCTATCTCCAGGGCCTTCGCTGAGAACACCGGCAATGACGAGCCGCCCCATCGCTTTCGGCAGCGCGCTCGTCGCAGCTGCACTCCTGAGCTTCGCATCCCTCGATGCCTGCGCGCGCACCGGCGAGGTGCCCGCCAAGTGGCAGCCGGGTACTAACTACACGCAGCTCGAGGTGCCGCAGGCGCCGACCGCCGCCAAGGGCAAGGTCGAAGTCCTCGAAATCTTCTGGTACGGCTGCGGTCACTGCTTTGCGCTCGATCCGGCGCTCGAGAGCTGGAATGCCGGCAAGCCGGAGTACGTCGAATTCACGCGCATGCCCGTGATGTGGGGCCCGGCGCACGCTCAGCACGCGAAGCTCTTCTACACGCTGCGCGCGCTCAAGCGCGATGACCTGCACGCGAAGGTATTCGCCGCGATCCACGAAGGCGGCCAGATGCTCGCGTCGCCCAATGAAGTCGCCACGCGCGAGATGCATCAGAAATTCATGGCCGACAACGGCGTGACCACGAAAGACTTCAACGCGGCCTACGACTCGATGACGGTCGCGACACAGCTGCGCCGCGCCGAAACTCTCACGCAGGCGTACCAGGTCGCCAGCGTGCCCGTCATCATCGTGAACGGTAAGTATTCGACCGGCGTCAGTCTGGCGGGCGGAATTCCGCAGCTGTTGAACCTGATCAACGATCTCGCGGCCAGCGAGAAGGGCCGATAGCGTCGCTCGCGACGCATCGGCTCACCCGAGATGCTGAGCGCCTTCGTACCGCAGCCACAGGGTCTCGCTCGATTCGAGCTGCGCGCAGGCGCACTGATTCCACCCGAAGCGATCTGGCTCGACCTCGTCGAACCGACGCCGAGCGAGGAAAAACAGGTCGAGAGTTTTCTCTCGATCGACGTCCCCACGCGCGACGAGATGCGCGAAATCGAGGCGTCGAACCGTCTCTACGAAGAAGACGGCGCGCTCTACATGACGGCGACCGTCGTCACGAAGCTCGATTCCGACCTGCCCGAAAGCACGCAGATCACCTTCATCCTCTCGGCGACCAAACTCGTCTCCAACCGCTACGTCGACCCGCTGCCGTTCCGGCGCTTCATCTCCTACGCCGAGCGCCATCCCACGTCATGCAACACGCCACCCGCGGTGCTTGCGGGTCTCGTCGAGGCGATCGTCAATCGGGTTGCCGACGTGATCGAACGCGTCGCGACGGATCTCGACGGCGCATCGGCCGAAGTTTTCAACGTGTCGCGCAAGCGCGGCGCAATGCGGGACTTCCGCAAGATCCTCGAGCGGCTCGGCCAGAACGGCGAGCTCATCTCGAAATCCCGTGAGTCGCTCGTGAGTCTGGGCCGGCTGTTGACCTTCGTTCAGCAGAGCACGTCCGTGCCGATGACCCAGGAAGTGCGCGGGCGCTTCCGCACGCTGACGCGCGACGTAATGGCCATGAGCGACCACGCGTCGTTCCTGGGAACCAAGGTCTCGTTCATCCTCGATGCGACCCTGGGCCTCATCAACATCGACCAGAACAACATCCTCAAGATCTTCTCGGTCGTCACCGTCTTCCTGCTCCCGCCGTCCGTCATCGGCGCGGTTTTCGGCATGAATTTCTCGAAATTGCCCTGGCTGGATGAGACCTGGGGCTTCTGGGCGGCCATGGGTCTGATGCTCGCCTCGGCGATCGGGCCGTTCGTGTTCTTCAAGCGCAAAGGCTGGCTCTAAACGGCTAGAATCGCCGCCCCCGCGCCCGTAGCTCAGCTGGATAGAGTACTGCCCTCCGAAGGCAGGGGTCACTGGTTCGAATCCAGTCGGGCGCGCCAAATTACTTTGCAACGACTCACAGATATACTTCGCGCCCATGAGCAAACAGGACTCGCATTTCTTCAATAATTTCAGCCTCGTTCTCGGCATCTTGTTTGCCGTGACACTGGGGCTGTTCGCGTTCGCGCGGCACGTCGGCGAGGAGCATCAGCTCGCGCAGGTGACGACCGACCCGCGTTACGTCTCCGGTGTCGAAGACCGGCTGAGGCCCGTCGGTTCGGTGGCCGTCGCCGGCCAGGACAACTCTGCGCTGGCCATCCAGTCCACGGGCCCGGACATCGAAGTCACGCTGCCCGTCGACGGCACGGCGGCTTACGACACAGGATGCGTGATCTGTCACGGTGTCGGCATCGCCGGCGCACCGAAGGTCGGCGACAAAGCCGCCTGGGGTCCACGCATCGCGCAGGGCAAGGCGACGCTCTACAAGCATGCGATCGAGGGCTTCAACGGCAAGGCGGGAGTCATGCCGGCGAAAGGCGGCCAAGCCTCCTGGCCGGATGACCTCATCAAGCAAGCTGTCGATCACATCGTCGATCTGAACAAGTAATCGCCGCGGCCACCGCCGCAGGCAACTGACGGGCCCGTGGGAAACCATCGGGCCCGTTTCGTTTCCCGCCCCGGCGATTTCTCGTTCTGTCGTCAGTCGATGGCACGCCGCAGCTGCAGCGCTTCGGCGAGATGCGTCATCGAGATCGCGATTGCCGCGCCGTCCTTCGTCTTCACCGTTTCGGGATCGGTCGACTCGAGATCCGCAATCGTCCGCGCCACGCGCAACACCCGATGCACGCCGCGCGCGGACAGGGCGAGCTTCTCCCGCGCGCCCGCCAGCAACTGTCTCCCCACGCGATCTATTCGGCAGAACTTCTGGATCTCCTTGCCCGTGAGATCGCAGTTCAACTTCGACGCGCGCGCGAGCTGCAACTCGCGCGCGGCTCGCACCCGCGCGGCGGCTTGCGCCGACGTCACCGATTCCGGCGCGTTCTCGTCGAGCAACTCCTCGCTGCTGACCGCGGGAACCGCGACGCGCAGGTCGATGCGATCGAGTAGCGGGCCGGAGATGCGCGCGCGGTAGCGCGCGATTTCGGGAGGCGCGCACCGGCAGTTTGCCGTCGATTCGCCGAGGTATCCGCAGGGACATGGGTTCATCGCGGCGACGAGCTGGAAGCGCGCGGGGTATTCCACCTGACGCGCGGCGCGCGAGATGGCGACGACCCCCGATTCGAGCGGCTCGCGCAGCGATTCGAGCACGCTGCGATTGAACTCCGGAAGCTCGTCGAGGAAAAGGACGCCGCGATGCGCGAGGCTCACCTCGCCGGGCCGCGCCTGCGGACCGCCGCCGATGATCGCGCTCGCCGAGGCGGTGTGGTGTGGTGCGCGGAACGGCCGGCGAGCGTAGTCGGTCACCGCGAACCCGCGCGTGCTCACCGACGCGATGGCCGCGACGTCGAGAGCTTCGTCGCCCGCGAGCGGCGGCAGCAATCCCGGCAGACGTTGCGAGAGCATGCTCTTACCGGCGCCGGGCGGACCCACGAACAGCAGGCTGTGGCCGCCGGCGGCCGCGATCACGAGCGCGCGTTTCGCCGCCGCCTGTCCTCGAACATCCGAAAGATCCAGCTCGCGGGGACGCGCCGGGAGTTCCGGATCGTCGACGGCATCCGCCAGTTCTCCGCGCACTCCCGAGATCGCGAGCTCGCACACGGCTAACAAGGTTGCCGCGCCGCAAGTCGACCGCGGCGCGGCGAAACGCGCTTCGGTGACGTTGGCCGAGGGGACTACGATCGAGCGCGATTCGCGCGCCGCATGCGCGGCGGCGAGCAGCACACCTCTGATCGGCCGCAGCTCTCCGGCGAGTCCGAGCTCGCCATAGAACTCGCAGCCCGCGAGCTGCGCATCCGGCACCTTGATCTGGTTCGACGCGAGCACGATGCCGAGCGCGATCGGGAGGTCGTAGCGGCAGCCTTCCTTCGGCAAATCCGCGGGCGAGAGATTCACGGTGATGCGGCCCGCGGGAAATTCGAACCCGGAGTTCACGAGCGCCGCGCGCACGCGATCCTTGCTTTCTTTGACCGCGGTGGCGGGCAGACCGACGATTGAAAAATTCGGCAGGCCGCCGCCGAGGTGCACCTCGACCGCGACTCGCGGCGCGCTCATTCCGATCTGCGCGCGACTCGCAACGCAGGCTATCCCCATGACCGATCCATGGCCTACCCCCTTCCTTGGGTACGACGTTCCGAGTTCGCTGCTAGCGAGCCGCTGTTCCCGAGCGCGCTTCGAGTTGCGCGACGCGTTTTTCCAGTTCCTCGAGTCGCGCGCGAGTGCGTTCGAGCACCTTGCGCTGCGCATCGAATTCGTCGCGTCCGGCAAGGTCGAGTTTCGTCAAATTCGCGCGCAGCACCGCGCGAAAGTTGTTCTCGATGTCTTCGCGCAGGCCGCCGGCACCCGCGGCGAACCCCGGGGGCAATCCCTGCACCAGGCTGCGCAGCAGCTCTTCGACTTTCGGCATCTCCACCAGCGGCTCTCCTAACAAGTTTGCCGTTCTTTGCCCCGTTTTGCGGCGAGCCCAAAACGTCCGCCCCGATTTGGGGCGGACAGGCGAATGTCACACCTTGGTTCGCGCCGCAGCGGCCCCTTCGCGCCCGCCTGAGGGCTGGCATGGAACCTGCACTTCGAACACAGGCCAAGAACACCTGACTGATAGGGAGGATACGCGCGGCCGAACCGCGCGATCCATCGGATATCGACGCCAAAGCGATGAAAATGATCACTGCCATCATTCGACCGTGGAAACTCGACGACCTGCAAATGGCCGTCGCGCGTCTCGGCGTGCAGGGGATCACGGTCACGGAAGTGACGGGTTACGGCAGGCAGCGCGGCCACACGGAACACTTCCGCGGCGCCGAATACAGCATCGAGTTCGTACCGAAGCTGCGCGTCGAAATCGTTCTGGACGACACCTCGGCCGAGGCCGTCGTCGAAGCCATCAGCAATGTGTGCCGCACCGGAAAAACCGGTGACGGCAAGATTTTCCTGGCGCCAGTCGGTGAAGCCGTGCGGATACGCACGCGTGAATCCGGCGCGGCGGCAGCCTGAGATGTCGTTGAGGAGCAAGCATGCACTTAGATAAGAAGAGAACGAAGGGTGGCAGCCTGATGCGCGGTCTCGGCGCAGCGCTGCTGATGTTGTTGCCCGCGCTGGTGTTCGCGCAAGACGCGCCGCCGCCGCCCAACAAGGGCGACGTCTCATGGCTCATGACGAGCACCGTACTGGTCATTCTCATGACCATCCCGGGTCTCGCGCTGTTCTACGGCGGCATGGTCCGCAGCAAGAACGTGTTGTCCCTGCTCATGCAGGTGATGATCGTCTTCTGCGTGGGCGTGCTGATGTTCGCGATCTACGGTTACAGCATCGCGTTCACCGAGAGCAATGCCTTCTTCGGCGGGTTCAGCAAGATGTTCCTGAAGGGCATGACCGGCGACTCGGTCACCGCCACCTTCAGCAAGGCGACGAACATTCCTGAGCTGGGCTTCTTCTGCTTCCAGGCGACGTTCGCCGCGATCACCCCGGGACTCATCGTCGGCGCCTTCGCCGAGCGCGTGAAGTTCGGAGCGATCCTGCTCTTCGTGATCATCTGGCTGACCTTCGCCTACTACCCGCTCGCGCACATGGTCTGGTTCTGGTCGGGTCCGGATGCCTTCACCACCGCGGAAGCGGGCGCGGCAGCGAACGTCAACGCAGGCTTCCTCTTCAACAAGGGAGCTCTCGACTTCGCGGGCGGCACCGTAGTGCACATCAACGCCGGCATCGCGGGTCTCGTCGGTTGCATCCTGGTCGGCAAGCGCATCGGCTACGGCACGACGGCATTGCCGCCGCACAACCTGCCCATGGTCATGATCGGCGCCGCGCTGCTGTGGGTTGGCTGGTTCGGCTTCAACGTCGGTTCGAACCTCGAAGCGAACGGCTTCGCGACGCTGGTGTTCACGAACACGCTGCTCGCTACCGCCGCTGCGACACTCGCGTGGATCTTCGGTGAGTGGATCATCAAGGGTTCGCCGACGATTCTCGGTGCCGCCTCGGGCGCCGTCGCCGGTCTCGTCGCGATCACGCCGGCTTGCGGCTGGGTCGGAACGATGGGCTCGATCGCGATCGGCTTCATCGCCGCTCTCGTCTGCCTCTGGGCCGTCTCGGGCCTGAAGAAGATGCTGGGCTACGACGATTCGCTCGACGTGTTCGGCGTGCACTGCGTCGGCGGCATCGTCGGCGCGATCCTCACGGGCGTGTTCAACGACCCCGCGCTGGGCGGCACCGACGTGTACGACTACGTGGCGAATGCCTACCCGGATCCGGCGATGTACGACATGTGGACCCACGTGAAGTCGCAGCTCTGGGGCGTCGGCGTCACGCTGCTCTGGTCGGGTCTCGTCTCCCTGGTCGCGTTCAAGCTCATCGATCTGACGATCGGTCTGCGTGTGAATGAGGAACAGGAGCGCGAGGGACTCGACACCGTCTCGCACGGCGAACGCGCCTACAACGGCTGATACGCGAATTCCGGGTGGGGGCCCTGGTTACGGGGCCTCCGCACCGGGAAACCCGCAATACAGGGCCTCCAGGGCAACCGGGAGGCCTTTTTCTTTTGTGCCCTTTCCTTTTGGGCGATTCAGCCCGGATACGAAGCTTGTCTGTGATACAGATCAAGGGTTCTCATACGTCCACCTGCAATAATCCCGGCACCGGAGGAAGCGCATGCGTCACACGACAATTTTGGCCGTCATTGCGGGCGTTCTGACCTGCGTCACCGCGCAGGCGGGCGACGTCTACAAGTACGTCGACGAGCGCGGCAACACCCTTTACACGGACAAGCCCATGCCCGGTGCGGAACGCGTGTCGACCGTCGCTCCCCGTCCGCCGGAAGCCGCCGCGCGCTCTTACGCCGCGCAGCAGTCCGCCTCGAACAACCAGCTCTCGGCGAGCAACCAGCGCATCGCGCAGGGCCAGGACAATCAACGCGTCGCGTCGAATGTCGCGAAGGACCTCGCCGATTCGCGCGCCGAGCGTTGCAAAACCGCGCGCGCGAACTACACGAAGACCATCCAGTCGATGCGCATGTACCGCGAGAAAGACGGCAAGCGCGAATACCTGAGCGATGCCGAACTCACCCAGGCGCGTGTCGACGCGAACCGCAACGTCGAGACGATCTGCGGCCCTCAGGGTTAGAACTGCTCGCTCACTATTTTTTTCGGACGCCGCCGCTCGAGGGCGGCGTTTTCCTTTGTGGCAGCCACGCCTGATAATCCTCCCTATGCAGCGCGTCGGATTTGCCGGGTTAGGTGCCATGGGTCTCCCCATGGCGAAAAATCTCCACAGGGCCGGACTGCTCGCCGCGGTCTGGAACCGCAGTCCCGCGAAAGCGAGCGCGCTCGCCGCCGAGCTCGGATGCGCTGCCCCCGACTCTCCCGCCGAACTCGCGAAACTTTGTAACGTCATCGTCCTTTGCGTCTCCGCGGACGCCGACGTGCGCTCGGTGGTCGAGGCGCTGGCTCCCGGACTCGCACAAGGCACTCTCGTCATCGACTGTTCCACCGTGAGCGCGGACACCGCGCGCTGGGCGGAGCAGTTTCTTGCCGCGCGCAATGCGCGATTCCTCGACGCGCCGGTGAGCGGCGGTGTCGAGGGAGCGCAGAAGGGCACGCTCGCCATCATGGTCGGCGGCGCTCTCGAGGCATTCGAAGCGGCAAAGCCCGTGCTCGCCGCGATGGGGAAGGCAGTCGAGCACTTCGGCGCGAGCGGCGCCGGCCAGGCGACAAAGGCCACCAATCAGATCATGTGCGCGGGAATCATCCGCGCCTGTGCGGAAGCGATGGCTTTCGCCGGCGCGCACGGTCTGCCACTCGATCGCGTGATCTCGACGCTGGGCGCGGGCGCGGGCTCGAGCTGGTACTTCGTGAATCGCGCGCCGAACATGATGCGCGGCAGCTATCCGGCGGGTTTCCGCGTGAAGCTGCACGCGAAGGACCTCGGCATCTGCCGTGACATGGCTGCGCGCTTCGGCGTGTCGCTGCCCGTCGTCGACTCCATGCTCGCCGAATACGCCGAGCTCGTGGCGCAGGGCCACGGAGACGAAGACATCTCCGCAACGCACCGGTTGAAGCAAGCCCTGTTCCGAAAGGACAACAACCGCAAGGACACGAGTCGCTCATGAGCGCGCCGGCACGCGAGGCCGACGGCGACCCCCAAGCCCCGGGACAGTTCTATCTACCCAATTTCTGCACGGCGCGCGCGGTGCTCGTCATAGTGATCATCTGCGAGCTCACCGCGTTCGTGCTCTCGCTCGCGCGCAACTCGGGAGCGCTGGGCTTCTGGAGCGACCTCGGCCTCACCTCGATGTTCCTGCTGTGGATCGCGCTGTGCGGCGCGAGCCTCCTGTGCGTGGTGCGCGACTATCTCAACCGCAAGTCGGCGGCAGTGGGTTCGGCGACAGTGCTCGGGATCGCCGTGCTGCTCGTCGCGATCATCTCGTCCGTGACCCACTACTTCGGCAGCGGCATGGGCGGCGCGTTGAATCTGCCGGACGACTACTGGACCTTCCTCGTGCGCAACTCGCTGATCGCCTTCGTCGTGACGGCGCTGGCGCTGCGCTATTTCTACGTGACGCACGAGTGGCGCCACAACGTCGAGCTGCAGGCAAAGGCGCGCGTGCATGCGCTGCAGGCACGCATTCGCCCGCACTTCCTGTTCAACAGCATGAACACCATCGCGGCGCTCACGCGCAGCAACCCCAAGCTTGCGGAGCAGGCCGTGCAGGATCTCGCGGACCTGTTCCGCGCGAATCTCTCCGAGAAGCGCAACCAGATCGCCCTGTCCGAAGAGATCGACGTCGCGCGCACGTATCAGCGCATGGAGCAGTTGCGCCTGGGCGACCGGCTGCGCGTGGAGTGGAAGATAGATGCGCTGCCCTCGGATGCGCTCGTGCCCGGACTCACGCTGCAGCCGTTGCTCGAGAATGCGATCTACCACGGCATCGAGCCGCGGCCGGACGGCGGCACCGTCACCGTCATCGGCGAATTCAACAAGGGCATGATCACTGTCGTCGTGCGCAACCCCGTGCCGCTCGCGAATCTCACCGTGCGTGAAGGCAACCGGCTTGCGCTCGCGAACATCAAGGAGCGTCTCGAACTCATGTACGGCGAGCGCGCCACGGTGAAATCGGGACGCTTCGACGAGGAATACATCGTCACGTTGCGGTTTCCGTTCACCGCCATCGGCGCGTCGAGAGCGCAGCCATGAGTCTGCGCGTGATCATTGTCGACGACGAGACCCCCGCGCGCGAACGGCTGCGCTCGATGCTCGTCGAGACCGGAACCTTCGAGGTCGCGGGCGAAGCGGCCAACGGCGCGCAGGCGCTCGAGCTGGTCGACCGGCTCGTGCCCGACATCGTGCTGCTCGACGTGCGCATGCCGGGCATCGACGGCCTCGAGGTGGCGCGCCATCTCGCGACATTGCCCGAGCCTCCGGCCGTGATCTTCACGACCGCGTTCGACGAATACGCGCTGCAGGCGTTCGAGTCCGAAGCGGTTGCCTATCTGTTGAAACCGATCCGCGCGGAGAAATTGCAGGCGGCGCTCGCGAAAGCCGCGCGGCTCACGCGTCCGCAGCTACAGCAGATCGCGAACTCGGCGCGCGAGCCGGACCGGCGCTCGCACATCGGCGTGCGTGGGCGCGACGGCCTCAAGCTGATCCCGCTCGACGACGTGCTGTGCTTCCAGGCGGATCAGAAATACACCACCGTGAAGCATGCGAAGGGCGAGGACCTCATCGAGGACTCGCTCAAGACGCTCGAGGAGGAGTTTTCGCCGGGGTTTGCCCGCGTTCATCGCAACGCGCTCGTCAACACGAAGTACCTCGAGCGCATCTCGCGGGATCCGAGCGGCCAGCAGTTCGTGCACCTGCGCGGGATGGCGGAGTCGCTGGAGGTGAGCCGGAGAATGGCGGGCGACCTCAAGGACCGCTTCCGGATCTAGGGGACAGGCTCCGATTTCGGCCGGGGACTGGCTCCGATTTCGGCCCTGCGAAATCGGTGCATGTCCCCTTCCTCACCGCAACCTACGTCAAGCGGAAATCAGTGCCTGACCCTGATTTCCCCTTCTTCCCTACCTCAACGAATCGAACGGCCCCGTAACGCGCACGATGTCACTCGCCGAGATCTCCGACACTTCGACATCGAGCCCATCCCCATCCACCGCCACGACACCCGCCCGTTCGCGCACGCCCTCGGCGGTTTCCACATCCACATAGTGACCCGGACGCGCCACGACCTTCGCATCCCCGATCTGCCGCAACGCCACGCGGGTCCCGCCGGTAGTTAGCGTCGAGACGCTCTCCACGACGACGGCGGCGATCGGACGCGCAGGCTTCGCGCCCACGACCCGCGTCCGCACGACGAGGTGGCTGCGCGGCTGTGCCTGGCAGAGCAGGACCTCGCCTTTCATTGCCTCGCTCGACGCGATGCCGAGTGGCAGCGCATCGCCGGGATACGCGATCGTTCCGGCGACCAGAGTCGCCTTGCACGTGGCGCAACGCCCCGCGCGGCAACTGAACGGCAGCGGGATTCCCGCCGCGAGCGCCGCCGCGAGCACGTTCTGCCCGGCGGCGACGCTCAAGCGCCGGCCGCCGGGTTCGAGGATGACCTCGAAGCTCGCGGGTACTTCGTTCAGATCGTCTGGTCCTTCTTCTTGCCGAAGAACTTGAAGAGGCCGGCACCGAGCGCGATCACCGCACCGAAGATCACTTTCTTGAATGCCAGCAGGAACACGCCGAGTTTCGCGAACAGGCCCAGCTTGCCGGCGACGGTGCCGGCGATGAGCGCGCCTAGGCCGTACTCCGCGAGTCGATCGGTCTTCGGATTGAAGTCGGCGTAACGCTGCCCCTGGTTGAACTCCGCGACGTCGATGAGCGGTCCCATGTCCGAGCGGATCTGCGCCAGCTGATTCATCGATGCCACCGCGTTCATCGACAGCACGCCCTCGCGGCCGAGCACGCGCACTTTGTAGTTCAGCGTGTTGTTCTCGCTGCCTTCGAAGTTCAGCTCCTGTGCCCAGTAGAGTTTCTTCGTCGTGGTGTCGTAGCGCGGCTTCTCCGCCCAGCCCACGAGGTGCACGGCTTCGTATCCGGCGTCCTTGCGCTCCGCGTTCTCTTCTTCCGTGCCGGCCTTCATGTCCTTGAGCATGTCGTCGTAGTCGATTTCGGCCGCCTCGGCGTCGTCGATGTGGCCTTCGGCGTCGTACGTGAGAATCACGGCCCAGCCTGCGTCGCTGAACGGTTCGACGCTCGCGGGCACGACGGCACCCTGCGTCTCGCTGCCGGGCGGGTTGCCCCAGCCGACGAGCAGCTTCTCCGTCTCGGACGGGTCGAGGTATCGAAAACGCGACCCGAGATGCAGCGTCGCGATCTTGTTAGGTAGCTCGACGTCGCCGGTGCGGTACGTGAGCACCGGATCGGACGATTCTTCGGTGGCGGCCGCGGCGGTCTCTTCGGCGGCCTCTTGCGCGAACACCGAGCCCGGCAGCGCGAGACAGCAGGCCGCAGTGAATGCCGTAATATTGGTAAATCTCATCATCACCCTCCCTGAGTGACCACTTCCCTGAGTGGATCGCGGGAAGCTAGCACGAGAAAAGGCGGCGTCATGTTCGACAACCCCACAAAACCCGAGATCGAAGCCTTCCTGAGGCGCGCCCGCAAGATCGCAATCCTGGGCCTTTCCGAAGCACCCGGAAAACCCAGTCACCACGTCGCCGAAGAGCTGCAGAAGTTCGGGTACCGCATCGTGCCGGTGAATCCGACGGCGAAAGAGATCCTGGGCGAGCGCGCGTGGCCGGATCTCGAATCGGCGTTGAAAGGCGCCGGACCCGTCGACCTCGTCGACGTCTTTCGCCGGCCCGAGCACGTCGCCGCGATCGTCGACGACTGCATCCGCCTTTCGGTCCCGGCGCTGTGGCTGCAGGAAGGCGTGGTCGACGAAACGGCGGCGGTGAAAGCCCGCGCCGCGGGTCTCTTCGTCGTCATGGACCGCTGCATCTTCAAGGAACGCAACGCGCTCGCCCACGCGGGCGGTTGATTTACTTCGGTTCGAATTTTCCGAGCGGCACGAGTCTCACAGGCCCCAACAAACCCGACGGCGCGACGTCCCAGCCCGACGCGTCGAAGGGCTTGTACTTGAGCGAGACCAGGTTGATCTCCTTGAGGATCTTCCAGTCCACCTTGCGCACATCGAGATCGCGGATCCGGTTCGCCGGCAGATTCGTCACGTCGATCTCGAGCACGTTGCCGCGCGCCTGCAACGCGCCCAGCCGTACGGCGAAAGGCAGGCTCCACGCATTCGCGACGAGCAGGCCATTCAGTCGAACGCGCGCGGCCTCACGCACATCGCCCAGATCGAGCAGCCATTCCGCCGCGTCGCCCGGCGCATCGAACTCGATGCGGTAGCGAGCGGTGCCCGAGAAGCGCCGCGTCTCCTCATCGGGCAACGTCGTCCAGCTCGCGAGCTCTTTGAGAGTCGCGGGCTTCGGCAGGACCGGCCCGCCGGAGACGAACGTCAACCGCCATTCGCCCGCGATCGGCGCGCCCGCCGAAGCCCGTCGCACGTAGGCCCAGGCCGGGCCACGCTGCTGCGCGGCCGCGGTCGCCGTGCGCACGAGCAGCGATTCACCCGGCGCGAGCTGTAGATAGACCCGGGAAACGCCGCCTTCGGTGCTGACGGCGGCCGTCCCGATCCGGCCGGTGAGCGCGTCCAGGATCCAGGCGGAGCGCGCCGCTGTCCCGAGCGGCAGCCAGCCATCGAACTCGCGCGCGCCCAGGTTCGTGAAGAAATAGTCGTGACCGTCTTCACGCGCGCGGCGAACATATTGAAGCCCCGCGGACGCCGCGGTTTCCCGAGGCAACTTGAGTTTCTCCAGCGCATCGACGATGTCCGAGGCCACCGCGGCATCGGGAATCTCGGCGAGCGAGAGCGCGAACGCCGCACGGCGTGCTTCGAGATTGGCGTTTCCCGGCACGTCCTGCGGACGCGCGGCGAACACCACGATCGCACCTGCCTTCCGCAGCTCGACCAGCTTCGCGAGAGTCTCTCCGGGAATGCGCCGCGCCCACGGAACGACGACGGCGCGATAGCGCTGACCCGGCGCCATGAGCGCGCCGTCGCTCACGCGCAGCGATGCGAGCTGCGCATCGGAGACGAAATCGAACGAATACCCGACGTCGAGTAGCTTGTGCGCCAGGCGGCCGGCGGACGATTCGACGAGCCAGGCGTTCTCGTGCACGCCGAGCTGGCGCATGAGACCGCGCGAGTCGTCGGTGAGATCGGCGAACGGCCAATAGACGAGTAGATCGTTGTCGGACTTGCCCGCCTGCAGAACGGCTTGCACGCGCGCGACGTAGTCGTTCATCGCCCCGTAGTCCGCCCACAACGGATTCTGCGGATTGAGCTGCGTCGAGGCGTAGAAGAACCAGCCCGGCCACGCGGCATCGGCGGGCGAATACACCGTGCCGTGCCAGAACAGGTGGTTGATTCCCGCGACGAACAGCCGGTCGATCTGCGGCTTCGCCGCCCACGGCGCTTCGCGGAAATTTTCACGCAGCCACGTGAGCGTCTCGCTGGAGACGAGCGGCCTTCCTGCGACGTGCGCGGCCGACGACGCCATGCGCCCCACCAGGTTCTGCACCGGATCGGGATCCGGATTCACGTTGTCGGGCTCCGCGCGAAATCCCGGGATCGGGAGCAGCGTCGCGCCGTACGACTCGGTCTCGGGGATGTCCGCGGCCGCGTAGAGATCGAGCAGGTTGGCGGGCGCGCCATGCGCCTGATTGCGCGCGATGAAGCCGCGCGAGCGCGACCACGTTGCCCATGCATTCGCGTAGTCGAGGTGCATTTTCGCGAGCGTGCGGCGGTAGTCGCCCTTCACGCGACTCAGCGTGTCAGCGTCGAGCGGGTTCGCCGGAGGCGCGGCGTCCGTGAGCCGCGCGGCGAACGGCGCGAGTTCGTAACCGTTGAGCAACTGGAACTCCGCTTCGAGATCCGGCGACCAGCTCGAGTTGTAGTACTCGAAGGAGTCGTGGAACTGCGCGCGCACGAGGCCTTGCGGCGCTTTCGCGAACGCGGCATCGAATGGCGCGAGGTAGCGCCCGAGCGCGGCCGTCGAATACGGATCGACCACGAGGCCCTCGCCGCCCGGCGCCGCGCGCTTCACTTTCATCGAGGTGGATTTGCCGGCCAGTTTTCCGTCGGCGGAAATCAGGATGCTCGAACCGTCTCCTGCTGCGACCCAAGGCCCGCCGAACGGCCAGCCCGTGCCCGTCGCCATGTCGACACCCATGTCGCGAGCGCGCGCTTCGTTCGCCGTGTGGGCGAGCATTTCCATCCATCGCGGCGAGAGGAACGGGATGTCACGCGCCTCCGCGCCACGGGCCCCAAAGATAGGCGTGATCTCGACGCCGCCGATGCCGGCCGCGGCCATCGCGTCGAGCTGCGCACGGATCTGCTTCGGTTCCACGGCGCTGCCCGGCCACCACCAGCGCGTCCACGGCTTCGCGGTGCGCGTAATGGCGGGCCATGCGCCCTGCTCCGTGGGCGCGTCAGCCGATGCCGGCACGATGAACGCGGACGCGGCGAGAGCCACGATCGTGATCACCTTAGGTATGGTGACTGTCTTCCTTGTCTTCATCGCAACTCCCCCGTGGCGGTCACTCCGCCGCGATCTCCACGCGATTCCCTTCCGGGTCGCAAACGACACACTCGTAGTATCCATCGCCCGTGCGACGCGGCCCATCGAGAATCGCGTGCCCGTCGGCACGGAGCCGCGCCGCCAGCGCATCCACCGCCGCCACATCGCCGACGACGAGCGCGACATGCGCGAGTCCCAACGCCTCTCCCTTGCCGACCTCGGTCACGTCCGTGCGCGACATGAGCTCGAGACGCGCACCCACGTCGAGTGCAAGGAATCGCGAACGGAATCCCTTGCGTGGATTCTCGTAGAGGTCGCCTCCGCGCGCGCCGAAGTAGCGTGTGTAGAACGCCGCCACCGCGTCGAGATCGCGCACCCAGACGCCGATGTGATCGATGCGCGTCACAACGTGCAGAGCAACACATCGTCGGTCTGCGGATCGCTGCCGACAACGAACACGTGGCTGCCCACCTTCTTGAATCCATGCTTGCGGTAGAACGCCTGCGCGCGCGCATTGCGCTCCCAGACGCCCAGCCACATCGTGCTCGCGCCGCGACGCCGGCCGCGCGCCTTCGCCGCGTCCATGAGCGCGTGCGCGATGCCGCGCCCATGCCAGGACTTGTCGACATAGAAGCGCCACAACTCGATGCTGCCCTCCGCCGGCACGCCCTCGGTGATCTTGCCCGAACGCACCTGCGCGAAGGCGACCACGCGGCCTTCCGCGTCGCGCAGGAGAAGCGTGTCCAGCGCCGGGTTCGCGATCTCCGCGAGCTGGACCGGCGGTGCGAACTGCGATTCGAGATGGCGGCGCATGTCCTCGGGATCGTTGTCCGCGGCGAAGGATTCGTAGAACGTGCGCGCGCCCAACTCCGCAAGCAGCGCGGCATCGTTCGCGGTGGCGTCGTCGACGCGAAATCCTTCGCTAACTATCGTCATCGGCCGGTCTCCAGTTCGCGCGCGGACGAAGCGAGAAGGATCTCGCAGGCCCCCGCACCGGTGTCCGTGCGGGAGAGCGACGTCTTCATGCCGCCGTCGCCGGCCTCGATGTCGACGAGGCGGCCCGAGAGCTCGACGATGCTGCCCGTCCGCAGCCGGTCGAGCACGCGCCCGACCGCGGCATTCTCCGGGATCACGTGCCAGTTCGCGGAGTTCGACTCGATGTCGCCCCGATCGATCGGCCAGTTCTCGGTGCGCCAGAAGTAGAAGCGGTTCCCCTGACTGATCTCGATGTCTTCGAGCACGCGGCTGTCTGACATCGGACCCCACCCCACCGCGAAATCCGTGGGCACGAGCGGCGAGATCCGGTCGAGCGAATAGTCCTCGCGTCGCAGGACGCGCACGGTCGCGGCGAACTGCGCGCGCGGCCGCAGCCGAAAGTCCCCGCGCTCGATCGCCGCTTCGCCGTCGAGCATTTGCTGTGCCGGCACCGCGACGGCGACCGCGCCGGGGGCGTGGTCGATGTCGCGTTGCGAGTAGAGCCGCCAGATCGCGAAGAGAAAGACCGCCGCGACTAACCAGGGAGTGATTCGCATGGCTCGCCCCCTTGCATGACGAAGAATTGCATGACGAAGAATAGTAGCGGCTTACGGTATCCTTGAGACCATGCAGCTCGAGTTCACGAAGATGCACGGCCTCGGCAACGATTTCATCGTGTTCGATGCGCCGCTCGACGGTCGCCTTCCCACGCCGGAACAGTGGCGGGCGCTATCCGCGCGGCACACCGGGATTGGTTTCGACCAGGCGCTCATCCTCGAGCCGCCGCGTCGCGAGGGGACCCAGGTCTTCTATCGCATCTTCAACGCCGACGGCGGCGAGGTGGAGCAATGCGGCAACGGCGTGCGCTGCCTCGCCTCGTTCCTGCATCGACGCGGCACGCGCCCGCAGAACGGCGGCGAAGAACTGCTGCTCGACAGCCCGGCCGGACTGATCCGCGCGCGTGTGCACGACGCCGACCTGATCTCCGTCGACATGGGCACGCCGAACTTCGAACCGAAGTCATTGCCGTTCGACGCCTCCGCCGAGGCGCACATCTATCCGCTCGTCGTCGCGGGCACCGAAGTCGAGATCGGCGCGGTGTCGATGGGCAATCCCCACGCCGTGCTCACGGTTTCCTCCGTTGCGAGCGCGCCCGTGGACCGGCTGGGCCCCGCGATCGAGCGTCACCCACGATTCCCGAACCGGGTGAACGTCGGTTTCATGGAAATCGTCGACCGCACACACATCCGGCTGCGTGTTTTCGAACGTGGTGTCGGCGAAACTCTGGCGTGCGGCACCGGCGCATGCGCCGCTGTCGCTGTCGGCAGACGTCATGGACGACTCGATCCCACCGTCGAAGTCGAGTTGCCCGGCGGAAAACTCGAGATCACATGGAACGGAAACAGCGAACACATTTGGATGAAAGGCCCCGCCGCTGTATCTTTCACGGGCCGAGTCGAGATCCTGAGTCTTTAGGGGAGTTCCAGAAAGCATGACGACGCAAACCGCACGCGGTTTGGCCGCGGGTCAGACGGATGAAGAACGCATCGAGCGTTACCTCAGCCTGAATCCCGACTTCTTCGAACGCCACCAACCGCTGCTCGCGCGCATGCGCCTGCCGCACATGCGCACGGGCTCCACCGTCTCGCTCGTCGAGCGACAGGTGGAAGTGCTGCGCGAACAGAAAACGGACGCCGATCGACGCCTCGCCGAGTTCATCGCCGTCGCGCGCGCGAACGATTCGCTCGCCGACCGCATCCACCGCTTCACTCGCCGCATGATGCGCGCGCCCACGGCCGTCGCGGCGCTCGACGCGCTCGAAGCGTCGCTGCGAGAAGATTTCGACGCGTTTCACTCCGTACTGTTGCTGACCTCGCCGATCGAGAGTCTGCGCAGCGTTAACTACGAACCCTTCCTGCGCGTCGTCGCGCCGGAAGATGCGACGATGCGATCGTTCGAAGCGTTGCTCGCCACGGGCAAGCCGCGTTGCGGACAGGTGCGCGACACGCAGCGGGATTTCCTCTTCGGCCCCGAGTCCGCGAGCATCGGCTCCGTCGCGCTCGTGCCGCTGGGCGATGCGGGCGCCGTCGGGCTGCTCGCGCTCGGCAGCGCGGAGCGCGAACGCTTCCATCCGGGCATGAGCACGGAATTCCTGAAGCGAATGGGCGAGCTGATTACCGACGCGCTGTCGCGTCCCTGAGGTTCCGGGGACAGACTTCAGTCTGTCCCCCTCCCCCATGCTCGATCGCACCCTGATCGACGCCTATCTAGCGCACCTCTCGACCGAGCGGCGCCTCTCGCCGCACACCTCCTCGAACTACTCGCGCGACCTGCGCGCGCTCGCCGAGTACGCGGAGCGCGGCACTCTCGACTGGAAGATGTTCGACTCGCAGCACGTGCGCATGTTTGCCGCGCGCTCCCATGCCGGCGGCTTGTCGCCGCGCAGCGTGCAACGCCGGCTCTCCGCGGTGCGGGGTTTCTTCAACTACCTCGTGCGCGAGCGCGCCGTGCCGAACAATCCCGCGGTCGACGTGCGCGCGCCGAAGGCCGGGAAACGCCTGCCGGGCACGCTCGACGTCGACACGCTCAACCAGTTGCTCGACATCCCGGACGAAGGTCCGCTCGCCGCGCGCGACCGCGCGATCATGGAGCTGTTTTATTCCTCGGGCCTGCGGCTCGACGAGCTCGTACGCCTCGACCTGCGCGACCTCGACCTCTCCGACCGCACCGTGCGTGTGCTGGGCAAAGGCTCGAAGACGCGCATCCTGCCCGTGGGCCGCAAGGCGCTCGAGGCATTGCGCCTCTGGTTCCGCGATCGCGCGACGGTCGCGGGGCTCGAGGAGACGGCCGTTTTCGTCGCGAAAAACGGCACGCGGCTCCAGCACCGCGCCGTCCAGCGGCGCATCGCGTACTGGGCGCGGCGCAAAGGCCTGCCCGCGCGCGTCTATCCCCACCTGTTCCGCCATTCCTTCGCAACGCATCTGCTTGAATCGAGTAAGGATTTGCGCGGCGTGCAGGAGCTGCTCGGTCACGCCGACATCTCCACGACGCAGATCTACACCCACCTTGATTTCGCCCACCTGGCCCGCACCTACGACGCTTCCCATCCTCGGGCAAAACGAAAAACGTAGGTTTCCATGTCAGAAGGCTTCAACCCCCACGGCACGACGATATTGGCCGTGCGGCGTAACGGCGCCGTCGCCCTCGGCGGCGACGGACAGGTCACGCTCGGCAACACGGTGATGAAGGGCAACGCGCGCAAGGTGCGCCACCTCGGCAACGGCAAGGTGCTCGGCGGATTCGCGGGCGGCACCGCCGACGCGTTCACGCTCTTCGAACGTTTCGAAGGCAAGCTCGAGAAGTTTGGCAACCTGACTCGTGCGGCGATCGAACTCGCGAAGGACTGGCGCGGCGATCGCTATCTTCGACGCCTCGAGGCGCTCTTGCTCGTCGGCGATACGAAAAACCTGTTCGTGATCTCGGGCAACGGCGACGTGATCGAACCCGAGCACGACCTCGTGGCGATCGGCTCCGGTGGACCGTTCGCCCAAAGTGCGGCCAAGGCGCTCGTGGACAACACCGACCTCGATGCGCGCACGATCGTTGAAAAGTCTTTGAACATCGCAGCCGACATCTGCATCTATACCAATCGCAACCTCGTCATCGAAGAGCTCAAGGCTTGAAGGCGCACATGACCCCGCAACAAATCGTCGCCGAGCTCGACAAGCACATCATCGGACAAGGCAATGCCAAGCGCGCCGTCGCGATCGCGCTGCGCAACCGCTGGCGCCGCATGCAGATCGAAGATCCGCTGCGCCAGGAAATCACGCCGAAGAACATCCTCATGATCGGGCCGACGGGCTGCGGCAAGACCGAGATCGCGCGCCGGCTCGCGAAGCTCGCGAACGCGCCTTTCGTGAAAGTCGAAGCGACGAAGTTCACTGAGGTGGGCTACGTGGGCCGTGACGTCGAGTCGATCGTCAAAGACCTGGCCGAGGTCGCGGTGAAGATGGTGCGCGAGGAGGAGACCGCGAAGGTGCGCGAGCGCGCGAACGACGCCGCCGAGGAACGCATCCTCGACGCGTTGCTGCCCTCGCCGAAACGCATGGGATTCTCGACGGACGCTCCCGAGGAGAACCCGCGCGACGCCGAGACGCGGCAGAAATTCCGCAAGATGCTGCGCGAGGGGCAATTGAGCGACCGCGAGGTCGAGATCGATCTGCGCGCGATTCCGCCCGGCGTCAACATCATGGCGCCGCCCGGCATGGAAGAGATGCAGGAACAGCTCACGAGCATGTTCGCGAATCTCGGCGGGCAACGCACGAAGCCGCGCAAGATGAAGGTGCGCGAAGCGCAGAAGCTGCTCGTCGAGGAAGAAGCCGGCAAGCTGGTGAACGAAGAAGATCTGCGTGCGCGGGCGCTCCACAATGCCGAGCAGAATGGCATCGTGTTCATCGACGAGATCGACAAGGTCGCACGCCGGCAGGATTCGTATGGCGCGGACGTGTCGCGCGAAGGCGTGCAGCGGGATCTGCTGCCGCTCGTGGAAGGCTCGACGGTGTCCACGAAATACGGGCAGATCAAGACGGATCACATCCTCTTCATCGCCTCGGGTGCATTCCATATGTCGAAGCCCTCGGATCTGATCCCGGAGCTGCAAGGCCGCTTCCCCATTCGCGTCGAGCTCGAGTCGCTGAAGGTGGAGGATTTCGAGCGCATCCTCACGGAGCCCGACGCGTCGCTGACGACGCAGTACACCGCGTTGATGGGCACGGAGAAGGTTGACGTGAAGTTTGCGCAGGACGGCGTGCGGCGGATCGCCGAGATCGCGGCGAGCGTGAACGAGAAGACAGAGAACATCGGCGCGCGGCGGCTGCATACCGTGATGGAGCGGCTGCTGGAGAGCGTGTCGTTCGATGCGACGGAGAACGCGGGGCTGGCGGTGGAGATCGATGCCGCGTATGTCGACAAGCATCTCGGCGCGCTGGCGAAGGATGAGGATCTGTCGCGCTACATCCTGTAACGATGCGCATAGCCAAGCCTCTCCTTCTCGTCATCACCCCGATCGGGGTCGCCTGGGGTCTCGTCGAAGCCGCGCGCTTCCACTGGTGGCTCGCGGTGCTCATGGGGGCGTTGTTAGGCGTCATCAGCCTGTTCACGTGGAGCGTCGTGCGGCGCATCCGCACGGAACGCAGCAAACAGATCTAGCGCGACGAACTCTTTTGAATTGGGCGCACCGCGAGCCGAGCGCTGCGCGTTGAGTTTCGTACCAAGTGTACGCATCGGCGATGTCAGGCTCCGCGGCCGGACTGACGATCAGGCGCATTTCGGTGATGCGAGTCAGGCGCCCTTGAGAATTCTCGACTTCACTTCGCTCCACGGGGAGCCGCCACCCGGATTTCTTTCATATTCCTCGAGCCGGCGATCCAGCTCGGCGCGCCGCGCCTCGTTGAGATCGAGCGTCTCGGGCGCGTCTGCAATGCTGTTCCAGATCGCCTCGACGAGGTCATAGGCCGGTTTGCTGGTCTTGCTCATGCCATTCATACATTCAGTGATGTTTGCCGCAGTTTTCCGGCTTGAACTTCTGCTCTGCGGGGGGATACTGCGCGCATGGACTGGCGCACCCGAATTTTCTCCGACCCGGCGATCTGCCATGGCAAGGCCTGCATCAAGGGCACTCGCATCATGGCATCCGTAGTGCTCGACAATCTCGCGGCCGGACAGACGCCGGAAGATGTGCTGCGGCTTTATCCGTCCCTGCAATTCGAAGACGTGCAGGCGGCCATGGGATATGCGGCAGAGCTGGCGCGCGAACGACTGATCGTGACCAGCGCGGCTTGAACTTCAAGCTCGACGAAAATCTGTCACCTTCACTTGCTGCGGTGTTCGCCGCTGCAGGACACGACATGATGACGGTGATCCAGCAATCGCTCGGTGGGCAACCAGACAAACGCGTGCTTGAAGTTTGCGAACAAGAACAGCGCGCACTGGTAGCGCACGATCTGGAGCTTGCCAACATCCGGCGGTACCCGCCGGGCGAGCGACCAGGCATCGTTGTCTTCCGCCTGGGAAGCCAGGCGCATGTCGCCGCAGAATCCGCCGCACGCCGGTTGCTCAAACACCTGCAGCGCGAGCCGCTTGCCGGAATGCTTTGGATCGTCGAAGACGAACGCATCCGGGTTCACGGCTGATACTCGATGAACGCCACGCCCGGCGAGGCGAAGATATTGAGCGGCTGCGCAGAGGCGCTTTTCGGGATCTAGCGCCTCATACAATGCACTGACATGGCAAACGAACTACTCACCTCCGCCGCCGCCGAACGCAACAAGGATCCGATTCTCTCCGTTCTCGAATCGGTGCTGCCCGCGAAGGGCAGCGTCCTCGAAATCGCGTCCGGCTCCGGCCAGCATGTCTGCTACTTCGCGGCCTCGCTCCCCGGCATCGAATGGCAACCCACCGACCCCGACGCGGCGAGTCTCGGCGCCATCGCGATGCGCGTGCGCGAGTCCGGGCTCGCCAATGTGTTGCCGCCGGTCGCGCTCGACGTGCAGGAACCGCGCTGGCCCGTCGGCGAGCGTTTCGACGCCGTCCTCTGCATCAACATGATCCACATCTCGCCGTGGTCCGCGACGCACGGATTGTTCCGCGGCGCCGCTCGCCTGCTCGGCCCGCGCGGATTGCTCGTGACCTACGGCCCGTATCTCGAGAACGGCCAGGCCGTGCCCTCAAACCTCGAGTTCGATGCCTCGCTGAAGCGCCGAAATCCGGAGTGGGGTCTGCGCGACCTCGATGAGGTCTCGCGCGTCGCGAGCAGCCATGGTCTGCACCGCGAGAAGATCGTGCGCATGCCTGCTAACAACCTCACGCTCGTCTTCGCGAAATCGCTCTAACCGAATCGATCTGACCGAATCGCTCTCAGGGATTCCGGAAGTCGATGCCGCGCAGGTTCGCCCAACCGTGGTTGATCGGGAGCAGATGAAACTTCGCCTGCGGCACCGACTCCGCCAGCGCGCGCGCATGCTTCACGGGAATCACCTCGTCGTGCTCGGCGCCGAAGACCTCGATGGGTCCTTTGTAGCCCTTCAGCGCGTCGACGTTGTTCCAGGTCCCCGCGAGGATCAGTCCCACGGGTAGATAGCGCACGTGACCGCGCGCCACCGATTTGATGTCGTCGAACGGCACGACGAGCACGATCTTGTCCGGCGCCGGCGTCTCCCGCGACAGCATCGACGCCGGCCCGCTGCCCAGCGACTCGCCGAGCACGCAGACCGGCTTCCGCGGAAAGCGCGCGCGCAGGATCGTGTAACCCTCGCGCGCGGCGGCATCGAAGGCTCTTCGCGAAGGCGTTCCGGCGCGCTCGCCGTAGCCCGGGTATTCGAGGATGTAAACAGAATCGTGCTCGTCGAACGCGTGCATCGCATAAGTGCGATCCGCGGCCTGGCCGCCATTGCCATGGAGCATGAGCCAGACGTTGCCGGGATCTGCCGCCTCGCGCGCGTATCCGATCGTTGCGCCCTCATGCTCCCACCGCGTGAAGCCAGTGGCGTTCGCGTGATGCGACGGAAAGAACAACACCTTTCGTTGAATCGCCTGACAGCCGAAGAACGAGGCGAGACTGAGCACGATGAGGGTGGCTCCGAGAAACTTGAGGGCGCGGCGTTTCATCCGCGCTAGTTTGGCTGCGCCTCGGCCGTCACGGGAGATTCCCAGCCGTCGTACCGCCCGCCATGCTCGCCCGCGAGGCGCGCGAGTTCGAGCGTCACGCCGTTGATCGTGTGCGAATCGACGCTGTCGACGCGCGACACCACCAGCGAGTGCGGAAACGCATCGCCGGGCTCGTCGGACTCGAACTCGTCCTCGAGCGCGAACTCGATCGCGAGCAGCGTATCGCGGCAGGACACGCGCGCCTCGGTCGTCGGGAACTCGAGCCAGTGATCGACCTTGCGCGGCAACGTGTGATCATCTCCATGCTCCTCGAGGGATTCGAGCACGCGCCGGTTGAACATGCGCTGGAGGTTGCTGTCGGATGGGTACAGCAGGCCCAGGTACTGCTCCCACTCCGAGTCGAACTTGCTGCCCGTCTCGAACTTGTACGTGTCGAAGCGTTGCATCGCGCGCTCGACGGAGGCGTCGAGCTCGCCGGGCTCGGCGGCGTAGAAATAGAACTCGCGCTGGTTCGCGCCCGTGATGCGCCCGACGAGTTGCGCGTCACAGGCCAGCGAGATGACGGCGCCGAGCGCCTCGCCGATCTCGTGCAGCTTCGACGCTTCCTCGTTCGACGACAGGCCATCCGGACGCGGCGTCTGCATCTCCACCCACACCCACAGCAGCCACGGCCGCTTCTCGAGCGGCGCGTCGGGGCGCACTCCGAGGTCGACGAAAATGGACGACACCGCGTCGTTCACGCGCGCGAAATAGAAATCCCACTCATCGGACAAGATGCGTCTTCCTTGCGCGTCAGGGCACGGGCGCGAGCCAGCGATCGAGCCAACTGCCGACTTCATCGTAGAAGAACCGGCTGTTCTCGCCCTTGAGGATCCAGTGATTCTCGTCGGGGAATACCAGCAAACGGCTGGGCACCTGCATGCGTTGCAGCGCGCTCCAGTATTCCAGCGTGTTGTTGAGCGGCACACGGTAGTCGTTCTCGCCGACCGTGACGAGAACGGGCGTCTTGAACTTCGCGGCGAAGCGGATCGGATTCTGCTCGCGCCAGACCGCCGTCTGATCCCACGGCGGCCCGCCCATGTTGACCTCGCGTCCGTAGATCGTGTCGCTCGTGCCCCACTGCGTCTCGAGGTTCACGAGGCCCGCGTGACTCACGAGGCACTTGTAGCGTGTGGTCGAACCCTGCAGCCAGTTCGAGAGATGACCGCCGTAGCTCGCGCCACCCGCGCATTGCCGGCTGCCGTCGATGAAACTGAACTTCGCGATCGCGGCGTCGGCCGCCTCGTTGATCTCGTCCGCGGGACCCTTCAGCGGGTCGCCCTGGATCGAACGCGCGAACTCCTCGCCGAAGCCCGTCGAGCCGGAGTAGTTGGTGAGCAGCAGCACGTAGCCGCGCGCGGCCAGCAGATGATAGTTCCAGCGGATGAAGAACTGGTCGCGCCACATGCCGTGCGGTCCGCCGTGGATCACGACGAACAGCGGATACCTCTTCGACGAATCGAATCCAGGAGGGCGCACGACGAAGCTGTGGATGCGCTTGCCGCGACTCGACGTGAACCAGAAGTTCTCGATCGGCGGCAGGTCGATCTGCGCCGAGCGTGTCGCGTTGAACTTCGTGAGCGCGAGCGACCGCCCTGACTGCGGCGTGAGCACCGAGATCTCGCCGGGCGAACTCGCGCTCTCCCAGTTGGAGTAGATCGTCGTGCTGCTGGCGCGCTCCGGGATCGTGAGGTTCGTGTAGGTGCCACCCTCGGAGTTCGCGAGCTGCTGCACCCGCCCGCCACTCGTGCGGACCGAATACATCTTCTCGTTGCCGGAGTCCTCGGCGGTGAAGTAGACGGTGCGCGAGTCCGGCGTCGCTGCGTACGTGCCGACGGGCCGATCGAGGTCGCTCGAAATGATGCGCGGCTTGCCGGCCTCCGGCCAGGAAAGCGCGGCGAGGCGAGTCTGGTTGTAGACGTTCTTGCCATCCTGCTCTTCGATCAGCGCGAGCAGCGTGCGGCCGTCCGGCGTGAAGCGCGGTTTCGACCAACTGTGTTGACCCTCCGTGAGGCGGCGCGGTTCGCCACCCGCGAGAGCGGCGACGAACAATTGCGAGTCCGTGAATGAATAAGCGGCGGCGTTGCGATTGGTCGTGGCGGCGAACACGACCGCGCGGCTGTCGGGCGTGAACTCGATCTCGATCTCTTCGCCGGTGTCCGTCTGGCGGCCCGCGAAGCCTGGGCTCGAGGAGAGTTTCGAGCCGAGCAGCAAATCCCGGGCCGGTCCCGCGGGCTGACCGTCCGCGTCGAGCGCCTGCACGAAGATGCGAACTTGCCGATCGTCGAGCCAGTGATCCCAACTGCGGATCGGGAAGCCGTCGAAGATGCGCACGTTCGCCTTGCGCGTACGGCGTGCCTCGACCATCTGCTTGTTAGCCGCGTCGTCGCGTGCGGCGGGGAACATGATCGACACGTACGCGAGGTGGCGGCCGTCGTGCGAGAAGACGGGGTTGCGAGCGCCGCCCGAGAGGTTGGTGACACGCTGGGCTTCGCCGCCGGCCTCGAGGTCGAGCGAATAGACCTGCGGCAGGTCGTCGCCGTCGCGTTGCGCGCTGAAGGCGATGCGGTGACTGTCCGGGCTCCACGTGACGCCGAGCTCCGGCCGACGCGTCGAGGTCAGCCGGCGCGTGGAATTGCGCGCGGAGGTGTCGATGAGCCAGAGGTCCGAGAGCTGTGTGTTCTCGTCATAAGACGGCTCCGCGACCGGCACGACGATCCATCGCCCGTCCGGACTCACCTGCGGCGCGCCGACGCGCTTCATGAGCCAGATGTCTTCGTGAGTGGGGATGCGCTTCGGCGCGGTCGCCGCAGCGCCGGCAAAGCAGAGCGAGAGCAGCGCAAATCCCCCCAGCGCCGCGGCCCGTCGAATCGTTTTCATGATGCAACGGTAGCGCAATGCGCCGCCTTTTGTAATTGACGACTGCAATTGACGACGCAGCGATTGTGTTTTTCAGGGAAAATCCGTTCCCGTGAGATGGACCAAAGTCGGTTTGATAGGAGCAGGCATCCTGAGTGTTACGGCTATCGCCGGCGCCGTCGCCTATCTGCGCTCCGTCGATGCGTTCGCCCCCTATCCGCCGCTGACCTCGCACGTTTGCCGCGGCGTCGATCTCGCGGGCAGCGCTGCGTTCATCGCGCTCGATCCCGACCGCGGCCTCGCCTATCTATCGTTGCTCGATCGGGCCAGCCCGGGAGAGGCCACAGGATCGGTGCAGCTCCTCGATCTCAACCAGACCGAGCCAGCCCCACGCGCGGCGATGAACTTCGATCCGGGCAGCTTCCGTCCCGGGGCTCTCAGCCTGCTGCGAATCGCAGGAGCGCCGCGCCGACTCTTCGCCACCTCGCGCCTGCCGGACGGTGCGCAGACGGTCGAGATCGCGGCGGAGGCGCCCGCGGGCGGCTTCGCGCCGGAAACCACCGTGCGCGATTCCGCGTTCCGGAATCTCACCGCCATCGCCGCGGTCGGTGCGCGCGAGTTCTATGTCGCGACGCTCCCGAACACAGAGGATCGACACGGCCTGCCCGACCGCTTCGACGCCCTGCTTCGCAAGGCGCCTGCGACTCTTCTCTACTACAACGGGCGCGAGGCGCGTGCGGTCGTGAGCGATCTGCGCTATGTCGGCGGGCTCGCGCGCAGCCCGGACGGAAAGCTGCTCTACGTCGCCGAGACACTCGCGAAATCGATGCGCATCTACGAACCGCGTGCCGGCGGCGCACTGATGCTGCGCGGTACGATCCCCCTCGATGGCCTGCCGGCGAATCTGACCGTCGACGCCGACGGGGTGGTGTGGATCGCGGTACTTCCGAAGCTTGGCGATTTGCTCGCGCACGCGGACGCACCCGCGAAGCGCGCGGTCACGCGTGTCATCCGTTTCGATCCGCGGCTACCGACCGGCGAGGTCGCGCAGATCTATGCGAATGACGGCGACGCGTTGTCCGCCGGCTCGGCCGCGGCGCGGTGGCGCGATCAGCTGATCGTCGGCGGGTTGTTCGACAGGAAGGTGCTCGTTTGCAAACTGAAGCCATGAAACCCACTCCCGCGCGGGGCTTGCGTCCCGGCGCATTGCTCGTGAGTTGCGTCATCAGTGCTGGCGGCGCGGCACTCGTGTTGTTCGCGATGCCCGACGGCGCAAGCGACACGCGCGTCGCCGCGACCTGGGTACTCGTTCAGTTCATCGCGGGGACGTGGGCTGGCGTGCTCGGCGCGAACAGTCCCTTCTTGCACGGCCTCGTCGCGGCGTTGCCCGCGCTTTTGCTCGGACTGATGTTTCGCGGTGTGTTGCCGGCGCAGTTCATCGCGGTGTCGGGAGCGATTGCGCCGACGGCGGCGTTGATCGCCGCCGCGATCATGCGGTTCATGCGCCGCCGCTAATGGGGTCAGGCCCCATTACGGCTTGCGACGTTCTTCGTGCGCGTCGCCGAACTTCTCGTCGTAGTCCTGCCGCGCGGCCTCGATCACTTCCGCCGCGTGCGCGAATCCATACTTGCCGGTGATCATGAGCTTGTTAGGCTCGCCCGGCACGAGCTTGTACGTCGCGAAGTAGTGCTCGATGCGCTCGACGATCACGGGCGCGAGCTGCGAGATGTCCTTGACGTGATCCCAAACGAAATCGCCTTCGAGCACGCCGATGATCTTGTCGTCGGCTTCGCCGCGGTCGATGAGCTTGAGCCCGCCGATCACGCGCGCGCGCAGCAGGATTTCCGACTTCTCGATGGGGCGCTCGCTGACGACGCAGATGTCGAGCGGATCGCCGTCGCCGCGTTCGCATCCCGGTGCGAGCTTCGCGACACGATCGCCGCAATAAGTCTTGGGGATGAAGCCATAGAGCGCGGGCGGCTGCGAGGTCGTGCGTTGGGGGCGATCGACGCGCAGGTAGCCGGAGGCCTTGTCGATCTCATATTTGATGACGTCGAACGGCGTGATTTCGATGTACGCGTTGACGATGCGCGGCGCGTCCACCCCGGTCTCGAGACCGTGCCAGGGATGCGGGCGCCAGCGGGAAAAGTTGTGTTCTGTCATGGTCGTGAGTCTATGGGAACGGCGCCTGTCTCACCATGGCGAGACCGTCTCCGTGCGTCTATCCTCCCGGAATGAACGCGCAAGCAAGGGGGGCGGCCATCGTCGGCTGGGGCAAATGTCTGCCTCCGGCGACCCTGACCAACGCCGATATCGCGACTTTCCTCGACACCTCCGATGAATGGATCACCTCGCGAACCGGTATCCGCGAACGCCGCGTCTCTCACGTTCCTCTCGGCGAGCTAATGTACGTCGCCGCCGCCCGCGCGCTGGCCTGCGCCGGTCTCGAGGGCAGGCAGATCGAACTCATCGTCAGCGGCACCACGAGCTATGACGACCAGGCGCCGAACGTCGCCTCCGGCATCCAGCGCCGCATCGGCGCCGAAGGTTGCGCGGCCATGGACGTCAACACGGCCTGCACCAGCTTCCTCTACTCCCTATCTACCGCCACCGCGATGATCAAGTCGGGCGTCGTGAAGACCGCGCTCGTCACCGGCGCCGAAGTCATCTCGCCGTTCATCGACTGGTCCGATCGCAACATCGCCGTGCTGTTCGGCGACGGTGCCGCCGCGGTGGTGCTGCAGGCGACCGACGGCGAGGATGGTTTGTTGGCCGAGCGGCTGGGTTGTTATGGCGAGTCGCGCGAGATCCTGCGCGTGCACGGCATGGGCGCGGCGTACTCGCATCAGAACCGCATCCTCGGCAAGACCGAGTGGCAGTTCGAGGGCCAGGAAATCTTCAAGAAGGCCGTGCACGGCATGGCGATGGCTTGCGGCGAAGCGCTCGCGAAGATCGGCAAGACCGCGGACGACGTCGACCTCGTCGTGCCGCATCAGGCGAACATGCGCATCATCGAAGCCGTCGCGAAAAAGACCGGGGTCCCCATGGAGCGGGTATTCACGAACGTGCATCGCTACGGAAACATGTCCGCGGCGACCGTGCCCGTCGCGCTCTGCGAGGCGCTCGAAGAAGGCCGCGTCAAACCCGGCGCGCTGCTCCTGATGCCGTCGTTCGGCGCGGGCCTCACGTTCACGGGCCACGTCGTTCGCTGGGGTCAGCGCGTGACGCCGCTCGGCGTCAGCGACGTCGAACTGCCGCCTAACCACCAGACGGCACTCGAGATCGTGCAAAGATATCGCGCGGTGAACAACCTGCGCGTCTCGGCTGGATGATGCTCGGCAATCCGCTGCGCGACTGGCGTCGCGGACCGGTGTTCCATCCACCCGAGGCGGTTCTCTATCTGCAGCTTTCGCCGCGACGGCGCGGCGTCGGCGCGTTGTTCCTCGGAGCCGGGCTTGGGCTCGCCGCCGCGCTGGTTGCGTACGGCATGGCGACGCAGAACGCCTGGGCGCTGGGCGCCGCCCTCGCGAGCGCGATCGCGGGCTTCGTGGCGATGTGGCGCTATCAAAGCAGTGTCCGCGCCGCGCAGATCGTCGAGGACCGCGCGCGCGCGACGACCCTCTTCGATGCATTCGACGGGCGGTTCGATCTGGGCCGGGTGGCGCTCACGCAGGCTGGCGTGGAACTGGATGGCGAGTCGTTCTCCTGGGCGTCGATTTACCAGATCGAATCGACCGTCGCGGACGCGATGTCGAAGCACGTCACGCTCGTGCTCGACGCCGCTCATGCGAACCGGCGCATCTCGCTGTCGCTCGCGGGATTGCCGGAGCTGCCCGGCGTCGCGTACGCCGTCGTGAAAATGCTGTGGATGCGGCAGATCACGGCGCGCAACGTCGCGGAGTTGCTGCCGCGAATGAGGGTGCGACCCAGCGACCTGTCGCCCACGAGGAGCGCGAAAGGCACGCTCTGGATGGTATTCGGGTTGCTCGCGGGAGTTGCCGGCCTGGGTGCGACGGTCAAACTACTCGAGAGCCCGCGCCCCTGGCTCGCCGCGCTGTCCGCGGGCGCCGGATTGGCGCTGTTCTTCTGGGCCATCTCGCAGTCGACGAAGGCGAACTGGCGCGAGACGGCGCGCCAGCAGGATCGCAGCGCGGAACTGGAAACCACGCACTCCGCCACTGAGGATTTTGTGGTTCGCCGCAGATCCGTCACGCGGTGGCCGACGATCATCTCCCTCCTTTGTGCCGCGCCCGTGTTGATCTTCTGCGGGATGCGCGAATGGGAGATGGCAATCGCGTTCCTGATGTTCGCATCGATCGTGTTGCTGATCACCTGGACCATCGCCTGGTTGCTGGGCTCCGGCGTGATCGCGACGCTGACACCGACCGGCATCGTGCTGCGCGGACGGGAAATTTCCTGGCACGACATCGCGAGCCTCGACCTGCACTTCCTGCCGCGCATCGAGACGGGCCAGCTGGTGATCCGTCTCGCGCGCCCGATCGAGCCGCGAACCTTGCGCGAGCGCCTCAGCTCTTCGCTGTCGGCCGGTCACTCGGACCAGGAAATCGGCGTGTCGCTCGCGCGGTCGAAGGAGCCGCCGGGCGCGGTGCTCCACCTCGCGCAGCTGCGCTGGGAGCGTGCGATCGGCACCCGTCGCGTCGATGCCGCGCACGTCCGGCAGGTCGCGGAGCAAGTGCACGAGACGCGGACGTGGAAACAGTTCTCGGCGGCGGAGAAGGCGCGGTTCCTGTGGGTGGGCGCCGGAATGTTCGCGCTGCTGGGTTTCGCGGTGCACGGTGCATACGCGGATTTCCGGGCGTCGACTGCCTGGTACATCGCGAGTCTCGTGCTGTCCGCCGGACTTTCCGTGTGGGGTTGCGTCGCGACGTTGCGCTCGCGCACGTGGGTGAGAACGCGTAACCGCCAGGGCACACCGAGATACATCGCGCTGTTCTTCCTGGTGAGTCTGACTCTCGGCGTCTCGATCTGGTCGACGATCGGGCAATCGTGGCCGGACCTGGCCACGCGCAAGTTCGGACGCGAGGTGATGCGCGACGTGCCGTACGACAAGTCGGGGTATCGCGGCCGGGGGAAGTGCCCTTTCCCGCTCGACCCCCGACTCGACGAAAGCTGGCCGTACCGCTTCTGCGCCAACGAGGCGGCGTATGCATCATTGCCCGCCGCCGGCACGCTGAGGCTCGAGTTGCGCCAGTCATGGTTCGGCGTGCACATTGTTAGCGTCTCCACCATCGAGAACTGATTCATGCGCGCGATCCCGCTGATGTTGTCCGTCCTGCTGCTCGTCTCCTGCGCGCGCAACGAGCCGTTGCCCGAGGCCGTCGCGGCGATCGCCGCGCTCGAGGCCGATGTCGCGAAAGCGCAGAAGTCGATCGCCGACGCGAGCGAAAAGGCGTCGAAGGACGAAACCGATTTCCGTGGCCGCACGTTCGCGAGCGACGTCGCGCAATGGGCGTTGACGCCGCAGATGCTCGCCGAGCTCGACACGATCAAGGAGCGCGCACGGGCGGCGAAGTCGCCCGCGGAAGTCGAAACGGCCATCGGGCTCGCGCGCAAACGATTGAACGAAGAACTCGAGCGCGTAAAGGCCATCGTGGGGTACTGGGTGTATGCGCGGCCCGCGCCGTTCTGGCGCACGCAGTGGAACCAGATCCACGCCGCGAACGGCGTGGCGGTTCCGGCGCCGGATCCCATGCTCGAAACGATCGAACGCCGCATGAAGGCGTCGCTCGATGCCGGCGATTTCACCGCGGCCGGTGAAGCCGGCAAAGAGATGGTGCCCGTGTTGTTCGCGGCGCTCGATCGAGAGGCTTCGCAGATCATGCGCGCCGCCGCCAAGCCTGTGTTCGTGCCGCGGAGGTCGCCCTGCCCGCGCGGCGTCGCTCCCGATGCGGGACAGAAGAAACCGCAGCTTGTCGACTCGAGGCCGGTCAACGATTTCTACCCGCCTTCGGCCATCGCGCGTGGAGAGACGGGATCGCTGGTGCTGCGCGCGAAGGTCGATGCGAAAGGGTGCGCGAAGGAGTTCGCGCTCGTCGTACGCAGCGCGGTGCCGTCGCTGGATGCGGCGGCGCTCGAGTGGTTCGAGACGGCGCGCTATTCGCCGGCGACGCGCGGCGGCAAAGCCGTCGAGGCGGAGCACACGTTCAAGGTGAAGTTCGTCTTTAACGAGTGACGTTCTGCGTTAATGGGGATATTCCCCGTTTCCTAGCAAAAGGGGAGGGACCGCGGAGGTCCCTCC
>JAYTOK010000052.1:0-1165 GCA_043747835.1 Pseudomonadota bacterium | reverse complement strand
TTGAAGAGGCGCACGATTTGCTTCTTGCTCATCTGGCGCCGCAATGTGGTGAGTGCGAAATGGGTCGGTTCGGCCTCACCCGAGCGCCACTCGATGACGAGCCAGATGGGTTCGCGCTGTGCGGGTTCCGTCCCGTCATCGGTTGCTACCTTCACCCGGCAGAATGCGAACCGAGAACTGAGCTTGCGGCGCTCCGCCATCGTTCCATCGCGCCAGGTGACGCGACGGAACGCCTTGTCCCCGAGCCGCGCCGCGATCGTGCGCGCGTCCTCGGCGTCGGGAATCCGCCGTCCGCGTGTGTCTAGCCGCCACATCTTTTGCGTCGGCATGATGCCGAGCGCGTAGTGGAAGCCATGATCTCGGATCGCGCTGCGGAACCGATGAGATCGGCCATACCAGCTATCAGCGAGTACGATGCCGCCCGGAACTCCGTCCGCAACGGCGCGATCGATCATCAGCAGCGCCAGATCTTCCTTCGTCTTGAACTCGACATCATCCGGGATGTGGCACTCCTTGCGGCGTGTCGCATCGCCGGTCCAACTCTCCGGCAGGTAGAGTTCGAAACCGATCGGAACATGCGCCGAGCGCGTCGCGACGCTCAGGCTCACACCGAGCTGGCAGTTGGCGATCTTGCCCGCTGAGCCCGTGTATTGGCGCTGTACGCCGACCGAGTGCTTTCCTTGTTTGAGGAACCCCGTGTCGTCGACAATCCACGTCTGGATCGGTTCTTCGATCGTCATCGCAGCGATCGCATGCTTCGCTGCGACCCGACGGACTTCGCGATCGCTCCACGGCGAGTCTCGCAGGAATCGCAACAGCCGATGATGAGCGGGCTCGCATTCCACCGCGTCCGCACTCGCGATGGCCGCGATCGGTTCGGCGCTCTTGCGGTCGGCGCTGCCGAGCAGCCCCATCGCATACGTAGCGAAGGATGCTCGGCGGGTCTTGTTATCCAGCGCCACGCCGATCGCGGAGAAGTACTCGTCCAGCCGGCGCTGGGCACCGGCATCCAGTTCGTAGCCCATGCATCGCTTAGATCACGGCCGAGATCACGCGCCAAGTTTTCGGCTCAGTAGTGTTAGTTAGGATGAGTCTCATGGGGTCACGAACGCATGGAGCCCGGAGTCGATCTCCGATCGCGTTCTCACGGGACTGTGTTGCTCAG
>JAYTOK010000051.1:0-122373 GCA_043747835.1 Pseudomonadota bacterium | reverse complement strand
GCTACTGGGAGGCGATCGGCTGGAAGATAGACGTGAGCTTTCGGGAGCTAGACAACCGCGTCCACCCCAAGAGCCACATCGGCGAGCTGCGCGGCCTGCTGCCGGAGAAGTATTCACCGCTGCGCGCCAACGGCGACGGGCTGCAGAGCGTGTACCTGGCCGAAGTCGGCCGGCCGTTCGCCGCGGCGCTGTTCCGTCTCATCGGCGGCGAAGCCAACAAGGTTGCGGATGTCGCGAATGAAGTCGATCGCGCGGAGCAGTTGAGCCCATCGCGGGAACCGGATCTCGAGCAATGGGAGGAGCGCGTTGAACACGACATTCGAGAGGACGCCAAGATCTCCGACACCCAGCGCGAAGCCATCATCCAGGCGCGCGTGGGGCAGGGGAGGTTTCGCGCCAACGTGCAGGGAGTCGAGCGCGCGTGTCGGGTGACGAAGGTGGAGCGGCTGGAGCATTTGGTCGCGAGCCATACCAAGCCGTGGCGGGACAGCACGAACGAGGAGCGGCTCGATGGGGAGAATGGGCTGCTGCTGACACCGACGATCGATCATCTGTTCGACAAGGGATTTATCTCGTTTGAGAACAAAGGCGATTTGATCGTCTCGCCGGTGGCGGATCGGCCGTCGTTGCTGAAGATGGGAATGAGGGCGGAGGGGAAGGTGAACGTGGGGGTGTTCTCGGCGGGGCAGAGGACGTTTCTCGAATACCACCGGGAGAATGTGTTGAGGATGTCGAGAAGAACGTAGCCGACAGTCGAACTCCATTCTCATACCGCACCTATCTCAACGAACAGGCCAGATTCTCATCTCGTCCGTCGCAATCGACATCCGTAGCATCGTCCGATGCAAAGGATTGCGCGGCCAGGTTCCGTTCCAACTACGGCCCCGGCTCTTCTCAACGACATTCGTCGACTGATTGCCGACGCCCGACGTCATGTCGCCAGCACTGCAAACGCGAGTCTGACGATGCTTTACTGGCAGGTTGGTCAGCGAATTCGCACCGAAACTCTCTGCGATCAGCGCGCCGCCTACGGCGAGCGGATTGTCGCCTCAGTGGGGCGACAATTGAGCGCTGAATACGGAGTCGGATTTGCCGAAAAGAACCTGCGTCGTATGATGCAGTTCGCCGAAGTTTTTCCCGACGAAGAGATTGTCGTATCACTGATACGACAATTGAGCTGGACACACTTCCTCGCTTTGCTGCCGCTAAAGGACGCGTTGCAGCGAGAGTTCTATGCCGAAATGTGCCGCGTTCAGCGCTGGAGCGTGCGGGCCCTGCGAGCCAAGATCGGCGGCATGCTCTATGAGCGGACCGCGCTTTCCAGAAAGCCCGCCAAACTCGCGCAAACGGAACTTGCGGCATTGCGCGACGAAGATCGGTTCTCCACCGACCTTGTGCTGCGAGATCCATATCTTCTCGACTTCCTCGGCCTGAAGGACGCATACCAAGAGCGAGATCTCGAAGCCGCCATCTTGCGCGAGATGGAGCGGTTCATCCTTGAGCTCGGTAGCGGCTTTGCGTTCCTATCGCGGCAGAAGCGCTTCACGCTGGACGGAGAAGACTTCCACATCGACCTGCTCTTCTATCAGCGTGATCTTCGTCGTCTCGTGGCCGTAGAGCTCAAGCTCGACCGATTCCGCCCCGAGCACAAAGGACAAATGGAACTGTACCTGCGCTGGCTCGACAAGCACGAGCGCAAGGCCGGAGAAGAAGCACCCATCGGGATCATCCTGTGCAGTGGGAAGGACCGCGGGCGCATCGAACTATTGGAACTCGATAAGACCGGCATCCATGTTGCCGAATACCTCACGGCGCTGCCCCCGAAAGAAATGATGCAGGCAAAACTGCAGGAGGCAGTCGCGCTTTCGCGCGCCAAGATCGAAATCCAAAAGGACGCTGGCGAGCCTACGGAGTGACGCTGACGGGCGAGCTTCGAGCTGAGTTGGGTTTCTAAGATCACAAATTGTGATCCTAGACCGGCCTTCCGAACGCCTTCATGATCGAAGTTACCAATCAAGAAGTTATGCGTTCATTCGTCGCTGCAAGCAGCGCGAGTTCTTTGCGGAAATGTACCGTCACTCGAAGCCCGCCGAATTTTTGCCACTGGCGGTGGCAAAATTGCGATCGACGAAAGTCCTGCAAACTGCCGCTTTTATCATCTGCGCTTGAGGGCGTTCGTCGTTATCGAACCCCGCCTTGATGGGAAAACAAATGACGCCTCAGACCCCGCCGATTCCGAAGCCCATCGCGCTGCGCGTCGAGCTAGAGGGCGTCAATCCACTCGTCTGGCGCCGCATCGTTGTGCCGAACCAATGGACGCTCGCAAGTCTGCATCACTACCTGCAATGGGTAATGGGTTGGCAGGACACGCACGCGCACGAATTTCAGGTGGGCCAGCGTCTCATCGCGCCCGAGTGGTGGCTCGAAGAATTGGGAACAGACCCTGATACGCCGGCTGGCGAGGACGAGCGCCGCGTGTCGGTTGCGGCCGTGGCGGCTGAGCTCGGCATCGGTGGTGCGTTCGAGTATCGCTACGACATGGGCGACGGCTGGTCGCATCGGTTGGTTCTCGAGACGCCACCGGCGGCGTGGTTACAACACGATTTGCCAATGCCGACGTGCACGGCCGGTGAGAACGCGTGTCCGCCCGACGATGTGGGAGGACCTCCCGGCTACGAGCAACTTCTCGAGCGCATAACCGACACAAAACATGATGAGCATGCCGTCTCGTTGCGCTGGATCGGCGGTGTATTCGATCCGGCGGCTTTCGATCTGAATCGCGTGAACTTTGGCTGGCGTGGCGCGAAGCGGCCGGGATCGGCAGGGAGGAAGTGAGGGCGCGCTTTCGCGTGTTTGAAAACCGCATCACCAAGCGCCATATCGGCATCATCCAAGCGCGCGTGAAATGGGCTCGCTTCGAGTGTCAGCGAATGCGCGAACGCCGTTGCGCCGAAGCGCGGTCGCTAGCGCCGCGAAAGTTATATGGATCGCCACCACCGCCGGCATCGCGTCCCGCAATGGGCAGCGCAAAGCCCGGCGACCCCTGCATCTTCAGATCGGCGACATTCAGGTGGCGAATAAGCGCACTCGAACTCAGAGCGTCGAATTCGCCAGTGTCCAATGACCAATCCCACACCGCATTGCCCCGATCGTCATGTCGCACGCGCCCGCCGGACTCCGTCGTGCGGCTCACGGTGTTCGCGGGCATTTCCAAATTGGACTGTCCCAACTCAAGCTCCTGTTTCTCGATGTGGCGCGCGGCGCCCTGGTGAGAAGCTTACGGCGCGCCAACGGTTTCGCTTACCGGAAACTTTGTGAGCGCGTCCGCAGGGTCAGCAATGAAAATCCAAAAGTTGCCGCGCTCGGGGAATTCCTGACTCGACTCCGGGCAATGAATTGCCGCCGATGCTCGATGCGTCGCGCTATCTACGCCGCAGCCGCGCGAGCGCGATACCCTCGCTCATCGGAGGATCTCAAGATCGATGAGTTCAAACCCGAGTATCTCGGCAAGCTCGAGTTCTATCTAGAAGCGATCGATCGCGACGTGCATACGCACCATGGCCAACGTATCTCGCTCCCAGTTGCCTGCGCTTCCCCATGACGCATTTCCGCGCATTTGCAGAGATGACGAGGCTATGAACCGATCGCCGCAAAGTTCAGCTTCTGCGCCCGTTCACTCTTCTCGGGCGTGCTTTTGCCATGCTACCCACCCAGCTGATAGCCTCACTTCCGTTTCCGCGCCACCCGCACGCCATGGCCGCCACTGAAGTCAGCTTTTCCCCGGAACGCAGCCTCGAGGCAGTGCTGCTGGTGGCAAGTCGCCTCGCGAAGCCGGCGATCCACGAGGTGCTCAAGCTTCTCTACTTCGCGGACAAGATCCATCTCGGCAGATACGGCTGGCTCGCAAGCGGCGACGACTATGTGGCGACGAAATTCGGACCAGTCGCGTCCGGTGCCTACAATCTGCTCAAGGCCGCGCGCGGAGACGAGTCTGGCTGGATCCACCCGGATTTCTATCCACTCGTGCGCGGCGCCTTGGAAATCGCTGACGACAAGCGCTCGATCAACCTGCTGCGGAGCTTCGACCCGGCACATTTGTCTCCGGCGTACGTTGCCTGCGTGGAAGAAGCGTTGAGTTCGTATGCCGGGATGTCCTTTGGCGCCCGCACCGAGCTTAGTCACGATTCTGCCTGGCGCGCGGCGTGGGAATTGGCAGCGGAAGACGAGGTCGGTCTGAGTCCGATGCCAGTGGAAACGATCGCGAAGACGCTGACGAATTCCGAGGAAGTCGTCGCTCAACTCAATAACCAGTAGTCAGCCGTGACAATGGGTTCGGGCTTTCCCGACGACTTTCGCCTGGCGCAAAATCGCCGTCGTCTGCAGCCCGGGGGTAACGCGGCGCAATCATGGCCGCCGCGGCTTCGGCCGCTTACGCGGGCTTCGCGGACGACGATCTCACCCACTCGAAGTAGGTAGCCGACCTCCACACCCACTCCACCGGCCCCATCGAAAATCGCCTCAACCACCAACCCGCCATGAACACCTGCGCCACAAAGAACGCTGTGCCCAGTCCAACCGCCATCGCCGACCCGATCTCCCCCATCATCCCAAAGCCGATGCCATAAAAGACCACAGCCAGGAACACGCTCTGCATCAGATACGTCGTGAGCCCCATCTTCCCAAGCGGCGCAAGTTGCGCGAGCACGCCACGCGAGTGATTCCAGAACATCAAGGTGATGGCAGCAACGTACGTGGCGGCAAGCGACGCTTTCTGCACGCCAGACGCGAACTGCATCAGCGCACCGCCCAATGCGCTTGACGCGGTGTACGTCATCGTGAGCACCGTGCTCAGTACCGCGATTCCACCCGCACCGACGAGAAGCCGCCTGAAGAATCTTCGGCTCGCATCGGACTCGCGAAACAGGTTGGCGCGACCCGCGCACATGCCAAGCAAAAAGCACCCGAACGTGATCCAGAACCGGCCAGTGAACAGCTGGTACTGCCACTTCATCTCGAGGCCATAACCGAAGTTGACGCGCGCGATGTCGGCGAGTGACCCGGATTTAGTCGCGTCGTACAACGCCTTGCCGCCCACGGTGTAGAGCTCGCCGATCCGCGCGTTTTCCTGTTGTTGCTCGAGTGTGGGTGGCGGCGCGTTGACGCGCGCGACGCCTTGCACGAGCCCGGGGACATTCAGCACCAACAGCAACGCGACGATCAGGAGTACTCCGCTCCTCACCTTGCCGAGTGGAATGAGCAGCAACCCGAGCACCGCGTAGATCATCAGGATGTCGCCATTGAAGAGCAGCTGGTGCGCCACGCCGATGACGAACAGCAACGCAAGCCGCCACGCGAATCGCGCCGCGAAACCGGTGCCCTTGCGTGCAGCGTTGCGGAGCTGGATAGCGAAGCTCAGGCCAAACAGAAACGAGAAGATAGAGAAGAACTTGCTCTCAACGAGGATGCCCACCCACCGGTGCACGGCGCCATCGAGCGCGCCGAACTGCATGAAGTCCTGTCCCGGAGGAGGGCCAGCGAGGAAGCCCATCTCCGCGTGCGTAATGACGATTCCCAACAAGGCGAACGCGCGCAGCACGTCGACGACGGCAATGCGTTCGGAAGGTTCGTTGCTCATGAGCGGACAGGATTGTGGGTTGCAGATGCGGAGTCAATGCATCGGATGTCGCTCTGGCGCACGGCATACCGCCCGACTTCGTCATGGAGCTGACGGGCGTGGATCTAGACCCGTCGAATTCGACGGGATTGGGACGAGAGAATATCTGGGCGAACTCCTCATTTTTGCGCGTGGCCCGTTCGAGCCATCGACGTCATGCTTGGCATCAGATGAACAAGGATGTTCATGGCCAAGCAGAAGAAAACCACCCTGAACGTCCACGGGGCGCCAATAACCGTTCTGCGTGAGAAAGATCAGGACTACATTTCGTTGACGGACATCGCTCGCATTCGCAATGCGCAAGATCCGTTTGCAGTCATCAACAACTGGATGCGCGCGCGAAGCACTATCGAGTTTTTGGGTTTGTGGGAGCGGCTTAGCAATCCCGATTTCAAACCTCTCGATTTCGAGAGGTTTAGAGCGGAAGCGGGGAGCAATTATTTTGTCCTGTCGCCGCAACGCTGGATCAAGGCAACCGACGCGACGGGCATCAAGTCGAGTTCAGGTCGCCATGGTGGCACGTTCGCCCACCGCGACATCGCCTTCGAATTCGCCTCGTGGATTTCCTCGGAGTTCAAGCTATACCTCATCAAAGAATTCCAGCGCCTCAAGGAAGACGAAGGCCGTCGTTTGTCACTCGCCTGGAACCTTAATCGTACGCTCTCGAAGCTCAACTACAGAATCCATACCGACGCGGTCAAAGCGCACCTCGTGCCGCGCGAAGTCACGTCTGCACAGGCCGCAACGACGTATGCGAGCGAAGCCGACGTACTCAACGTCGCGCTCTTCGGCGAAACCGCGAAGCAGTGGCGCGGTGCGAACCCGAAACTCGACGGCAACCTGCCTGGATATTGGAAGCCGCGCAGCTAGCCACCTGAACACTGATCGACGCACCTCGCGTCAAAGGCGCAGAATCCCCTCAATTCATCCAAGGAATCGCGCAATGTTCAACACCGGCTACAACGGCCTGCTTGGCCTGCTGATACTGATCGGCGATGTCTGGGCGATCATCAACATCTTCCAGAGCTCCGCTTCCAACGGGAAGAAGTTGCTTTGGACAGTCGTGGTTCTGCTGCTGCCGCTGCTGGGCCTGATTCTTTGGTTCTTCCTGGGACCTCGCGGCGGCAAGACGTAACGGGAGAGCGCGGCGCAATCATCGCTTTCGCTTGATCTTTAAATCAGTGAACTCACAGGTCGGCGCTGTCGTCGGCAATCCGGCATACGCCGCAGCCATTTCCTGCATCCCACCCCATCCCGGACACGCCTCCCGGATCGTCTTCGTCGCCTCATCCCCCGACGCATCCGCAAAATTCCACTCCGCGATGATCACGCCTGGCCCGCTCGCGGGCGATCCCGAACGGCTATCCGCTTCCACCGGCGCAGCGACCTCCTTGCTCAGCTCGAACTGCGCCGACCAGAAGGGAACCGGCTCCGACTTCCGCGGACACCCGCGAGGTCCTTTCATGTGCCGCGTCTCCTGCGTCTCGCCCACGTAGATAGGCATCACCAGCAACGGCCCATACGGCGGCTGCGTCTCCCGCATCATCCACGCCTCGCGCACTTCGAACGACACATTGCCGGACCCGGTCGAGGCGACGTAGCAGTTCGTGTAGAGCTTCTTCAGCATCGCATTGCCCATGACCTTCGGCGGCCCGACATCGCGCGTGTCGTAGTTGAGCGGCTTCGAGCCGTTCAGTCCCAGCGGCTCGACGCCCCGCGGAAAATAAATATCGAGGTCGACGTTCGTTTTGGCTTCGGCTCTCGTGCTCTCCGTCGAGCCCGCGATCGTGGATTTGAACTCGAGCGTGTAACGGCAATCGCGCTCGAGGTTCGTCAGCGCGGCCTCGATGTAGATGCGCTCGGCCTTGTAACCCTCGATCTCCTCGCGCGCGTAGTCGGCCAGTGTCGTCCAGCGCGGGATGATGACGTCGCTCAAGCCCACACCCGCTGCCCGATGGGTTGAGCAGGCAGTCTTGTGCACGTGCTCGTGCTGCTCCATCAACACGGTGAGGCACGCGGTCGGAGCGGCGACGACGGTGCGGCAATCCGGTCCGGTGACGGCGGACGCGGTGTTGGCGCGCGTGTCATGCATCTCGATCATCGCGGGCTCGACGCTCTCGAGCTGCAGCTGCGTGCGCGAAGTTTCGTTCGCCGCTGGCGCGCCGCCCGCCGTCTGCCAATCGGCGAGATTGCGTTCGTACATCGCGATCGCGGTCTTCACCTGCCGATTGCGGTTGGCGAGGTCGAGCATGTCGGGGCAGGTGCAGGGCGCGGGATCGGCGGCGAGCAGGGGTGCGGCGATCGCGCAGAGGAGAAAAGAAGCGGCGATGCGTTTTGTTGGAATTTTCTTCATCGCAATCTCCTTCGCCATCGCGGGTCGATTCAGATTGTCGCATCACCGACGCGACAATTGAGCCGAACACATTGCCGGCGATTCGCGCCAACGCGCGTTTATCGTCAATCACACTCGTTAAAGGCATGCGTCCCGAACCGATGGAAGCGTGATCATCTACGTATGACCGATTCGCCCGCAGAGCTCACCAATGTTCCTTCCGTCCAAATTCTTCACGTCCGTGGGAAGCGGGTGCTGCTCGATTCGCAGCTCGCCGAGCTCTACGGAGTTCCTACCAAGCGTCTGAACGAACAGGTTCGCCGCAATGCCGACCGCTTTCCGGCAGACTTTCTGCTGGAGCTCTCAGATCAAGAAGTTACAGCTTCAAGGTCGCAAATTGCGACCTTGAACAAGGGGCGTGGCCATAACTTGAAGTACCGGCCGATGGCCTTCACCGAGCACGGCGCCATCATGGCAGCCACCGTTCTGAACAGCCCGCGTGCCGTGCAAATGAGTGTCTATGTCGTGCGTGCGTTCGTAAGGCTGCGGGAACTGCTTGCCTCGAACTCCGCATTGGCCAGGCGACTGGATACTCTCGAACGCTCGGTCGCGGCGCTCGATGCCGGCACGCGCAAGCAGTTCGACCACGTGTACGAGGCGATTCTCGGATTGATGAGCTCGCCGATGAAGAAGCAGTAGTCGTCAGATGGGCGCGCGCATGAGAGAAAACCGCAAACATTCGCCACTCGTGCTCACAGAACACGGAGCCATCCTAGACGTAACGCATCTGAAGGCTGTCCGGGATCTACAACCCGCGCCGTGCGCGGGCCATTCGTCCACCGAACCGCACGGAGGATTCGGCCAACGCGATGCTGCCTCTGATCACTCGCCTCTATACTCATTTCCCGCTGTCCGAGCGCCAGGTTGGCGCGAAGCTGCCACCGCCCCTTCCCGGAAAATTCGCATGACGGAGGTCTCATGAAAACCCGTTTCCTCGGCATCTTGGCCCTGCTCCTGGCTTTCACCCTCCCGGCCGCCGCCGCCGATCTACTCGGCCAATGGTCCGCGGAGTTCGACACTCCCATCGGCGCTCAAAAGTATGTCTATGAATTCAAGAAATCCGGCGACGCACTCACGGGTCAGGCGACTTTCGAGAACTCGATGGCCAAGGGTACGGTGCAGTTGACGGATGTGAAGGTCGACGGCGACAAGGTTTCGTTCAGCGAGCCGCTGTCGATTAACGGCAACGAAATCGTCATCACCTACAGCGGCACTCTGCTCGGCGACGAACTGAAGCTCGCGCGCAACGTGGGTTCGTTTGGGACCGAACAACTGACTGCGAAACGCGCGGGCGCAAGCCCCGCCAAGTAGCCGCTGCTTGTGGGAAGTTTGACGACAAGAACGGCTTGCCGCGGACGCTGAAGATTCTGTAGAGATACGGCAGATTGCCGCATGGAATCGTGATGGGCGACCATCCAAGATCGATGCGTGAGCAAGGACGCAGAGCAATCTCCAGCCGAAATCGCGAAAGATTTCCTGACGACTTCATAATCGCTCTTACGTATCAAGAGGTTATGCGTTCAAGATCACAATCTGTGATGTTGAACGCTCGGCGCGGTTCGAACGTGAAGCATCCGCCACGGGCCTTCACCGAGCACGGCGCCATCATGGCCGCGACCGTGCTCAACAGTCCTCGTGCAGTGCAGATGACGGTCTTCGTCGTGCGCGCATTCGTGAAGATGCGAGAGGGCCTGCTGGTGAATGCCGTCTTGGCGCGTGAGGTTGCGGCGCTGAAAGCGCGAATGGATACGCTGGATGCGAGTACACGCAAACAGTTTGACCAGGTGTTTGAGGCAATTCTCGGCTTGTCGGGGCCGCCGGGTGGTAAGCAATGAAGAGATCGCGAAGACGAGTATTAGCGTCTACAGATTTCTCTTCTTGAGCTCGCTCATCAAATAATCCGTCGACCTCACCGCCATCGCCATGATCGTCAACGTCGGGTTCTGACACGCGCCGCTCGGAAACCCCGCCGCATCCATCACAAACAAATTCCTCACATCATGCGACTGCTGAAACTGATTCAGCACCGACGTCTTCCTGTCCGCCCCCATCCGCGCCGACCCCATCTCATGAATTCCGTAGCCGGGGATCCGATCCTCATGCGCGAACGTCTTGATGTTCTTCGCCCCCGACGCTTCCATCATCTCGCCCGCGCTGACCGCCATGTCGCGGATCATCGCGCGCTCGTTGTCGCCCCAGCCCATGTCGATGTGCAAAACAGGAATGCCGAACACATCGGTAACGTTCTTGTTCAGCGTCACGCGATTGTGCGCGTACGGCAGGCACTCGCCGAACCCCACCATCCCCATCGACCACACGCCGTTCTTCACCGCCTCTTTGTACGCCGCGCCGAACCCGGGCGCGCCCATCGAGAAGTTGAGCTCGCTGCCGCCCTGGAATCCGTAACCGCGCAGGAACTCCTTCGTTCGCTCACCCTTCGCGGTGTTCCGAAACCGGATCACATACGGCCCGCCCGGCCGATGCGCCGTGTTCAGACTCGGCTTCCCCGGCATGTCGGGAAACTCGCCCGACGCGCCGCCGGCAACCCACATGTGGTCCATCAAGTACTGGCCTAACGTCCCGCTCGAATTGCCGAGCCCATCCTTCGCCGAGTTCAACAGGATGCGCGTCGACTCGAGCGCCTGCGCGCAGAGCACGACAGTCTTCGCACGCACCTCGCGCGTCTCGCGCGTGACGCGATCGACGTACGTCACGCCGGTCGCCTTGTTAGTCGCCTTGTCCATCAACACCTGATAGACCATCGCGTTCGGGATGTGCGTGCACTTGCCGGTCTTCAGCGCGTCGGCGACGGTCGTGAACGCGGCATTGAAATAAGAATGCGTCACGCAGCCGCGCTCGCAAGGGCCGCAGTAATGACACGGCGAGCGTCCATTGATCGGTCGCGTGAGATTCGCCAGCCGTCCCATCGTCAGCGTCCGGCCGAACTTCGACTTGATCGCGCCGCGGATATGCGACTCGACGCAGGTCAGCGGCATCGACGGCTGGAACTTGCTGTCGGGCAGCTCGGGATGGTTCTCGACCATGCCGGAGATGCCGACGTAGTCCTCGACGATCTCGTAGTACTTGACGAGGTCCTTGTAGTCGAGCGGCCAGTCGGCACCGGCGCCGTCGAACGAATACCCCTTCAGATCCTGCTGCGAGAACCGGTAACTGTGCCGGCCCCACACGTTGGTGCGCCCGCCGGTGACGCGCATGCGGCCCTGCCACGAAAACGGTTTGTCCTTCGGCGTGGTGTACGGCTCGTCGATGTCGTTGACGAACCAGCTCTCGTTGTATTCCGTGCATGCATAGCAGTCTTTCTGCACGGGTCGCGAGCGCCGGATGAGATGGTTGGCGCGCGCCATGTACTTGAGCTCGTACGGCTGCACATGCTCGCGGTAGTCGCCGTCATTGAGCGGCCGGCCGGCGCAGACGAGAGCTACGCGCATGCCGGCTTCGCTCATGCGCTTGGCGGCCCATCCTCCGGAGGCGCCCGAACCCACAACGATCGCATCGTAGACTTCGGGTCGGGGCTGGATGGCCATGAGAACTCCTGATCGCCAAGCGAAGGAAGATTTCGCACTATACTCATGCGACAACGCGACCGAGAAGGGGAACGTGATGAGCAACGACGTGCGCGATGAGTCTGGACCTCTGCGTCATTTCCGAATCGGCCGGCGCGCCGTGCTGCAGACGCTCGCGACGGGAGTCGGGGCGGCAGTTGTAGCAATCCCGGCGGCGGCGGCTCACGTCCATCACGCGGCAGCCGCGACCGCTCCCGCGGACGCCGCAACGGCAGCCGGCGCATCGACGCGCGTCTTCCTCGATGAACACGCTTTCGACACGCTTGCAGCGCTGAGCGATCAGATCGTCCCCGGCTCGCGCGCGGCCAAGGTTCCCGAGTTCCTCGATCGCCTGCTCGCGGTCGAATCGACCGACACGCAGAAGCGCTTCACGCAATCGCTCGGGGCTTTCGAGCGCGAAGCCCGCGATGCGCATGGCAAACCGTGGAAGGCGCTGACGGCGGAGCAGGCGACAGCGTTGCTCACGAAGATTTCGACGCAGCCGTCAAGCGAGGCGTCGCGAGAAGCCTTTGATGCGCTCAAGCGCGCCACCGCCGATGCGTACTACTCGACCGAGGCCGGCATGCTGGAACTCGGCTGGGACCGCAACGTGGCGTACGCGCCGCCGCCGACCTGCGGCTGATATGACCCGACTCCTTGCGCTCACGCTCGCGCTCGCCGCGATTTCCACCAGCGCCTTCGCCGACACCGCGCGCTACACCGTGATCGCCGGCGGTCAAAACGTCGGCCATGTAATCGTCGACACGACCGCCAATCGCACGACGATCGATTTCAACGTCAAGAACAACGGCCGCGGGCCGACGATGGCCGAGACGATCACGTTTGGCGCCGACGGCTTGCCGAACGACTGGTCGATCTCGGGCGCCTCCACGTTCGGCAGCAAGGTGAACGAGCGCTTCACCCGCGACAAGCGGCGCGCGAACTGGCTGGACTCGACTGGCAAAGGCAGCGCCGCGCTCACCGATCCGGCTATCTACATCGCGCAGAGCGGCAGCCCATGGTCGCTGCAGATCTACGCGCGCGCCTTGCTCAAGCAGCCGGGCATGACGATGCGCGCGCTGCCGGGCGGAACTCTGAAGCTTGCGAAGGGCGAAACGCTGACCGTGCAAGGCGCCGGTGGCGCCATCCCGGTCACGCGCTACGTGCTCTCCGGCATTCGCACGTTGCCCGAGACGATGCTGCTCGACGCCGATGGCAATCTGTTCGCGACGTTGTCGCCGTCGTCGATCGTGGTGCGCCAAGGCTACGAAGCGGAAGAGGTCCGGCTGCGCAAGCTCGCCGCCGACTGGACCACCGAGCGTTACGCCGCGATCCAGCGCGACGTCGCGCACGACTACGGCGCGCCGACGCGCATCCGCAACGTGCGACTGTTCGACCCGAAGACCAGCGCGCTGACCGCGCCGGTCAGCGTGGTCGTCAACGGCAAGCAGATTGCGGCGATCGAGCCGGTAGATAGTCCGGCGACGCCGGGTGAGGTCGGCATCGACGCGGCGGGCGGCACGCTGATCGCCGGCATGTACGAGATGCACGGGCACCTGGGCCAGGACAGTGCGTTGCTCAATGTGCTGGCGGGAATCACCAGCGTGCGCGACATGGGCAACGACAACGCCGTGCTCGACGCGCTGGTGCGAAGAATCCAGTCGGGCGAGATCGGCGGGCCGCACGTCATCCGCTCGGGCTTCATCGAAGGCAGGAGTCCCTTCAGCGCCAACAACGGCATCGTCGTCGACAGTCAGGAGAAGGCGCTGGACGCGGTCCGCTGGTACGGCGCGCGCGGCTACTGGCAGATCAAGGTCTACAACAGCATGAATCCCGCGTGGGTTCCCGCGATTGTCGAGGAGGCGCATCGCCTCGGGATGCGCGTCGCCGGGCACGTGCCCGCGTTCGCGAGCGCCGATCAGATGATCGAGGCCGGCTACGACGAGATCACTCACATCAACCAGTTCGCGCTGGGCTGGGTGATCGCGCCGGGCGAAGACACGCGCACGCTGTTTCGCCTCACGGCGCTGAAGCGCCTGCCGGCGCTGGATCTGAACAGCGCCAAGGTGCAACACACGATCGATCTGATGGCGAAAGGCAACAAGGTCATCGATCCCACGTTGGGCATCCACGAGAACCTCGCGTTCAACCGCGATGGACAGGTGCCGCCCGGCGCGGTCGATTACCTGTCGCACATGCCGATCGGCACGCGTCGCGATGCGATGAAAGCGTGGACCGATACATCGGCGCCGGGCGACGACCTCGCCTACCGCCAGGCGTTCGACAAACTACTGGGCACGGTCCGGCAACTGCATGATCGCGGCGTGTTCATCGTCTTCGGCACCGACACCGGCGGCTCGTTCACGTATCACCGCGAGCTCGAGCTTTATCAATCCGCGGGCATGACGGCGCCCGAAATTCTCAAGCGGGCGACCTGGGACAGCGCGCGCTACGTCGGTCAGGAGCAGAGCGCCGGTTCGATCGAGAAGGGAAAGCGCGCCGACTTTTTCCTCGTGCCGGGCGACCCGACGAAGGATCTGAGAGCGATCAAGACGATCTCGATGGTGGTCAAGGATGGCGTTTTCTATTACCCGAGCGAGGCGTATCCGAAGTTCGGGATCGAGCCGTTTACGCAGGCGCCGAAGGTGACGTTGCCGGGGAAGTAGTGGGCGCTTCGGATGGTGTGCGCATAAAGCGTCCGACGCGCGAGATTCGCGACTCGCGGGCGCGCCGACACCGTCGTAGCCTCGCTCCGTGCAAAGGAATGCAAATGCGCGAAGCCGCGATCGCAGCGGCGCGCTCTTCACCCTTGTTCGCGTCATTCTTTCTTCCGCGCGCGTCGCAACTGCTCGCTCGGTCAACTCGACACAAGTCGTCTGCAATTGGCTCATCGGTCGAGAAATCGTGGAGGACGAGCAGCGCGGCAGGCGCCGAGCCGAGTACCGCGATCAAACGTTGAAGCTTTTGGCTGAGCGATTGAAGCGCGAATTCGGCAGCGGCTACTCGGAAACAAACTTGAAGGGAATGCGTACCTTTTACCTGGTCTATCCCGATGCAGTGCAGTCGCCACAGATTCGTCAGCCACTGGCTGACCAATCCGTTCCACAGATTCGTCACCCACTGGGTGACCAATCTCGTATCCCTTTGATTGACAATCAAAAGTCAGCTTTTTCACCCACCGGACTGTCGATGGATCTCTCGTGGCGCCACTATCGAACCTTGATGCGGATCGAATCGCGAGACGCTCGATCCTTCTATGAGATCGAAGCGGTGAATAGAGCATGGTCCGGTCGCGAGCTCGAGCGCCAGGTGGCTAGTCTGCTGTTCGAGCGCCTGACGCGGAGTTCCGACAAAGAGCGGGTCATGAAACTCGCGGCCAAAGGCCAACTCGTAGAGAAGGCGTCGGATGCGTTCAAAGATCCCGTCGTGATGGAATTTCTCGGCCTGCCGGAAACTCCTGCGCTGACGGAGTCCTCGCTCGAGTCCGCGCTCCTCAGCAATCTCCAAGCCTTCTTGCTCGAGCTAGGCAGTGGCTTCGCCTTCGTGGCTCGCCAGCAACGCGTCACGCTCGACGGCGATCACTTCTACATCGATCTCGTCTTCTATCACTCAGTTCTGAAGTGCTTCGTGCTCGTGGACCTCAAGGTCGGCAAGCTCACACATGGCGATCTTGGCCAGCTCCAGCTCTACGTGAACTTCTACGACCTCGAGCGTCGCGCGCCGGATGACAACCCGACGCTGGGGTTGATTCTCTGCTCAGACAAGAACGATGCGGTGGTGAAGTACACCTTGGGCCAGAATCAGGAAGAGAAGATCTTCGCCAGCCGATACAAACTCCATCTGCCGAGCGAAGAGGACCTTCGCGCGCAACTCCAGGCTCGCTGAGGTCCGTCGACAGCACAACATCACCCGCTATACTGCGGTTCGCATCGCATCAAGAAGGGGTGATCGTGATGAAACTCTGCAAGCTTCTCGTGCTCGCTGTCCTCGGCTCGTTTGCCACGAGCGCCGCCCACGCGGAGCAGTTCAGCGCGCTGTTGTTCACGAAAACGGCAGGCTGGCACCACGAGTCGATCCTCGAAGGCGTCACCGCGGTCCGCAACCTCGGCAAGCTGCACGACTTCAATGTGTTCTGGACCGAAGACGCCTCGCGCGTGTTCAAGGACGAAGAGCTCAAGAAGTACAAGGTCGTGATCTTCCTCTCCACCACGGGCGACGCCTTGAACAACGATCAGCAAGCCGCGTTCGAGCGCTACATCAAGGCGGGCGGCGGCTTCGTCGGCATCCACGCCGCGGCGGACACCGAATACGACTGGCCGTGGTACACGACCATGGTCGGCCACATGTTTCACATCCATCCCGCGGTCCAAAGCGCGACCCTCAAGGTCGAGGACGCGAACTTCCCCGGCATGGACGGCTTCCCGAAGCGGTCGCTGGTCACCGAAGAATGGTACGAGTACGACGCCTCGCGCTCGAAGGGTCTGCACTATCTACTCTCGGTGGACGAGAAGACCTACAAGCCCTACGCGAAGTGGGGTCCGAAAGAAGGCAAGGGCATGGGCAGCTTCCACCCGATCGCGTGGTACCACGAGTACGACGGCGGCCGCGCGTTCTACACGGGCCTGGGACATCTGCCGGCGACGTACAGCGACGCGAGCTTCCTGCATCACGTCTACGGCGGCATTTACTGGGCGGCGACGGGTAACGGATTCACTGCGCAGTAAGCGAGTCAGCATTTCGCTTCCAGGGTATCCGGGGGAAGGGCATTTCTGTAGCGGATCACGAGAGTTGAAACTCGGCGCAACGCAGATCGGTTCCTTTCAGCTTTCACCTCATGCGCGGAGGGCAACGCGCGCAAACTATTTGGCCGATAGCGCACGGACTCGACGCGCGCGCTAGCGAAACCTCGCCCAGTCCAACTCGACGCTCGCGGTCCCCGACTGCGTCACGAACAGATCGTGCACACCCGCGGGCACCTTCTTCACGCGCGCCTTGACGATCTTCCAATCGCTTCCCGCATCGAGCTCGAGCATTCCGATCACCGGCCCGTCTTGACTATCCAGCCGGATTTCCAATGCGCCCTTGCTGCCGCTCTTCGCGCGCACCTCGAAGCGCTTCTGCCCGCCACGACCGAAGTCGACCGCGTTGAACCGCACCCACGATGGCGCTGCGCCAAACGCGACCTTCCATCCGGCATGCGGATTCGCTTCGTCGAGAAACGAAACGGCCACCGCATCGCCGCTGCGCGCGCTGTACCGGTCGACCTGGATCTCGCTCCCCGCCGCGACGAGCCCGACCCCGCGCAGCGTCGGAATCACTTTGCGAATGCTGCCGTCGTCCTCGAAGACCATCTTCTCCGCGCGAATGGCGCGGCGCTTGTCGAAGGCCGGCGACAGATCGCGGTCGTGATAGAAGAGATACCACTGCCCCTGGTACTCGACCATCGACTGGTGGTTAGTCCAGCAGCCGCTCGCGGATTCATCGAACAGCACGCCGGCCCACTTGAAAGGGCCCAGCGGCGACGGGCCGGTCGCGTACTCCAGCCGCTCGATCTTGTTAGCGACGTGCGGATACGTCAGGTAATAGATGCCCTTGCGCTCGAACACGAACGGGCCTTCCTGCAGGCCTTTCTTCGGCAGGTTGTCGATCGGCAGCGGTGCGCCCTCGATCTCGAGCATGTCCGGCTTCAGCTTCGCCATGACGAGCGCGTCCTTCTCGGACCAGTACATGTACGCGCCGCCATCCTTGTCGATGAACACGCCGGGGTCGATGCCCGCCACGCCCGCCATGTAGTTGGCTTGCGGCACGAACGGGCCTGCAGGTTTGTCCGAGACGGCGACGCCGATCCGCTTGCTGCCGTCCTTCGCTTTCGAGGGAAAGTAGAAGTAGTACTTCCCGTCCTTGAACACGCAGTCCGGCGCCCACATCGCGAACCCCGCGGGGTCGGCCCAGGGCACGTCCTTCTGCGTGAGGATCACGCCGTGATCGGTCCAGTCCGTGAGGTTCGCGGATGAGAAGACGTGGTAGTCCTCCATGACGAACCAGTTCGCACGTCCCGTGTAGCCCGGCGGTTCGCGGATGTCATGCGAGGGGTACACGTAGACGCGACCTTCGAACACGCGCGCGGTCGGGTCGGCGGTGAACTGATCCACGATCAGTGGATTCGTGCCGAAGGCGGTCGAGACGTGCACGAGCACGCTGACGCACGCAACCGCGAAGAGACGGTGAAGGTGGTTCATGCTGTTGGCGGATGGGAGTTGGGAGGTAGGTGGTCTGCCCGAAGAGTACACGCCGGCACATGTCTGTCGCCCGCATTCGCCTCCGTCACCGTCAACGCCGTCATGTTCACGATTCTCCGCACGGTGGTCGACGGCGTGAGGATATGCACCGGCGCCGCCGCGCCCAGCAAGATCGGCCCCACCGCGACGTTGTTGCCAGCTGCGGTCTTCAGCAGGTTGTAGCAGATGTTCGCCGCATCGAGGTTCGGCATCACCAGTAGATTGGCCGAGCCGGTCAAGGTGCTGTCCGGCAGGATCTGCTTGCGGATCGCCTCATCCAGCGCGCAGTCGCCGTGCATCTCGCCATCGACCTCCAGCGCCGGATCGAGCTCGCGCAGCAGCGCGAGCGCCTCACGCATCTTCAGCGCGGATTCGTCGCTGTGCGTCCCGAAGTTCGAATGCGACAACAACGCAACCTTCGGCTCGATGCCGAAGCGACGCACGACCTCCGCGGCCCGCAGCGTGATCTCGGCGAGCTGCGCGGCGGTCGGGTTCAAGTTGATGTGGGTGTCGACGATGAACACCTGGCGATTGGTCAGGATCAACGCGTTCATCGCCGCATAAACCGTTGCGCCCGGCGCCTTGCCGATGACTCTATCTATGTACTGCAGATGCCGCGACGCGGTGCTGATGGTTCCGCAGATCATCCCGTCGGCCGCGCCCTTGCGCAGCAGCATGGCGGCGATGAGCGTGGTGCGCCGGCGCATCTCGAGCTTGGCGTACTGTGCGGTGACGCCGCGGCGGTTCATGAGGCGGTGGTACTCCATCCAGAACTCGCGGTGCCGCTCGTCCTGCTCGGGGTTGACGACGGTGCAGTCCTCGCCGAGGCGCAGCCGCACGCCGAACTTCTTGAGGCGCGACTCGAGGATGCGCGGCCGCCCAACGAGGATGGGATGCGCGATCTTCTCTTCGACGATGATCTGCACGGCCCGCAGGATCCGCTCGTCCTCGCCCTCGGCGAACACGATGCGCGAGCGCTCGAGTCCGGCGCGCCGCGCCGACGCGTAAACCGGCTTCATGATCGTGCCGGACTGGTACACGAACTGCTGCAGTTGCTGGATGTAGGCGTCGAAGTCCGCGATCGGGCGCGTCGCGACACCGGACTCCATCGCGGCCCTCGCCACGGCAGGCGCGACGTGCACGATGAGCCGCGGATCGAAGGGCTTGGGGATCAGGTAGTCAGGCCCGAAGGTGAGGTCCGCGATGCCATACGCGCTGGCCACGACATCGCTGTGGCCCATGCGCGCGAGATCCGCGATCGCGCGCACGGCCGCGATTTCCATCGCGCGCGTGATGCTCGTCGCGCCCGCGTCGAGCGCGCCGCGGAAGATGAACGGGAAACAAAGGACGTTGTTGACCTGGTTCGGATAGTCGCTGCGGCCCGTGGCCATGACGGCGTCGTCGCGCACCGCGCGCACCTCGGCGGGAAGGATCTCGGGCGTCGGATTCGCGAGCGCGAAGATCAGCGGGCGAGCAGCCATCGCCTGCACCATCGGCGCCTTGAGCACGCCGCCGGCGGAAAGCCCCAGGAAGATGTCCGCGCCGGCGATGGCTTCGGCCAGCGTGCGTTGCTGCGTCGCCCGCGCGAAGCGCGCCTTGTCGGGGTCCATGAGCTCGGCGCGCCCTTCGTAGACGAGGCCCGCGAGATCCGTGAGCCAGATGTTCTCTTTCGGCAGGCCGAGGTCGACCAGCAGATCCACGCACGCGAGCGCGGCCGCGCCGGCGCCGCTGACAACCAGCTTGACCTCGTGCAGCGTCTTGCCGACGACCTCGAGACCGTTGAGCGTGGCGGCGGCAACGATGATGGCGGTGCCATGCTGGTCATCGTGAAACACCGGGATCTTCATGCGCGCGCGCAACTTTCGCTCGATCTCGAAACACTCCGGCGCCTTGATGTCCTCGAGATTGATGCCGCCGAACGTGGGTTCCAGCGAGGCAATGATCTCGACTAGCTTGTCCGGATTTCGTTCGTTGATCTCGATGTCGAACACATCGATGTTGGCGAACTTCTTGAACAGCACCGCCTTGCCTTCCATCACCGGCTTGGCCGCGAGCGGCCCGATGGCACCAAGCCCGAGCACGGCAGTGCCGTTGGTGATCACGCCGACGAGGTTGCCGCGCGTGGTGTAGCGCAGGGCGGCGAGGGGATCCGCCGCGATTTCCTCGCAGGCGAACGCGACGCCGGGCGAGTAGGCGAGCGCCAGATCGTGCTGATTGGTGAGCTTCTTGCTCGGAACAACCGAGAGTTTTCCGGGAGTGGGGAACTCGTGGTAGGCCAGTGCCGCTTCGCGCAGGCTTTCGCGGCGCGCGGCCGGAGGCAGTGTGTCGTCAGTCATTTCGTCCGGGAGTCGAGTGAATGCAGGCCGCGCATTTGGCCACAAACGTCACGGCGATGGACAGAGCGGTCTCCCTGGCGAACTAATGTCCGAGTAATCGGCGCCACTTCTCGTCAACCAACCCCGATCCCGCACGTTCGTTGGCTGATGAAGCACGCACGCCCATTCGCTGTCTGCATCGCTCTGTCTCTCGCCGCTTGCGGCGGCGGCGGTGATGACTCGCCCACGCCGCCCCCTGCGCCACCCGGTCCATTCGCCGAAGTCGACGCCCGCGCCGCCGCGGCATTCCAGGCGCAAGGCATTTCCGGCATGGGTCTGGCCATTTACGACGCGCAGGGCGTCAAACGCTTCGAACGCATGTACGGCACATTCGCCCCGGACCAGCGTGTCGCCATCGCGTCGGCCAGCAAGATGGTCGCGGGCCTCGTGATCTTCCGCCTCGTCGACCAGGGCTTTCTCACGCTCGATTCCACCACGGGCACCGTGCTCGGATGGACGGGACCCCAGGGCGCCATCACGCTGCGCCAACTGCTCTCGTTCACCTCGGGGCTCGAGCGCGAGGCCGGCTGCACTTTGTTAGGCGGCATCGCTCTCGCGGACTGCGTCGCCATCATCGGCAACCAGCCGCTGCTCGCGACGCCGGGCACGCGCTTCGACTACGGCAGCACGCACCTCGCGGTCGCGGCCCGCATGGCCGAAGTGGTCACGGGACAATCGTGGACTAACTTGTTCGCCTCGCAGCTCAAGACGCCTCTGGGCTTGAACTCCCCGGATCTCGTGTTCTACACCGCGCCGCGACAGGCCTCGGGCACGACGAATCCGCTCATCGCCGGTGGCCTGCGCGCGACCATGAACGAGTACGCGACAATGCTCGCTCTCGAGTTCAATCGCGGCGTGCACCAAGGCAACGCGCTGATCGGGACTGCATTGTTCACGGTTCAGGCGTCCGAGCCGTATCCGAACGCCGTCATCGGCAACTCGCCGTTCACGGCGACGGCACTCGACTTCCACTATGGGCTCACGGCCTGGCTCGAATGTCCTCCACCCGCGGTGGGATGCAACGTGCTTTCGTCACCTGGCGCTTTCGGCTTCACGCCGTGGATCGATCGCGACGGGGGCTACTACGCGGTGCTCGGGATGGAGGTCATGGAGTCGCAAACCGGGGTCGTGAACTTCGCCGTGCAGCTCGAGCAGACGCTGAAGCCGCTGATCCGCGCCGCACTGGGGACGTGAGTGCGAAGGGCCTTTTGGTTGACCGCGCTATCAATTGCGCCGCATCAAGGAGCCTAATCTCCCGACACTATTCGAGGAGAACAACCGTGCAGCTATCAGACATTCTCAATCAGACCGGCGGGCTCAAGTCCATCGCGCGCGAGCTCAACATCGGCGAAGCCGAGGCGGAGAAGGCTGCCGCGGCCTTGGCGCCCGCCGTGCTCGGAGGTTTTCGGAAGCAGGCTGAAGCCAGCCCGCAGGGGCTTGCCGGTCTCGGCGGATTGCTGAGCCAGTTCGGTGGCGGCGGCATGATGGATGCCGTGCTCTCGCCGACCGCAACGGACACTGCGCCCGGCAACAACGTGCTGGGTCAGATCTTCGGATCGAAAGATGTTAGCCGCGCAGTCGCGCAGAACGCGGCGACGGAGTCGGGCGTGGATCCTTCGGTGCTCAAGAAGATGTTGCCGATGCTCGCGATGCTGGTCGCGGGGTATATGGCCAAGAAGGGCGGGAATGCGATGACGGGCGCGACTGCGGATGGCGGCGGCGGACTGGGTAGAATGCTGGGCGGGTTGCTCGGTGGCGGGAAATCCACCGATGCGTCCGATGGCGGGCTCGGTGGGCTGCTCAACATGGGCGGCGGTCAACGCAATCCGCTTGACGAGATCATGGGCCGGCTTGGGCGGTAGATAGCGATTCGAGAGCAAAAGGCCGCGGGTGACACCGCGGCTTTTTGCTGTCCGCAAACGGGCGCGGTTGGCATTGCTCGCGCCATCCGATGCTTCGGACTATTCGAAGCAATATTCCTCGCTCACAATGCCGCCCATGAATTCACAAGACTTCGCGCACGAGTTCGGCGCGCTGTACCGGGAGCTCTATCGGCTGGCCGTGCGCCGCGTCGACGACGCCAGAGACGTGCTGTCCGCCGAAACCACCGCGCTGCTTCTGCATCTCTCGCAGACCGGGCCGCAGACACTGTCCGAACTCACGATGCACCTCGATCGCGCGCCGTCCACACTGAGCGCGAAAGTCGCGGAACTCGAGTCGCAGGGAATTCTCTCGCGTCAGCGCGACGAATCCGACGCACGACGCGCGCTGATCTGGATGACGCCGGCCGGTCGCGCGGCGCTGCTGCAAGCGCTGGAAGTGCTCGACACGTCCGTGCTCGCCTCCGCGGCGGAACGCGTCGATCCCGCACGTCTCACCGAACTACTCGACGGCCTGCGCGCGCTCATCGCGGCGCTGCCCGCCAACCAACGGAGAATTCCATGACTCACAACTGCGAAAGCTGCGGCATGCCGATCGAAAGCGGGGCGTATTGCCAGTACTGCGTCGACGCCGAGGGAAAACTGCAGGACTTCGACACGCGCTTCGAGCGAATGGTTAGCTGGGCGCTACGCGAAGACCCGAAGCTTTCGCGCGAGACAGCCGAGGCGAATACGCTGAAATACATGTTGCGAATGCCGGCCTGGAAGAACCACCCCCGCGTGGTGGGAGCGTAGCCACCACGCTTACGCCTTCTTCACGAACTCCGACTTCAGCGCCATCGCGCCGATGCCCTCGATGCGGCAATCGATGTTGTGATCGCCCTCGGTGACGAGGCGAATGCCTTTCACCTTCGTGCCGACTTTCACCACGGACGACGATCCCTTCACCTTGAGATCCTTGATCACGGTGACGCTGTCGCCGTCGTTGAGCGGCGTGCCGAAGGCATCGCGAATGACGGGCGCTGCTTCGGTGGCCGCACCCGCCGCGGATTCCTTCCACTCATGCCCGCACTCCGGGCAGACGAGCATCGTGCCGTCGTCGTAGGTGAGGGAGGAAGCGCAATTCGGGCAGGGTGGAAGGCTGGACATGGCGCGATTCTGCCACAGCGCCTCAATGCTGCCATTTAAGGCCACCTGTAGGACTCTCGGCACAAATGGTACCTGCCTGTTGGAAACTGCCCAACCGGCCATCCGCACGCCTAACAACGATTAATATAAACGGAATAGCTAGCTAGTTACCTGCTATCTATACACAAGCGAAACGCACTCGCGCTCTCAACGCGAATCATCTCGACTCACCCGGCGAATCCGATCATCGGGATGCAGGCGCATACGCGCCCCGTACTACTTCCGATGTAAAGGATTTACATGACTGTATCGAACTCATATCACCGCGCTTCGGTGTGGTGCGCAGCAGCGCTGCTCGCCATCATCGCCGCGGGATGCTCGAAAGACCCGATCCTAGGCGCGGAAGGGCGAGTAGGCGTCGCGCCGACTCCACCCGTCGTAACGACAGTGTCGCCCGCGAACAATGCGATCTCCGTGCCGGTCAATAGCACCATCGCCGTGACATTCGACCAGGCGATGGCAGCGGGATCGATCTTTGCGGTGACCTGCGCCGCGCCCTGCGTGAACCCCACCGGCTCGGTCGCGCTCAACGGCGCCGGAACGGTAGCCACTTTCACGCTGATACCCGCGACTACATTCGCGCCACTCACGCTCTACACGGTGACAGCCACGGCACCTACAAACGCCGTAGGACAGCCACTTCCAACTCCCTTCGTGTCGAGATTCATCACAGCGGGTATCGCCGCGGACACCAACCGGCCGCGCGTCTCCAGCACCGCACCCGCGACAACGAGTCCCGGCCCGACGCTCGGCGTGGCGACGAACGCGTCGATAGCCGCGATCTTCACCAAGGACATGAACGAGGCTTCGATCGAAGCGCTCGCACCCGCGACATTCACCGTCACTTGCGCCGGTCCCTGCGTCTCTCCCACCGGTGTGGTGAGCTACTCGGCGAACAGCCGCACGGCGATCTTCGTCCCGGCCGCGCCATTGACCGCGGCGACGACTTACACGGCGACGCTCACCACGGCAGCGACTGACCTGGCCGGCAATGCGCTGGCCGGGAATCAGGCGGCTCTACCCGCCGCCAGCGCGTATGTGTGGACCTTCACCACCGCGGCCGCGGGCGCAGCCGGAAACGTGACAGTCCTGTCTACCGTTCCGCTCGCGGCGGCCACGGGTGTGTGCCCCAACGCCACCGTCAATGCGACGTTCGCGGTGCCTTCCGGCCTGCGCATGGACCCGCTCAGCGTGACGAACACTACCTTCACGGTCACGGGACCGGCGCCGGGACTGACCCCGGTGGCTGCGGTCACGGTGAGCCTCGATGCCGCCACGGGGCGCATCGCGACGTTCACGCCCGCCGCGGCGCTGCTGCTCAACACGACGTACTCCGCGCGCATCGTCAGCGGCGCGAGTGGCGTCAAGGATCTCGCGATTCCTGCCAACCCGTTGGCCGCGGACGTCATCTGGACTTTCACGACGGCAGCGACGGCTTGTACCGTGCTCGCGCCAGTGCCACTCAACACGGTTGCGCCCTACGGAACCTTTGGTGGCAGCGCAGGCATGACCAACTCCGGGATCCTCTCGGTCATCAACGGCAACATCGGCACCATCGCAACGAGCACCTCGTCGATCACGGGGTTCCACGACACGAATGGCGACATCTACACCGAATCCCTCGGCGCGAATGTCGGTGCGGTCAATGGAACTATCTACACCTGCACCAACTCCACGACGGGGCCAACCTCCGCGGCGCCTAACGCTGTCAACTGCGCGATCGCCACGCAGGCGCGTCTCGATGCCCAAACTGCATACCTGCAACTGGCGGGTTTGCCGCCCGGCGCCAATCCCGGTGCCAATCTCGCGGCGCTCACCCTGACTCCCGGTGTTTACACGTCGCCGTCTGGCTCGTTCCTCATCCAGGGCGGCGATCTCACGCTCGATGCCCAGGGCGATGCCAACGCGGTGTTCGTGTTCCAGATGGCGCAGACGCTCACCGTCGGCGGACCCGGAGTAGCCGCTCCGCAGAGCATCGTGCTCGCGGGAGGCGCGCAGGCGAAGAACGTCTTCTGGCAGGTCGGCAGCTTCGCGACCATCAACGCCGCCGGCGGCGGAACGATGGTGGGCACGATCATCGCGCAGGCGGGCGCGTCGTTCTCGACCGTGGGCAACGTCAACCTCGTGACGCTGAATGGCAGAGCGCTGTCGCTCGGTGCCTCGGTCACGATCGTCAACACCATCATCAATGTGCCGGCTCCTTGAGCCGCTTCGCACTTACAGCATCACACGGACACTGACATGAAACTATCAAGCGCCTTTACGACGCTGAGCTTCGCGACCCTCTCGACGATGGTGGCACCCCTCGCGATTTCCGCCGACCCCGGCTGGTACCTCGGATTCAACGGCGGTCAATCCGAGTCGGACATAGATAGGGAGCGCATCACCGCAGACCTGCTCAGCCAGGGATTCTCCACCACCTTCCTGGACGACAACGAGCGCGACAAAGGCTTCAAGGTTTTCGGTGGCTACCAGTTCAACAAGAACTGGTCGATGGAAGGCGGGTACTACGATCTGGGAGACTTCGGGTACACCGCGTTTACCGCGCCGTCGGGCTCGCTGCATGGCGTACTCGGAGTGAGAGGTCTCAACCTCGATGCCGTATTGTCGCTGCCCTTCACGGAGAAGTTCTCCGCGTTCGGCCGCGTGGGATTGGCGTACACAGAATCGGAGGGCGCCTTTGAGTCCACCGGCCTGGTGACCGTGCTTGCGCCCAATAGCGAGGAGCGCGAGACGAATCTCAAATACGGCGTGGGATTGGAGTACGCCTTCACGCGTAACTTGGGAATGCGGCTCGAAGCCGAGCGTTATCGGATCGACGACTCCGTCGGCAACCGGGGCGACATCGATCTCTTCTCGGTTGGCATGGTGTTCCGATTTGGCAGCCCGCCGCCGCCGCCGATGGTGCAGGCACCGCCGCCGCCGCCCCCGCCGCCTGTCGCCGCGAAGCCGGTAGTCGTTCCGCTACCCCCGCCGCCGCCGCCCGTGGAAACCGAGCGCTACTGCAGCCTTCTCGAATTCGAGTTCGAGATCAACCAGCACAAGGTACGCGCCGAGGAAAAAGAGAAGCTCGCCGTCATCGGCAATTTCCTCACCAAGTACCCGAAGACCCGCGCGGAGATCGAAGGTCATACCGATAATGTCGGCACGGACGCCATGAACCAGACGCTGTCCCAGCGACGCGCCGATGCGGTCGTCGACTATCTAGTGACGACCTTCAACATTTCGCCAACGCGCATCTCGGGGGTGGGCTACGGCGAGAGTCGCCCGATCGCCGACAACGCGACGGAAGCGGGAAAGCGCGCCAACCGCCGCATCGGAGCGATCGTCGATTGCGCGACTGACGTCGAGGGACTTTCGGTGCGGCCCGCGCGCACGACGATGGCCCTCGCGGTGGAGTTCGATGCCAAGGATGCCAGCGTCCGGCCGGAGTATCGCGACGAACTCCGCAGGCTCGCCGAGTTCCTGAACGCGAATCCGCGCGTCACCGCCACGGTGGAAGGGCACACGGGCAATCTGCAGACAACTCCGGAACTCGCGCTCCAGATGTCCGAGCGTCGCGCGCAGAACGTGGTGAATTACCTGGTGGACAACTTTGCCATCGAGCGTTCGCGCCTCACGGCGCGAGGGTTCGGGCAGACGCGCCGAGACTCCTACAACACAACGGCGGCAGGGCAGCAGGATAACCGCAGGGTCAACGTCATCATCAACTACCCGAGATAGTGCGACTGGAAAGCCGTGCGGGTGGCGCACGGCTTTCCTTCTTCGATTCGGCGCAAGCATTGAATGAACGTCGCGCCGCCCGCACACTGGGATGACGTGGGATACCCAGTCATTCTTCTCTAGACATCGATGCCATTCACCGTCTCCCACGCCGCGGCCATCCTCCCGCTGCATCGCTTCAGCAAACACAGCCTTCCGCTGACCGCGCTGATGATCGGCAGCATGGCGCCCGACTTCGGCTATTTCTTCTCACACGAAGCCAGTCGCCTCCTGACTCACAGCTTCTCAGGCCTCTTCCTCTTCTCCCTGCCCGCGGGACTCGCGGTCTGGCTTTTCTACGTCGCGATCCTCGAGAAGGCGACGATCACGCTGCTCTCCGACCGCTGGCACACTTGCTTCGCGCACACCGATTCGATCACTGCGTCGCTCATCGCACGCGCGGCCATCGCAATCGTCCTGGGCGCCGTGACCCACCTCGTATGGGACGCCTTCACGCATCGCGGGACCTTCGCGACGAACACGTTTCCCTTTTTGCTCGGAGCGACGCCAGGTGTGTACTGGCTACCTATCTACCACCTGCTGCACGGGCTGAGTTCGCTCGCCGGTCTCGTGTTCCTCGTGACCTGGGCGCGGCATCTGCACCGGCAACCCGCGAAGTCGCTGATCCGGCCATACAGAATCCGAGAGCGAACGCGAGTTGTCGCGTTGTGGTTGCTGCTGGCCGCGACTGTGCTTGTCGGAATCCTGGAATGGCTGCCGTATGCCCGCTCGCACTACGACGCGCAGCTCTTCTCGCTGGCCGTCGGCAGCATGTCGGGATTCTTCCTCGCGTGGTGCTGCATCGCGGTCGGCCTCTGGATCAATGCGCGTCGCCTGGCGAAGCAATCCGGCGGCAACTGAACCTCGCGCCGCGCGCACACTCCAATCCTCATGAAAACGCGATTGTGTCTGCTCGCTCTTGCCGCGACGGCAAGCCTCCAACCCACGCTGCACGCGTTGACACCGCCCTCATCCTCCGACGGACCCATCAGACTTCTGGCGTGCGTCGTGACGCCTGCAGGCATTCTCGAGGCCGAGGTCGACAGTCAGAGCGAGGACACGATGAACTGCAACATACGCTGCAGCTACGAGCTCGGCGAGCAGATGTTCTCCCACAGCTTCAACGTCACGATTCCTGGACGATTCAACGGACGCGTCGGCCGCTTCGACACATCCAATGCCAAGGCGGGCAACTACTCAGGTGACGTCGGCACCTGCAAGAAAGTCTCGCGCTGAGCCGCGCCTCGCCCTCAGATCGATGGCCGCGCAATCACGGTCTGGGAAGTTTCGTCGCCGACCGTCAGGTAGATCTCCCCTTCCGAGCGCGCCAGAGAAATCTTCATGCGGCGCTCAAGTCGGGCGACGAGGCGCGAGAGCCACGGCCGATCGAACGCGAACACCTCCAGCTTCTCCGCCCGATGGATCTTCGCGGCCGCGAGCTTGATGACCCACTGCGCCGGGTCTTTGTGCGTGTACACGGCGACACGTGGCGCCGCCTTGCTGGCCCGATGCAGTCGCTCGGGCTCCGGCAGGCCGATGTCCACCCAGACCTGCAGCGCGCCGGTCAGGTCGCGAACGGAGATTGCTGGGTCATCCGGATCCGATAGTCCTTTCGAGAATGCGATGCCTTCGGCGTACTCGAGGCAATACGCCAGCACGCGCGTCAGAAGATAGTCCGGCGTTTCGCTCGGATGTTGCGCGACGCGCAGGTTCAACGATTGATAGACGGCGCGATCGGAATCGGCCAGGTCGATGTCGAACGTGTAAATCGTGGATCCGAGCGCCAAGGGGTCTCCGACTCAAAATATAGACAGGCAATTCTAAAGTGGAATGGGGGTAAGGCACCGTTTCACCATCGGTATTCCCGCGAGATTCAACAGGCGCGTCGGCCGGTTCGAGACCTCAAACGTCAGGGTGGAAAACTGCTCGGATGACCTGGGCACTGGAGAGAATATCTCGAGGTATCCATTCTTCCCCGAACACACCGATCAAGCCCGTTCTACCCGGGCCGCCTGCGCCCTAAGTCTTCACCACAGTCGCCGCGCAGCCTGCGGCATTGACGCACGTGCGGCATTGACGCAGAACCCCCTCTTCACGGTAATTGAAACGCTGACCTTCTCGCATCAGTGGCCAGACTATTGGAACGAGAATGAACACGACGAATTCGTCAGTTGGCTCGCGAGCAATCCGGAAGCCGGCGCTGTCATTCCGGGCTCTGGCGGTTGTAGAAAGGTGCGCTGGTCGCGATCGGGCTCGGGCAAACGTGGCGGGGTTCGAGTCATCCACTACAACAGACTCAGACAAGGATTGATCTATCTGTTGTTGATCTATCTGTTGTTGATCTATGCGAAGAACGCCCGTGACAGCGTCGATGCAACCACATTGAGAAGAATCAGGAGCACGTTGGATGGCGAAGATGACTGAGCGTGCGCTGCGCGCCCGCGACGCAAAGCGCAACGTGGGCGCCGAGCTGCTGGCATCCGTTCGCCAGATGAAGGCGGGCAAAATAGGGGCCGTTCATCGCGTCACAGTGTCGGGCATCGCGGAGGCTCGCGCTCTTTCCGGACTCTCGCGCCAACGCTTCGCGGAGCTGCTTGGAGTTTCACCGCGCACTTTGCAGGAATGGGAGCAGGGACGCCGTCATCCTTCCGGCGCCGCTCGTTCGCTGCTCGCGATCGCTGCGCGCCGGCCGGACGTTCTGCGCGAAGTATTTGAGTAGCGCGGCTCACCGCGCCGTCTTCACCATCATCCCCACAATCTCCTTCGCGAGCTTCGCCGCCACGCCCGCGGTCATCCCTTCGATATCGCAACCCGGATTGAACTCGACGATATCCGCGGCGACGATTGGCTGATCGATCGAATGGATCATGTCGATGACCTGTCGGGTGGAGAGTCCGCCCGGCTCCCGATGCGCAACGCCCGGCGCGAATGCGGGATCGAGCACGTCGATGTCGACGGATAGGTAGACAGGCGTCTCCAGGCTCAGCGGAATTCGCTCAGAGCATCTTCCAGCGAGGAACGTTTCAACGCCAAAGCGCTTGAACTGTTCGCGGTGATGATCGTTGACCGTTCGTAGCCCGAGCTGGATCAGCCGGTCTGCGAGCTTCTCTTCCATGATTCGCGCGAACGGGGAAGTGTGCGATCGCATGTTTCCCTGATACGCATGGTAGATGTCGGGGTGCGCATCGATGTGCACGATCGTGAGCGCGGCGTGACGTGCGCGCATGGCCCGCATGATCGGATGCGTGATCGCATGATCGCCGCCGAGGCAGAGCAGTGGGTCGCCATGATTCAGCGCTCGCGCAACCTCCCGCTCGATGACCTCCCACGCGTCGGTGCCCGCATCGAACGCGATGTCTCCACAGTCGCGGATTCTCCCCTCCGCCAGGACCTGGACCCCAGTCTCACTCCAGTCCGTCAACGCATCGGAGAACATCTCGCGCCGGATGTGCGCCGGCCCCGCCGCGGAACCGCGCTTGAACGAAGAGTTCTCGTCGTTCGGAACTCCCAGCAGTGAAACCCTTTGCATCGTCCGTCCCCTGGCTGTGATGTCCGCGAAAGGTACCGGTCCGATACCCCCAGTTCCACTTATGGTTGGTAACCGGTCATGTAAGCTCCGCTTAACTGTGGATCTCACCCGCCTCAGACTGCTTCGAGAGCTCGCCAATCGCGGCACGATGACGGCGGTGGGCATCGCGCGCGGGCTGACTTCTTCGGCGGTGTCGCAACAGCTCACGGCCCTCGAACGACATCTCGGCATCAAAGTCCTGGAACGCGTCGGACGCCGTGTGCGCCTGACGCCCGAAGGCGAGCGCCTGCTCGTCCACGCCAGGGATATCCTTCAAGCCGTTGAGCTCGCCGAAGCCGATCTTCGCGGCAAGAGCGCGAAGCCGTCCGGCACCACTGAGATTGCCTGCTTCCCGAGTTTCGCGAAGGCGCGCCTGCTGCCCGCGATCCTGCGCGCACGCGCGCGCTTCCCGGAGTTCGGCGTGGTCATTCGCGAGCTCGAAACGCTCGACGCGATCGCCGCGTTGCGCGAAGGGCGGTGCCACATCGCGGTCGTGTTCTCGTACAGCCTCGTTCCCGTTCCGGAGATCGCGGACCTGATTTCGTTTCCGCTGTTCGAGGAGCCGATGCTGCTTGCGCTGCCCGCCGCCTGGGCGAACAAGCGCGGCAAAGTCAGCCTCAGGCAACTGGCGAAGGAAGAATGGATTGTCGACTCGCGCCAGTCGGACGACCAACTACTCGCCGAACGCGCGTGCGCGCTTGCCGGTTTCGCGCCGCGCATCACGCATGCGGTCGACGATTACGACCTTGTTCTGCGCATGGTGGCCGCCGGATTGGGGATCGGGTTCGTGCCAGAGTCGGCGTTCGCGATCTCGAAGGTGAGGGCTGTGGTCAAACGAATGCCGGGCGGCGTTGCATTGAAGCGCAACGTTCGTGCATTGACGCGCAAGGGCCTCGCGACGTCCATCGCCGTGCGTACACTGATTGCGGAGCTCGGCGAGCAGCGCTGAACGGGAAATGCGCCGCGCGCGTTGACAGCCGCGCCTCGCCCCAGTAGTTTCGACTCCGTGCTCAAACACTTTTCGTATTCGTACTTTAGCCAGCCACAAATCGTGGAGGCCGGTGCTTGAGCGTACGAAACTGACGAGTCGACTCAACCGAAACCAGCCTCCCTAGCGGAGGCGTTTTTTTGTTCGCATTCCGCCGGGGAGGCCACCCGAGGACGCGAACATGACTTCCCTGAAGATCCGCCCGATCGAAGCCGCCGACGTGCCGGCACTGCTCACCATCATCGCGAGCTCACGCGCCGAATACGGCGTTGCCGAGCGCGGCGTCGAGCTGCTCGAGCCCGCGGATCATGCGCTCTACGCCAACTACCAGCGGCAGCGGTCTCTCTACTTCGTTGCGTTGCTGGACGGCGTGATCGTGGGCGGTGCGGGCGTCGCGCCGCTCGCGGGGGCGGATCCGCTGACTTGCGAACTGCAACGCATGTACCTGTGCGTGGCCGCACGCGGCCGTGGCATCGGCGATGTGCTGCTCGAGCGGTGCCTCGCGGCGGCGAAGCAGTTTCTCTACGTCCGCTGCTACCTGGAAACGATCACGCAGATGCAGGCGGCAGTGGAGTTCTACGGCCGGCACGGCTTCCGCAATCTGCAGGCGCCCCTCGGCCGGACGGGCCACGCGCACAGCGACCGCTGGATGATGCGGCCGTTGCGCGCGTCGGCGGCAATCGACGTCGGTTATGCGCGTGCCTGAGCGTGCGCACGTCGCCGCGCGAGCGCGACGCCAACGAGTGCCAATCCAAGCAGCGACAGCGTTCCGGGTTCCGGGACGCTGCTCGGCCGCACGGCCAGGCTGTAGTTGAAGTGTCCGACCGAGTCCGCGGAGATTATTCCCGACGTCCCATTCACGCCGATCCAGGAATTGTATGCAGCCAGCGAAGTGAAGAAGGTCGGCATGTAGTTGGTCTGCGGAACGCCTTCGACGTACTGGGTGTTGGAGTAGCCCAGGAAGTAGCGCGTATTCGTGAGCAGCGAAACCGTTCCATCGATTGTGTCGAACGTGCCGTTGTTGGGCGGCTCGTATTCATATGCCAGGCCACCGCCACCCTCGATATACACCCTGGGCGGAACGGCGAAACAGCATCCGAGATCCAGCTGATGTCGATAGACGCTGTTTCCGAAGACATCGAGGGTGACCGCCTCCGGAGTCGTGCTGCCGGAGTCGGAGAGGATCTCGAAACTCAAGTCTCCGAATGCCGTGTATGAATCGTATGCGCCATACGGGCCGAAGTCGTAGGTGACGTTTACGCCGCCATCCCCACCCTCGACCGCGGACTCGATCGCCCAGCTCGTCTCGCTGTGCTGGTCGAAATAATCCGTGAGCGTGATACGGCTGCTCGACGTGGTGATATTCACGTTCGGGCCGATGACCACCGGCCCTCGGAGAATCGAGATAGTGACGGCGTTGGCGGCCGCCGTGCAGAAGAGCATTGCAACAATGCCGGTTGTTATCAGTCGTCCTGAGCTGTTCATGGGGCACTCCCTGGCTCCGCGCGATTGCGTGCCTACTGTCCATTCAAGCGTCGTGCCAATCTAGATAGGCATTCCGTTTCATGGACTTGCACTTCGCTGCAGTTGCACACCTGACAGACGGTGTAAAGCGATCCGACGAACTCGCTAGTTAGGCTGTGGCCGGGCGGCCACAGGTCTTGGTGTTTCCGGGCCCTTAAGGCAAACGCCCCAAGGAAAAAAGGCCCGATCCGGCATCCCGGATCGGGCCTCCTTCCTGTCGGCTAACTAGAATCAGCCCGCGCTCGCGTCGGCCTCCGCCGCCGCCCACGTGGCCTTAAGCGTTTCGAGCTCGGTCTTCGACTGACGAGTAACGTCGACTTAGGCTTTCGGCATCGCGAGCTGCTCGCTCACTTCCTGCGCTTTCGCCTCGACGGCGCGCGCCTTCTCCGCGGCCTCGATCGCACGGCCTTCGGTATGCGCGGCTTCCGCGGCGGTCCATTCGGCCTTGATCGTCTCGATCGACGCCTTCGCGGACTCGTACGCTTCCTTCGTGACTTCCTTCGGCAGCTTGGTCGGCTTCAGCGACTTGAAGCGGGCTTCGACCGCCTCGATCTTCTGTGGCACTTCCTTGCTCAACGTCTCTTCCCACTGATTCATCGCGGTCGTCAACTGCGTCTGCCGCACGACGACCGAATCCTTGAGCGTGGTCATCTTCGTGTTGAATGCAGACGTGTCCTCGACGACGTGCTTGTATTCCTTCTTCTCGAGCTGCGTCTTCAGCTTCTCGTACGACGCCTCGGCGTCCGCGAGCTCTTCCTTGGCGAACTTCGAAGCCTCATCGCGCGCTTCGGTCAGCGCCTTCTCGGCCGACGCAACGGCGTCCCTGGCGGGCTGCTCGTACTTGTCGGAGCACGCGGCGATCAGCAACGCCATGGAAAGCGCAATCAAACTTTTTGAAACGTTCATCTCGCACCTCAGTTAGGCAGTCTTGATCTTGAGCTGTTCCTTGATCGCATCGCCCATGCCCTTCGCGGTCTTGCCTTTCTGCGTCGCCTCGACGGCGTCGCCCTTGTCGGCTTCCGCGGTGGCCTCGGCCCACTGGGACTTCAGCGATTCGAACGCGCTCTTCGCACCTTCGAATTCATCCTTGTTGATGCCGAACGGCAGACGCTTTCCCTTCGACAGTTCGTCGACGCGCGCCTGAATCGACTCGATCGTGTTGGGCACTTCGACGTTCAGACCGTCCCACTCTGTCTTCGCGGCGGCATACGCGGCCTGGACCTGCGCCTTGCCGGAACTCACCGCGGCCTGCAGCGAATCGACGGCCTTCGCGAGCGAAGGAGTGCCCGCGAGCACGTTGTCGTATTCCTTCGCTTCGAAGCTCGCCTTCAGGCGATCGAACTGCGCTTCAACGCCTTGCAGACCTTCGGGCGCGTACTTCGCCGCATCTTCCTTCACGTCCTTGAGCGATGCTTCGATCTTGTCGAGCGCTTCGTTCGCAGGTCCTCGCTGTTGCGCGCAACCGGTGATCAACATCGCGGCCGCAGCGACCGCAGCAAACAGGTTCGAAATCTTCATGAGTACTCCTCGAGTTCTTGTTGGCCGGAGCCTGCTGTGCGCGGAAGGCGCGAGAGCTCAGGACCGACCTTGCTAGGTTAGGCGAGGGAGGCCTAACAGCCGCGTAGGACGAAAGCGCATTGTTTGTGAGGGAATGCCGTCAGGAACGGCGCTGCGAGCCGATGTGTTTGCAATCCCCGACATCTTCGCGACCCGCCGAGCCGAGTCGAACCTGCGCCGCGCCGCTCGGCCGGATCATGAAACTGGGGCCGCTTGTGGATATCCTCGCGTGCATCCATCCCCGGGAGCCCGCCGTGCCGCGCACCAGCCTCCTCTTATATATAGCCTTCGCCGCCTCGACCGCCGTCGCCCAGACGCCGACGGCCAATCTCGCCAAACCGCCCGCGACCGCACGCCACTACATCATCCAGTCCACCGCCGGCCAACACGGCGAATCCTGGATCTGGACGACGCCCGACGGCACGCGTTGGGGCCGCGAATCCTTCAACCTGCGTGGCCAGGCGTTCGAGTTCGACTCCGCCGGCAAGGCCGGGTCGGACGGCATGCCCTCGAGCCTCACGATCCGCGGCAGCACTCCGCAGGGCGACGCCGGGGAAACGTTCTCGATCGCGGGCGGCAAAGCCTCCTGGATGAGCCCGGTCGACGCCGGCTCCGCCGCGTACAAATCCGCCGCGTTCTATTCCTCGCAGGGCGGCCCGATCGACCAGTCCGCCTGGCTCTTCGAACGCATCCTCGCCGCGAAGGACCACACGCTGCCGTTGTTGCCGGGCGGCATCGCGCGCGCCGCGAAGCTAACTACAGTCACAGTCGGCTCCGGCGCCAATGCGAAACAGGTCACGGCCTGGTCCGTCACCGGCCTGCAGAACTACCCAGTCCCGATCTGGGCCGACGCGGACAACAAGTTCTTCGGCTTCGTGTTCTTCCTGAGCTGGCTGCCGGATGAGTACGCGAGCGAGCACACGAAGCTCAATGACGCGCAGGCCAAGGCACTCGCCGCACAGGCGCCGGTGCTCGCGAAGAAACTCGTGAAGACGCCCGTGGGCGCCGTCGCGTTCAGGAACGTGCAGATCTACGACGCGGATGCGAAAAAATTCGTCGCCGATCAGACTGTGGTCGTCGAGAAGGGCCTGATCGCATCGGTCGGCCCCGCGGCTTCCGCGAAGATTCCCGCCGGTGCGCAGGTGTTCGACGGCCGCGGCAAATCGCTGATCCCCGGCATCTGGGATTGCCACCTCCACATCGCCAACGACTACACCGGCCTGCAGGCGCTGTCGATGGGCGTCACATCGATCCGCGATCCCGGCAATGACGACACGCTGACTATCGACCGCCGCGAGCGAACCGCGCGCGGCGAGCTGCTGATGCCGAACGTCTACGCGTCGTCGCTCATCGACGGCAAAGGTCCGTTCGCCGCGCAGGTCGCGAACGTCGCAACGAGCGAAGCCGAGTTGGTCGCGCGCATCCGCGAGGCGAAAGCGAAGGGAATGATCGGCGTAAAGTTCTACGGCACGCTGAACAAGGATTGGATTCCGGCAGGAGTCGCCGAAGCGCACAAGCTCGGACTGCACGTGCACGGGCACTTGCCCGTCGGCATTCGCCCGCTCGAAGCGGTGAACGCCGGGTACGACGAGATCACGCACATCAACTGGGTCGTCATGCAGGGAATGCCGGACGAGGTCGTCAAGGTGTCGAACGGCATCGCGCGTCTCGAAGGGCCGGCGCGCTACGCGAAGGATCTCGATCTCGCCGGCAAGCCGATCACGGACATCGTGCGCGCGATGGCGGCGAAGGGAATCTACAGCGATCCGACGATGGTCACGTTCGAAGGATTGTTGGTGCCCGAGAACGGCGAGATCTCGGCCGCGTACGCGCCGTTCGTCGGCACTTTGCCGCCGAACTCGGAACGCAGCTTCCGCACGGGCGGATTCGCGGTGCCGAAGGACCTCACGCGCGCCGACTACCGCGCGAGCTGGGCGAAGCTCGAACAACTGCTGAGCAAGATGCGCGAGGTGGGAGTTCCGATCGTCGCAGGCACGGACGGCACGGGGCTCGAATTGATTCGCGAGCTGGAGATATACGTCGAGGCGGGATTCACGCCGGCGGAGGCACTAGCTACTGCGACGATCGCACCCGCGAAGCTGGTCGGGCAGGGCGAGAAGACCGGGTCGATCAAGGTCGGGAAGGCGGCGGATGTGTTTCTGGTCGACGGCGATCCGTCGAAGCGCATTGGAGATCTGCGGCATACGCGCGTCGTGATGCTGGGAGGGAAGCTGCTCGATGCGGATGAGCTGCGGGCGGCGGCGGGGTTTTCGGGGAGGCCGAAGTAGCGGTCGCTCGTTCAAGTTCGGAGATTGCGACCTTGGACATAGAAGGGTCGCGATTCTCTAAGGTCACAAATTGTGACCTTGGAGCCCTTCACTCAAATCTGAAGTAACACGCAAGTTTCTGGAGTATTCGCCCGAGGCCTATCGGGGCACTCTTCCTTCAATGACAAAGGACGCGACGCCCTCGACCCTCGATCTGACTTCACGAATCTTCGAAGTTCGTGGCGGGCGCGTGTTGTTCGACGAAACACTCGCGATGCTCTACGGCGTGTCTACGAAAGCCTTCAACCAAGCTGTTCGACGCAATAGAGATCGATTCCCCGAAGACTTCCTGGTCGAGCTCACCGAGCAGGAATGGGAAATCTCGAGGTCGCAGTTCGTCACTCCGAGGAAGGGGCCTGGGGCGCTGGCGTATTTCAAGCTGCGGCCGTTGCGACTGCAGCCCGAGATCCGCGGCGAGATGCAGACCGCCTAGGCGAAGGCGTCGGCGATCTTCGAGCTCAGGCTGTTCACATCCCCGGGGACACTCGTCAGGTTGGACGCCACCCCGATCGAGAGCTTCTCCTTCGGATAGACGACGAGGCCGGCGCGCGCACCGTTCTGCGAGCCTGCGTGGTGCCAGCGCTGACGCTTCGCCGAATCCTCGTCGATGCGCCAGCCGAGACCCAAGGGCGGCGATTGCGGCGTCGCTGCCGTCTGCACGGTGAACAGCAGATCGAGTGCGGCCTGCGCGATCTTCCCGGGCGCCAGATGCGCCGCGCCGAAACGCGCGATGTCCGTCGGCGTGGCTAACAACCCGCCGCCAGCCCACTTGTACATCGGGTTCGCCGGTGGCGCGTTCGCGTACGGGCCGACGATCGGCGGAATGGCCCACTTCGCCTTGTCTCCGGGGTGATAGCCGCTGACGCGGTTCGGCACGATGCTCGACGGCGCGTCCCCACACAGGGACGCGAGCCCGAGCGGAGTCGCGATCTCGCGCTGGATAAGGTCGAGGAACGGTAGCTGGGCGGCGCTCTCCAGCACGAGTGACACGAGCGTGTAGCCGAACGTGCTGTACGCTACCGTTTCCCCCGGCTTCGCGATCAATGGGTCGTTGATGAACACGGCGAGAATCTCGGCATTGTCCTTGTACGAGCGGCGATCGATCGGGCCCGGCGCCTCGAGCGACTCGTCTTTGGGCTGGTAGTGACGGATTCCGCCGCGATGCGTGAGGAGCTGGCGCAGCGACGTTGCGCGATGCTGTTCGGGGAGATCTGGCAGGTACCGGGAAATCGGCGCGTCGAGATCGACCACGCCGCGTGCCGCGAGTATCCCGGCGCTAGTCGCCACGACGACTTTCGAGACGCTGCCGAGACGAAACCGATGCGACGGAGTTGCCGTGACATCCAGCTCGAGATCCGCCTTGCCAAAGGCTTCCGCCCAAACTATCTCGTTCCCGCGAGCGACGGCGACCGAAAACGCGGGTACGGCGTTGGCCGCCAGCACCTCGCGCACCGCGACTCGCGCCGCGTCGATGGATTTCTTGTCCGCCTTGCTCGCGTAGGCCGTGCTGGCAACGGCGGCGGTCGCGAGGAACAGAGCGCGTCGAGAAAGCGTCATGAGAACCTCCCTTGGATCTTCATAGACGGGTCGAAGGCAGGTAACGTTGCATCCCCAACCCAGGAATTACCATGAGCACGACGGACACCATCGACAACTTCGCCGACGGCCTCGACCCCAATCTCGTCGCCGTCTGCGCAAAGCTGCGCGAGACCATCGACAAAAACCTGCCGCAGGCGAGCTCGAAGCTCTGGCATGCCATCCCCGTCTGGTTCGTTGGCGAGAACGCGGTCGTCGGCTACGACATCCGCAAGACCGGCATCGTGCTGATGTTCTGGAACGGCCAGAACTTTAAGCAACCCGGGCTCGAGGCGTCGGGCAGTTTCCACGTCGGTCAGATTCAATACACCGACCCGGCGCAGATCGATGAGGCGCAGATGGCGAACTGGCTGGCGGAGGCCGGCACGAACATCTGGGACATGGTCGGCGAGCGCCACGCGTATATCGCGAAGCAGAAGGCGGAGAAGGTGAAGGTCGCGGTAAAGCCGAAGGCAAAGGCAAAGGCAAAGGCAAAGGCAAAGGCAAAAGCCAAGGCGAAGCCGAAAGCAAAGGCGAAGCCAAAGGCAAAGACGAAAGCCAAGCCAAAGACCAAAGCCCGGTCCAAAGCCAAAGCGAAGGCTAAACCGAAGCGGAAGACGGGCGCGAAGAAGAAATAGTTTCCCAAATAAAAACGCCGCACCCATCCGGGCGCGGCGTTCTCCTCCACAGTCTTTGTTAGTGGCTTACTCGACGCTCGCCGCCATGCTCTCCGTCGCCGGGATCACGCCATCCAGCGCGGGCACGAGAACCTCGGCATAAAAGAACTTGAGCTCGTCCTTTTCGCACGCCGCGACGACGGTCTTCATCGCCTTCGGCCATGTGTCCCAGAACTTCTCCTGCACTTCGTCGGGCACGCGCTTCTGCTGCATGTACATGCGCGCGGACGTGTACGGCATCACTTCGTAGCTCGCGTCGTTCACGTCTGCCTGCTTCTTGAGGCGGTCGACTTCCCAGAGGAAGTCCGCGCACATCATTTTGCGCACGCGATCCGTCTCGGCGTTCATCGCCGGCGGTTTCACGACTACCTTCACGACCTTGGCGGTGCCGCGCTTGAACATGGCGACGGTCACGCGAGCCATGCCGGTGGTGGGCTTGCCGTTCGCATCGAGCGCCGGCAGAAACTTCTTCTCGCGCATCACCTGCGCCGCGAGTTGATCGGCGACGAGGTTTTTGGATGATTCCGTGACCACGGCGCTCGTGACGACGCCATCGGCGCCGACGAATACATCGAGCGGAATCGAGAGATTTTCCGGCAGATCGGGACGCTTGTGCGACGTCTCGTTCTTGCCGTCCTCGAGCACGAGCACGGGTTGAATGGGGCCTACCTGGGCAACCGCGGAGCCGGCAGCGAGGCAGGCGACTAATGTGAAGAGCGCTGAAGCGCGTTTGATGGCGGCGGTACTCATGGCTACCGAAACTAGGCGTGAAGTTCCGCGCCAGCAATCGAACGGCGCGGAATGTGTGCGGTGCTCACAGGAGCTCGCGTAAGAGTGTGACTCAGGGATAACGGGAGAGAAGTTAGGTAAACAGCGAGGTGACGCAGTCGACAGCCGAGTTGCCATAACAGCAAGCGGCAAGACTTTGCTCACAAAACGGCCACATCTCACATTTAACAAGGCCGTTATTGTGGACCCGCACTAGGTGTTTTCCCGGGTCCATCTAACCTTATGGTCATGTCGTCCGACTCGGCCATAAGAGAGAAGCGCGAGCTGGTGCTGCCACTGCAGACCGTGCTCGACGCCGTCGTGCAGTACGACCGCCGTTCGTATGGCCTGTTGTCGCGTGGCGAAGTCGTGCAGGCAGAGCTCGTGCACGATCTGAATGCCGGCCAGCGCGGCATGCACGTCGCGGTGCTGATGCCGGACGAGAGCGTGATCGAGTGGCGGCACTTCGACATCAACGAGCTTGCCGCGGCGATCATCAACTACTGCCGTTCGAAGAAGATCCCGCTGCCGTACAAGGGATCGAAGTGGCTCTCGATTTCGAAAGAGGGTGCGGCCTTCTCGATCGAGAACACTGTCGACGTCGGTCACGTGAGAAAGCCGCAGGCCGATTTCTCCGGCCGCCCGTTGAGTTACGCGAAAGGGTACGAGCCGTACGCGCTGGAGCCGGTGACGCGCAGCAAGGTCGCGGTCTAGCGCCTCACCCTCTATAGTCCCCCGCAAAGAACGATAACTCGCAGGGGAAGGACATGAGCGATCGGGAGAGGCCGGTAGTCGGGCCGGTGCGTCGTGCGCTCTTTCAGGACGTTCCATTCATCCTCGACAGCATGTGGCGACGTTGGGAATTCAACGTCAACCGCATCGGCAGCGTCACGCTCGACGACAAGAACTCGCTCGCGCTGCGGCGCGGTTGGCTCAACGGCGCTTTCCTGCTCTTCATCGCCGTCGGCGCGTTCTGCGTTCTCGGGCCCACGCTCGACGCGATGTGCTCGAAAGGCGACGCGGGCTTCGCGCAGAACTTCCGCATCGGACTCGGGGTCGCGTTCGTCGTGCTCTCCGCGTTCGGCATGCTGTTCACGTTCAATGCGTCGCTCGATCGCATACGCCGCCAGACGGAGTTCCGCGCGGATCGCGCATGCGCCACCGACCCGGACCTGCAGCGCCGGCGTGAACGTCTTTCGAAGGCGACGGCATCTCTGACAAAGATCGCGACGTGGGTGCGACCGATCGGCGGCGCGTTCGCCGAGCGCTACGTCGGAAATGCGACGCGCATCGCCGTGTCGTTGCCATTCCTCGGAAGGTGGGAAATCCTCGGACTCGCCGTCGCGGCTTACGTCCTGTTCATGGGCTCCATCGTCCTGGCCTTGCCCACGGCAGCGCTGGGCGCGGACTGGCTCGCGAAGCCTCTGGACCTCGAGAGCTGCACGCAAGCCTCGCACCACGGGTACATCCTCGCGCAGGCCGGCGCATTGCTGGTGCTCGTGGGCGGCGGCTTCTGGATCTGGGGACGCTGGGGCCGACACAGCGCATTCAAGGTCTTTCTCGCGAGCTTCGCGTTGCTGTCGATCGTCATCGCCACGCTTTGGATCTTCGCGGCCGATCGTCCAAGCGAGGCGGTTGGCGGCTTCTATCCGCACATCTACGTGCTGGCAGTCGCCATCCTGCTCGTGACCGCGCTCGCCGCGCGCTGGCTCGCGCATCTGATGTTCATCAAGTTCCGGCGCAACTACGCCCAGCAATATCGCGAGGCGCTCAAATCTCACGATCTCCTGCACAACGAGCCTGACGTTCCGGAGGTGACCGGTGTCCGGCTCTGGGCCGCGTTCATCAACGGTCTGGAGCGACACCTGCTGCACTTCCTGCTGCTGCCGGCGTTCGTGGTGTTCCTCGCGCCCGTGAGCGCGCCTTACTACACGTACGCTTTCATGCTCGTGAGCGCCATCCTCGTGATGTACGCATCGCTGTCGAGGCGCCTCGCGCAGGTGCTGACATACGTCGATCGCTGGTTCCTGGTCGGCACGCCGCTGGTCGTTTCCGTGCTGGTCATCGTCATCGCGCTCGCGCGGCATTTCAAAGTGCAGTACGTGACGACGGTGATGGATTCCGCGCCGATGGGTGTTCTCGCGATCGTCGTCATCATGTGTTACGCGGCGGTGTGGTTCTTCGAGTACTGGATCAACCGCTGGCTGGCGGAAGAGCTGCTCGCGATCGTCGGCGATGAGGAGCAGGCCTGTCGCGGGCACATCGAGTGCGAGAAGCTGACCGGTTCGTGGGCGGAGGCGAACGGTCGCTATTTCGCGGTGCACGGCACGGGCCGCCTCTGCGCGCACGGCTGGTTCCGACGCCACGACCCGAAGCCCGATGAGCTTCCAAAGGATCACGCGTTCACGACCTACGGATTCGCGGAGCTGTTCGAAGTGCTGGCGCCGAAGATCGACCAGGGCACCGAGCGCACGCGCGACATCGAGCGGCGGCTCTCTCTCTACTACAACCTGATCAACGGGGTCCTCATCGTCGCGTTCATCGTCGCCTGGAACTGGTTGACGCCGAATGTCAGCGACGTCGCGCCGATGGTCGCGGTCAAGGCGATCAAGTCGGAAGTACCGAGCCAGGAGACGACGCCAACGCAGTACGCGGTGGCGCCCGGCGAACTTCCGCCAATTCCAGCGGCGCCGGTCGCGGCGGATCCCCTGGCCAGCCGGCTCGTCGTGACGTCGGGCGAATCGCGTCAGGCGCTCGTCGTCGCGGCTTCGGGCGGCGGCACGCGCGCCGCGGTCTACACGGCGGTCGCGCTCGCGGGGATCTCGGAGCTCGACCGCACGGATGATGTCGTCCTGCTGTCGGGTGTCTCGGGAGGCGGTGCATCTTCCGCGATGTTCGCGAGCCGGTACAAGGCGCTCGTCGCCACAAAACCGTCGCTCGACGAGAAGAACCCGTGGTTCCGCTATGTGAAGGCGACTGTGGAGCCCTATATCGAAGACGTGCTCGAAGGCATCGGCGAGATCCGCATCCTGCGAGAAGAGTCGCTGGGCGTGCTGCTCAAGGAAAGCTTCTCGCGGCGCGCGTTCGACGAAGACGTCAACGCGTTCACGTTCGGTCAGATCGAGGGGCCGTCGCTGATCCTGAACTCGTCGATCAGCGGACACCCGTACAACGACTCGCAAATCCTGTTCCAGCGAGTCGCCGCGCCGCGGGACGGCGCGAAGCGTTCGTGTTCGGAGGAGTCGCGGCCGTATGCGAATCTCGCGGGCGGTCGGCTGATCTTCACGAATCTCACGAACCTCACGGGCTTTCCGAAGCGCACCGAGGACGCGCCCGACATGCTGTTGCCGTACCACATCGTCAACAGCGGCACCGTCGAGCTCGCGGCGGCGTCCGCGCTGACCGCGAACTTTCCGCCCGTGTTCTCGAACGCGCACGTGTGGCTGGATTCGCAAGAGGAGCGTGAGACCTGCCCGCGTTCGTACTTCGTCACAGACGGTGGCGCGACCGAGAATCTCGGCCTGGCGTCGGCACTGTTCGCTCTGCGCGGCACGCTGCGTGAGCTGCCGCCGGAGGCGGAGGTGGCTGACATCCACGTGCTCGCGCTCGAAGCCTCAGCGATCGACTACGACTACAGCGACGATCGCGGCATCGGGGCGGCGACCGGCGGCTCGAAGGAACGCATCAACGCGGGGCTCACGCAGATGCTGCTCGACGAAGTGCGCTCGCTCGTCTGCGCACACCAGGGCGAGTTGCGCGTGCACTATCTACCGCTGCCGGTCGCGTTCCGCTCGCGTGGCGGCTTCGGCACGCACTGGATGTTCGCGCCGCGCATCGAGGTATCCAATCCGCACCTCGCGCGCCAGCCCGATGAGGCGTTCTGGAAGCGCGCCAAGTACGTCGACAACGTGATCCTGGATCGCCCGGAAGCCATGCGCACGCTGCGCGCGATGTTCGACACGCAGGAGTTGATGTGCGCCAAAGCCGCGCGCATCGACCTCGAGATGCAGGCCGCGAACGGAAAGCCCATCGCGGCGGTCGAGAAGGACGGCTGGACGCCCGACGTGCAGCGAGTGGCACGCTGGACCTGCGGATTCGATGACGATCGCAAGACGCGCGCTCCGCGGCCGGATTTTCAGGTCGAGGCGTGGGAGCGGGTGATCCAGGAGTTGGGTCCGACCGCGACGCGGCCGGCGGAGCCGAAGCAGGAGTGCGCGAAGTAAATGGGGATATTCCCCGTTTCCTAGCAAAAGGGGACGGGCCTGCGGCAGGTCCCTCCCCTTTTGCTAGGAAACGGGGAATATCCCCATTACACCGGCTTCTCGGGCTCCACGAATGCCCAGCACACCGCGCCCATCACGAACAACGCCGCCAGCAGCCAGAACGGCGCGTTCCAGCTCCCTAACAACTCCACCGAGTACCCCGCCACCGGCGCCACGGTCATCGCCGCGATCTGCCCCGACGTGTTCATCGTCGCGGCCACGGTCGCTGACTGCTCCCCGCCGATGTCGACGCACGTGCTCCACGCCGGCGCGGTCGTCAGCATGCAGCTCGCCGCCGCCAGCGCGATGCACACCGCCGCGACCATCGCGTGGTTGGACAGGATCGCGACGGTGATGAACACGGCGGCCAGCGAATACCCCACGACTCCCGGCGCGCGCCGTCCGATCGTCACGCCGTACCGCTTCGTGAACTTGTCCGACCAGAAGCCGCCGAAGAACTGCGTGCCGACGCTCAGGATCAACGGCAGCGCTGCAAGTAACCCGAGCTGCGTCTTCTCGAAGCCGTGATGCTCTTCGAGGTAGGTAGGCAGCCAGGTGATGCAGAAATAGAAAGTTGCGCAGTTCGGCATGTAGAGCAGGCACAGCAGCCGCACGTTCCGCTGCTTCAACAAGTTGCGCCAGTACGGCCAGCCGTGCGGTTGCTGGCGCTCGGGCGGACGGTCCGCGACGATCAGCGCGCGCTCGGCCTCGTTCGCTGCGGGGTGATCCGTCGGTTCATCTCGAAACCACCGCTGCCAGGCCGCCACCCACACGAAACCGACCAGTCCAAACCCGAGCAGGATCTCCCGCCACGTGAAAAACGGCAGCAGCGCGTTGACGACCATAGTCGTTAGCGCGCCAGACACATACGCGCCCGCGAAGAAAATCCCTTTCGCGGTCCCGCGCTCGCGAAACGGTACCCAGCGCGACATCACGCGCGCGACGCAGGGAAACGCGCCGGCTTCGCCCGCGCCGAACAGGAACCGCATCACGATTAGCGACGTGTAGTTCCACGCGCCGGCAGTCAATAAAGTGAACACGGACCACCAGCTCACGATGCGAGTGAGCACCGACTTCGCGCCGCGCTTGTCGGCCCAGTGCGCGGTGGGGATTTCGAAGATCGCGTACGCGAGGATGAACGAGAAGAACACCCAGCCCATCTGGCTCTCGCTCAATCCGAAATCGCGGCGGATCGAAGAGGCCATCGCGCCGATGCAGGCGCGATCGAGGTAGGTCACCATCGCGAGCGTCACCATGAAGGCGACGACCCGGTAGCGGGCATGTGTCGGCTGCAATGAATCCCCCCGGACGTCGGAAGGATTTGAACACATCGCCTCTCAATGATCGATTGCGCCGGTCGCGGGCGAGTCCCGCGCTTCAGCGCCGCGAGGACATGCAACCCATTCCCGTCGCCAACCGTCTCAATTCGCGACTATAGTCGCCGGCGTCGCACGCCCCGGGAAAAAACATGAAAAATTTGCATCGACTGGTGCTCGCGGCCTTGGCGGTGGGCATATGCCTGCCTGTTTTCGCCGCCGGTTTGAAAGACGAGATGCGCCAGCCCTGGCAAAGGGGCAGCACTGACTACCTGAAACGTTGGCTCGTCACGGGACCGATCGCCTGTGACCTGCCGACCGAGTGCATCGGCGGCGAAGCGGACATGCGTCCCACGGACGGGGCGGCGCAGAAAGTCGCGAAGGGCATTGCCACGAGCTGGCGCCGCACGGACAGTTGGGGCGACTGGTTAGGCTTCGGCGACGCGCAGGACGGCCAGGTTGCGTACGCATTCGCGACGATCGCGCGCGAGAAAGCCGGCAAGGCGCGCGTCTCCGTCGGATCGAACGACGGCGTCCGCGTCTGGCTCAACGGCAAGCTCATCCTCGCACGCGACGGACGTCGCGAGATCCTGCCCGATGAAGACCAGTTGGACGTCGACTTCCAGGCGGGTGACAACGCGCTGCTCGTCAAGGCCGGCGCGACCAGCAACGTCGCGATGCGCGTGCTGGAAGCGGGTGCAACGCTCTCGCGCCGCTACGAAATCGCGCCCTCCGTCATCGAAATGCACCCCGAGCTGTTCAGCGTACGAACGGACGCGACGAAGGAGCGCGCGGGAGCTGCGCCGGTGTTGGTGGAGGTGCTGCGGCCCGGTGGCGAGCTCAAGTTCACGAAGAGCGCGGCGCGCGGCGATCTCGCCATTGTCGATGCCAAGGGCTGGCCGGAGGGACCTTACGAAGTTCGCGTGAGCACGCTCGACGCGCGCGGGCTGCGCTTCACGACCTGGCTGCAGTGGTTCAAGGGCGATTCGCTCGCGAAGGCGCGCGAGCTCGCGAAGGAAGCCGCCGCGGCCGATGGCGCGAAGCCCGAAGGTTTCACATTGAAGATGCTCGCCGAGATGGTCGACGACCGGCTCGGCGTGAAGCTGGCCGAGGCCACGGGCAATCCCTGGCCGAAGATCCACTCGCCGCTCATGGAGTTCGACGAGCTCATGCTCGAGCGCGCGGGGAAGGCCGGACGCGTGCGGGCGGGCGGGTTCGTGCGCCTCGCGTGGCGTGACGCGACGGACGACACGCCGCAGTACTGCCGTGCCTATCTACCGGCCGCGTACGACGCCACCAGGAAGTGGCCGACGATCCTGCAGCTCCACGGCTTCAATCCCGCGAACCCGACTTACGTGCGCTGGTGGAGCGCGGACAGCCGGCATTCCGGCGTGGGCTTTTCGTTCTCCGGCAATCGCGAGTTCATCTACATCGAGCCGCACGGCCGCGGCAATACGCAGTACAGCTCGTTCGGCGATGCGGACGTGATTCGCTGCCTCGACGAGGCCAGGCGATTGCTCGCCGTCGACGACGACCGTGTCTACCTCACGGGCGATTCGATGGGTGGGTGGGGCACGTGGAATGTCGCGACTCGTCACCCGCAGTTGTTCGCCGCGATCGCGCCGGTGTTCGGTGGCGTCGACTATCACTCCGAGATGTCGGAGGAGGATCTCGCGAAGCTCACGCCGATCGAGCGCTTCCTCAAGGAACGCGACAGCAGTTGGGTGCAGGCGGAGTCGCTCAACAACATGCCGATGTTCGTTCACCACGGCGATGTCGATCAGGCCGTGAACGTCGACTGGTCGCGATGGGGCGTGCGCATGCTGCAGCGCTGGGGTTATGACGTGCGTTATCAGGAATATCCCGGCAAGGCCCACGAAGCGCTGTCGTGGAGCAATCCGCTCATGAACGCGGAGTTCTTCCTGGCGCATGAGCGAGATGCGAATCCGCGGCACGTGCGAATCCGCTCCGCGGAGCTGAGAAATGCGTCGGCGTATTGGGTACGCATCGAGCAACGCGCCCGGCCGCTCGAGTTCATGACCGTGGACGCGGAAGTCGTGGATCGCAATGTCATCCGGCTCGATACGCAGAACGTGGTGGATGTCGTGCTGTCGCCGACCGCGCTGATCGATGCGGCGCATCCGGTCAAGGTCGTCTGGAATGGGGTTTCGAGCGAGAGGCGGGTTGTTGACGGTGAGCTGCGGCTCACGGACGCGGCTTATAAGCACGCGGCCTTGCGCAAGGCGCGGCAGCTTCCCGGCAGCATCAACGATTTCTACAACACGCCGTTCGCCGTCGTCGTCGGCACGACTTCGAAAGACGCGCGTATGCGCGAGATCGTCCGGATGCGCGCGGAGGAATTTGCGTACGGCTGGAAGCAATGGCAGAAGTACCCGCCGCGCTATTTCCTCGACACGGAAATCTCGGACACCGACATCGCGAAGTATTCGCTGATCCTCGTCGGCGGCGCGGAGGCGAACCGCGTGACGGCAATGCTCGCGTCGAAGCTGCCGCTGAAGATAAGCGGCGATACGATCACGATTGGCGGCAGGGCGTATGTGGCGCCGAATTCCGGCGTGCAGTTGCTCTACCCGAACCCGCGCAACCCGGCGCGCTACGTCTGGATCTCCGCTGGCACGTCGAGCTACGGTCTCGGGTACGCCGCGCCGAACCCCTATCAACTGAAGGAGTGGGACTTCTTCATCGACGACGGTCACGTGCCGCCGTCCAAGGTCAGCGCCGCGCCCGAACGGACCCGCGTCGTGTCGGGGATGTTCGATCAGAGCTGGAAGTTCGACGAAGCGTTCGTGTTGCCCGGCGACGCGCCGGCGCGCGCGCAAGGCCGGCAGCTCAAGACACCTTCGGGCGCGAAGGGAGATCCCGAACTACTCGCGAAGCTCGCGGGCAACTATCAACTGAATCCCGGCCCGCCCGTGACCGTGACGCTCCGCGACGGCAAGCTCTTCGCAGTCGTGAGAGGCGAGGATGCCGAGATGGAGCTCATCGAAGGGCTGGCGTTCCATGTGCCGCGCTTCCTGGGCTGGATCACGTTCGTACGCGACGCGTCGGGCAAGGTGATGGGGTTCACGGGATACTTCGGTGAGGATGTGGAGGCGAGCCGGCGTGATTGAACGTGGTAAAGGGACTGGCTCCATTTTCGCCCGCGAAAATAGTGCCTGTCCCCGTCTCCGCCATCTATCTAACCTTCGCGATCAGCTGCACTTCCACGATCCCCCGGTTGCCCAGCAACCCCGTCGTGCCAACCGCCGTCCACGCCGGGTACGGCGCCTTCATGAACTCGCCGATCACATCCTCGAACGCCTGGAACTGCTCGTCGCGCGTGCCGGCGAAGTCCGGCCCTTGCCAGACGTGGAAGCTGTTGATCATGACCACGTGCTGGAAGTCCGAGCCCGCCGCTTCCAGGTTCTTTCGCAGCCGCTCGAGCGCGCGGCGCGTCTGCAGTTTGAAAGCCGCGACGTCATTTCCCTCGCCGTCCCCGCGATACACGATGACGCCGGAGACGTAGAGCATGTCGTCGACGCGGCGTACCGATGCGTAGCGCCAGTTGTCATGGCTGTGCTTCGCCCCGGCGTCGGGGAGGATGGCCTCGCCGCCCGGCGCCGGTAGTTTGAGTGGCCAGGTCGTTGCGGGTTCGGCGGTGTATGCGGCGCCGACCACGAGAGACGCGGTTGCGGCGACGAAAGCTTGTTTGAGCATTGGCTAGTCCTACCATTCAAGTCACGGGCGACGACGCGTCGTCGGGCAAGGGGTCTGGCCCCATTTTAGAAGACGAAAATAGAGCCAGACCCCTAGAAGCTGCTGGACAGCGTCAACAACCACCACGTCCCCGGACGAAAGTTTCCCGCCTCCGACGACGCGAGAACGCCGCGTCGATCCGGCGCATAGAACAGCCGCAGCCGCTCTTCCGTATCCGACAGTGCGTTGTACGCGATGAGTTTCAGCTTGAAGCCCTCGATCGCGGTCGTCTCGATGAACGCGTCGACGCGCTGCAGTTCGCGAAAGCGGTCGATCTCGTCGATACGGTAGTTCGTATTCCCGCTGCTCGCGACGTACGTCAGTCCCCAAGCCACCTTCGCGGCATTCAGATCCTGCCGCAGCTCGACTTCGATCTGCTCCGCCACCGAATCGCCGATCTCGCGATCGCGGTCCGTCAACGGGTCGCGCACGCGGCTGTCGCTCCACGTTCCATTGATGCTCAACGTTCCGCCGGGCAGCACGGGCTTCAGCGGCACGCGCAGCGCAACTTCGGCGCCGATCACATGCCCCGCGCCGATGTTTCCCGGCGCGTCGAACGGATTGCCCGGTGGCCCCACGGGCACGGTGTCTTCGACGTCATCGAGAAAATGCTTGAACAACCGCACGCGCAGCGCCATGTCTTCGGTGAAGCGCATGTCCGCTTCGAGCTCCGTCGCCCAGTTCGTCTGCGGCCGCAGATCCGGGTTGCCGCCCTGGATGAAGTCGTCGACGAGCTGCGCGCTCGACACGAAGTCGTTGAAATCGAGCTGCCCGACGTCGCGAAACACGCGCGCCTGCACCTGGTGCTTGCCCAGCTTCCGCGTGAGCTGAACGCGCGGTTTCAGATACGTCAGCGAAACCGACTGCTCGGTGTCGCCGGAGAACTCGAGCCGCGACGTCTCTACCGCGAGCCGCGAATCCAGCGACCAGCGCTCATCGAGCCGCCACGCGTGACTCGCGAATGCCTCCGCGCGATTCTCCTCGACGCTCAGGTTCGCGTTCGGTACCGACACGTCGACGGGCCCCGCGCCCGCGTCTTCCGTCAGCGAAAGCTCACCGTCGAGCGTGTTGAACGCGACTTCACCGCCCCACTCGAACTGCCCGCGCGAGAGCGGCAGCGTGAATGTGCCGCGCGCGATGGTCTCGCCGCTGTCGCGCTTCAGCCGCTGATCGAACGCTACGTCCTGCACGTCGGCCGCGTCGAAGTGGATGTAGAGCGCGTCGCTCGAATTCTTCTTGCGCGTCGCGAGCCCGACGAGCTGCATGCTCCAGTCGCCGATCGGTCGCTGCCAGGTGAGGCCGATCTCGCCCGTGCGGGTCGTTTCCTCGTACGGCGCGATTTCGTTCTCGAGCTGCGCGCCGCCAGGCGCGGTGGCGCGTTGCGTGAACCGTTCTTTGTAGTTAGTCGACTGCGCTTGGCCCGTGAGCACGAGCTTGCCGTCTCCCGCGGGAATCGACGTCTGACCGTTCAGCGCAAACGTTCCTTCCGCGTGCGGGTTGTTCCCGCGCCGGTTCGCGATCACGTTGCCCACGCCATCGCGCAACTCGCGCACGCTCGAGGCGGCGTGATCGTGGTGGTACATGTTCGCGCCGATCGAATAGTCGACGCTGTCGTTGCGGCCGCTCCAGCCGAAGCGCCCGTACGGCGCGGCGGAATGCTGGTTGCTGAGCTCGGAGCCCGCTTCCCAGGTGCCGCTGCCGGACGCGCGCGTGCGCACGACGTTCGCGAGCACGGTCGCATTCGACGCGTCGCCGGCCACTTCCGCGCCGCGCAGGATTTCGATGCGCACGACATCGGTCGCCGGCACCCGCTCGAGCACGTCCCGCAGCGACTGGCTCTTCGCCGACAGACGTTCGCCGTCGATGAGCACGTTGCCCACCGCGCCCGCGAATCCGCGCCGCTCGTCTTCCTGCGGCGCATTGAGCACGAACCCGGGCGTCTGCCCGATCATGTCGAGCGCGGTGCGCGGAGAGAAGGCCGCATAAAACGCGGCGTCGTAGACCACGCGATCGGAACCCGCGGACGCCGCGGGTGACTGCGAGAAAGCGGGGTTCATGAGAATCAACAGGGCCGTCACGGCGCCGAGCCGGTTCAGGTGCATCTTTTCGTTCGACTTTTTGGGGAGCGCGACTCTACGACAGATAACTTTCCGAAGAGTTGCCGTTTTCTCCGCGCCCGATCCCGGATTGCGCCGGGGCGAGTGGATTCGCTCGACTAGCGGTGCGGCGAAACGGGGTAGAAACTCACCGCCATGAAAAGGATCACGCTGTCGTTACTACTGACCGCGACTCTGGCGCTCCCGGCGTTCGCGGACCCCGTCACCGAATGGAACGAGAACGCGTGCGCGCTCATCGCCCTCGAGAAGATCGCGGGGCCGCCGGCCGCGAATCGCATGCTCGCGCTGCTGCACACCGCGGTGTACGAGGCCGTCTCGAAGTCCGAGAAGACTTCCGCGGACGCCGCTGTCGCTGCGGCCAGTCGAACCGTGCTGCTGAAGGTCCTGCCAACGCAGTCCTCCGCGCTCGAGAAGATGTACGAGCACTCACTCGCGAAGATCGCCCCGGGCGCCGCGCGGGATGCGGGCGTCGCGGCCGGCGAGGCGGCCGCGCGCGCGGTGTTCACGCGACGCGCGGACGACGGTGCGATGGCGATGGGCCCGGAGTCCTATCGTCCCGCCACGAGCGCTGGTGTGTACGTTCTGACGACGTTGCCCGCGGCGTTGACCTGGCCGCAACGCAAGCCGTGGCTCATGACGAACGCCGCGCAGTTCCGGCCCGGGCCGCCGCCGGCCCTCGCGAGCGAGCGCTGGGCGCGCGACTACAACGAGATCAAGGCACTCGGCGCGAAGGCCAGCAAGACGCGCTCGCCGGATCAGACCGCCGCCGCGCGTTTCTGGGAAGCGACGCTGCCGCCTATCTACTACGCCGTCGTGCGCAACGTGGCGGATTCTCCCGGTCGCGACCTCGTGCGCAACGCGCGGCTCTACGCCGCGGTCAGCCAGGCGATCGACGATTCGCTGATCGCGGTGTTCGATGCGAAGTACGCGTACAACTTCTGGCGGCCGATCACCGCGATCCGCAACGGCGACCTCGACGGCAACGACGCGACGGAGCGCGATCCGTCGTGGACGCCCTTCATCGATACGCCGCCGCATCCTGAGTATCCGTGCGCGCACTGCATCGTGTCGGCGACGGTCGCCGCCGTGCTCAAGGCGGAAATCGGCCGCGGAACCGTGCCGAAGTTCTCGAGCACGAGTTACATGGACAAGGGGCTCACGCGCTCGTGGACGAGCCTCGACGACTACGAGAAGGAAGTCAGCGAGGCGCGCATCGCCGACGGTGTGCACTACCGCTTTTCGACGGAAGTCGGCGCCGACATGGGACATAAAGTCGCGGCGCTCGCGGTGGCGAAGGTGCTGAAGAGCGAGTAGCTTGGCCGGCATGCCCCAGCCGGCCGCCAACCCGCTCGATTCGCCGGAAAAGGAATTCACCGTCGATCGCCTGCTCGATTCGGGCACGGTCGCCGTGCGCCACGTCGACTGTCGTGGCACGTGCCGGCATCGGAGCAGCGAAGAGTGCGCGTCGCACACGCACTTCGTGTTTCCGTACCGCGGGCTTTACTTGCGGCACGTGGGAACCGATTTCGCGGTCGCCGATGCGAACCATGTGCTGTTCTTCAATGCAGGGCAGGGATATCGCGTGAGTCATCCCGTGGTGGGCGGCGATGCGAGCCTCGTGTTGTCCGTGGACGCGTCGACGTTGTCCGAGATTGCGCCGGCCAACCGGGTTTGCGAAAGCGTCGGTGCGCTCACGTTCAACGATCAGCATCTGCGCATCGATGCGCGCGCGCAGGCGCTCGTGATGATGCTCAAGCACTCGCTGCGAAATGGCAGCATCGAACCGCTCGAGGCGGAAGGACTCTCGCTCGTGTCGCGTGCGATCGGCCCGCGAACTTCGCGTGCGCCGGGGGCGAGCGTCGCGCGCCGGCGGCTCGTTGCGCGCGTGAAGGTGTTGCTCGCGAGCGATCTGTCGCGGCGCTGGTCGCTCGGCGAGATTGCGAAAGAGATTCGCGGCTCGCCGGTGTACCTGACGCAGGTTTTCCAGCAGGTCGAGGGGCTGCCGCTCTACCGCTACCACCTGCGGCTGCGTCTCGCGCGTGCGCTGGATCTGATCCCGGACCGCGCGGATCTGTCGGGGCTTGCGCAGGATCTGGGGTTTTCGAGCCATAGCCATTTTTCGGCGGCGTTCCGGCAGGCGTACGGGATGACGCCGGCCGAGTTCCGGAAAATAGGGTCAGGCCCTATTTCCTAAAGATCTCGACAGCCGCGGCCGCCCCCAACGGGTCTCCTGTGCACACCCCAATGGCGGGGCAACGGAGACTCTCATGACCAGGAAAACCTGCGCGGCTTGCGACTACCCGCTCGAGCCGGCCAGCACGATCAAGGTGAAGATCGGCGGCAAGACCGTCGAAGTCTGCTGCGAGGAATGCGCGACGAAGTTGCGCGAAGCGAGTGCGAAGCAGAAGAAGAGTGCGTGACATCCGGAGGCCCGGCCGCCCCGCCGGGCCTTCGGTGCGACATATGCGGGCGGGAATTCTTCGCAGTTCCGAATCACGCAGCGTCCGATTCCGATTGCGGAGCGCCGCAGGCTCTGGGCAAACTCGACGCGACTCGTAAAATAATAAACACCGGGGTCTTCGTGAATCTGATTTCGTACTTGCCGACGACGTTCAGCACGCTGTTTGCGCTCGGCGCCGGACTTCTGCTCGGGTTCGTCCAGTAGACGTAGGAGCGCGCCCCACGCGCGATCTCCTGCACGCGCAATTCTCGCCGCGGGCGTGGCTTGTCAGCTTGGCATCACCGCAATGGCTGGCCAGGCATGTTCCCAAAGTACTCCTCGAACGCACGCTACCCGCACACGAGTCGCGACGAACGTCTGGCTGGTCATTGAGGACCAGATTCAAAGGAAGACGATCGGGCAAATCATCGCGACGGTCGGCGGTTCATGCAGAATCGGATCATGGATTCCCGCGTCAACTTCGTGCGCTGGTCGACGGCCTGCGTCGAAGCGGGAATTGTGCCGGGCGAGTCCGACTACCGCCGCGTGCGCCGCGCGTGGCGTGGCATGGGACGCCACTACCACACGCTCGCGCACCTCGATTCCTGCCTGCGTGAATTCGACGGCGCACGCGAGTTCGCGTCGCGTCCGGCCGAGGTCGAGCTCGCATTGTGGTTTCATGATGCGCTCTATCGCAGTTGGCGCCGCGACAACGAGGCCCGGAGTGCCGCGCTCGCAGCGGACATGCTCCGCGGCGCTTCCATCGAAACGGTCGAGCGCATCCGGCAGATGATCCTCGCGACGATGCATGACGACGCGGGTTTCAGCGGCGATACGGCGCTCGTCATCGACATCGATCTGTCGATACTGGGCGCACCCCCGGACATCTACTCACGCTTCGAGAGCGCGATTCGCCGTGAGTACTGGTGGGTGCCACGGGCGCGATACGTCGCGGGCCGGTCGAAGATCCTCGAGCGATTCCTGGGTCGCAATGCGATCTATACGCACGATCTCTTCTACAACCGTTACGAGAGCGCGGCGCGCGCGAACATCTCGGCCGCGCTCGAGACGTTAAAGGGGACAGATCTATTTAGCCGCTAAATAGATCTGTCCCCTTTAACATCAAGTCGCTATCCCTGACTGTCTCGATGTCTCGTGTGTTGGCTTGCGGGCAATCGCGCTGCGAGTCGTCGGACGAAGAGAAGGTCGGATTCCGGGTTTCCCGGAATTGCGCTACCGCTAACAACGGGCGTATGTTCGCGACTGCGTCCAGGAGATCTATAGGACGCGCAAGTGAAACAACGGAACGTTTCTAGTTAGAAGGGGGACAATCTCATGTTCAAGAATGCAGCCGCCATTGGCGGCTTGATCGCGTTTGTGTGTCTTGCGCCGGCGCAGGCCCAGATGGCAACCGGCAAGGCCAAGTTCGTCGGCAACGTCACGGGCAGCAGCGTGCCCGCGAACTTCTCGACGTACTGGAACCAGGTGACGCCCGAGAACGCCACGAAGTGGGGCTCGGTCGAAGGCACGCGCAATACGATGAACTGGTCGCAGGCGGACGCGGCCTACAACTTCGCGCAGACCAACGGCTACAAGTTCAAATTCCACACCTTCGTCTGGGGCTCGCAATTCCCGAGCTGGATGACGAACTCGGGACTCACGACGGCGCAGCAGCGCGCCGAGATCGAACAGTGGATGCAAGCGGCTTGCACGCGCTACCCGAACACCTGGGCCATCGACGTGGTCAACGAGCCGATCAAGACCGCGATGCCGTTCAAGGCGGCGCTCGGCGGCGACGGCGCGACGGGTTGGGACTGGGTGATCACGAGCTTCCAGCTCGCACGCCAGTACTGCCCCAACGCCAAACTGCTGATCAACGAGTACGGCACGGAGAACGACCCGGGTCCGCGCGCCACGTACAAGCAGATCATTCAGCTGCTGAAGGATCGCGGACTCATCGACGGCATCGGCATCCAGGCGCACTACTTCAACATCGACAACATGACCGGCAGCGCGGTCACGTCGATGCTGAATGACTACGCCACGCTTGGCCTCGACGTGTGGGTGTCGGAGCTCGACATCGTCGCCGGCAGCACCGATGCGGGTCAGCTCGCGAAGTACCAGGACGTCTTCCCGGCGTTCTGGACGCACAACTCGGTGAAGGGCATCACGCTCTGGGGCTACATCGTCGGCCAGGTCTGGCGCGAGGGCACGGGCCTCGTGACCACGGGTGGGGTCGAGAGGCCCGCGCTCACGTGGCTCAAGGGATACGTCGCGGGTTCCGGCACGCCGGACACCACCGCGCCGAGCGCACCCGCGGGCCTGACGGTCTCCTCGACGACGAGTAGTTCGATCGCGCTCGCGTGGACCGCGTCGACCGACAACGTCGGCGTCACGGGCTACCAGATCCTGCGCGCACCCGGCACCAGCGGTGGCACCTTCACGCAGATCGGCACGTCGACGACCAACTCGTTCAGCAACACGGGACTCACGGCAAGCACGAGCTATCGCTTCCAGGTGCGCGCGACGGACGCGGCGGGCAACGTGTCGGCGGTCTCGAGCACGGTCACTGGCACGACCCAGGCGGGCACGACTGACACGACCGCGCCGACCACGCCCGCGAACCTCGCCGCTTCGACGACGAGCAGTTCGGTCTCGCTGAGCTGGACCGCGTCGACCGACAATGTCGGCGTCACGGGCTACCAGATCCTGCGTGCACCGGGCGCGAGTGGCGGCACCTTCGCGCAGGTCGGCACGTCGACGACGAACTCGTTCGGCAACACGGGTCTCACGGCGGGCACGACGTACCGCTTTCAGGTACGCGCGACGGATGCCGCGGGTAACCTGTCGCCGCTGTCGAGCGCCGTGACGGCCACCACGCAGACGGGCGGCACGACCGGCGGCTGCACGGCGGTCGCGACGGTTCAAACGCAGTGGGGCGAGGGCTACGTGATCGAGCCGGTGCGCGTGACGAACTCGGGTAGTTCGACGATCGCGGCCTGGACGACGACGATCACGCTGCCGGCGGGTCACACATTCCAGGGCGGATGGAACGGAACGTTCACGGTCAGCGGCCAGACGTTGACGGCGCGCAATGCGTCGTACAACGGAAACCTGGGCGCTGGCGGCAGCACCACGTTCGGATTCCAGGTGCGACGTCCGGCCGGCAACACATCGTTGGCGAGCGGTTACGCATGCACGTCGCCTTGAACGCTTAGCAAGGCCTGAATTGGCGGGCGGCGCAGGACGCCGCCCGCCCTTTTATGAAACGCAAACTCGTCCTTCTCCTGTCAATCGCGGGCGCCGCGGTGCTGATAGGGGTCGCGCGGCAGCCAGCTCCGCCGGCGCCGTCTCTTTCCGCCACGTCTTCGCGTACGGCGCTCCAGCCCGAACAACCCGCCAAACCAGTCGCCAGACAGTTGGCGATCGCGGCGGTGGAAGCGGCGGCAGCCTCGCAGGATCGCGACCGGCAGATCGCGCTCGAGATCGAGAGCGCGCTCGTGTCGAAAGACGCGGGCCGGCGTGAGACTGCGTTCTCGGTGCTCTTGCCCGAGCTGCTGCGAACGGAACCCGCGCGCGTCGTCGACATGGTCGCGCGCCAGCCGGCAGGCGAGCAGCGGGACGCATTGCGCGACGAGGTCGCGCGCCAGTGGATCACGCGGGATACGGAATCCGCGGTCGCATGGCTGCAATCACTGGGCGACGATCGCGCGGCCGGCGGACCGATCGCCGTGCGCGCGCTCGCGGCGATCTCGCCGGCGCAGGCGATTGATGTCGCCGACCGCCTGGGCGTAGGCCGGGACGATGGTTCGGTCGAGCACATCCTGCAGATCTGGGCGGCGGAAAGTCCGCGGGAAGCGCGGCGTTGGCTCGAAAACCAGCCCGAGAGCGCGCGTAAGGCGCAACTGCGCGCGCGTCTGGCGCCGTGATGCGGCAGGTACGTATGCCTTCGGCTGTGAAATAGGACCACGATTCATCGCTCCAGCCGCCGGATAGGCTCTATCTGACGGCTGGTCGATACCCCGTCAGGCACCGCTTCATAGCGACCTGAATACACTAGGGCAGCGCCAACACGCTGCCCTTTTTTTATGAAGCCGACTTCGATCGCCACGCTCGTCATCGCGACGCCGGTCGCCATCGGCAGCGCCTGCTGGATCGGCGCGCGCGAGCCATCCACGCGCGAACCCTATCCCAAGGCGACGCCACCGCCGCCGGCTTCATCTATCTACACAGAATCGCGGGAAAGCGCGCCGGGTCTCGAGGGCATCGAACGGGAGGCGCGCGAGCACGATGCGCGCCTCGAGATCGCCATCGAGGGCGCCATGCGCGCGCGCGATGCGACGGCGTGAGAGGCGGCGCTCGTGTTCCTCCTGCCGGAGCGGATCGAAGTCGCGCCCGGGCGCGCCGTCGCGCTGGTCGCGCGACAGAAGCCAGGCGAGGCGCGGGACGTATTGCGCATGGAAGTCGCCCGGCAGTGGATCACGCGCGATCGTGACGCGGCGATCCGCTGGATCAAATCCCTCGACGAGCCCGAGAGGGGCGCCGCGGCTTACGATGCCGTTCGCGTGTTGAGGCCGATCGCGCCGGCGCAGGCGACCTACGTGGCCGATGTATTCGAGATCGACCTCGCTCACGCGGAACGCGACCCGCGGCGGAACTAGCGCAGCGGCGATTGCGGCAAGTATGTCGCCCTACACGGGCGCGTCGGCGGGCGTTAGACTCGCTGGCCATGAAAACCCGAGTATTCGCGTCACTGGCGGTAGTGGTTCTCGCGTTGACACTATCCGGCAGATCGCTGGCCGCCAATCCGCAAAGCGGATTCGTGAAAGTCGCCGGAAAGCATTTCACGCTGGACGGCAAGCCTTACTACTTCGCGGGCGCGAACCTCTGGTACGGCATGTACCTGGGCTCGCCCGGCAAGACCGGCGATCGCGCGCGTCTAGTCAAGGAACTCGATCAACTCGCCTCCGAGGGCGTCTTGAATCTGCGGGTGCTCGCGATCTCCGAAGCGAGCAAGCTCAAGCGCGCCGTCACGCCATCCGTGATCCTGCGTCCGAATCACCTCGATGAGACGTTGTGGCAGGGCCTGGATTTCCTGCTCGACGAGATGGCGAAGCGCGACATGAAGGCCGTGCTCTATCTGAACAACTTCTGGCAGTGGTCCGGCGGAATGGCGCAATACGTCGCCTGGACCAACAACAAGCCCGTGCAGGATCCGGACGTCACCGGCGACTGGAACTCGTTCATCGACAGCTCGGCTTCGTTCTACCGGGAACCGAAGGCCCAGGACGCGTTCCGCTTCGCGATCAAACAACTGATGACACGCAAGAACAGCGTGAACGGCCGCGCGTACTCTGACGATCCGACGATCATGAGCTGGCAGCTCGCGAACGAGCCGCGCCCCGGCAGCGACGCGAATGCCAGGCCGCACTTCGACGTATTCACGAAGTGGATCCACGAAACGTCGGGCTACATCCGCAAGCTCGCCCCGAAGCAGCTCGTGAGCACGGGCAATGAAGGATGGATGGGCACCGCGCGCAGCAAGGAGCTGTTCGTGATCTCCCACCAGTCGAAGAACGTCGACTACCTCACGTTCCACATGTGGGCGCCCAACTGGGGCTGGTTCAACCCGAAGGATCCCGCGACCACGTACGACGGTGCCTGGACGAAGATGAAGGACTACCTCGACTGGCACATCGACGCCGCGAACAAGATGCGCAAGCCGATCGTGCTCGAGGAATTCGGCATCAACCGCGACAACGGCGAATTCCGTCCGTCAGCGACGACTCTCTACCGCGACAAGTTCTATGGCGCTATCTTCCAGCTCGTCGCGAAACGTGCTGCCGCCGGCGATGCGATCGCGGGCTCGAATTTCTGGGCCTGGGGCGGAGCGGGTCGCACGAAGAACGCGGATTTCATGTGGAAGGCCGGCGACAGCTTCGTGGGCGATCCGCCACAGGAAGCGCAGGGGCTCTACTGCGTGTTCGATTCGGATGCGTCGACGATCAGGATCATCTCCACGCACGCGCGGCAGATGTCCACGATTCGCCCGCGTAGCTAGCTCACGATGCGGGTGGCGGTCGGCGCCGCGCCCGCTATGCTGGCGCTACCGGTCCACTTGTCGATCATCGCCTTGAGCGCCGTCAGCGAAAATGGCTTCGCGAGATAGTCGTCCATGCCCGCGGCGACACAGGCCTCGCGATCGCCGGGCATCGCATTTCCCGTGAGCGCGACGATCGGAACGCGCATTCCCTTGGGCCCGGAGGCACCCTCTCTTTCCCGAATGGCGCGCGCAGCCGCCAGACCGTCCATCACGGGCATCTGGCAATCCATGAGGATGAGGTCGAGCCCCGGGTCCGCCGCGGCGGCGGCGACGCCCTCGCGGCCATTCGACGCGGTCGTCACCGTGAACCCGATCATGTCGAGCATCGCGCGTGCCATCTCCTGGTTCACGGCGTTGTCCTCGACGACCAGCGCGCGGCCGCGTGAACCCGTCGTGGGCAACACGCGCACGCGCATGCTGGTCGACGTGTCGGGCGAGCCGCTGCCCACCAGGTCCGCCGTGCACAGCGGCTTCACGAGCGCGCGGTTCACGCCGGCGGGTGGAGTCGCATCCGCATCGGGTGGCAGCAACGCGATCACTTCGATCTGGCGCGGCGCGGCCGCCGCACGCAGACCGCTCACGGCCTGATCGAGACGCGCGGCGGCATTCGAATCGAGGATCACGCGAATGCGCGTGACACGTGGCGAGAAATCCGCGAGCGCTTCGATCGCGCCGCTGGCGGAGTCGACGCTGATGACGTGCGAGCTGTCGACGGAGATCGTGTCGCACACCGCGCTGCGCACCACGGGATGCAGGCCAATCACGATGACGCCCAGATCCGCCGCGGGCGCGACGGTCGGTAGTTCGATGCGCGGGACGCCCACCGGGATACGGAACGAGAAGCGGCTGCCGCGGCCGGGCTCGCTTTCGAGGCCCATGCTGCCGTGCATGAGCTCGACGAGCTGGCGCGAGATCGCGAGCCCCAAGCCCGTGCCGCCGAACTTGCGCGTGACGCTGCCGTCGGCCTGCTCGAAGGCCTCGAAGATGCGAGATTGCTGTTCCGGCGCGATGCCGAGGCCCGTGTCGGTGACGGAGAATTCGAGCACGGACTCGCGGCCTTCGGCCGGCGCAGTCGTGACGGCCAGCAGCACCGCGCCGGACTCGGTGAACTTCACCGCATTGTTGACGAGATTGCCGAGCACCTGCCGCAGCCGCACGGGATCTCCCTGAATCGTCGGCGGGACGTCGCGCGCGATGTGCGCGGCAATCTCGATCGACTTGTCGTTCGCGCGCGCGCCGAACAACCCGATGACCTGCTCGAGCTCCTTGCGCAGATCGAATGGTGCGCGCTCGAGCTCGAGCTTTCCGGCCTCGGCCTTCGACAGGTCGAGCACATCGTTGATGAGCGTGATCAGCGCTTCGGCCGAGCTCTTGAGAGTGCGCACGAAACGGCGTTGCTTGGCGTCGAGCGCGGTGTTCTCGAGCAGCGACGCCATGCCGACGACGCCGTTGAGCGGCGTGCGCAGCTCGTGGCTCATGTTCGCGAGGAAGATGGATTTTGCGTGCACCGCGGCTTCGGCGGCGACTCGCGCTCGGGTCTGGCTCGCGGCCGTGCGCTTCTGCGAGGAAATGTCAGTGATGACGGCCGCGATGCCGGTGACGGTGCCGTCGGCGGCGATCAACGGCGTCTTCGCGATGAGCACGTCGAAGATCTCGCCGCTCGTCGACTCGACGGTCGTCTCGTAGCTCATCGACTTCTTGTGCTCGAACAGCAGCGCGTCGGTCTCCAGATGCCGGGTCGTATGCGCGCGACACCGGAGTTCTTCGAGTCGCAGGCCGATCACTTCCTCGCGCGAAGTCCCGTACATGCGCAGCCAGGCTTCGTTGACGAGGGTGATCCGGCCGCTCGAGTCGCGGATCGTCACCGGCAGTGGCAGCGTCTCGAGCAACGTGTGCATCACGCGCAACGTGTTCGAAAGCGCGATCTCCGTCTGTTTGCGGTCGGTGATGTTCGCGTGCGTGCCGGTCATGCGCACAGCCCTGCCGTCCGACGCGCGCTCAATGACCATGCCGTAGGTCTCGAGCCAGACCCACCGGCCGTCCGAATGCAGCACGCGGTACTGCACCTGGTAGATGGGCGCGTTGTCTACGATCGCGCTACGAGCCGCGTCGTCGACCCTTTTGGTGTCGTCGGGATGGACGAGTTTCGCGTATTCCTGGACGTTCAGGACGGCACCGGCTGCCGTGCGGCCGACGAACTTTCTGTAGGTGTGATCGACGGTGATCTCGCCGGTGGCGAGGTCCCATTCCCACAGACCGAGACTCGACGCCTCGAGCGCGAGCTCGAGTTTCTTGTGGCTCTCGGCGTGTTCGAGCTTTACCGCGCGCAGGTGATCGACGAGGGCGAGGCAGCCCTGGCGCAGGATGCGCGGGTCCACGTCGGCGCCTGAGCGCATTGCGGCAATCAGGCCTTCGATGTCCGCGCCCGTGCCGAGGCCGAACGCTTCGCTCAGCTTTTCCTGCAACCCGGGATTTATCGTCTCGCGCACGTCGCGCCCTCGGACATTCCGACTCTGTAACCGCTGTCGGCAGCTTGGGGGATAACTGTGGGAGACGCCTGCTGCCCCGGCCCGCAAGTGTGGAACGAGTCACACTGGCCGCAGACGCGCGACGGGCCTATGCTCCGCGGCATGACCTTGCCGGCTGATCCCGACCACGAGCGCCGCGCCGTGCCTCGGCACATGCGCGACGGCGAGCACGATCCGCTCGCGGACACGGGCATCTTCGGCGCGCGCGCGACCGACGTGCGGGGAGGTCGCGGACGGATGCTCGTCTATGCGCTGGTCGTGCTCGCGGCCGCCGGTGTCGCGGCCTGGTTCGGGCTCCAGTAAAGAGAAAGGGCGCCTTTCGGCGCCCTCTCATCTCCGGCGTCTAACTACAGATCACTCGACCTTGTAAGCGACGACCGTGTTCTTCCAGAACGTCGGCACGTAGATCGTCTGGGTCGCCGGATCCCAGCCGATGTCCGCGGTCTTCGTGTCAACGGCCTTGCCGTCGAACAGCAGTTGTTTCTCTCCGTCCGCGTGCACGTACCAGATCGCACCGCCCCAGACGGAGACGATGAACTCGTCACCCTTGACGTTTTCGATGCCGTCGGCGCCGCCCGGCATGCCGCTCGCGAGCACCTCGAGTGACTTGTCTTTCTTCACGCGGTTCACGCTCTCGTTGTCGAGCACGAGCAGCGCGCCATTGTGCATGAGCACGCCGTTCGGTCCCTTGAGCACTGTCTCGTCGAGATAAACGGACGCCTTGCCGTCCTTCACGACGAACACCTTTTTGCCACCCGAGTCCGACACATAGAGTGTGCCCTTGTCGTTGACGAGATCGTTGAGACGCTGGCCTTCGGGGATCGCGATCTTGCTCGAGACCTTGCCGGCGTCGATGTCGATGACCACGATCCCGCCCGCGTCGGCGACGTACAGCGTCTTGTTGTCATCCGACAGCGCCATGCCCTTCGGGCAGTCGAGACCGGTGATCCATTCCGCCGCGATGACCTTGCCGTCGAGCCCGAGCTTGCCGATGGACCCCTTTCCATCGACCTCCCAGGGCTGCCCGTCGATGTTCGCGACGTAGAGAACCTTGCGTTTCGCATCGAAGCGCACGGACTCCGGCACCTTGAGCGTGGCTGCCGATTGCCAGAGTTGCGTGAGCTTGTGGTCGTGGGCCTGCGCCGTTGCGACCACGCCCAGTGAAATCAAAACTACCCCGATCGTCTTCATGTCCGCGTCCCCTCGTTGAAAAGGACGCGAAGTATAGACAGGCGACTTTGCGGCTCGCCAGAGATTCCCTATGCTGGCCCGATGTCACTGTTAGCCCTGTTCCCGACCCGTGTGCTCGTTGCGTCGCTCGGCGGCGCACGTGCCCCTCTTTCGAAGGCGGACCTCAACTCGAGGCTGTTGCGCGAATGCCGGCAGCTCGCCCTCGAGGACGCTGGCGGCCGCGCCTGGTCCGAAACTAACTATCCCGGTGGGTACACCTCGTACAACTCGCTGTCGCGCATGCACCGAATGTCGCCGACGTTCGCGGCGCTCGAGAAGCGCATCGACACGCACGTCCGCGCATTCGCGCGGGAGCTGGACTTCGACCTCAAGGGCCGCAAACTCGCGATGACGGACTGCTGGGTGAACGTCATGAACCGGCAGGTGGTGCATGGCCTGCACCTGCATCCGCTCGCGAGCATCAGCGGGACTTACTACGTGCGCACGCCGCGCGGCTGCTCTGGCCTGAAGTTCGAAGACCCTCGGCTCGACCGCTACATGGCAGCACCGCCGCGGCGCGCGAAGGCGCGGCGCGAGAATCAGGTGTGGGTGACGGTGCCGGCAGAAGCGGGGAAGGTCGTGCTGTTCGAGAGCTGGCTGCGGCACGAAGTGGCGCCGAATCCGACCGAAGCGGAGCGCATCTCGATCAGCTTCAACTATTCGTGGTTTTAGCGTCCGGATTTCGAACGGATTCGTTTCGCCGCCTTTCGTTTGAATCGTTCCGCGGCCCTCAATGTCGATCGCGCTTCAAAAAAGTGGTCTTCCACTTTTTTTAAGCGCGATCGACATTGAGGGCTGCAAAGGCATCCAACCCGCATACCCATGCTTCCCCGCGCGCCGCTACCCCAGCATCAGATCAAACGCCCGCCGCCACGCGCCGAAATCCGTCAGCGCAACGAAAAGCAGCCCCGTCAACGCCCCATCGAGATGCGCATCGTGGTTGATCCCGCCGTGCGGATTCTTCGACGCCCAGATCGTGTACGCGAGATAGCCGAACGCGAACAGCACCGCCGGGATCGGGATCGCGAAGTAGAGGTACAGCATCTGCGTCGGGTAGTAGACGATGTACGCGAACAGAACGGAAAGGATCGCTCCCGACGCGCCGAGCGACGCGTAGTTAGGATCGTCGCGATGCTTCCAGACCGTGCCCGCGCTGCTCAGCACGAGGCCGATGAAGTACAGCGCGAGGAAATGCGGCGTCCCGATCGTGGCTTCGAGGTTGGGCCCGAAGAAGTACAGCGTCAGCGCGTTGAAGATCAGGTGGCTCCAGTTCGCGTGGATGAAGCCGCAGGTGATGAGGGGGATGAAATCCCGGCGCCGCAGTACGTGGTACGGCCGCAGCAGGTTGCGCTCGACGAGGCGGGGCGCGCTGAACGCGATGACGCTGACGAGGCCGATGACCAGAAGAAGGGCGAATGACGCGGGGGCGGAGCTCATGGGCGCGCAAGATGCCACATCCCGCGCGCGAAAGGTCGGCGGGTTAGCGCGCCTTGTAGAGGTAGCCGGTGCCGCCGTTCTTGCCGCAGCGATCGACGGGAGTGGAACGCATCGAATTCGGCGCATCGAGCAGATCGTCGATGTTCGCCTTGAGCGTATTCGGCTGGTCTTTCGACGCGTCGACGGACACGAGTCGCACCAGGTCGCCGGACTGCTCGAATGTCAGCGTGCGAAACGTATGCACAGGACCGGAGTAGCCCTGCACGACGGATTCGAGCTTGAGTTTCCACGTGCCTTCGCGCGGGGATTCCCACGACGCCGTCGATGCACCCGTCACGCGATTGGCGACGATCATCGTGCTCAGCGAATAGCAACTGCCGACTTGAGGGTCATCGGCGCCGGCGAACTCGAGCGCCGTGAAATCGCGCGGTGGAAGGTTTTCGCCCGAGAATTGCCTCGAGATGAAGAAGGCACCGACGATGACGGCGAGCATGGCCGGGCCAGCGAGAGCGCGCATATCAGTCGTACGGCAATTGAATCTCGTCCTTGCGGACGAGCTTCTGTTTGACGACGCTGTCCGTGTTCAGGAACACGACGTCTCCACTTTCGATGCCGATCACCGATTCGTCGCGGACGTCGAGCACCTGCCACTCGTAGAAATCATCGGGTGTGGCCGGGGTGCGGTCGGGGTCGTAGTAAGGCAGCGTTTCGGTGTACACCGCGGACACTCGCGCGGTCTTGCGATCGGCGGCGAGATCCACTTCGAGCGAATGGCGCTCGAGTTTGTATTGCCGGAGTCTCCCGAACTTCCCGGCCTCGACGCAGAACATCTTGCGGTCTAGCTCGAGCGCGGTGGGTGGCAATCGCGCGTTGTCCGAGTGGAATGTCTGCCGCAGCTTGAAATTCTCGCCGCGCAGCTCGCAGATCTCGGGCGCGAAGCGTTTGCGCGCGATGTCGTCGGCCTCGTCGATGAATTCGCGCGCCGAAACAGGATCGAGCTTTCCGCAGCCGGAGAGCGCCGCGACGGCGGCTAACAACAAGAGGGCGAGGGCGGGTTTGCGCATCGCCCGGAATTCTAGCGATGGGCACGCCGGCGGAACGGGAGCGCGTCTCATAAAAAAAGCCCCGCAGAGCGGGGCTTGTTAGTTACGTCGTCGTCGACTTAGGTAATCGCTGTCAGCCGACCAGGTCGACCACACGGACTCAAATACGTTGCGGCTGGGACGTTGGTGGTCTTGCGACCTCCGGCTAAACACTCAAGCCCGCGTGTCAGTTCACGCATCTTTCGTCCTCGCCAGTAGCCAAAACTTCGCTACCGACTGAACCCGTGTCCGTGAGCAAATCCTTAAGTTTTCTGTCTGCAAAATCGTTGTGTGCTTCGCGCATCACTTGTTGATGCATCGCGGGAAGCCCATCACTCGCAATCCTGGTACGCCGTCGAGAGAGACCCTGAATTCAGCCACTTAGCGCGTATTTGCCGACTGCTTGGCGCCGGATCATACGCCGAATCGTTGCCGCCACAATGTCTCAGGCGCGCGACAGGATTCTGTCCGAACAGCATATCGGCCGCGGGCCGGAGATCTGGATGTGTCGGGCGTGCGTTCAGCGGGGCAGACAGATCGAGAACACGGCACCGGCGTCGCCGGGCAACGTGGCCGCTTCGGCTATCCCGCCGTGGAATTCGGCGATGAGCCGGACGATGTAGAGACCCAATCCGAAGTGGGGACGTTTGTCCGCCTCGGCTCGGGACTGCCACAGCGATTCGAACAACTTCGCTGCGCCTTCGGTCGGCAACGGCGGCCCCGGATTCGCGACGGACAGCAATGCATGCGCCGGCTCGGCGCGAAGAACCACGGAAATCGTGGCGCCATCGGCGCTGAAATCGACAGCATTGTCGATGAGCTTGTCGAGAAGCTGCACGATCAGATCGGGCGCGCCGTTGATGTAAATCGGCTCTCTCGGCGCATCGAGGCTGAAGCGACGCTGCGGAAAGGCCCCGCCATAAGCGTCGACCGCGGCGCGTACGAGGGCGGCCATGTCGAAGCGCTGGCGCTCGCTATGCGCGATCGCTTCTTCGACCTTGGTGGCGGCGCCCATCGCCGTGAGGATCGCGCCCAGGCGTTCCGCACCCTCGCGCGCGCGTGCCAGATAGACCCTGGCGTTCTCACCGTTCGCCGACTGCGCCTCGGACTCCAGGTTCTCCAGCGACGACCGGATGATCGTGAGCGGCGTGCGGATCTCGTGCGCGAGTTTTCCGGCGAGCGTGCGCAGGTAGCCGGTGTATTCGTCCAGACGGCCGAGCAGCGAAGAAAAGCTGCGCGAGAGATCGCCGAGCTCGTCGCGCGCATCGGCCTCGGGCAATGCGCGCGACAGATTCCCTTCGCGACTCAGCGCGTTTTCGCTCGCGGCGCCCAACCGGCTGATGCGCAACGTCATGCGGCCGGCGAACCAGAAGGCGGCCACCACGGTGAACAAGGTTACGAACAGCGTGAGGTTCAGCAGGCGGGTGAGCGCGCGGTCCCGCAGCGTGAGCCAACGGTCCGCGGTCTGTGCGAGCTGGATCACGCCGATGACGCGCTTTCCGTCCAACGTGAAGATCGGCGCCGCAGCGGCCACGACGACACGGTTTTCGTAGGGACCCGAATAGACGGAGGTCGACGGCTTGCCGCGCGTCGCGCGTTCGGTGAGCTCGCGCGCGGCGCGTTCGCGATCGGCTTGCGAGACGCTGCGCGGGATCGCGCCGCCGTCGAGGAACAGCCGGTACATGCGCGGCAGGAAACCGCGCATCCTCGTGTAGTCGCCGGGCAGGGCGGGCGCGTCGAGGCGCGTGAGGATGGCATTGGTCGACGAAACCACGGTGAGCTCGACGCCGGGCTGAGAAAACTGGCGCAGGTGATCGCTGAGATCCGGTGAGGCCGCGATGAGCCGTCCGGTCGCGCGCAGGTCGGATGCGTCGAGCGTGCCATAGCTCGAGCGCGCCGCGCCGCGCCGATCCCTGTCATCGACGAGCACGCCGATGTGCTGACCGATCTGGGACAGCGGGATGGCGATCTCGAGCACGTAGCCCGTGCCGTCGCGCGTGCGCTGCCACACGGCGTTGATGCGCGGTTCCTCGATGGCTTCCTCGCGACCGTACTCCCGAGTCTCGATGCGCCGGCCGCGCAGCGTGCCCGCGCCTGTGCTGCCGAAGAACAGTCGCTGCTGTCCGCCCCGCTTGTCGTCGAACGCGAGCCAGATTCGGTCGCCCAGACGATCCGGATCGAGCGGGGCGAGCTCGGATGCGTCGAACACGAGTTTGTCGTCGCGCACGAGCAGCGCGAGGAACAGCCAGCGTTCGTGGGTAGCGGAGAGAAGTCTCAGTCCATCGCCACCGGGGCCGGCGACGCGCACGACATTGCGCGCGTTCGAATCCCATTCGTCGGCGCGGCCGTCGACGAGCGGGGCGCCCGACAGCACCACTGGCGTCAGGTCGTGCGAGTTCATGCTCTCGAGGCCGGGCATCGCATCGTCGCGGAACAACAGCTCCTGCTTGCCCTTGAGTGATCCGGCGATCGTCGTTGCCACGGCGAGCAGCGATTGCTGTTCGCTCTCGCGCAAGACGGATTCCATCTCGCGCGCGTACTGGCAGCCTGCCCACGGCAGCGTGAGCGTGGTGAGCGCCAGCACCAGTAGTTTGGTCCGGAGCCGAAACGGCGAGATCGGTCCGAAGTTCAGCAGGTCGGTCAGGCGGCCCAAGCGTCGCTCCTGTCCGTCACTCGACCCAGCGATAGCCCATGCCGTACACGGTGTGCACGGCATCGAACTTCTCGTCGACGACCTGGAACTTGCGGCGAATGCGCTTGATGTGAGAGGTGATCGTGTTGTCGTCGAGCACGACGTTGGCCGCGTCCATGAGCTGCTGGCGATTCTTCACGTGACCCGGATGCTTGGTCAGCGCGTACACGATCCAGAATTCCGTGAGCGAGAGCAGCACGACCTCGCCGTTCCACGTCACCGACATGCGCTCCGAGTCGAGCGAGAGCGCGCCGCGGCGTACGACCTGCTTCTCCTCGGTCGGGCGGCGCAACGCGTCGACGCGGCGGAACAGCGCGTTCACGCGCGCGATGAGATGCGCGAGCGACAGGTCCTTCGTCAGGAAATCGTCGGCGCCCAGGCGCAGCCCGGACACCGCGTCGAGTTCGCTGTCGCGCGCGGTGAGGAAGATGATCGGCAGCTCGGGGGACAGTCCGCGCAGCTCGCGGCACAGCTCGAAGCCGCCCTCGGGTTCGTCCTCGAGGGAGATGTCGATGACCGCCAGGTCCGGCAGACGCGCAACGAACGCGGCCATGGCTTCGCGCCGGTTCGGATAGCCGCGGACGGCGTAACCCTCGCGGGAAAAAGCGGCGGCGTAGTTGTCGCGGATGGCGCGTTCGTCTTCGACGATGGCGATGGTTTTTTTCATGGGTTGTGCTTCCTGGCGCGGAAGTTTAAGCGAGCGGCAGGCGGGGTGGGGGCGCGGCCACATTTGGTCACATTCGGTCGGTGTCGTGCCACCAACGCGTCACGGTTCGAGCTTCCCGCTGGCGCGAAATGGGTTCCATGAAAGACAACCTCATTGCACGCGAGACGGCCTACGCCGCGACGCAGTTCGGCAGCCAGGGCGAGCGTTGGCGCCGCTACCTCGAGCGCGTCGGTACCCGCAGCAACGACTTCGCCGCGCGACTCGCGCGCGCGCGATTCGTCTATCTGCATCGCCGCGAGACGGCGACGCACTGGTTGCCGCTATGAGCCGCGCGACGGGCCACGAGGAGCGAGGGCCGCGCGAGGAGTCCGCGACCGAACCGCACGAGGATCCGGTGCAGACCCTCTGGCACTGGTTCGCCATCGGCCTCCTGCTGTTCTGCTGGATCGCCGAGGCGTCGATGTGCGCCGACCGCGGGTTCTGAAGTTCAGAGTTTGCCGAGATCGATGATGCGCAAATTGCGCACGCGGGCGCGTTGAGTCGCCGCCAGCACCTGCGCGACGGGTTCGTACCCGCTGCGCGCGTCGGCGCGCAGCAGGACGTGCGGCGCGGGATCGAGACTCTGCAGTTCGCGCAACCGCTGTTCCAGCATTGCCACGGATACGACGGGCTCGTCGTTCAACGTCAGCACGCCGTCGAACGCGATCCCGACGACGACCGCCGTGGGAACCTGGCCCGGGCGCGGCTTGCCTTGCGGCAGGTTAAGCTTCACGGCATGAGTCGCGATCGGGATCGTGATGATGAACATCACGAGCAACACGAGCAGGACATCGATGAGCGGCGTCGCATTGAGCTGCGGCTCGGCGGCGTGGGTGGTTCCGGACATGGCGCACCTCCTTGAGGACTCAACGCGCCACCGCGCTTCGGCGGGTTATCGAATCTTGAGAAACGGGGTGTGTCGATGCTGCTGATTGGAATGTTCGATTCGCCATTCGTGCGTCGCGTGGCGATCACGATGAAGCTGCTGGAAGTGCCGTTCGAGCACGCCAACTGGTCGGTGGGCCGCGACTTCGACCGCATCCGCAATTACAACCCGCTCGGTCGCGTGCCGACGCTCGTCACGGACGACGGCGAGCGGCTCATGGAATCGTCCGCGATCCTCGACTATCTGGACGAGCACGCGGGTCCGGAGCGCGCGCTGCTGCCGCGGTCGGGCCGCGAGCGGCGCGAGGCGCTCAACCTCATGGCGATGGCGACCGGCGCGGCGGAGAAGGGTGTGTTGCAGTTGTACGAGCGCGTCTTTCGGCCGGAAGCCAAGCGCCATCAGCCGTGGGTGGATCGCTGCCGGCTGCAGATGAGTTCGTCGCTCGCGGCGATCGACCGCCATCTCGGCGAACGCGGCGTGTCGCAGTGGCTGGTGGGCAAGCGCATGACGCAGGCCGACATCACGGTCGTCTGCGCGTACACGTTTCTCAATGACGCGCTGCGAGTCGGCTCGGACCAGGTCATGTTCGAGTCCCTGTCGATGCTCGCGGCGCGCTGCGAATCGCTGCCGGCATTCCAGGACACGCGCGAGAAATTCGCGGCGCCTGGTGGTTAGGACTGTCTTCTCTTCACTTTCACGGACGCCGCCCCTTCAGGGCGGCGATCTCCGACGTGTGCGTCAGCACTCAAAAAGCGTTGATGCCGGTCAGCTCGCGGCCGATCGTCAGCTGGTGGATCGTCTCCGTGCCTTCGTACGTGATCACACTCTCGAGATTCAGCGCGTGCCGGATCGGCACGTACTCCGCGCTGATGCCCGCGCCGCCCAGCATGTCGCGGCAGTCGCGCGCGATGTCGAGCGCCATGCGGCAGTTGTTCCACTTCGCGAGCGACACGTGCGGCGGCAGCATGGTGCCCTGATCCTTCATGCGGCCTAACTGGTACGAAAGCAGCTGGGCGCAGGTGATTTTGCGCGCCATCTCGGCGAGCCGCAGCTGGATCGACTGCGTCGCCGCGAGCGGACGGCCGAACATCTCGCGCGTCTTCGTGTAGTCGATGAGCTGCGAGAGGCAGGCCTGGGCGGCGCCGATGACGCCCCAGGTGATGCCGTATCGCGCCTGCGTGAGGCACGACAGCGGACCCTTCAATCCCTGCACATTCGGCAGCAGGTTCGCGTCGGGAACCACGACGTTGTCGAAGAACAGCGAGGAAGTGACCGACGCGCGCAACGAGAACTTCCGCTCGATCAAAGGCGCGGAAAACCCCTTCATGCCTTTCTCGACGATGAAGCCGCGGATGCCGTCGTCTGTCATCGCCCAGCAGATGCACAGATCCGCGATCGCGCCGTTCGTGATCCACATCTTGGCGCCGTTGATCACCCAGTCGCCGCCTTTCTTCACGGCGCGGGTTTTCATGTTCGAAGGATCGGAGCCGCCGTGCGGCTCGGTCAGGCCAAAGCAGCCGATCTTCTTGCCGCGCGCCATGTCGGGCAGCCAGCGATTTTTCTGCTCCTCGGTGCCGAACGCGTAGATCGGGTACATGCACAGCGAGCTCTGCACCGACACGAAGCTGCGAATCCCGGAATCGCCACGTTCGAGTTCCTGGCAGATCAGTCCGTAGCTCACGGCGTTCAGTCCGGCGCAGTCGTAGCCCTGGATCGACGAGCCTAACAACCCGAGATCGGCGATCTCGCCGACCAGCTCCTTCGGGAAGTGATGCTTCTCGAAGCAGTCCTGGATGATGGGAAGAACGCGCTCGTCGACGAAACGCCCGACGGAGTCCTGTACCGCGCGCTCATCCTCCGTGAGGAGGCTGCGTACGTCGTAGAGATCGATGGGATTCGGCATCGCGCGATGTTACCCGCAGCTACAGCCGGATGCCGAGCCTGCGGTAGAGATGGCCGAGCAGCCACAGCGGGCCGATGAGCAGGAACACGATGTCCTGCGCGAACGACGGACGTTTGCCTTCGATGGCGTGGCCGATGAACTGCCCGGTCCACCCGATGACGAAAATGGCCAGGCAAGTCTGCCAGAGCGGCCAGGAAAGCGTGTCGAGCCAGCGCACGACGAACAACATCGAAACGAGCGCGATCGCCGCGCCCACGCCGAGCCTGACCGACAGGGTGAAATAGAAGATGATCGCGGCGGCGACGCCGGCCGTGCCCAGGTTCAGCCACGGTGAGAGTTCACCGAACGCCGCGGGCAGGGGAATTGCCCAGAGAAACCCGATCACCGTCATGACGATCGGTGGCACGCATAGGATGTGCAGCAGCTCATTGCGCGGGTGTCTGTGGCTCTCGCTGTATTCGTCGAACCACTGGTGCACCGTGCGCATGGAGCGGGACGCTACGCTCGCGTTGCTTGCTCTGCAACAATGCGGGCAAACAAGGAGTGCTCATGCCGCTCATGCAGCGATTCATGAGGTTTATGTCACGCAGCGGAATCCTCTCCGATGCGCGGCTGTTAGAGATGTACCCGCCGTTCGTGCCGATGCGCATCCGGGTGCTCGAGATCGCGGCGGGCTGGCGGACCGTGCGGATACTCCTGCCTTTGAACGCCCTGTCTCGCAATCCTGGCGGCGTGATGTTCGGCGGCTGGCAAGCGGCACTGGCCGATCCGATCGCCGCGCTCGCCTGCGCGCGCGTCTTCCCCGGCTATTCCGTCTGGACGCGCGCCATGACCATCTCTTTCGATCACGGCGGGAATTCTGACCTCGAGTTGCGCTTTGTTCTGACGCCGGAACAGGAGGAGACGATTAGGATCGATCTCGCACGCGACGGTCGCGCGACGCCGACATTCGACTACGCCTACGTACGTGAAGACGGAGTACGCTGCGCGGCCGTGCGCAATACGGTCGCGATACGGGCCAAAGGGTATCGACGCGCGACGTCACCGCCGGCTTCTCCTGAAAACGTGGAGTAGGCCGAGTGAGAATCAGCTCACGGAAACACCGATTCATTCGGCGTTCATATGCACGCCGTTAGCTTGCCCCGATGAAGGAGACATCAACATGAAGAAATCGACTCTCGTTCGCGCCACATTGTTAGCTACGATGGCGGCATTCACTTTCACCGGTTGCATGACGACCGACGCCTACACGGGCGACAAGAAGGTCACCAACACGACCAAGGGCGCCGGCATCGGCGCGCTGGCGGGCGCGGTGCTCGGCGCCGCCACGGGCGACAACTCGAAGGAGCGCCGCAAGCGCGCGCTCATCGGTGCGGGCGTCGGCGCTCTCACGGGCGCGGGCGTGGGTGCCTACATGGACCGCCAGGAATCCAAGCTGCGTGCGCAGCTGCAGGGCACCGGCGTCTCGGTCACGCGCAACGGCAATGACCTGATCCTCAACATGCCGGGCAACATCACGTTCAAGACGGCGAGCGCCGATCTCAACGCGAACTTCTACACCGTCCTCGATTCGGTCTCGCTCGTGCTCAAGGAGTTCGACAAGACGATCATCGACGTCGAGGGCCACACCGACAGCGACGGCTCGGATACGTACAACCAGCAGTTGTCGCTCAACCGCGCGACCTCGGTCGGCACGTACCTGCAATCGCATGGCGTGAACGGACAGCGCATCGTGACGTTCGGCGCCGGTGAAGCCCGTCCCGTTGCGAGCAACACGTCGCCGGATGGCAAACAGCAGAACCGTCGCGTCGAGCTGAAGCTGCAGCCGATCACGGAAGGCTGAAGGTACGGGGACGGACTTCAGTCCGTCCCCTTTCTCTTCTCACGAACGGCGACCCCCGGTCGCCGTTTTTCGTTGTTGGGGCGCGAGCCCTACGAAGAAATGGGGCCTGACCCCTATTACGGCTTTACGCCGGACACGATCGGCACGTGCCACACCGCGTAGTGTTCGGGATTCAGAATGCTCGCGATGATCTCGTCGAAATGCTGCCGCACCAGCGTCGGCGGAAAATCATGCGCCGACATCGGCTCGACGTACCCGTCGCGCCAGGCGGTGATGATGTCGGCGAACACGCGTCGCGGCACTCGCAGCGTATCGACGACGACGTAGTCGACGCGCACGTCCTTGAGGCCCGCTTCACGCAGCAGCGTCCACGCGCGCCGGCCAATCCGCGCATCGGTGCCGGTGCGTGCCGCGAAGTCCACCGCTCCCTTGCGCCAGAAAACGTCCGGGTCGAGCGGTCCCGACATCATGTGCAGCATCAGATAGTCCTCCGCGAGCACGTGAACGTGTCCGCCGGGGCGTGCGACGCGCACGAGCTCGGCCAGGATCCGCTCGACATGCGGCACGGACTGGATCATGTGCCGGTTCGCCACGAGGTCGAACGTGTCGTCTGGCTGCGCGAGATGGAAGGCGTCGCCGGTCTCGAAGGACAGACGTGGCGCGAACGCCGCGTGGCGGGTGCGAGCATGTTCCACCGAAGTCCGCAGCAGCTCGACGCCCAGAACCTGGGCTTCCGGATGCGCCTCGGCGATTCGCGCGCTGAACTCGCCCGTGCCGGCTCCGACGTCGAGAACGCGCGCCTTGCGCGGCAGTCGATAGAGGTCGATGAGTCGCTTTTCCTGCGGCCAGATCGCTTCGATCTGTGCGGCCAGCGTTCGAACCATCGACTCGTCGGCCATCTGCTGGCCCTGGGGATTCAGATCCACGTGCGTCGCGCTCATGCGCCGATTAATCCACAAAATCTCGAACGGTAAAAAGAAAAAACCCGGCACGAGGCCGGGTTCTTCCTTCGAGCGGGGACGACCCCTTCAGACTTGCTTGCGGCGGCGCGACAGCCCCACGCCGGCGAGACCCATCGCCAACAGCGCCAACGTGCCCGGCTCCGGGACGCCCTTCGGCGGCGCGCCCACGTCGCCATCGCGCACAAGCCATGCGCGGATGGTGTTGTTGACGCCACCGATTTCGAGGAACCCGTAACCGAACTGGAAGCCCCAGGCGGTGCGGTCCGGCTTCACCTGCGTGCTGGTCCAGTACGCGTTGCCGGTGAGATTCTGGAACCAGTTGTTCTTGATCGGGCCCTTGTTGCCGGCGAGATAGATAGGCGAGAGGCCGAGGTTCACGTAGTACATGTAGCCGAGCTCGCTGTTTGCGCCCGTCGGGTCGTAACCGGCCGACAACGGATCGTTCACCGCGGTGGGCAGGCGCCAGTCGCTCCACGTCATGCCGCGCACGTCGTCGCGATAGTCGAGGTTCTGCGCGAACGCGAGTGCATCGCCCCACGAGAGGCGGCCATCGACATCAAAGCCGCCGGTGACGGCGAGGTTGGCATCTTGCAGCCAGGTGAGGTTCTTGACGTCGTCGTAGATCAGTCCGCCACCGCGATCGATGAGTGCGGCTTGGCTCACGCCGACGCTGATGAAGCTCAGCGCGAGTGACTTGACGATAAATCCGGTGCGGCTCGACTTCGACACTTAATGTTCCCCGATGCGTAATTGGTTTGGACGCCCATGTATGAGCAACTTCCGTTCCATGTCGTGCCAGTCCGGCCGCTGGGGCCGATTCGCCCCACCGGCTCGTGATGGGGTTCACGAAACCGGGTGCACGAAGCGGCGTCCACCTACACGTGCCGGCCTCGCGAAACGCGCGGAACACTGTCGTGGGAATACCGCTGTAAAGAATGTCGACTGATGCGCGCGCGTGAATATGTCCGCGCAAACGAAAACGGCGGCCGAAGGCCGCCGTTCAAATCGCGCGATGGGAGTGACTTACGCGGCCATCAGCGCGCGCAGCTTCTTGATCGCATTCGCCTCGATCTGGCGGATACGTTCGGCCGACACGCCGTACTTCCCGGCGAGATCGTGCAGCGTCGCGGTGGCTTCGCCCGTCCAGCGGCTCCCGACGATGTCGCGGGCGCGCGGGTCGAGCGTCTTCATCGCGGCCTGCAGACGGTCGCCGGTCGTGTCTTCCCATTCCGCATTTTCGATTTGCGTCGCGGGATCGGAATCTGGCGCTGGTAGATAGGCGGCGGGCGAGTACGTCTCGTCGCCATCCTCGCTGCCCGCATCCGGAACCGGGTCGAACGAGAGGTCGCGCGCCGAGAGGCGCTTCTCCATCTCGGTCACTTCCGCGGGCGTCACCTTGAGGTCGCGCGCCACGGCGAGCGTTTCCTCATGCGACAGCCACGCGAGGTTCTTCTTCATCTTGCGCAGATTGAAGAACAGCTTGCGCTGGGCCTTGGTCGTCGCGACCTTCACGAGCCGCCAGTTGCGCAGCACGTACTCGTGGATTTCCGCGCGGATCCAGTGAACCGCGAACGACACGAGACGTACGCCGACCGTCGGGTCGAAGCGCTTCACGGCCTTCATCAGTCCCACGTTGCCTTCCTGGACGACGTCGCCCAGCGGCAGTCCGTATCCCGAATAGCCGCGAGCGATGTGCACCACGAATCGCAGGTGCGACAGCACGAGCTGGCGGGCAGCATCGAGGTCGCCTTCGTTGCGGAAGCGGGTCGCGAGAACCGACTCATCCTCGCGCGAGAGCACGGGGATGCGGCTGACCTTGTCCATGTAGGCATCGAAGCTGCCGATGGGACCCGAGAGGACGAAGTCGTTCTTTCGGGCAACAACTGCAGTGGCGGTAGGCGCAATAGCGGTCATCGGTACGATCCTCCTGGGAGGCGGGATATTAGCAGTCAGGGGATTAGAGTGCTAAAGGCACATTCAGTTCCATCCCTCCAACGAGGGACCGGAACTTAAGTCATTGATCTGGAAGACCGCGTCAGGCTCGAGGTTCGATCCGGCGCAGGTGGCGGCCGGTGGAGATCAGCGCCCCCAGCCAGCCTAGCGCGACGCCGGTGCCGAGCAGGATTCCGATCCCCTCGCTGCCAAGGCCGGCCATGCGGAAGGTGCCGCCGTATTGGGCGGCGAGAACCCCCACGGCCCGATCGACGTACGCCATGCCGCCGATCACGATCAGCGCGGCGAGCAACGCGCCTCCGAGTCCGTAGAAGATGCCGGTGTAGAGGAAAGGGCGGCGCACGAAGGCATTCGACCCGCCGACCAGCTTGGTCACTTCGATCTCGGGTCTCCGCTGCTGGATCTCGAGACGGATCGTATTGCCGATCACGGCGAGGACGCCCAGGCCCAGCACCGCGATGATCACCCAGAGCGAACGGCGCAATACGTCGAGCAACGAATGCAGACGACGCACCCACTCGAGATCGAGCTGCACGACGTCGACCTCGGGGAAGGCTTCGAAATAGCGGCGCAGGGTCTCGATCTCCGCCGGCCCGTTCGCGTTCTTGTCAGGGCGTACGACGAGATGGTGGGGCAGCGGGTTGTCTTCGAGCGCCGCGAGCGCGTCTCCGAAGCCGGAAGCTTCGCGGAACTCCGCGAGCGCCTCGTCGGCGGTGCGCACGGTTACCGCGTCGATGCCGGGCCGTTCGCGCGCTCCCTTCGCGAGCTGCTGCACGCGCTCGATCGGCGTCCCCAACTTGAAGTGGACCGTGAAATCGATGGCGTTGCCCAGCTCGCCCGTCGCGCTGCGCAGATTGCCGACGATGAGGCCGAGACCCGCGGGCAACGCAAGCGCGACGCCGATCACGATCAGCGTGAGCAGCGTGGCGAGTGGGGCGCGGGCGAGACGCCCGAGGGCGCCGAAGAGCGCCTGCAGGTGGCGCGTACCGTAAGAGGAGACCGCGCCGCTCATGTGCGCAGGTCGATGTTGGGCAGCTCGCCAAGCCGCGGCGCCGTCGCGGTCATGCGCGCCGCATGCCCGGCGCGCAAGGTGTCCGTGGCGATGCGGCCGGCGTCGAGCACGATCTCGCGCTGGCCGAATTGCTCGACGAGGTGCGGATCGTGCGAGGCGATGATGACGGTCACGCCCACTTCCTGGAAACGCTTGAACACGCGCATGACCTCGACAGCGAGGCCGGGATCGAGGTTGCCCGTGGGTTCGTCCGCGATCAGCAGTTGCGGTTTGCTGATGACCGCGCGCGCGATGCCGACGCGCTGCTGTTCGCCCACCGACAGCTCGAGCGGTGACGACCGCTCGCGCCCTAACAAGCCGACCTGGTCGAGCGCGGCGCGCACGCGGCGATCGACCTCCTTCATCGGCGTGCCGGCGACGACCAGCGGCAACGCGACGTTGTCGTAGATGGGCCGGTCGAGCAGCAGCTTGTGGTCCTGGAACACGACGCCGATCGCGCGACGAAAGGCCGGAATCTTCCCGGATTTTATGGTGTTGGTGTTCTGGCCGCCGACCGTGACCGTGCCACGGCTCGGGCGCTCGAGCAGCGCGATCAGTTTGAGTACGCTGCTCTTGCCGGCGCCGGAGCGCCCCGTCAGGAACACGAACTCGCCCGGCTGGATCGTGAACGTCACGCCCGCGAGCGCCTCACGGCCGTTCGGGTAGCGCTTGGCGACGTTGTCGAAGGAGATCATGAGGCGCGGATATTAACCCGTCGCCTGCGAATTGCCGGAAACCAGCGCCGTCGCGAACGCGCGCGCGTCGAATTCTCCAAAGTCTTCAGCGCCTTCGCCGACGCCGATGAAGCGGATCGGTATCCCGAGTTTGCGCGCGATCGCGATCACGATGCCGCCCTTCGCGGTCCCATCGAGCTTCGTGAGCACGAGCCCGGTCACGCCCACCGCCTCGTGGAACTGCGTCGCTTGCGTGAGCGCGTTCTGACCCTGGTTCGCATCCAGCACCAACATGACCTCATGCGGCGCCGTCGGGTCCACGCGCTTGATCACGCGGTGCACCTTCTTCAATTCGTCCATCAGATGCGACTGACTGTGCAGACGTCCGGCGGTGTCGATGATGACGACGTCGGCCTTGCGCGAGTGGGCCGCCGTCACGGCGTCGAACACGACGGCTCCCGGATCGGCGCCGGCCTGCTGCTGGATGAGGTCGGCGTTCGCGCGCTGGGCCCAGATGCCGAGCTGCTCGATGGCGGCGGCGCGGAATGTGTCGCCGGCCGCGAGCACGACATGCTTGCGCGCATCCACGAAGCGTCGTGCGAGCTTGCCGATCGTGGTGGTCTTGCCGGAGCCGTTCACGCCGACGACCAGCAGCACGAAGGGGCGCTGGCCCGAGATGTCGAGCGGCTTCTGCACGGGCAGCAGGATCGCAGTGATGGCGTCGGTGAGTGCGGCGATCAGCTTGTCGACGTCGTCGAGCTCGTTGCGCGCGACCTTCTTGCGCAGCTCGTCGAGGATCGCCGAGGTCGCGTCGACGCCGACATCCGCGGTCAGCAGGCGCGTCTCGAGTTCGTCGAGCACCTCCGCATCGATCTTGCCGCCGGGGACGAGATTCGCGAGGTCGTATGAGAGCCAGGAACCGGGGCGATTGATCTTCGCGCGCATGCGCGCGATGAAGGACTGCGGCTTGGGATCGGACAAAACGGAGCTCCGGCGGAATCGGGTTCAGGCACCAAAATCAGGGTCAGACCCTATTTTCCCACGTTCGCAAAAAAGGGGACGTACCCGTGAAGGTAGGTCCCCCTGTAGGTGAAGCGGCGCGGCGCCGGGCGCCGGCCGAGTTTACGGCTGAATGACGGTTGCGTCGCCCGGGATGATGACCGGGGTGGGAGCCGCGGTGAAAGTCGCCACCTCCGTCTGCAATTCGACGGTCGCAGCCGCGCTTGCCGCCGGCGACAGCAGGGTGCCATGGTCGCCCGCGGTAAAGTTCACGTAGCCCCAGAGCGGCTGCACGCCACCCGTCACTACGCGGGGAAACGCGCCGCCCGACGTGATGGCGGCGATGAGTCGCGCCGTCGCCGCGTTCGGGATCACCTGATCCGGCAGCGCTGCCGGGGTGCCCGCACCGCCGACCATCTGCGCGAGGTAGATAGGCACGAGGTTGGCGCGCGCCGTGGCAGCGTAGTTGAGCGGGTCGCCCGCGTCGACGATCGTCTGTGTGTCGCGGAAGTACTGCGCGTAGAGCGTCGTGCCCGGCGTCAGTCCTTGCGGACCGAGACCGGCGTTGATGCGCGGGCCGAACGTCGGCGAGTCGCGCAGCAACTCCGCGACGCCGCCGCCAGGCGCGATCAACGCGACCGAGCGGAGCCACGGCGGATCCGGCAGCACGCGCACGGGCACGGAGGCCGCGAACGAGGTGCCCACGATGCCGCCGAGCGAATGGCCGATGAAGCCGATGCGCGTTGGGTCGATGTCATCCGCAATCGAATTGCCGTCGATGTCCAGCGTGGGGAGGGCGCGCAACAGCGCAAGCAGGTTCGTCGCTCCCTGGCGCAGATTGTCGCGGCTCGCGAGCGGATACGTCAGGTTGATGAAGTGAGTCCCCGTCGAGTCGATGATGCCGTCCGGCGTCGCAGCGCTATTCGTGTTGTTCACGAGATCGAGGTTGAAGGTCTGCTCGTTCGCCGCGCGATAGAAAGGGCTCGCCGTCGCGGTGATGCCGTGCAGCGGCAGATCGATCGACGCGATGACCCAGCCCGCCGCGGCGAAGGCCTGCGAGAGCGCAAAAGCGTCGCTGCGGTCGCGCGTGATGCCGTGCTGGAAGATGACGACCGGCCAGCCGCCCGCCGGCCTCGTGCCCATCGGACTCGTGACATCGGGCACAACCAGGAGCAGCGGAATCTCCCTGCCGGTGAGCGCGCTGGTGAGCGCGGGCAGGGGGTTGAAACGCGTGAGGTTGTTTTCGCCGCCGACGGCATTCTGCGTGCGCCACGCGTTGCGCAGCACCTGCGCGTCGTTGGCCGAGGTGGGGATGTAGGAGTAGTAAGGAACATTGACCAGGCCGACTCGCGCGCGCGCGAAGCTCGGTAGCGCCGGGTTGAGGAGGTTGAGCGGCGTGCCCGGTGCCACGTCTGTCAGCGCGATCGCGCGTGCCGGCGCGCCGAAGACTTGGGCCGCCACCACATTCAGCACGTCGCGCGTCGACTGCGTCGAGAAGTGGAACGACAGGATCACGTTCGCTTGCGGCACGCCGGTTGCGCCGGCGACCGCGAGATGCGAGGCGGTGAAACCGCAGGCGCCCTGCATGGGCGCGTTCGGCAGCGTCGCGCAGTTGGCCGACACCGGCGCCGTCGCGCCCGCGGGGAACAACGTCGTCTTGATCGTCGCGTAGTCGCGGTCCGCCGTAGCGAGCGAGCCGTCGGCCATGCGAATCGACCGGCTCAGGAGCACCAGGTACGCGACGCCGGTCGGGGCCTGGCCAGCCGACGGGACGAGAGGTACGAGGGGGCGAATCTCGAGCACGGTATTGCCGACGCCGGCGTCCGAGGCGAGGCCGACCGAGTATTCCGTCCCGGACACGAGCGCGCGGGTGAAACCGGACACGGCCTTGTTGGCGCTGGTCGTCACTTGATAGACGCGCACGTTCGACGCGGTAAAGGAGGTGGGATCGATCGCGCTCGCGAAGCGGACGCGGATCGGCGCGGTCGTCGACCAGCCGTCTAGCGCGTTGAGGCCGACCTGGTTCGGAATCAGCGCATTCGCCGGCTGGATGTTGATCGTGCCGTCGACGGTGCCGCTGAAATACAGGTCATTCGGAAAGGGGAAGATGCCTTGCGCGGGCTGGAACAGCGCCGCGGTCGTCGCGGGCGTGGGCGCGGCAGCACCTCCCACGGGATTGCCATTGCCGATGGTCGGATCCGTAGCGCCGACGTCCGGCGGGTCGCCCGCGGAGTTCGAGCAGCCAGCGGTCACGATCGCCGCAACAAGGATTACGACGGCTGCAGTTAGCCTGATCATGAGAACGCTCCTCGGAAAACGGTCGCTGTGTGGAAACGCTGCGCCGGTCTTATGGTGCTAGTAGCGACGTAGGTTACGCTTGGGCCCCAAAAGGTGGCAAGCGAACGCGATCGGTGCAAGCGACATGAAGGCCAAAAAAAAGGCCGGGAAGCAAAGCAATTCGAGCGCGAGTTCGCGAGCGCCCGGTGCCCGCCGCTTGCGCATCATCGGCGGCCGGCACCGCGGGCGGCGCCTCGAATTTCCCGCTGGCATCGACATCCGGCCAACGCCGGATCGTGTGCGGGAAACCCTGTTCAACTGGCTGCAACCGCGCATCGACGGCGCGAGGGTCCTCGACCTGTTCGCCGGCAGCGGTGCGCTGGGGCTCGAAGCCATTTCGCGCGGCGCGGCGCATGCGACGTTCGTCGAGCAGGATCGAAGGGCCGGAGTCGCGATCGAAGCGCTGGCGCGCGAATGGCGGGAGTCCGAGGTGCGCGTGTTGAGTGTCGACGCGCTCGCCTGGCTCGCTCGCGCAAACGATGCTGCGTACGACATCGTGTTCCTCGATCCTCCTTACGAATCGGAACTCGCGGGACCGGCCGCGGCGGCGCTGGCGCGCGGCGGTTGGCTGGCACCCGACGCGCGCGTCTACGTGGAACGGCGCGCGCGCGTCGCGCTGCCGGAACTGCCTTTGGGCTGGCGCGAATTGCGGGCGGGGCGCGCGGGCGAGGTCGGGTATCATCTCTTCGCCACATGAAGCGCAGCGTCGTCTATCCCGGGACTTTCGATCCCATCACCAACGGCCACCACGACTTGGTGCGTCGCGCCGCGAGCGTATTCGATCGCGTCATCGTCGCGATCGCGTCGAACCCTAACAAGGCGCCGATGTTCCCGCTCGAGATGCGCGTCGAGATGTCGAAGCAGGTTCTCGCGGACATCCCGCGCGTCGAGGTCATGGGCTACAAAGGCCTGACGGTCGATTTCGCGCGCGAGCACGATGTGCAGGTCGTGGTGCGTGGACTGCGCGCGGTCTCGGATTTCGAATTCGAATTTCAGCTCGCGAACATGAGCCGGCATCTGCACCGCGAGCTCGAGACCGTGTTCCTCACGCCGCAGGAACAGTTCACGTTCATCTCCTCGACGTTGGTGCGCGAAATCGCCATCCTGGGCGGTGACGTCAAGGAGTTCGTCCATCCGGTGGTGGCCGCCGAACTGAAGAAGATGATGCGGGTCTGACGGCGATGAATCTTCGTGCGTCGCGTCTCGTCCGGGGCCTGGGTCTCGTCTCCGTCGCGTTACTCATCCTCCCGCTCGCCGCCGCGACACCGCCCACGAAGATCCCCGCCGCGGGGCCGGGCCGCGCGGCGATCGCCGCCGCCTATCCACTCGCGAGCGAGGCGGGGCACGAGATCTTGCGAAGAGGCGGCAACGCCTTCGATGCCGCGGTTGCGGTCGCCGCGGCGCTCGCCGTCGTCGAGCCGTCGAGTTCGGGACTGGGCGGGGGTGGCTTTTTCCTGATCCGGCGCGCGAGCGACAACCGCGAAGTCATGATCGACCTGCGCGAGATGGCGCCCGGCGCCGCGTCGCGCGACATGTATCTCGACAAGGACGGCAACGTCATCCCCGGTCTGTCGCGCGATTCCGCCCTCGCGGCCGGAATTCCCGGCGAGCCCGCCGGCATCGCGCACCTCGCGAAGAAGTACGGCAGGTTGCCGCTCGCGGTGAGCCTGGCGCCCGCGATCAAGCTCGCGCGCGACGGGTTTCCGCTGTACGCGCGCCTGCGTGGCGGCATGCAGTTCAAGAAAGACACCTTCCTGAAGACGCCCGACGCCGCGCGCATCTTCCTCGTGAACGGCGAAGTGCCGGAACTGGGCCACCTCATCAAGCAGCCCGAGCTCGCGGCGACTCTCGAGCTGCTCGGCGCGCAGGGCCCGGACGGATTCTACAAAGGCACCTTTGCGAAGAAGCTCGCCGAGGGCGTCCGCTCGCTCGGCGGCAACTGGACGGAAGCCGACCTCGCTAACTACAAGATCGTCGAGCGCGCGCCGATCGTCGGCCACTACCGGGGCGCGCGCATCGTCTCGGGATCGCCGCCCACCTCCGGCGGTGTCGCGCTCGTCGATGCGCTCAACATCCTCGACGGCTTCGATCTGTCGGCCGTGGACAAGGTCACGCGCACGCATCTCGTCGTCGAGGCGATGCGCCGCGTGCACCGCGACCGCGCCGTCTACCTGGGCGATCCGGACTTCGTCGAGATTCCAGTCGAACGGCTCATCAATCCTCACTACGCCGCCGGTCAGCGTGCCTCGATCCGCGTCGATCGTGCGACGCCGAGCGCGTCGCTGCCGGGCGTCGATGCGCCGTCTCCCGGACCTTCGACGACCCACTTTTCGGTGATCGACGCGAAAGGAAACATGGTGGCGGCGACGCTGACCGTGAACTTCTTCTTCGGCTCCGGGCTGATGGTCCCCGGCACCGGAATTCTGCTCAACAACCAGATGGACGACTTCTCCGCGAAGCCCGGCGTGCCGAACGGCTTCCAGCTCATCGGTGGCGATGCGAATGCGATCGCGCCGGGGAAACGGCCGTTGTCGTCGTCCACGCCGACGTTTGTCGAAGGCCCGGAAGGCCTCATGATCCTGGGCTCGCCGGGCGGCAGCTACATCATCGGCATGGTGCTCCAGGGCACGATCAACTTCATGGACGGCAAGAGCGCGCAGGACATCGTCGCCGCGCCGCGCTACCACCACCAGTTCTCGCCCGACGTGTTGCAGTTCGAGACGGATGCGCTGAGCGCCGACGATCGCAAGGCGCTCGAAGCGCGCGGCCACACGTTGCGCGAAGGCACGCGCAAGTGGGGGAACATGCAGGTGGTGACCTGGGACTACAAGACGAACAAAGTCGAAGCGGCGTCTGATCCGCGCGGCGCGGGTGTAGGGCTCGTCTACTGACTATTTCTTGCGCCTTGGCGCGGTCTTCGCGCGCGCCTTCGCACCCGCGCGTTTCGCCTTCTTCCTCACGCTCGCGACTTTCTTCGCCACCTTCGCTTTCTTTTGCTTCACGATCTGGATGCGCGTCGGCGTTGCCGGAGCGGGTAGTTTGCCGGCCTTGTGCAGGTCGACCGCGCGCCACAGATACCACGCCGCCACCGACCGATACGGCGCCCAGCGCGCGCCGAACTCCGCGAGCGCGCGCGGCGTCGGCATGCCGCGCAAGCCATACGCGAGTCGAAATCCGTTGCGCACGCCGAAGTCATCGATCGGCAGGATGTCCGGCCGTCCGAGCCGGAACATCAGCATCATCTCCACGGTCCACCGGCCGATGCCGCGCACCTGGGTGATCCGCTCGACGATCTCGTCGTCGGCGAGCGTGTGGAGGATCTCGTACGGCGGTACGACACCGGCGAGCGTCTTCGCCGCGAGGTCCTTGATGCTCGCGATCTTCGCGTACGAGAGCCCGACCGAGCGGAGCTTTTCGTCGGCGGTGGCGAGCACGAGCTTCGCCTCGAGCAGCGCGGTCTCGCCGTCGGCCCGCTTTCGGTCGGTTCCCTCTCCTTCATTGGGATACAACCCGCAGAGGCGGTTGAAGATGCTCATCGCCGCCGTGCCATTGAGCTGTTGATGAGTGATCGCGCTCGCGAGCGCGTGGAACGGAGTGTGCGTCGCGGACGGTTCGACCGTGTACTTGCCCGCCGCGCGGATCACGCCGGCGAGAATGGGATCGGTCTTCGCGAGACGGCGGCGGAAGGCGGCGATGTCGAGAGGCGGTGCGGCTGTGGTCATTTCTGGCAATTCGCGCACCAGTAGGTGGAGCGCTGTCCCTGGGTGAAATGCTTGATGGGCTTTTCGCAAACGCGGCACGGTTTGCCGTCGCGTTCGTAGACGTAGAGCTTCTGGCGGAAGTAGCCGGGATTGCCGTCGGCGCCGACGTAGTCGCGCAGCGTGGTGCCACCCACCTTGACGGCCATCGCGAGCGTCGTCTTGACTGCGCGAGCGAGACGCGCGCATTCGGCGCGAGTGAGCGAACGCGCTTGGCGTCGCGGGCGGATGCGTGCGCGGAAGAGCGCTTCTGACGCATAGATGTTGCCGACGCCGACCACGAGGCGGGAATTCATGATCGCGAGCTTGATGGCGATGGTTCGGCGCCGCGTCACCCGGAAGAGATAGTCGCCGTCGAATCCGCCTTCGAGCGGTTCCGGCGCGAGCGACTTGAGCAGCGGATGCTGCTCGGGATTTTCGGAAGTGAAATGCAGACTGCCGAAGCGACGCGGATCGTTGAACCGCAGCGTGTTGCCGGAGTCGAGCTCGATGTCGACGTGGTCGTGGGCGATGCGCGGTGTCGCGGCCGGTAACACGCGCAGGCTTCCCGACATGCCGAGGTGCAGGATCAATGTTCCTGCATCCGTTTCGATGAGCAGGTACTTCGCGCGCCGGCCGGCGCGGCGCACCGCGCTGCCGGCGACCGCCGCCGCCAACTTCGGGTCGACGGGCCAGCGCAACCGCCTGTCGTGCACGAGCACGCGCTGGATGCGGCGGCCAACGACATGCGACTCGATTCCGCGACGAGTCGTTTCGACTTCAGGTAGTTCGGGCATACGGGGAGCGGGTCGACCCAGCGTGATTTCCACACGATCCATCGCGGCGCGTGCAACCGTGGCCGCGACTCGAGCATCTAATGTGGCACGAACGATTGTGGGTGGCGGCGGGACCCTCCTGCAAGAGAACCAGTGGGTTTGCTCGCGAGAGCAGAATCACGAGTTTCCCGCCGCCGCCCCTTGATCGACTGCTGTCAAAGCGCATGGGGGCTTTGCCTGCGGCCGACACCCACGATCGCTGCAATGTTTGGTAGCGAGCAAAGAAAAAGCCCCGCCGGGTGACCGACGGGGCTTTTCGTGATCGATGCAAACGCCCAGCTCCGGGCGCAGGCTTACTTGATCTTCGTTTCTTTGTAGTCGACGTGCTTGCGCACGACCGGGTCGTACTTCTTCAAGTTCATCTTGTCAGGGTGCAGGCGCTTGTTCTTCGTCGCCACATAGAAATGGCCGGTGCCCGCGGTCGACAGCAGTTTCACTTTTTCGCGCATGACTTAGACCTTCTTGCCTTTGGCACGCAGATCCGCGATCACGGAGTCGATGCCGTTCTTTTCGATGGTGCGCAGGCCGCGCGTCGAAACACGCAGGCTGACCCAGCGACGCTCACCCTCGAGCCAGAAGCGTTGGGTGTGCAGGTTCGGGAGGAAGCGACGACGCTTCTTGTTGTTGGCGTGGGAAACTCGGTTGCCGACGGCAACACCCTTGCCCGTGACTTCGCAGACGCGGCTCATAAAATTCTCGACGAATCAGTTGGTTAACTATCGAACAGCCGGTCTTCCGGTCGTTCAAAGGGCCGCCTTTATACCAGCCCGCCCCCGGCCGGGCAACTTCGGGCGATGTGGGTGTGTTTTTAGGGTACGACCGTCCAGGAATACGCAGCCGGCGACGGATCGACGTTGCCGGCTGCGTCCATGGCGCGAACATTCAACGAATGCGGACCCGTCGCCAGACCGGCGATCGTCAGTGGGGTTGGCGCGAACGCGAACGGTGCGCCATCGAGACTGGTTTCGAACGACGCATTGGCCTCGGACATGAAAGCGAACGTGGCGGAAGGCGACGCCGATGTCGCCGGCGGGCCGCTCGAGATCATCGTGTCCGGAGGGACGCGGTCGATGACGATGTCGAAAACCAGGGGCGACGCGTCGACATTGCCCACGGCGTCGCGCGCACGGATCTCGATCCGGTGCGGGCCGTCACCGAGTGCGCTCAACGAAAAGGTTGCCGGGACCGGCGTGAAGAGACTGCCGTCGGCCCGAGCCTCGAAGACGGCGCCAGCTTCGTTCGATACGACCGTGAACGACAGCACCGTCACGTTCGTGCGCGGCGGCGGCGGCGAGATCAGCTCCGTATCCGGTGCGATCGTGTCGCTGCCGGCGGGCGCGCCGGACTCGCCCCCGTCACCGCAGGCGCACAAAGCCAGCGCCCACAGCGCAGCCCAACGAAAACCGTGCGGCGTCGACGACATTCGATTGACCCCTTTCGTGGTCAGCGTCGCACGGTTGGCGCCTCGTCGCTACGGCGACGTGCAGGCGTAACTCGCCGGCGTCTGCGTGTTTCCATTCGGCTTGCGCACCTGGAAGCCGAACGTCGTCGAACCGTTCGCCGTGAGCGTGCCGTTGTACGACGCGTTGCGCGCGGTCACGGTCTGTCCGCTCGAGGCGATCACGGTGTTCCACGATCCGGTGATCGTGTGCCCCGCGGGCAGTGTGAAGGTCGCCGTCCACGCTTTGATCGACGACGCACTCGTGTTCGTCACGCGCACGGGCTCGATGACGTAACCCTCCTGCCATTGGAGGGAGCGGAAGTTAGACGAGCCCCCTTCCGCGCCCGAAAACAGATCATCGCGCTTGCCTCAGGAAATCCGGAGCGACGACGCAATGAACCGGCTGCGGCCCATATTCGTCGGGCGCAAACAAATTGTTCTTGTAAGACCAGTGGTACGTCTCGAGCACGCTTCCGTTCTTCACGGCGAGCACCGCGTGTCTCACTGACCCGTTGCTCATCATGTAGAAGCCCAGCAACTCCAACCGGCTTCTCACGCTTCTGAAGCCGTCACCCGACGCGATCTGTATGCAATACGGTCGTCCCGACGCGATCTGCTCCGCACTCACCCCCGCCGAATGCATGACAAATACTGCGTACGCTGCGAGGTGCGCGAGCGCGCCACAGACGGTCAACACGACGCTCCGAGGCGCAATTGGCGGGAGCGTTTTCTCCGGCAGGGGCGGCGCGTTAGTGCGCCTTCGATACCACGCACGTAGCGCACGGAGCGTGTAGCGAGCCGCGATGCCCAGAAACGTGGCTGCACAGGCCCAACTGAACACGAAGAGCGCAATGGCCGCCCCGAGGCTCCTGTCAGAGTCAGCATAGGCAAGTACCACGATCGCAATAGCAAAGGCCGCGCCGCCGAATAGCCACCGACCGTTCGGTAGCAGGAGCGGCAACACGAACGAAGTCAGGGGCAGGCCCCAGAAGAGGGCGCCAGAGAGCTCTCTTGTCACACTGACGGTCACCACCCAAACCAGGAGCGTCACAGCGGCTCCCTTGAAGAAATCGAACATCGAGTTGAGCTCCGTCGTGCTCTACAGGAGTCGCGATACTTGCATCCGAGAGTGCCTAACTTGTGGCTACATTGTGGCGGCTTGTGGCCGATGGCAAATCTCCCGCACATCAGTGCGGGAGAACCGACTTCTGGCCGACAGAACTCCACATTTTAAAGAAGTCCCCTTTCCGCGAACGACAGACACGTGTTGTCGCCGACGATCAGGTGATCGAGCACGCGGATGTCGACGAGCGCGAGTGCATCGCGCAGCCGGCGCGTGATCAGCTCATCCGCCTGACTCGCCTCCGCGACACCGGAGGGATGGTTGTGCGCGAAGATCAGCGCGGCCGCGTTGTACTGCAGCGCCTGGCGCACGATTTCGCGCGGATGCACGCTCGCGCCATCGATCGTCCCGCGAAACAACTCCTCGAAGTGGATCAGGCGATGGCGGTTGTCGAGGTGCAGGCAGCAGAAGACTTCGTACGGACGATCGCGCAACTGCGCGGTCAGGAACTGCCGCGTGGCGGCCGGCGCGTTCATCGCGGGACCGGCGCGCATCGCTTCGCAGTAATGGCGTCGAGCAAGCTCGAGCGCGGCCATCAACATTGCGTAACGCGCGGGGCCCAAGCCACGCTGATCGAGCAGGTCGCGGCGGTGGGCCGAGAGCATGCGGCGCAGGCTGCCGAAGTGGGCGATCAGCTGCCGCGCCAGCTCGAGCGCATTCGCGCCGGCCGAGCCGGTTCCCAGCAGCACGGCGACGAGCTCCGCATCGGACAGCGCCTGCGCGCCACGTTCGATGAGCCTTTCCCGGGGGCGCTCCCCGCGGGGCCATGCTCTGATGCTAACTCGCTGATCCATCGGGCAATCATGGCTGCATCGGGAGTCCAGCACGGAGTCCTCAATTCCACGCGAATCATCAATAACTCCCGGGACTAACCGGCGAACCGAATGCAACTGGCGCCGTTCCGACCGTTGCCGATAATGGCCGCCATGCAAGGCAAACGCGTATTACTCGGCGTCACGGGCGGCATCGCCGCTTACAAAAGTCCCGATCTCGTGCGCCGGCTCCGTGAGCAAGGCGCCGAAGTGCAGGTGGTGCTGACGGCGGGCGCGCGCGAGTTCGTGACGCCGATGACTTTTCAGGCCGTGTCCGGACGCGACGTGCGCAGCGACCTGTGGGATCCCGAAGCCGAGAAAGCGATGTCGCACATCGAGCTCGCGCGCTGGGCCGACTTCGTGATCATCGCGCCGGCCACAGCCGATTTCCTCGCGCGTCTAGCTACCGGGCAGGCCGACGATCTGCTGACGACGCTGTGTCTTGCGACCGACCGGCCGATCGCGGTCGCGCCCGCGATGAACCGGCTCATGTGGGCGAATGCCGCGACTCAGGCAAACGTCGCGACTCTCAAGGCGCGCGGCGTTCACGTCTGGGGTCCCGGTGAAGGCGACCAGGCCTGCGGCGAAACTGGCGCGGGCCGCATGCTCGAGCCCACGCAACTCGCGGGGTTCGTCTCGAGCGCCATCGCGCCGACGGGTCCGCTCGCCGGCAAACGCGTGTTGCTGACGGCGGGTCCGACGCGCGAACGCATCGATCCCGTCCGCTTCATCAGCAACTGCAGCTCCGGAAAGATGGGCTTCGCGGTCGCGGCCGCCGCGCGCGCGGCGGGCGCCGACGTCACGATCGTCGCCGGTCCCGTGGCGCTGCAGACGCCGATCGGCATCAAGCGCATCGATGTAGAAAGCGCCGCCGACATGTTGAATGCCGTGCTGAAAAATCTCGACGGCGTGGACATCTTCATCGCAACGGCCGCGGTCGCGGACTATCGCCCCACGAAGCCCGCCGGGAGCAAGATCAAGAAGACGTCGGAGTCGATGGACCTCCAGATGGAGCGCACGGTCGACATCCTCGCGACGGTGGCGGCGCGCGTCGGTCTCGCGCGGCCCTTCGTGGTCGGTTTCGCGGCCGAGACGGATTCCGTGGAACAATACGCGCGACAGAAACTCATCAAGAAGAATCTCGACATGATCGCCGCGAACGAAGTCGGACACGACAAGGTCTTCGAAAAAGACGACAACGCGTTGCTCGTGCTCTGGCGCGATGGACGCCAGGAATTGCCGCACGCGCCGAAAGTCGCGCTCGCGCGCGATCTCGTGGAGCTGATCGCTGAGCGCTACGTCGAACGCAAGGCGGTGCGGCTCGCGAGCGTGCAGGCATGAACGCGGCCGTAACACAGGCGTCAGCATTTGGAAGCGCGCAGCGCGCGCTCAAGGTCCGCATCCTCGACCCGCGCATCGGCAAGGAATTTCCGCTGCCGGCGTATGCAACGGACGGATCCGCCGGTCTCGATCTGCGCGCGCTGCTAGAAGCGCCGCTGACGCTCGCGCCCGGCAAGGCCGAGCTGATCCCGACCGGTCTCGCGATTCACATCGACGATCCGGGTCTCGCGGCCGTGATCCTGCCGCGCTCGGGTCTCGGTCACAAACACGGCGTCGTGCTCGGCAATCTCGTGGGCCTCATCGACTCCGACTACCAGGGGCAGCTCATGGTGTCGTGCTGGAATCGCGGCAGCGTGGAATTCGTCGTGCAACCGGGCGAACGCATCGCGCAGATGGTGATCGTGCCCGTCGTGCAGGTGAAGCTGGAGGTCGTCGAGGATTTCGCCGCATCGGCGCGCGGCGCCGGTGGCTTCGGTCACACCGGGACTCGCTAGTCCCGAAGCTAGCTACTGCTTCTTCGGCCGGTTCGCGTCATTGACGCGCGCGGCGGCCGAACTCCTCAATTCCCTGAATCGGCGGATGTCGCCGTCGAACTGCTCGGTCACGGCCTGCGCTTCGGTGCGGCGGGTCGCGAGCGCTGCGTTCTGCGTACGCAGTTCGCTCAATGCGCGCACCATCTCCTCGGCGAGATCGTCGGGCATTCGGCGCGCACCCGGATTCGTGTTGTACGGCGCGAACATCTTCGAGCGTTGCTTCAGGCCATCGACGCGCGTCGTGAGGCTCGCGATGTACGCCTCCGCCGCCGAGATCTGACCGTTGATCTGGTCGAGGCGCGTGTCGCGTACGTTCTCGATCTCGCGCGTCGACGGGTAGGTGGACAACAGGAACATGTCGTGCTGCTTGCGCTGCGTTTCTTCCTTGTGCTTATTCGCGCGCTCGGCGGCTTCGACGGGCGACAACTCGGCCTGGCGCTTCTGCACCTCGAGACCCTGGTCGTTCAGCACGCGCTGTTCGCGCTGCGAATACTCCGAGGGGACGCTGTCGCCGTAGTGAGTGACGCCTTTCTCGTCGACCCACTTATAAGTCTGCTTCCCTTGTGAAGTGGCGGCGGGCGCCTGAGCTTGAGCCGCGGCGGCCATGATGAGGCCGGACAGCACTGCCAGGACGGAAATGGCTTTGCGCATGGAGGCTATATTGCCCCAGCTCATCCGGCCGCGGATACGGCGCCGACGCCCCACGCCTGCTGGTAAGCCCGCAATGCGGCGAACTGTTCGCTGGAAATGCGAACTGCGTCACCCGGGCCTTCGGCGAAGGAGTCGATGAGGTCGGACAGCGTGAGGATGCTGACGCAGCGCAATCCGAACTGCGCCGACACTTCCTGAACGGCCGACTGCGTTCCCTGGCCTCGCTCCTGTCTATCCAGTGCGAGCGCGACTCCGGCGGGCGTTGCGCCGGCGGCACGGATGATCTCGACGGATTCGCGGATGGCGGTGCCGGCCGTGATCACGTCGTCGACGATGACGACGCGGCCCGCGAGCTTCGAGCCCACGATGTTGCCGCCTTCGCCGTGTTCCTTCGCTTCCTTGCGATTGAAAGCCCAGGGCACGCTGCGATGGTGGTGTTCGGCGAGTGCGATGGCCGTCGTCGTCGCGAGCGGGATGCCCTTGTAAGCCGGGCCGAACAACATGTCGTACTCGAGACCGGAGCGCGTGAGTGCGGCGGCGTAACACTTGCCGAGCACCGCGATGGCTTCGCCGTCGCCGAACAGTCCGGCGTTGAAGAAGTACGGGCTGTCGCGCCCCGACTTGAGCTTGAACGATCCGAAGCGAAGCGCGCTGCGCGACATCGCGAGCTCGATGAAGGTTCTCTGGTACTCCTGCACGTCTCTCGTTTCCGTATGATGCGGTGGTGCGGATCATACCGAACCATGCCAGCTGAAACGCCGCGGAAACCGACCTGGGGTCAGGCACTCGCGGTTTACGCCGAGCGCCCCGTGCTTTCGATGCTGTTCCTCGGATTCTCCGCGGGACTGCCGTTCTACCTCGTGTTCTCGACGCTTTCCGCGTGGCTGCGCACCGCGCACATCGAACGCGCGACCATTGGCATGCTCGCGTGGGTCGGGCTCATGTATTCGTTCAAGTGGATGTGGGCGCCGATCGTCGACCGCGTCGGGTTGCCGGTTCTCGACAAGCTGTTAGGCCGCCGTCGTTCCTGGATGCTCGTCGCGCAGATAGGCGTGATGATCTGTCTCGCGAATATCGGCCTCGGCGATCCGCAACTGAGCATCCCCCACATCGCCGTGTTCGCGCTGCTGGTCGCATTCTTCGCGGCGACACAGGACATCGCCATCGACGCCTGGCGCATCGAATCGGCGACCGCCGACAAGCAGGGCGCAATGGCCGCGGCGTACCAGATCGGTTACCGCACAGCGCTCATGGCCGCGTCCGCCGGCGCGCTCATCATCGCGGGCGAGTCCGGTTTCCGGACGAGCTACCTGACGATGGCCGCGCTGATGTCCGTCGGAATAATCACGACTCTGCTCGTACTCGAACCGGCGCGGCTGTTCACGGAGTCGGTCGAACAACGCGAGCATCGCGCGGCGGCGTGGCTTCAGACCCGCGCGCACTGGCCGCGCTGGTTGCAATCGTCGGGAGTCTGGTTCATGGGCGCGGTCGTGGGACCCGTCGCCGATTTCTTCGGACGATACGGCCTTGGCTTAGGTCTGCTCATTTTCGCGTTCATCAGCACGTACCGTCTCACCGACTACGTGATGGGCACGATGACGAACACCTTCTATATAGACATGGGCTTCACCGTCACGGAGGTCGGTGTCGTCGCGAAGTTCTTCGGCTGGCCATCGACGCTCGTCGGCGCGGTGGTCGGCGGCGTGCTCGTCGCGCGCCTCGGCCGCATCAGCGGCCTCTTACTCGGCAGCGTGCTGATCATCGTCTCGAATATCTTCTACGCGACTTACGGCACCTATGCGTGTCACATCCCGCTCGAATGCGCGCAGAGCGGAATGTTCGATTTCTGGTCCCAGCGCATCGATCCACGCGGCCCCGCGACCAGTCTTGGCCTCTCGTTCATCGTCGGCTTCGACAACCTCGCGCTCGGCGTGCACGGCACGGCGCTCATCGCGTTCATGTCGAGCCTCACGAGTTCGAAATACACGGCTACGCAATACGCGGTGCTGTCGTCGCTGTATTCGCTGCCGGGAAAGTTGCTGATGGGCACGTCCGGCTTCGTGGTCGACGCGCTGGGCTACGGCGACTTCTTCCTCTATACCGCGTGTCTCAGCATTCCCGGTCTGCTGTTGCTGATGTGGCTGTCGCGCCATGACATCACCGCCGCGCGAAATTGATCTGACGCGGGTGATCTGCGCCGTGGCGGAGCTCGACGCCACTGGCAGTCGCGGCTTCTCGGTGGGAGAGGGCGACTGGCCGCTGCGCGGCTTCGTCGTCAAGACCGCGACCGGCATCGCCGCGTACGTGAACTACTGTCCGCACGCCGGACATCCGTTGAACCTGCGCCCTGACAAATTCCTGACGGCGGACCGCGCCCTCATCCTCTGTTGCTCGCACGGAGCGCTGTTCGCGCGCGACAATGGGCTGTGCATCGCCGGCCCGTGCGCGGGCCAGTCGCTGACGTCGATTCCGGTGGAAGTGGTTGGCGGCTGCGTGATGCTTGCCGCGGATGTGGACGTCGAGAGATTGGCGAACTCGCCGCTCTAGAGTCAGGACGCTGTAGTTAGCTCGGGTTCACTCGAAGAGGTCGAGGCCCTCGAGCCGGCTCGGCCGCTGGCGATCATCGTTCTCGCCGTACCCGGAGGTGTCGCGCGCCTCGTTTTCTTCGGGGTCGATGTCGACGGAGCCGGTCCAGTCCTCGGGGGGTTCGACTTCCTGGAGGTTTCCGGCGTCGTGCTCGGCCTGCCAGTCTTCGATGTCCATCTCCTCGACGGTGCCGTCGAAGTACTGCAGCTCGATCGTTCCGTCGTCATCGTCGATGGCGACGACTTCAAACGAGTCGCTTCCCAGGATCTTGAACCACTTGCCGATGGCGGGTTTCATCGAGTCCCTCCGAAGTCGTAGCTGCTAAGATGAGCGCGCCTTTCGTCGAGTCAAATTCATGTTGCTCCCGAAAGGTTACCGATACAAGAACGAATTTCTTGCGCAAAGCACCATGCTCGAACAAGCCCTCAAGTTTTTCATCGTGTTCTTCGTCGTCGTCGAGCCGATCTCGCTGATCCCGGTGTTCTCCGGCCTGACCGAAGGCGCGAGCAACAGTTACAAACACAAGATGGCCTTGAAATCCGTGCTCGTTGCAAGCGGCATACTTCTGCTGTTTGCGCTCGTCGGCGCCGGTTTTTTGTCGGCGATGGGGATTTCGATCAACTCGTTCAGGATCTTCGGCGGGCTGTTGCTTTTCCTCATCGCGCTCGAGATGGTCTTCGCACGCGAATCGGGCACGCGCACCTCCAGTGAGGAGAAGGTCGAGAGCAAGCAACGCGCGGACATAGCGGTTTTCCCTCTTGCCTTTCCGTTCATGGCCGGTCCTGGTGCATTGACGACCCTGTTGCTGTGGTTCGGCCCGATTCCGGTCACGCAACATCCGCTGCAGTTCTCGCTGATGTTTCTCTGCGCGCTCATCGTGCTCGCGCTATGCCTGCTCGCCATGTGGGTCGCGGGTCCGCTGATGCGCATCATCGGCGTGACGGGCACGAACGTCGCGAACCGTCTCTTCGGCGTCGTGTTAGGCGCGCTCGCGGTCCAGTTCGTCGTCGACGGCGTGCGCGCGAGCTTCAACATCCCGTTGTAGTTAGGCTGTCCCCTGCGCGCCAAGAACATTCCACGGGGACAGTGTCCCGGACAGGGAAGTTAGCGCTAACCGCTGTTCCCCGAGCGATACGAAAGCACGCGGCGAGCGTTAATCGTTTCGTTATCGCGCGCAGGTTTTTCTTTACGACGAGAAAGCCGGGCGTATGCTCCGCGCTCGCCAGCGGAATGGCGTCAGCGCACACAAGGGGGAATTTCATGCGCAATCTTCTCGTCACATCGGCGTTGCTGTTCGGCTCGCCCGCACTCTTCGCCGCCACCGTTTCGTTGACCGCCACCGGCGGCAATGCTCAGGTGAATCTCGCATGGACCGTGAGCAACGGCTCGATCAACGCGCAGGAGGTCTATCAGGACACCGACTCGAATCCGGCCGGACGCGTGCGCATCGCGTCGCCCGCAACGAGCGCGCGCAGCCTCACAGTCACCGGGCTCACCAACGGCACGACTTACTACTTCTGGATCAAGGCCCGCCAGACCGACAACGTCTGGGTCAACTCGAACGCCGCTTCCGCGGCGCCGAGTGGCGGCAGCAGCAGCAGTAGCAGCAGCGGCGGGTCGGAGTACCACTGGCCGATCACCGGCAATCTCGGCACGCACGATCCGACGATCATCAACGAGAACGGCACGTGGTGGCAGTTCCAGACCGGACCGGGCATCTACGGCAAGGTCTCGCGCAACGGCGGTCTCAACTGGGAGCCGCTCGCATCGATCCTCTCGTCGAAGCTCTCCTGGTGGAGCCAGTACGTGCCGAACCAGGTGGGCACGGACGTCTGGGCGCCTGACGTCGAGGTCTACAACGGCCGCGCGTACCTGTACTACTCGATCTCCACATTCGGCTCGAAAGTGTCGGCAATCGGATTGCTGTCCGCGTCGAGCGTCGCAGCGGGAGGCTGGCGCGACGACGGACTCGTCATCTCGACCAACAGCTCCAGCAACTACAATGCGATCGATCCCGACCTGGTCATCGATGCGACTGGTGCGCCGTGGCTCGCGTTCGGCTCCTGGAACACCGGCATCAAGCTCACGCGGCTCGGCAGCAACATGAAGCCGACGGGCTCTCTGTACTCGATCGCGTCCCGCAGCGGCGGCATCGAGGCTCCGACAATTGTCCAGCGCAACGGTTACTACTATCTATTCGTCTCCACCGGCACCTGTTGCCAGGGAGTGAACAGCACGTACCAGATCCGTTACGGCCGTTCGACGAGCATCACCGGCACATACGTCGACAAGACTGGGACGAGCATGATGAGCGGCGGCGGCACCCTGCTCGATGGCGGCAATGCGCGCTGGGTTGGACCCGGCGGACAGGACATCGAAGGCACCGGCGTCATCGCGCGTCACGCCTACGACGCGCAGAACAACGGCAACGCCACGCTGATGATCAGCAATCTGCGCTGGGATTCCAGCGGCTGGCCGATGTACTGAGATGGAACCGGCGGCGCGTGTGTGATTCACGCGCCGCTCCCCCCGACAAGGAGAGTCAGATGACACCCAAACTCGTCCGCATATTGTTGATGAGCCTCGTCGCGTGGCTGCTGTTGGGCAGCCTCGCGGAAGCGCAGGTCGCGCCGAGCCACGATCCCTCGCGCATGATCCGCAACACCGACGGTCGCTACTGGATCTTCACCACCGGCGACGGCGTCTTCGCGATGTCCTCGCCGAACGCGGATTTCTCCGGCTGGCGCGCCGAGTCGCCGGTCTTTCCGATCGGCACGTGGCCGGGCTGGATCGCCAACTATGTCTCCGGCTTCAACGGATTCTTCTGGGCGCCGGACGTCATCAAGGTCGGCAGCGAGTACCGGCTCTACTACTCGTGCGCGGGCACGGGCGCGCCGGCGGCGATCGGCCTCGCTACCGCGACGAACCTCGCGGGCCCGTGGACGGATCGCGGCATGGTGGTCGCCGGAAACAACGCCATCGACCCCGCGTTGCTCGTCGACGGTAGCAACCAGTGGATGACCTGGGGCAACTGGCAGAGCGGAATCGATCTGCTGCAACTCAACACCACGAGCGGCAAGGCGCTGAACTCCTCGCGCTGGGATCTCGTGCCGGGCCAGGTCGAAGCGCCGTACCTGCACAAGGAAGGCAGCTACTACTATCTATTCTTCCAGCGTGGGCTCTGCTGCCAGGGCGTTAACAGCGGTTACACGACGATGGTCGCGCGCTCGACCAGCGTGACGGGGCCGTATCTCGACAAGAACGGCGTGAACGTCCTCACGGGCGGCAGCGGCGCAGGCAGCGTGTTCCTGCCGAACCGCGACGGCCGCTACATCGGTCCGGGTCACGTCGGCTACGGTGAAGGGCGGCTCACCTATCACTTCTATGACGGCAACGACAATGGCGCGCCGAAGCTGCGTGTGACTACGTGGTCGTTCAGCAATGGCTGGCCGATTGCCGCGGGAGTGACGTTGCCATCCACCGCGCAGCCACCCGCGAACGGAACGTATCGTCTGCGCAATCGCGCGAGCGGCAAGTATCTCGACAACCTGGGTGCGACGACGGACGGCGCGAACGTCGCGCAGTGGGCGGGCGGCACGAGCAACAACCAGCGCTGGGTGCTAACCACTTCGGGCGGCGTGTCGAAGCTGCGCTGCGTGAGCGGCGGCAGGTATCTCGACAGCATCGGCCGCACCGCGGATGGCTCGATCGTCGGGCAGTGGACCAGCGGCTCGAGCGTCAACCAGACGTGGACGATCACCGCGGTCGGCAGCTACTACAAGCTGATCAATCGCGCGAATGGCAAGGCGGTCGATACGGGCGGCGGCGTCGCGGACGGTAACGTCATGCAGTTCTGGTTCGACAACGCGAGCAACAATCAGCAGTGGACGTTCGAGTTCGTGAGTTCGTCGACGAACTGAAGCTCGATGCGTGATTCAAAGCCGCGGGCCGAACGGACCGCGGCTTTTCACTTCCGGCGAAAGGCCAGATCCCACACGCCGTGTCCGAGCCGCGCGCCGCGCTTCTCGAACCGGGTCGGCGCGCGTTCTTCGGGTCTCGGCATCCACTCGCCCGTCGGCGATTCGTTCTCGAACAACGCGCTCGCCCCGCGCAGCACGTCGAGCATCTGCAGTGCGTACTCTTCCCAATCGGTCGCCATCCGGAGCACGCCGCCCTGGTGCAACCGTGACGCAAGTAGTTCGACGAACGGTGGCTGGATCAGCCGGCGCTTGTTGTGGCGCTTCTTGTGCCAGGGATCGGGGAACAGCACGAGCACTTCATCGAGCGACGCCAGCGGGATCTGGTGGAGCAGCACTTCGACCGCGTCGTGCTGGCTCACGCGCACATTCGTGAGCGCGCGTTCGCCCGCCAGCATGAACAGGTGACCGACACCGGGCCGATGCACTTCGATGCCGAAGTAGTCCCGTTCGGGATGCGCTGTCGCCAGAGACACGAGATGTTCGCCATTGCCGAAACCGATCTCGAGCGTGCGCGGCGCGCCGCGCCCGAACACGGCGTCGAGATCCAGCGGCGACGCTGTGTACTCCACGCCGAAACGCGGCCAGAAATCCTCGAGCGCGCGCGCCTGACCCACGGTCATTCGACCGGCGCGCACGACGAAGCTGCGAATGGGGCGGTGCGGGGTGTTCTCGGAATCGCTCATCAAGGGGCTCATCAAGGCGCTCATCGGGGGAGCGAATCATATAGATGCGCGAATGCCTGCGAGGCCGCTTCGAGTGCCGCCTCCCAGTGCGCGGCGGAGTCGCCGTCCGCGCCGTCCGTCACGTATTTCGCACAGGCGAATCGCGCTCCTTCCGCGACGCAGACGCGCGCGAGCGCGAAGGCTTCCATGTCGACGACGTCGCCGTCGTGCGGACCGGTGGCGAACGAATCCGCCGTCGAACAGAGCGTCTGCGGCAAGTGCGCGAACACGGCTGGGAACTCGATGATCGCGGGCGTGGCATCGAACGGCGTGACGCCGGGCGGAAACCCGAGACCCGTCACGTCCATGTCGCGCTGCGTGAAGCGGTTGCATGCGACGAGCGAGTGCGGAGGCAGCGCGCGGCTGCCGGCGGTGCCGAGATTCACGACGAGCGGCAGGCTCGAGCCAGCGCAGCGGATCTCGGCGAGCCGGCGCGCGAGCGTGGCGGCGGCATTCACTTTTCCGACGCCCGTGTAGAGCGGGTCAGCGCCGACGCGTTCGAGCCTGCCGCGCGATTCCTGCGGCAGGGCCATTACTATCAATGGTTTGTTCTGGTGCATCGATTGGTTGTGAACGCGACGGCGTGTCGGCTATTCTCGCTTGCCCTGCGCATTCGAAGAAATGCGGGTGTAGTTCAATGGTAGAACTGTAGCTTCCCAAGCTACTAACGTGGGTTCGATTCCCATCACCCGCTCCACTCTCAAACGTGTTCCGAAAACGCACGGGACACCCTGACGATCCGCCCCGAGCCGAGCACTAGCACGCCGCCGCTGCGGCGTTCTCGGATCTTGGAGCGGTTCACGATCGTGGAACGATGCACGCGCAGGAACGCATCCGGCTGCAGCGACTTTTCGAGTGAGGCGAGCGTGTCGCGCAGTAGATAGCTGCGCTGCGGCGTGTGGACGTTGACGTAGTTGCGGTCGGCTTCGAGGCACTCGATGTCCTCGAGGCGCACACGGGTGCGGCCGGTGCCCGTCAACACCTCCAGCGTCTCCGCAGCGTCGTGCGGCCGCCACAGTAGATAGCCAACCACGAGCAGCGTCGCGAACGTGAAGTGCGCGGGCAGGCGCTCGTAGAGCCACTGGGCCAGCGGCACCTCGGCGGCCAGCAACCGCGTTTCGCTGCCGAGCGTGATCGCGAGAACGCCAGCGACGAGCAACGCGCGTTGTGCCGCCAGCCGCCATCGGGGGAGTTTGATCGCCGGCAAGTGCCCGCCGAAGCGAACCAGGAGCGCGGCCGCGAGGATCCAGCCGGCCGACGCCTGTAGTCCCCACGAAACCGCTTCGGCGATACCCACCGCGGCATTGCCGGTCGCGGCGCCGTGCAACTGGCACCAGAACGTGCGCACCAGCACCACCGTCGTGGCGGCGGCCACCCAGATGCCGGCTCGCGTCATCGTGCTTGCGTTCATGTTCCGATCCTCACGCCGTTCGTCCCGGAATTCTGCCATTCAGCTCAAACGCCGTGCTGGCGCGAATCATTGGGTATCCCCTGCGGTCATGCCTTATCGACGACATGCTCCATTCCGGAGGCCCAGATGATCGATCCCCGCTTCTACCGCATCGCGGCCATCGCGAGCTTCGCGTCGGTTCTCACGACGCTCGGCCTGATCTTCCTGCCCGCGTTCTTCGCGCCCAGCGAGGGATTCGAGGCGCGCATGGCGCGCGTCAACGATCCCGCGTATCAACTCCGGGCGTGGATCTATCTGATGCATCCGTTCCTGGTGCTCACCGCGGCGCTCGCCGTCGCGCTGGCGCTGCGGGCGCGCGCGACGCAGCTCGCCATCGTGGGCTTTCTGGGTTTTCTGCTCTGGGCGTTCACCGAAGCCGGGCAGCAGACGCTCACGCTGTTCGCATTCGATCCCTGGCGTGAAGCGTACGCGGCGGCCGATGAATCGACTCGCGCCGCGATCCGGTTGCGCACCGACATCTACGATGGATTGTGGAACGGGATGTACGTGCTGCTGCTGATCGGGTTCGCCGTCGGCAATCTGTGTTTCGGGTGCGCGTTCCTGCGCGTGAAAGGTTTGACGCGCATCGTCGGTCTCTTCTTTCTCGCCGCGTCGGCGTTGACGATCGCGCTGTTCGTCGGCGAACTCGGATTTCCGCTGCCCGAACCTGTCGCGTCGTGGAGTTATCCCGCGATTCAACCGCTTGGGCGTGCGCTCATCGGCGTTTGGTTGTGGCGCATGGCGCGGACGCAAGCAATTCATTAGCATTCGTCCCCCGTCATTCGACGCGAAGGGGACTCTCAATGAATGTCAGGAAGATTTCGCTGGCTCTCGCGCTGGCTTTTGTAACGATTGCGGCAACCTCGTTCGCCACTCCCGCTCTCGCCGCCAACGCGAACAACGTCGATGGCATCAAAGCCGCCGTCGCCGGCGATTGGCGCAAACCCGAAGCGAAGGAGCGCGACGCGGAACGTCATCCCGTCGACGCGCTCAGCTTTTGGGGATTGAAGCCGAAGATGACCATCCTCGAAGTGCAGCCTGGCGGTGGCTGGTGGACGGAAATCCTCGCGCCGTACGCGCGTCTCAACAAAGGCGAGTTCTACGCGACCGCCGCGGATCTCGACGATCCGGCGCTCTCCGAGAATGCGAAGAAGGGGCGCGCCGATTTCGCCGCCAAGTACGGCGACGCGGCCGTTTACGGCAAGGTGAATCTCGTGAACTGGGGCGCGAAGGCGGCGCCGCTGCCGGCTGACAAATTCGACTTCGTGCTGCTCGCGCGCGTCTTCCACGGGTGGGCGGGTCAGGGCCGCGTCGAGCCGAACCTCGCGAACCTCTTCAATGCGATCAAGCCGGGCGGCATCCTCGCCATCGAACAGCACCGCGGCAATCCCGGCCAGGAGCCGCCGGTCGACAAGGGTTACGCGACGGAAAAAGCGGTCATCGACGCGGCCACCAAGGCCGGCTTCGTACTCGCCGAGAAGTCCGAGGTGAACGCGAATCCGAAGGACACGAAGGATCACCCGTTCGGCGTGTGGACGCTGCCGCCGGTGCGCCAGTCGTCGGAGGGCGGAAAGCCGGTGGACGCGAGCTTCGATCGCGCGAAGTACGACGCGATCGGCGAGTCCGACCGCATGACGCTGCGCTTCGTGAAGCCGAAGAAATAGTTTGATGAAGCAGATCGGCAGCATCCTGCTCAAAGGCCTGGTCACGATCCTGCCGATCGGCCTCACCATCTATTTCATCTACTGGCTCGGCATCACAACCGAGGGGTTGATGTCGAAGCCGATCAAGTGGGTGTTGGACGACGCCAACTACTGGCCCGGCATGGGCCTCGTGACCGGCTTCGTGATCCTCTTCCTCGTCGGGCTCGCGGTGAACGCGTTCATCGTTCGCCGCGTGCTCGGCCTGGGCGAGGAGCTGCTGCTGCGCGTGCCGGTGGTCAAGACGGTGTACAGCGCGATCCGCGACATGACGCGGCTCGTGAATACCGACAAGAAGAAAGGCGACCTCGATCGCGTGGTCACGCTCGATTACGGGCCGGGCAAGCTCATCGGGTTCGTGACGCAGGAGCACGCCAATACGATCGGTATCGGCGGTGGCGACGACATGATCGCCGTCTACCTACCGATGAGCTACCAGATCGGCGGCTACACCCTGTACGTCTCGCGCAGCAAGGTGCACGAGACGGACCTCACGGTGGAGCAGGCGATGCGCATCGTGCTCACAGGCGGCGTACGCGGGAAATAGGGGCGTGGCCCCAAAACGCTAAAAAGTGCCGAACCTGCCGCAGGTTCGGCACTTTTTAGCGTTTTGGGGCCACTCCCCTATTGCCGGTACACGGTGTTCAGGCGGGTCCTGAGAATTTGCCGGTAGCCTTGCAGCGCGAGTAACTCGCGCAGGTCCCGTTTCCACAGGTGGTCCGAATTCTCGATGACGAGACAACGGGGCAGCAGGAATTCCGGGGCGTGATCCAGAAACGCGCCCAGCGCGAGATCCTCGGCGCCTTCGATGTCGATCTTCAGAGCATCGATGCGTTCGATTTCGAGTTCGCGCACGATGGACAGCAATTGCCGGCAGCGAATCGTCACGTAGGCCGTCGTGCCGCCGCTCGTGAATCTCGCGTCACCGGTCGTGATGCTCCCCCCGCCGAGATTGCCGCCGTCGACGCGCAATTCGAGCGGGCCATCCCGATCCGACACGCCGAATGGCAGCACGTCAATGCGCGGCCATTCCGACGCCGACCCGCGCGTCGCCGCGATGTTGAAGCGAAGTCTCGCCAACGCCGGTGGATAGGGTTCGATGGCGACGATGCGTCCCGCCGGGCCCAGCGACCTGGCTGCGCTCAAGGTATAGATGCCCACGTTCGCGCCGACGTCGACAAACACCCCGTCGACCGGGAGCGCTTCGGCGATCGCGCGTCGCTCGAGAACATCGAAACGCCACGGCGTGAACACGAATTTGCGTTCGCAGGTGTTGTCGCGCAGCCAGCAGCGCATTCGCAGGTTCTCGACGGTGACGTCGGCCGGCAGCGGCCCGCGCCATAGATAGAGTCCGCGAGCGAATCGGGCGAGCTGCTTGCCGATGACGTTATCGGGCGCGCGCTGCGCGAAGGCGAGAAGTCGCGCATACCGCGCTGACGGTTCGAATGCACCGAAAGGACTAACGTCCAAGTCGTCTCAAGCGTTCGCGACGGACTGCGGCGGCAATCCGTGGGACGTACGGCGAACGTTGCGCCGCGCGTTGTCCCGGCGGATCTGCATATTGGCGTCCATGATCGCGCGCGCGCGATACGGCCGCGGGTGATCGAGGTGCAGGCAAATCAGCGAGTATCGCGCCTGGATTCCTTTCATTCCGCAGCGCTCGAGACGTTCGCCGAATTCGCGGTCGAGGCCGCCGTATCCCAGCCGCTCGTCAAACCCGTGGACCGCAAGCGCTTCTTCCCGCCACGTCGATGAGTTGTGACCGTTCCACGTGGGCTTCGTGGTGGTGATCGTGTTCATCACGCCGCGCCACGGCTCACCGGACAACGCGAGCTTGCGCAGATTCACGGGCGTTTCTCCGTGCGACTTCAGCCAACGCTGATCGAACACGCGTCCTGCAATCACATCGTCGGGCGAGATCGCGCGCGTCGCGGGATTGTTGAGCCGGACGCAACCGCCGGAAATGAAGTATCCCGGGCGTGCGAGTTCCAGGTGCCCGGCGACGAAATCCGGATGGGGGATGCAATCGCCGTCCGTGAAGATCAGGTATTCCGCGCTCGTTTCCGCGATCGCGCGATTCAGGATCTTGCATTTCCGGAAGCCAGCGTCCTCGTGCCACACGTGGCGGATGTCGAGGTTCCAGCGGTCGCGCGCACGCATGATGCAGGCACGCGTCTCGTCGCCGGAACCGTCGTCGGCGATGACGATTTCGAAATTGCGGTGACTCTGCTTCGCGTAACCCGCGAGCACGCGTTCGAGGTCGTGTGGCCGGTTGTAGGTGGTGAACACAACGCCCGTGGTGGGCGCGGAACGCTGGAGGGAAATCGACGAGGGGTTTGCAGCCATGGCCCCATTCCGCCAATCGATTGCTACAGACTCGCGACGTCTGTTTGAAAGTTTTGTTGATGCCCTTCCAGCGAGCGCCCTAGCCGCCGGCTTTCCTCACATCCGTGTAACCCAGCTTCTTCAGTTCTTCCACGAGGCGGTCGCGATGATCGCCCTGGATTTCGATCACGCCGTTCTTGACCGTCCCGCCCGTTCCGCATTTCTTCTTGAGCGCGCTGCAGATCACTTCGAGCTGCGGACCCGGCATCGGCACGCCATGAATCGCGCTCACACCCTTGCCACCCCGGTGCGCGGTTTCCTTCCAGATGCGGATGGCGGCGGGCTTCGCGGGCGTTCGAGGTTTCATGACTTACCTCCGGCGAGGGAATCCAGCTCCTCCCACCGGTCCATCCCCGACGAGATCAGCGCCGGAAGCTCGGCGGCGCGCGCGCCGTCGCGACGCATCTCATCGGGTGTCGCGCGATGATAGTCCGCCGAGCACATCTTCCGCGTGAGCGCGATCTGTTCGGCTTCCATCTTCTCGATGTCGCCGGGCAGCGATTCGAGCTCGCGCTGTTCCTTGTAGCTCAATTTTCGTTTCGAAGCCGTCACCGGGGCCGGCGTCTCGCTCACCGCCTCGCGCCGCGTCTGCGCGACGGCTTTCGCCTGCGGGCGTTGCCGCAGCCAGTCCGAGTATCCGCCCACGTACTCGCGCCACTGACCTTCACCTTCCGAGGCGATGGTCTGCGTGACCACGTTGTCGAGAAAGGCGCGATCGTGGCTCACGAGCAGCAGCGTGCCCGCATAGTCCTGCAGCAGATTCTCGAGCAGCTCGAGCGAATCGATGTCGAGGTCGTTCGTGGGTTCGTCGAGCACGAGCACGTTCGCGGGCCGCGCGAACAGGCGCGCCAACAGCAGACGGTTGCGTTCGCCGCCTGACAACATCCGGATCGGCGCATTCGCGCGTCGCGTGGGAAACAGGAAATCGCCCAGGTAGCTGGTGACGTGTTTGCGGTGGCCGCCGATCTCGATCCAGTCCGATCCCGGCGAAACGGTTTCCGACAGCGTCTTCTCGGGATCGAGCTGCTCGCGCAACTGATCGAAGTACGCGACCTGCAGGTTGGTGCCGCGACGGATGCGGCCGGCATCGGCCTCGAGCGTGCCCACGATCATGCGGATCAACGTGGTCTTTCCCGCGCCGTTCGGTCCCAGCAACCCGACGCGGTCGCCGCGCATGATGCGCAGCGAGACGTCGTCCATGAGTTTGCGGTCGCCGAAGCTCTTCGAGACATTCTCGAGCTCGGCGACGATCTTGCCCGAGCGCTCGCCCGTGTCGACGGTCAGCTTGATCGAACCCACGCGTTCGCGCCGCGCGGCGCGCTCCTCGCGCAGGTGTTCGAGACGCTTCACGCGTCCTTCGTTGCGCGTGCGGCGCGCTTCGACGCCCCGGCGGATCCAGACTTCTTCCTGCGCCCAGAATTTCTCGAAGCGCCGGGTCGCGATGTCTTCGGCGATGTCGATCTCCGCCTTGCGCCCCTCGTAAATGGAATAGTTGCCCGGAAAGGTGCGCAGTTGGCCGCGATCGAGTTCCGCGATGCGTGTCGCGGTCGCGTCGAGGAAGCGGCGATCGTGCGTGATGACGACGCAGGTGACGTTTCTCTGCAGCAGCGCTTCGAGCGTCTCGATGCCGTCGACGTCGAGATGGTTCGTCGGCTCGTCGAGCAGCAACAGCTCGGGATCGAGCGCGAAGGCGAGCGCGAGCGCCGCGCGCTTGCGCTCGCCGCCAGATACCTTGGCGGGATCCGCGTCGACGTTCACGTCGAAGCGGTGCAGGAATTCCTCGAGCCGGGTTTCCGCATCGTGGCGGTCGCGCTCGTCGGCGATCGCTTCGATTCCGCCGCGCACGTGCAGCGACTCGCGGATCGACGCGGCGGGCGGCAGCTCGGGTTCCTGCTCCACGAGCGCGATGCGCAAGCCGGGCTTTCGCGGCACTTCGCCGTCGTCGAGCGCGAGGCGTCCCGCGAGCACACTTAACAACGACGACTTTCCGGTGCCGTTGCGGCCGATGAGGCCGATGCGATCGCCGGCGGAGATCGAAAGCACGGCGCGGTCGAGCAGCGGCGTCATGCCGAATGCGAGCTCGGCATCCTTGAGGGCGATCAGCATGGTCGGCTTACAAAGGAGTCGCGAGCTCGAGCCAGATCCACTCCGTCGCGTCGGTCACGGAAGGTCCGCGGCCGCCCTTCGCCGAGAAGTTGTTGTCGTTGACGAGCACGACGTGCGTGCGATCGAGGACCTGGATCGATTCCGTCGTGAGGTACGGGAAGCGGAACGGCGTGCCCGGCGGCAGCGTTTCGGCGAGCCCGCGCGAGTTGCCGATGTGGAGCAGGTCGATCACGAGCTTTTTCGCGAGCGGCTTTCCTGGCAGCGCCTTATCGAGATCGATCGAATACACGCGCTTCGCCTTCGCGGCGTCACCCTCGAGTTCGTCGCGTTCGACGACCACGAAGCGGTTGCCCTCGATGCGCGATATCTCGGTCACGGCGACCGTGTCCGGGTCGAGCGCATATATAAGTGTGCCCGGCAGCCACTTCCCGGTGAGCGTGTCGTAACGCTGCGCGCGCAGGGTCTTCGGCGCATCGCCCGCGACCGTTCCCTCGAGGATGGTGACCAGCGTCCGGTCGTCTCCCGCGAGGTCCATCGCCTCGAAGCCGCGCGAACGCTCGAGTCGCGGCCGCAGGAAATTGGACAGCACGAGCGGGTGCTCGGGGGAGAACACGACTTCCGGCAATTCGACCGGCGGTCCGAGCAACTCGCCATCGTCGGAGAAGTGCAGCAACCACGGACCGAATTCGTCGCCGATCCAGAAAGTGCCGTCCGGCATCTCGACCAGCGACTCTGGATCCGCGTCCGCGCCCGTCAGCAGCCGCTCGGGATCGCTTTCATCCGCGATGCGCCACGGAAAGAACTTCGCGGGGTCGGACAGTTCGATCACGCCCTGCAGCGCGTTGCGCGAATCGGTACCCGCGCCTGTGCGCGGCCGCAGCTCGAATAGATAGAGGCAGAGGCGGTAGTCGGGGCTGTTCCATTTCCTGCCGAAGCCGTTGTCGGAGAGCGCCCACCAGGCGCCGGGCGTGGGTCCCGGTTTGATGGAGCTCACGCCCTGCACGGGCTGCGATTCGTACTTCGCCTGCGGCGAGCGGCGGCCTTCGTTGTCGAAGCGTCCTGCCGGCGGTCCGCCGCGAAACGCTTCGGGCGGCATCACGACCAGGCCGATGAGCTCGACGCCGGGCGGCGGCGGCGGGACCGGCTTCGCGATCGCTGGCTTTGCGGCAGGCTTCTGCGATGGCGCCTTCTTCTTGGCGGGCTTCTTGGCGGGCGCCGTCGCCGTCTTCTTGTCCGGCGTCGCCGGCTTCGTCTGCGCGACCGCCGTCTGTGGCGCTGTGCTCAGCACCAACGCGAAAGCGAGAGCAATGGCGATGGCGGCGCCGCGGCCGGAGGAAGCAAGCATGGCCGCGATTCTACGCGGCTCACCCGCCACGCAAACAACTACCAGCGAGTCTCGATCGTCATGCGCAGGGTGCGCGGCTCCACCGGGTGGAAATGGCGGCCTTCGACAGGTGCGGCTTCGCCGGGCAACTGGCTCTCGTAGAAATATGTGATGTCGTTGTCTCGCGAGCCGAACACGTTGTAGGCGGCGAGGGCGATCGAGAAGCGCTGGCCGATCCGCCGTCCGACTTCGAGATTCACGAGTGTCGTGGGATCCGAACGCACGCTGTCATCCTCGATCAGCGGCGCCTCGCCGAAATGGCGAAAGCGGGCGCCGCCGAACCAGCCGCCGACGTGTTGCACGGCAACGCCGAGCGACGCAACGCGCTCGACCGCGCCCGGGATGAAGTTACCGGCGCCGGAGAAATCAGCAGAGCCGGAATCGCTGAACCGGGAGCGCGACCAGGCGAGGTCCGCATCGAGCGTGAGCCACTCGCGCGGAGTCACGTAAACGCCGAGCTCGATTCCACGGCGTTCGCTCGCGCGATTGGCTTCCGTCGCGCCCGCGTCGCCGACGTAGAGCAGCTCCGAATCGAGATCGAGCGTCCACGCGGTGAGCGCGAGCTGTGTGTACGGCACCAAGGCGGTGCGCACACCGATCTCGCCGCCGCTCGCGCGTACCATGGGCCGCACGCGCTCCGCGGCCGTCACGCCGTCGGTCGGGTCGACAGAGATCGTCGTACCGCGCGCATCGTTTTCGTGGAAACCCCGGCCCGCGTTCACAAAGAGCTCTGTCTCCGCCCAGGGACCGAAGACCAGCGATAGTTTGGGGCTGGTGATGCTGTCGGATGCCGACCCGCTGTTCACGTCGAGGTCGCTCGACACGTCGAACTCCGCGCGGTCGTGCCGCAGGCCCGCGACCACGCGCAACCATTCCGTCGCCTGGATCTGCTGCTCGACGAAGAAGCCGATTCCGAGACGATCGACGGAGTCCTCGCGCACGGTAGTGAGGCGGACGCGGTCGTCCGTCAGGTAGAGCCCGACGCGGCCGATGTCGTCGAAGCGCGAGTCGAAACCGAGTTTCAACACACCTCGCATTCCACCGAAGTTCGTCTCCCGCGCAATTTCGGAATGCAGGCCATACGCCTTGCGGTCGTCGAACTGCTCGAACTGGTCGCCGTCGACGGGATTCAACGCGTACGTGAAATTCGAGAAGAGATCGAGTCGATAGTCGAGCGCATAGGCTTTCGCTTCGAGACTCCAGGCGCCGAGTCCGGAAAGATCCAGTGGCCGCGCGCCGTCGAACGACAGCGCGTAACGATGCGATGCGCCGCCATTCGTCGGATCGAAGAAGCCAAAGCGGTCGAGCACGCCGGATTGCACCGCGCGCTCGGGAATCTGGTCCGTCGAGGTCCACTCGCCGTCGTAAGCCGATGCGGTGACGGACCAGCCTTCGCCCCGCTCGCCCCGCGAATACTTCGCGAGCGCATTCACGCGGCGCAGATCTTCCTCGAGATCCCAGGGGCCATCGGTGCGGCCGTACTCCAGACCGAACAACAAGTCGCCGCGCGCGACTTCGGTCGAGCCCGCCAGCAATCCGCGCGCGTACGAGTCTTCGCCGAGCGTCAACGAAAATACGTTGTCGTCGAGGTCGCGCCGATAACGCAGGTCGATCGCGCCGGCCGCCGAGAAGTTTCCTTCTTCGGCGTAGTAAGTCCCTTTCTTGTACTCGATGCGATCGAGCAGCTCGGGGATCACGAAGTTGATGTCGGTGTAACCCTGACCGTGGCCGTGCGTGTGCATGTTCACGGGAATACCGTCGACGCTCGTCGCCAGATCCGTGCCGTGATCGAGATTGAAGCCCCGCAGGAAATACTGGTTCGCCTTGCCGTCTCCCGAGTGCTGCGTGACGACGAGACCCGGAACGGTCTCGAGCAGCTCGCCGGTGCGCAACACGGGGCGAGTCTCGAGTTGAGCGCGAGTGACCGTGCCCTGGCTCGACGATTCGACCTTGCCGATGAGCGCGTGCCTGCGCGCGCTCACGATCACCTCGTCGAGTTCATCGGTGGGTACGCCGGCGGCGTGGGCCTGGATCGAACCGAGCACGGCCAGCGCGATCGCGGCCCTGCGGAATATCTGGCTCATGGAGTTTCCCTGAAGTTTCCGTGAAGTCTCGAAGAAAGACGCGCGCGTCGCTATCGACAACTTTATACGGCGACTGTCAGGTACTGGATGCGTGCTTTGACGGAGGGATGACCTGGAAACCGAGCAGCTCCACGTCGTTGCAGCGGTAGTGCTCCTTGCATTCCTCGTCGCTGCACAGGTCGGTGGATAGATACTTCTTGTTGTCGTCGCAGAACACGGTCGCGACGCAGGCGCCTTCTCCCTGCGATTCGGCGATCTCGAGCGCGCCCAATAGATTGGCGCCGGAGCTGATGCCCACCGCGATACCGAGCTCGCTGGCGAGCCGCTGCGACATCACGATCGCGTCGCCATCCCAGACGTCGAGGATCTGCCCGAGCTCCGGCAGTTTCACGATGGAGGGCACGAACTCGTCGCTGATGCCCTGGATGCGGTGCTTGCCGGTTTTGTGGCCCGTGCGCAGCGTCGGCGAGTTCGCGGGTTCGAGCGGGTGCGCCGCGACGTCGCCAAAGATCTCTTTCAGGTGGCGAGCCACCCCCATCACCGTGCCGCCGGTGCCCACGCCCGCGACGAAGGCCGTGGGTTTCAAGCCGACGCTCGCGAGCTGCGCCGTGATCTCGGGCCCTGTCGTTTCGTAGTGCGCCTGCACGTTCGCGGGATTGTCGAACTGCTGTGGCCGGAACACGGTCCCTTCACGCGCGAATTCATCCGCCATGCGGATCGAGCCCAGAAATCCGCCCAGCTCCGCCGAGACCGGAATCACGGCGGCGCCCAGGCTCTGGATCACGAGCACGCGTTCCCGCGACATCCAGTCCGGCATGTAGATGCGCACCGGATGGCCGAGCGCGCGGCCGATCGCGGCGAAAGAGATGCCCGTGTTCCCGCTCGTGGCCTCGGCGATCGTGTGGCCGGGCTCGATTTCTCCCGTCGCGTACGCGCGCTGCAGGATGTACAGCGCCATGCGGTCCTTGATGCTGCCGGTGAAGTTGTACGCCTCATGTTTGGCGTAGATGCGGTGTTCGCGCCCGCGGTAACGGCAGTGGATTTCGAGTAGCGGCGTGCCGCCGATGAGGCGCGCGAGTGCGAGCAGTTTGTTGGCGTAGGCGGGCAGGGACATGCGAGCCGGATACTACAGTACGGGCGCGCGAAGCCGCCGGATGCGCGCGCGCAAATAAATCGCCGCGAAATGAGCGGCGTGCATCCATCGCCTGCATTCGACGTATTCCCCTCCCGTACACATCAACGCTCTTTCGAGCCAGGGGACTTACATGTCATTCCAGAAAGCCAGCCTCGTGGCGGCTGCGGTTGCAGGTGCGATGGCAGCGACGCTGCCGTTCGCCGCGAACGCGTCGAGCCATCGCGAAGCACCGAACATCACCCGCATCCCGACCGCCGATTCCACCGACTTCTATCTATTCAACAGTTACGAAGGAACTCGCGCCGGCTACGTCACGATCCTCGCGAACTACATCCCGTTGCAGGCGCCATACGGCGGGCCAAACTACTTCGCGCTGGATCCGGCCGTGTTGTACGAGATCCACATCGACAACGACGGCGACGCGCGCGAAAACCTCACGTTCCAGTTCAAGTTCACGAACCGCCTGGCCAACGACAACCGCGGTCAGCGCCTCATGGTCGGCACACAGAACGTCGCGATTCCGCTCAAGAACCGCGGCCCGGTGAGCGCGGGCGACATCAGCAATCTCAACTTCCGCGAGAGCTATTCGCTCACTCTCGTGCGAGGCGATCGCCGCGCAGGCAACGCGTCGGCGGTGACCAACGCGAACGGCGGCGCGGCCGAGTTCGGCAAGCCCTTCGACTTCATCGGCACGAAAACCTTCGGAAGTGTCGCCGGCTATCAGGCCTACGCGAACTCGTTCATCCACACCGTGAACATCCCGGACTGCAGCATGCCGGGCCGCGTGTTCGTCGGGCAGCGCAAGGAAGGCTTCAACATCAACCTCGGGCCGGTGTTCGACCTCGTGAACTTCGTGCCCGTCGAAGGCGATTCCGTCCCCGGCAACGGTGACGGCAACGGCTTCCCCGACGGCATCACGCAGGACCCGCGCAACAACCAGCTCGACGACGCGAACGTGACCACCCTCGCGCTCGAAGTGCACACGAGCTGCCTCACGGGCACCGGCAACGGTGTCATCGGTGGCTGGACGAGTGCGTCGATGCGCCAGGCCAGCCTGCTCAACCCGCTTGCGACGTTCGCGACGCCCGAGGTTCGCGGCGGTCCCTGGGTCCAGGTTTCGCGTCTCGGCATGCCGCTCGTGAACGAGCTCGTGGTGGGCATACCCGACAAGGACCGGTTCAGTGCCAGCGAGCCGCGCTTCGACGGACAGTTCCTCACCTACGTGACGAACCCGACGTTGCCCGCGCTGCTCGATGCGCTGTTCCGCGTGCCGGTGAACCAGAGACTGGGCACGACCTTCACGAACATCGCGCCGACGAATCTGCCGCGCCAGGATCTCGTGACGACCTTCCTCACGGGTTTCCCCGGCGTGAATCAGATGTCGCGCGTGACGCCGTCGGAGATGACGCGCCTCAACACCGGAATCGCTGCGAAGCCGGCGGACATGCAGAGCAACTTCGGTGTCGCCGGTGGCGATCTCGCGGGCTTCCCGAACGGCCGCCGTCCCGGTGACGACACCGTCGACATCGCGCTGCGCGTGGTGATGGGACGACTTTGTCATCCGCTCACGATCGGTGGCCAGACCGTCGATCTCGGATTGTGCGCGACGACGCAGGCGCCGCTCGGCACCGCGCCGTTCACGGACGGAGCGCCGCTGTCGGCCGCGGAGTTCGACTCCACCTTCCCGTATCTCGCGACGCCGCTGCCTGGCGCGGGAGGTTGAGATGACTCTCCGCAAGTTCTATCCACTTGCGTTGCTCGCGGCGGCCACATTGGTGGCCGCCGGTTGCAGCAACAATGACAATCGGGAAGATCCGCCGCCACCGCCGGTGAACGTTGCGCCGGTGATCTCGAGCATCGCCGATCAATCGGTGAATCAGGACACCGTCGTGGGCCCGCTCTCGTTCACGGTATCCGACGCGGATTCCGCCGCGGATGCGCTGACTGTGGTCGTGAGCGCCAACGCGACGAACGTGATCCCGGCCGACGGGATCGTGGTCACCGGGTCGGGTGCGACGCGCACGCTGACAGTGACGCCGTTCGAGGCAGCAACCGGCTCCACGATTCTCGCGGTGCTGGCGCGGGATCCGCAGGGACTCTCGACCACGAACACGTTTCGCGTGACGTTCAACGCGAGGACCGCGTCGCTTCGCGACACGACGCTCACGACGTTCGCGAAGTCCGAGGGTGCCGCTGCCACGCCCGTGGGTGGATTCACATTCACCCAGGATGCGGACGATCCGGCGACCTTCGCCGGACTGGTTCCGGTGGAGCCGTAACCATGAAAGGTCCAGCACGCATTCTCTCCGTGCTGGCGTTCGTCGCCGCGACACACGCCCCAGAGGGTGTCGCGGCGGCGAGCGATCGCTTCGTTCCGGGTGATCCGGCCTTCGTCGTCGCGAACGTCGCACGCTTCGCGCCGGACGACGAACTTCGGCCGATGCTCGAAGCCTGGCGGGCCGATCGGCAGTCGCCCCAAACAGCGGTCGCATTGGCCAACGCCTTCATCGAACGCGCGCGCCGCTGGCGCGAACCCGCGTACTACGGCCGCGCCGAGGCGGTGCTCGCGCCGCTGATCAAACTACCGAAATCTGGGCACGCGCCGCGCCGGCTCTATGCCGCCGTGCTGCAGTTCCGCCACGAATTTTCCGCCGCCGAGGAATTGCTCGACGGCGTGCTGCGCGAGAATCCGCGCGACGTCCCCGCGCGAACCTTGCGCGCTTCCATCCGGCTCGTGCGTGGCGACTTCGCCGGCGCGCGCGGCGATTGCGCGCAGCTCGCCGGCGGCGGTGAAGCGCAGGTGGGCCTCACGTGCCTGGCCGAAGCGCTCGCGGGGTCGGGGGATCTCGATCGCGCGCTCGGCGTGCTGGCCAGCGTCAGTCCTGCCGGAATTGATTCGGGCTACGTTCTCGCCGTGCGTGGCGAGCTGCGCGAACGCGCGGGCGACGACGCGGGCGCCGTTGCCGACTACCGGGCTGCGCTCGCGGCCGCGCCAGGCGACGATTCGATTCGCGCCGCTCTGGCCGATGCGCTCGCCGCTCGCGGCCGCGACGGCGAAGCGTTCGCGGTGCTCGACGTCGAGCGGCCAAGTCTCGCGCTCGTCGTGCGGCAGGCGATCGTGGCGCCAGCAGACCGGCGCAGTGCCTGCGAATCTCGCGCCGTCGAGTGGCTGTCGCTCGAAGCCGCACGCGGCGACGCGATCCACTTCCGCGAGTCCGCATTGCTCGCGCTGTCACGCGGCGATACGGCGCGCTCGCTCGAAGCCGCGCGCGCCAACTTCGAGAATCAACGCGAGCTCGCCGACGTGCGCGTGTTCGCACGGGCCGCCGCGGCGGCGCGCGATGCGGCCGCGCTCGCCCGAATCGACGAGTGGCTGTCGAAGACCGGATTCCGCGATGCCGTCACGGAAAGGGTTCTCGACCGCCCGCCGCGCAGTTAGAGTCCGGAGATGAAAGCGCTTCTCGCAGGGTTGTTTGCCGTGATGTCGATGCTGGGCGCGGCTCCGGCGCTCGCGCATTCGACGAGCACGAGCTTTCTCGACGTCGATTTTCCATACAGCGAAGAGCCCGACACCGAAAAGCCTGTCGCGCTCCGCTGGGATCTCTCGCTGCACGATCTCGTCTGGACGGTGTTCATCGATCGCGACTTCGACGGCGTCGTCACGTGGCGGGAAGTCGAGGACTCGCGCTCCACCCTCGAACAGGCGGTGTTGTCGCAGATCGACGTGACGCGTGGAGGCGAGCCCTGCGCGTTGCGCCTCGAGGATCTCGCGCTCGCCGAGCGACTCGAACAGAACTACCTGTCGGTGCGCCTCACCGCGACGTGTCCGCGCGCGGGTCGCCTCGGCGTCGGCGGCGCATTGTTCATGAGCGCCGATGCGTCGCAGCGAATGCTCGTCAGCGCGTTGCGGGGTGAGCAGGCCATCGCGGGAGTCGTGAGTCCCGGTGAGCGCTGGGAGGAGCCCGAGCGCGTCTCCGCGTGGCGCGGGTTCGTGCGCTTCGTCGGCGAAGGCGTGTGGCACGTGTTGATCGGCTACGACCACATCGCCTTCGTGTTGTTGTTGCTGCTGCCGTCGGTGCTGCGCTCCGTCGACGGGCGCTGGCAAGGCGATACCCGGCTCGGTCAGGTCGCGCGCGACATGCTGAAGGTCGTCACCGCGTTCACCGTCGCGCATTCGATGACGCTCGCGCTCGCGGCGACCGGCACGGTGCGGCTGCCGACGCAGCCGATCGAGATCGCGATCGCGGCATCGATCGCGGTCGCCGCCGGCATCAATCTGCTGCCGAAGCTGTCGCGCGCGCGACTGTGGCTCGCGTTCGGATTCGGGCTGGTGCACGGCTTCGGCTTCGCGAACGTGCTGTCCGAGGTCGACACGCAGGGAGCGGGGCTGGTGCCGCTGCTCGCTGGTTTCAACATCGGCGTCGAGATAGCGCAGCTCGCGATCGTCGCGCTCGTGCTGCCCGTCATCTACGCGTCGCGCGCGTCTCGCTGGTATTCGACGGGAGTGATGCCGCTGGGGTCGTGTGCGTTGGGGGCGGCGGGACTGGTTTGGTTGTTCCAGCGAATTTAGGATCTGGAAATTAGGGTCAGGCCCTAATTTTCCGGTTTGCGTCCGAAGAATGGGGTCTGGCCCCATTTTCGAAGACGAAAATAGGGCCAGACCCCTACCGCTTCTTCGCGGGCGCCGCGATCTTCTTTCCCGACGCCGTGAGGATGCCCGAATACCCATACACCGAGTTGTCGCGGCACGGGATCACCTGCGCATCGATGCTCGACGGCGCGAAACCGTTTTCCTTCATCGCCTCGTGCATGTCGTCGATCGTGAGGTTCGATCCGGGGAACATCCGGTCGCCGCACTTGTAGGCCTTGCACTGGTGCAGCGCGTGGATGATGAAAGTTCCGCCGGGCTGGAGCATCGAGGTCACGTTGCGCAGACAACGGCGGAACACCCGCGGATCGCTCGAAATCGCGTCGATGCAGAAGCCCGTGATGATGAGGTCGTAGAAATTCTCGCGCATCGCGCCGAGCGGCTGGCGCAGGCGCGCATCGCTCACGTACAGGCCGCGCACGACCTTGCGGGTGTGAGCCTCACGCCGCGCGATCTGTTCCGCACTGGGTCGCGCGTTGCCTTCGCAGCCGAGGATGTAGCGCGTGAAGCGCTTCCATTCGGGGGCGCCGTCATCCGCGCACAGCCATTCACGCGCCTCGACCAGGTTGTCGGCCAGCCAGTCGGCCATGTCCATGCGGAAGGTGTACTTCGCCGCCGCGATGGCGCGATGCAGGGTTGGGCCACAGCCATACTCGAGGCCGCGGCCGAAGCGGGCGCGCGCCGCGCGGAGTACGTCGATCTGATAGGCGAGGACGGCTTGCTCGTCCGGAAGCACCACCTCGCTGTAGTAGGTCTGGAAGTAATCGCGCGCGCGCCATTCGGAGTAGTCCGCCACCAGGGGATTCTTCGCCGAGCTTCCGTCAACCACTGTGTCTCCTCCCTGCCAGCCGTTTTATTTGGACTCGGTTTTGTCAAAACCTTATGTCAGAGCGTACTGACAGAAAATTTGCAACGGCAGCCGTACGACCCTTACGAGAAAGCCTGCTTTCGCCGGCGCACCACGTCGAAGCACATGAATTTGCGGGTTATTTCGGCCTTGGGCAGGATGCGCGGCGGCCAATGTAAAAATGCATCAAAGTTGCGCCGTTGCACGCTGGTAACAATAAACAGCCATGAACGCCCGTCCCGAATCCGCGCCCGGCGCGCAGCTTCCCGCCGAATTCCGTTCGGCGCTCGAGCTCGCGCAGGCCGCCGTATGGGACTGGCAACTGGAAGAAGATTGCTTCCAGGTCGACGCGAACTGGGCGCGGGCGTTCGGCATCGATGTGAGCGCCGCGCCGATGGCCGTCGAGCAATGGAAGCGGCGCATCCATCCCGACGATCTCGGCGCGTTTCTCGCTGCAACCGATTCCTGCCAGCACGGCGGCGACCGCTTCGAATGCGAATACCGGTTGTTAGCCGGCGCGCACCGCTGGCTGTGGGTCCTGCAGCGTGGCCGCGTCGTGCAGCGCGCGCGAGACGGAGCCGCGGTGCGCATCACGGGCCTGCTGCTCGACATCGACCGCCGCAAGAGCGAGGAAGTCGCGCGCGGCGACAGCGAGTCGCGACTCGCGACCGCGCTCTGGGGTGCGCGCGCGGCGTTCTGGCAGTGGCACGTGCCCAGCAACGCGCGCACGGCGAGCCCGCTGTGGCTCGCGATGACGGGATACTCGCGCGCGCAATGGGATTCCATGCCGAATCCCTGGTTCTCGAACCTGCATCCGGACGATCGCGTGCGCGTCGACGCCCAACTCAGGGAACACGCGCAGGGCGAGCGCGATTCCGTCGAATTCGAATACCGCTTCCAGACGGCGAACGCAGAATTCCGCTGGATGCAGGATCGCGGCCGCGCCGTCGAGTGGGATCTGCAGGGCCGTCCCGTACTCGTCATCGGCGTCACGCTCGACATCGACTCCGCGAAGCGGGCGGAAGCGCATTTGCGTTCGAGCGAATCGATGCTCGAGACGGCGGCCTGGGGCGCCGGCATCGGCCTGTGGGAAACCAACTTCACCACCGACACGACGCGCTGGTTCAACGACTGGTGCGAGCGTCACGACATCGACCCTTGCGACGGCGACGATCACGTCGAGCGCTGGGATGAACACCTGCATCCGGATGAAGGCCCCGATGCCACGCGCCGCTTCAACGAGCACGTCAACGGCAAGGCCGACTACTACGATGCGGAGTACCGCATCCGCACGCGCTCGGGCGCGTGGCGCTGGGTGTTCGAGCGCGGCCGCGTCGTCGAGCGCGACGCGCAAGGCAAGGCGCTGCGCATGCTCGGCGTCTGCATGGACCTCGACGAGACCAAGGTCGCCGAACGCCGCGCCAATGCGCGCAACGAGCGCGTCGAGACGGCGCTTCAGCTAACTATCGCGGGCGTGTGGGACTGGGACGTCGAGCATGGACTCACCAATCACACCGATGGGTACTACCGCGTCTTCGGCGTCGATCCCGCGTTCGGCCGCGCGAACATACGGACCTGGCGGCAGCTCCTGGGCACGGATCCGGACCGCGCGCTCGAGGTCTTCCGCGACCGGCTGCGCAACGTCGATCCTTCCGCGAGCGTGCTCGAGACGGAGTACCGCTTCCGTCACACCGACGGAAGCTGGCACTGGGCATTCGACCGCGCGCACGTCGTGGAGCGCGCGCCCGACGGGTCGACCCGTCGCGTGCTCGGCCTCGTCGTCGACATCACGGCGCGAAAGCTGCGCGAAACCGCGCTATCCGCCGGCGATCAGCGCTTCCGCGCGATCGCGCGCGAGTTGCGCTGCGTCGTGTACGAAATCGATTCCGGGACGGGCTTGTCGACGAGCGAGGGCGTCGAGCGGGTGCTGGGGTACACCGCGGCCGAGTTGCCCGGTGCGAAAGACTGGGCCGCGCTCGTGCATGCGGACGACCAGCCACTGCTCGCGCAGTGGTTCGACAGCGGGACCGAAGCGATGGTCACGCGCCAATATCGCATCCGGCATCGGGACGGCCACTACGTCACGCTGCTCGATTCGCCCTGCGTCGTGCGCGACGCGGCGGGCAAGGTCCTGCGGATCGTCGGCGTCGCCATCGACATCAGCGAACAGGCGCGGTCGCTGGAGGCGTTGCGCGCGTCGCAGGAAATGTTGCAGATCATCGCCGCGGGCACCGGCGACTGGCTGATCCTCGTCGACAAGGAACGGCGGGTGCAGTTCATCAATCGCGGCATTCGTTCGTACACGCGCGACAGCATCATCGGTCAGCGTCTCGATGAGATCGCCGTGGCGGAGGATCGCCCGAGCATCCTCGCGGCGCTGCGCCAGGTGATCGAGACTGGCGAGCCGGTCGACATGCAGCTCGCGGGCACGGGCCCCGACAATGTCGGCCGCTTCTTCGACGCGCGTATCCGCGCGGTGCGCTCGTCGGGCGGCGTCACGGGCGCGGTCATCAACATCACCGAGATCACGGACCGGCAGGCGGCGATGCATCTGCGCGAGACGCAGGCCCGCATGTTCGAGCTGCTGCACGAAGGCGTGGTCGTGATCGACATCGACAACATGATCCGCATGGCGAATCCGGCGTTCGAACGCATGTTCGGCTTTGCGCCGGGCACGGCCGTCGAGACGTCGATCGACGAGCTGGTCGCGCAACCGCCGGGCACGCGCCGCGGGCGTCTCGATCCACAGTTGTTAGGCTCGGGCAGCGATGCCACCGGCCCGACGCCCGTCGAATTCAAGTGCCGTCGGCGCGACGGCTCCACGTTCGACGCTGCCTTCGTCGCGACGCTGACGCACGTCGATGGCGAGACGCATCGTCTCGCGGTCATCACCGACGTCACCGAGCGCCGGCGTCTCGAGCGCGAGATCCTCGAGATCGCGGGACGCGAGCAATTGCGCATCGGATCCGACCTGCATGACGGGCTCGGACAGGACCTCACCGGTGTTGCGCTCATGCTGCGTTCCGTCGTCGCGCAGTTGCGCAAGGAGAACTCGAGCGCGCGCACGGACGTCGAGGACATCATCAGCCTCGTCAACGGCGCGATCGAGAGCACGCGCGCGATGGCTCGCGGCTTAGCGCCGGTCGGCGCCGACCGTGGCGGCCTCATCGCGGCTCTGCAGTCGATGGCCGTTCGCGGCATGGAGCGGTACGGAGTAAGGGCCCAGTTCAACACCTCGCTCAAGGAACCACTGACCCTGGACGACGGGGCGGCGACGCATCTCTACCGCATCGCCCAGGAGGCTTTCACCAATGCCATTCGCCACGGCCGCGTTACACAAGTCACGATTGAGCTCGCCACGGCAGAAGGCACTTTGACTCTCTGCATCGAAGACAACGGTAGGGGTTTCGATGAGAGAAACCCGACGAGCAATGGAATGGGTATGAAGCTCATGCGTTACCGGGCGCAAATGCTGGGTGGTGATGTCACCATCGCGAACAACAAGGCGGGTGGCGTCATTGTCCGCTGCACATGTCCGCATCGCGCGCCGCCTGGCGGCGAGACAATGCCGCGCGGCGGGTTTCCGCTGAAGAGTTGAGAACGGTTCCGATTGGTCTAACTATATCGGTGAATACGTAGGGGTGAGGATTGACGCTCCGCCACATCTTCGTAGAATCGATGCCTAATAAATGCGCGTAGGGGAGCCCGAATGACTGCTGCAATGGCCACCAAGCGCCAGATTCTCATCGTCGACGACCACCCGATCGTGCGACAGGGGCTGCGACGCATGTTCGAAGCGGAGGCGGATCTCGCCGTGTGCGGGGAGGCGGACAGCGAGCCGGTCGCCCGCGAGGCGATTCGCGCCCGCAAACCCGACATCGTCGTCGTGGATCTGTCGCTGGAACGCGGTGACGGCATCGAACTAGTCAGACAAATGCACGCCGAGATGCCCGAATTGCGCATGCTCGTGCTGTCGATGCACGACGAAACCATATACGCCGAGCGGCTGCTCGCGGCCGGCGCGATGGGCTACATCATGAAGCAGGCTGCGTCCGACCAGCTGCTGATCGCGGTGCGTCGCGTGCTCGATGGCCGTACGTATGTCAGCGAAACCGTACAGCGCTCACTCGATCAGCGTGCCGGCGAGAATCGTTCCGAGACCAACGATCCGGTTGCGCGGCTCTCGAATCGCGAAGTTCAGATCTTGAACATGATCGGTCGTGGCATGAGTTCGCGCGAGATCGCTCAGGAATTCACACTTTCGGTCAAGACGATCGAATCGCATCGCCAGACCATCAAGCACAAGCTGGGGTTGGCGACGAACAGCCAGCTCCTGCAGTACGCGATGAAGTGGTTCAGCGGCGGGACTCAACGCAGCTAGGCGATGGCGGCAGAGTGGTGCCGGGGAGCGGTTCTCGGGGTTGCGGACTGCCGCGCTCACGAAGTGCCGCAGCGGTCCGCAACCCCGAGAACCGCTCCCCGGCACCACTCTGCCGCCA
>JAYTOK010000050.1:0-34558 GCA_043747835.1 Pseudomonadota bacterium | reverse complement strand
TCACCGTCGCGTCGGGGAAAACCGCGAGCGCGCGTTCCACGGCCTCTCCCAAGGTCAGGCGTGGCAGATCTCGCGGCACGCTTTCCGGATAGCGCGGATCGTCGTGTTTGTGCTGGCCATGACTGGTTCCATGCGTTTCATCGCCGCCGTGCAGCGACATCGGCGTGAGCTGGCCGAGCGTCGACACCTTCTCCACGACTTTGCCGAGATGCGCGGGAAACACGAACATGTAACCGGTGACGGCGAAAATGATCATCATCGGCAACGAATAGAAACCGCCCGCGCGATGCAAATCGAGCTCGAGACGCGGCAGCCCGGAGTCCGTCTTCACGAGAAAGTGCCGCTTGCGGAATCCACCGATGGGCCACCAGACGTAGAGACCGGTCGCACTGACGAACAGCAGCACGACACCAAACGCGCCCACGACCTTGTGACCGAACAACCCCATCTGCAGGTTGGCGTGCACGTCGTAAAGCCAACTGATCGGAGTCTCGCCCCAGTACCAGCTGCGCAGGATCTCGCCCGTGTACGGATTCACGGCGACGTGCAGGTTCGTCGAGTATTTGAGACCGCGCTCTTCGGGACGGCTGTACGTCGCGTAGTAAGGCGCGTACTCGTCGTAAGGCATCTCGACGGTCCACGGTTTCGGTCGTTGCGGATGCGCTGCCTTGACGATCGCCAGCACTTCGTCCAACGAGATCATGGGGCCGTTCTGCGGCTGGACTTCGAGCTCGGGATTCAGCGTGCGATCGATCTCGCGCCAGTAGACGATCACGCTGCCGGTGACACCGAGCACGAGGATCACGAGACCGATGGTCAGACCGATCCAGCGGTGTACGAAGATGAAGATTTTCCGCGTGCGATATTTTTCCTCTGCGTTCATTCCGGGATCACCGGCAACAGGATGTGCGAGGCACGGTCGCCGCCATGATGGATTCGGTTGTGCGCCACGACGCCGGTCGTCTCGTCGTGGTTGTTGCCCCCAGTGTTCAGATTGCCGGCGAAGCGCGGAAAGCTGCTGCTGGTCACGTCGACGCGGATGCGATGGCCCGCCGAGAAGTAGTTACCCGTCGCCTGCAGGTCCACCTGGATTTCGTAGACCCCGTCCTTCTCCATCCAGACGGCCTTGTCGAATCCCTCGCGATACCGCGCGCGCGCGATGCCGCTGCGCACTTCGAACGCGCGACCGTCGGGATACACATCGACGAGCTTCACGATGAAATCGGTATCGCGCGCCGACGATGAGACGAACAGTCTGGCGGTGATGGGGCCGGTGACCTCGACGCCGCGCGCGAGCGCGGGCCCGGTGTACACGAGCACGTCGTTGCGCATCTCGACATCGCGCTGATCGAACGAGCCGTATGCCGGATCGTTCATGCCGCGCGTCGGCACGGGCGATGCGGGATCGTAGGCATATGCGTCCACGCCGCGCGCGGCGGGCGCGTCGACCAGCCCGACATCGCCGAAGCGGCCATTCGCGCGGCCCCCGCTCGTGAGATAGAACTTCGTGAACTGCGTGCGCGGCAGCGGAAAGGTCTCCGCGCCGCGCCACTCGTTCTTTCCCATCAGGTAGTACTGCACCTTGGGTACGTCGCGCAGCGCCTCGGTGTTGCCGCGCAGCCAGCGGTCGTACCAGCGCAGATACAGCGCCCACATGTCCTTGCGCGGATCGCCGAGCTCGCGGCCGCCGAACGAGAATCCCGGGGTTGCGATGTCGCCATGGCAATGGTCGGTGGCGTTGATCACGACGTACTGGTTGTCGCGCGCGCGTTTCGACACGCCGTTCTCGCGAAACTGGTTGAACAGCCACAACGTCTCGCCCGGCGACATGTCGTGCCAGGAGTTCACGAACAGCGCCGGCGCGTCGATCTTCGCGCCCGCGCGGTAGTAAGGGAACTGCATCCAGAACGGATCGCCAGGGCCGCGCGTCGCGTAGTCCGACCAGTCGTTGGGGCCGCCGCCGGCCTTGTCCGCCATCGCCGCGACCGGCAGCGTCTTCAGGATCGATAGATAGTCGACCTTCGGCAGCGGAGGCCCCTTCACGCGATTGCCGTCGACTCGAAACCACTCGAGAGCCCAGCCGAATTCGAGAACACCCGCCGACATCACGTCCCAGAACTGACGGCTCGACGAACCGCCCGAGTGCTGCGGCACCAGCGCGGCGAGATGCGGCGGGCGACTCTGCGCGGCGAAGACCTGCGTGTTGCCCGCGGACGAGCAGCCATACATGCCGATCCTGCCATTCGACCAGAGCTGCCGCGCCAGCCACTCGATGGAGTCGTGGCCATCGGCGAGATCGTCATTCGCGAGCTGGTACACGCCTTCGGATTCGAAGCGCCCGCGGATGTCCTGCGTGGCGACGACGTAACCCTGCCCCGCGAACATCTGCACGGCGCGGTCGCGGCGATCCTCGCTCGCGACGAATTTCGCCTTGTTGTACTGCGTGCGGATCAGGATGACGGGCAGTCGCGAGCCCGCGCCCACCGGTTTGTAGAGGTCGGTCGCGAGACGCACGCCGTCGCGCATCGGCACCATGACGTTGCGTTCGAGTTCGACGGCATATTTTGGCGCGGGATACGGCACGGCGGCGTCGGCCGCGCGCGCGCCACCGGCACAACAGGTCACGATCCACCCCGCAAGCAACGCTCTCCCGATTCGCATCGACTACCTCGCGCTTCCTACCGAAAACATAGCAGCGCCGCGCCGTACAAACGCCCGATTTTCGCAACGCAAAACGGGGGATTCTCCCGCCTCGCGCGCGCGGGCGAACGAAGCGGTCGCGGCGGGCTTCGTATACTCGCGCGATGAAACCGACATCCACCCTCGCCCCCCTCCTCTGCCTCACGGTCTTCGCCACCGCGACCTACGCGGGCGAAGCCGCCGACCGCATCTTCGTGAACGGCAATGTCTGGACCGGCGACGATGCGCAGCCGCGCGCGCAGGCACTCGCGATCGGCGGCCAGAACTTGCTGGCCGTCGGCGGCAACGATGCCGTGCGAAAGCTCGCCGGTCCGGACACCGCCGTCATCGACCTCGGTGGCCGCATGGTCGTGCCAGGCTTCGAGGATTGCCACGCGCATTTTCCCGGACAGTCCGTGAACCAGATCGGCTTCGAAGGCGTGTCGACGCTCGCGCAGTTCCAGCAGCGGCTGCGGGAGTTCGCGCAGGCTCATCCCGGCGACGGCTGGATCGTGGGCTATGGCTGGACGTATTCGTTCTTCCCCGGCAACAAGCCCACCCGCGCGCACATCGACGCTGCCGTGGCCGATCGACCCGTGTACCTGAGCGACCGCGACGGACACGTCGGCCTCGCGAACACCGCTGCGCTGCGCGCGGCGGGCATCACGCGCGAGACGCCCGATCCGCAGAACGGCACGATCGCGCGCAACGGCAAGCGCGAGCCCACCGGCGAGCTCGCGGAATCGGCGCAGCGATTGATGGACGCATTCCTTCCGCAGCCCTCGGCGGAGGATCTCTACCGGACTTTGCTGAAGAACTTCGACGATGCCGCGGCCACGGGCCTGACCGCGATCCAGAACGCTCACTGGACCCCCGATGAACACGCGCTGTTCGTGCGCGCGCTGGCGGCCGACAAGCTCAAGCTGCGGTTCCGGTTCGCCGCGTCGATCATCCCGAACGTGCCGCCAGCGGAAGGAAAATTCCCGAAGGATCACAAGCTCCGCGCGCCGCTCGCCGCGGCGGATCTCGCGGACTACGATGCGTTGCGCGCCACGTTTCGCGGGCCAATGCTGAAGCTTGGCGCCGTGAAGGGATTCCTCGACGGCACGGTGGACGCGAAGACCGCCGCGATGTTCGAGCCCTACATCGGCAGCGACACGTCGGGGCTCGCGTTCTGGAGCGCGGAAGAGTTGAACGCGACCGTCGCGCTGTACGACAAGGCCGGGTACCAGGTGCTGCTGCACGCGATCGGTGACAAGGCCGTCTCGATGGCGCTCGACGCGTACGAAAACGCGGCTCGCGTCAACGGCACGCGCGACCGGCGGCATCGAGTCGAACACGTCGAGGTCGCGGCGCCCGCCGACCTGCCGCGCTTCGAGCAACTCGGCGTGATTCCGTGCACGCAGGCCGCGTTCGCCTCGCCCGACGCGACGACGCTCGGCAACTACGCGCCGCTGCTCGGACCCGAGCGCGCCGCGCGATCGAACGCGTTCCGGAAATTCGACGACGCAGGCGCGATCCAGGCCTTCGGCAGCGACTGGGAAGTGTTCCCGATCTCGCCGCTGTACGGCATGTACATCGCGACGACGCGCACGATGCCCGACGGCACGCCGAAGGGCGGCTGGAATCCGCAGAACCGGATCAGCATCGAGGCGGCGTTGCGCCACTACACACGGGACGCGGCCTACTCGGTATTCGACGAGCCGATCCGCGGCACGCTGACGGCGGGCAAGCTCGCCGACTTCGTGGTGCTCTCGGACGACATCCTGAAGATCGCGCCGGAGAAGCTGCTCGACGTGACGGTGCTGCGCACCGTGATGGGCGGGCGCGATACGTATCGCGCGGACTGACGCGTCAGTCGGCCGGGCCGGGCATCGGGAACTGCGGCGGCGGCGCGAGACCCGCGAGATTCTCGACGAAGTAGTCCCAGCGCCGGCGCACCGCGTAAGGATTCGAGTCCATGTCGTGTTCCATGTTGGGCACGTACAGCAGATCGAAGTCGCGATTCGCGGCGATCAGCGCATGCACGAACTGCTGCGTGTGCGAGATCGTGACCTCGCTGTCAGCCTCGCCGTGCACGAGCAGTAGTTTGCCGCGCAGCCGTTCGGCGAACGCGGTGTTCGACAGACGGTCGTAGGTTTCGCGATTGCTTGCGTAGGGACCGATGTAGCGCTCGCCCCACTCCGGGCCATACAACCGCAGCAGGTCGTGCGCGCCGGAAAACGCGACGGCGACCTTGTAGAACTCCGGATGCAGCAGCAGCGCGCGCGCGGACGTGAAGCCTCCGCCCGACGAACCGAAAATGCCCATGCGATCGAGGTCGAACGAAGGATCGCGCGCGGCGAGCTGGCGCGCGGCCGCGATGTGCGAGTCGAGCATCGCGCCCACGTGCGCGGCGCCGTAGGACTCGCGCGCGAACCGCCGGCCGCGCAGCGGCGTGCCCGGCGAATCGACCTTGATGACGATGAAGCCGAGCTCGGCGATCGCCTGCGAGTGCCAGTAGGAATCGGCCATCTCGTAGCCGGCGCCCAGCGGAAAACTCCACGGGGTGCGCGCCAGGCTCGCGATGCCGTAGATGTAGTCGAGCACCGGGTATTTCCTGGCGGGATCGAAACTCGTCGGCCGGAACACTGTCGCGTAGATGTCGTAGCGATCGTCGGCCGAGCGCAGCTTCACGCGCTCGGGGCCGCGCCAGCCGCGCGCGCGCAGCGGCGCGAGATCGGTGTCGGCGACGCGCGCAAGCATCTTGCCGTCGAGCGAGCGCAACTCGACGCGCGGCGCCCCCGCGACGCCCGCTGTCGAGATATCGAGAAAGCTCGAGCCGCGCGCCGGCATCGAGACGACGTGGTCGGCATTGCCCGGCGTCAGCAGCTCGACGCGCGACCCGTCGAGGCGCGCGCGCCAGGCTTGGCGGAAGTAAGGATCGAGATCCGCACTACGGCCGCAGGCGAGGAAGTAGACCCAGCCGGCCCGCTCGTCGATGCGCAGTAGTTTGGTGACGACACCGGGACCGGACGTGAGAGGCCGCGCCGCGCCGCCGCGCAGGTCGATGTCGTAGAGATTTCCCCAGCCGTCGCGCTCGGAGTACCACAGCAACCGGCGCCCGTCACCCGAGACCTGCCAGATCGCCGGGTAGCGCGTGCCGCTCAACATCAGGTACGTGTCCGACGTCTCGCGATACAGATCCTCGATGGCGCCGTTCGCGACGTCGACGCGCCGCACGTCGACGGAGCGCAGGCCGCGTCCTTCCTGCAGGTAGTAGAGCGAGCGGCTGTCGGCGCTCCAGTGCATCAGCTTCGAATCGACGGGATCGAGGAAGGTCTCGAACGTGGCGGCGTCGATGCTGCGGACCATGCGCTGCTCGATGTCGACGAGAATCAGCGTGGCGACGGCATTCTTCGCATCGCCGGGATACGGGCTCGGCTGATCGACGAAGCGCGGGCGCTTGCCGTAGCCCTCTTCGGTCACCGCGACCCAGTAGGTTTGCTTGCCCACGCCGCGCTGGTCGTAGCGGAACGTCGCGAACCAGCGGCCATCGGGCGACCAGATGCCCTGCGCGGCGCGCATGGGACCGGTGAGCGACGCACGCTCGGATTCGAGCAGCACGCCGAATTCGAACAGCGCGCCGTACGCGTTGTCGCGCGTGCCGTCGGTGGTTAGCGCCGCGGGCGCGCCCCCGCCACCTTCCTTCAGCCAGAGGTTGTAGTTCGTGAGACCGATGCCGCGCTTTCCGGCCGGATCGAACGTGATACTCGGCGATTCCGGCGCCGTTGGTGCCGGCCGCAGCTTTCCGGTGCGCGCATCGCCGCGCACGCGGTTGGCACCTTGCGGACCGCGCACGACATACGTGAACTCGCGCCCGTCGACAGCCCAACGCGCGGACTGCGCTTCGTGCTGGGTGAGAAAGGTGTGCACGCGCCACGGAACGAACTCCGCCGCGCGCGCGTAGGCAGCGGCGATATCGTCAGCCGGGTGCGCAGCGCCCGCGAACAGCAGCCCCGCCGCCGCGCGCACCGCGAACCTCATTTCGCGGCCGGCGGCGTCGCGCGTTCTCTCGCTTCCGCCTCGACGACCATCGCGCGCACGTTCGCGAGTACTTTCTTCGCGTCGAACAGCACGCCGTTCTTGATCGTGTATTTCACGCCGCCGATGCGCCCGATCGTTCCGTCGGGACGCGTGCCCACGGTGCCAGTGCCGTACAGCACCTTGAAGTTCTGCAGCGGATTGGCATCGACCACGAGCAGGTCGGCGCGCTTGCCGATCTCCACCGAGCCGGTTTCTTTCTCGATGCGCATGAACTCGGCGCTGTCGAGCGTCGCGGCGCGCACGACTTCGAGCGGCGAAAAGCCCGCTTCCTGGAGAAGCTCGAAGTTGCGGATGTAGCTGAAGCCGTAGGTGGTCCAGTAGTAACCCACGTCCGCGCCCGCGACGACGCGGCCGCCGCGATTCTTGTAATCGTTCACGAACTGCATCCACTTGCGGAAGATGCCCTTCCAGACGACTTCGTCCGCGGTGCTCCAGTCGGCGAACTCGGTGTTGTAGACGCCGTCACCCGGCATGAAGATCCTGCGCAACGCCGGGTGCAGGTATTGATCGTTCCACTCCGCGCGGCTCACACCCCCGTAGTCGCGGTGCGCCTCGTACACGGCGAACGTCGGACCCAGCGTGAAGTCGAGCTTCAGCAATTCGTCGAGGAGCGTGTTCCACTTCTCGTTGCCCGGCGTCACCCCGTCCCAGCGCGAGATGCGCATCGCGTGGTGCGCGTCGTTGTAGTTGAAGTCCGGCGCGTACGCGCGCAGCGAGCGGTCTTCGTACATCGCCTCGGGCAGTCCCTTCTCGTGCGGCCAGCCGCTCATGCCGGCACGCGCCCACTGCAACGTGTTCATGCGCTGCGTCTTGTCGTCGTGCAGGCACCAGTAGGTAGGCAGGCCCGCCTTCTTCGCCTCATCGAGGCCGGCGAGCATGACCTCGAGCGACCCTTCGATGTCGCCCTCGCCGAGACCGCTGGCGCCGCGCTTCTTCGCTTCCTGCACCTTCGCGCGCGCTTCCTGCGGCGTGCGCGCGGGAAAATCCACCCACACCTCGATGTTCGGCGCGGTGATGGTGTTGAGCTCGGACTGCCGCTTCATGTCCATCGCCCAGTTCATGACGTCGAGCGACTGCATCGAACCGATCGTCGTCACGCCGTGGGCGATCAGCAGTTTGAGCGCGTAGTCCGGCGGCGAATTGTCGAGGCGCGTCTGGTTGCCGGCATCGGCCCGCACCGACAGGTCGAGCACGCGCACGTGGTTGTCGATGAGGCCCGGCAGGATGAAGGACCCCTTCGCATCGATGATCCTGTCACCCGGGCGCGCCGGAAATTTTCCCGACTCGGGCAACTGCGCGGTGTACATGCCGGGCAGGCCGTAGATCTCCGCGATGCGGTTCTTCTCGATGACGACCGTCACGGGCCCGACCGGCGGCGCGCCCGTCCCGTCGATGAGCGTGCCGCCTTCGATCACGAGCCGGTCGAACGGACCTTCGCTCTCGCCCGGCAGGCTCGGCGCCGACCGCGGCCACAACAGGTCAGGCTCGCCTTTGGCGGGCGGCGCGGCGTGAGCGGCAAGCGAAAGACCGAGCGCGCAGATCGCAAACGCCGGCAGCCGGTTCTTCATCGCGTCAGAACTTGTACGAAAAGAACCCGCGCACTTCGCGTGGCGCGCCGCGTTGCAGGAAGTTGCCACCGCAACAATCCGCCGAGTGTTCGAAGTAGTCCTCATCGCCGACGTTGTTCAGATCCAGGCCGAATACCATGCTCGGGAGGCCATAGTAGCGAAGGCTCAGGTCGATGGTGGTGTAGTCGGTCAGCGTGAACGGCGTGAAACCCCCGTCCAGACCGAATGGCGCGACCAGGTCCGTACCCTGGTTCACGCGCTTGCCGACATACGTCGCGCCGGCGCCAAACGCCAGGCCCTTGAGCGCGCCCCCCGGCAACTCGTACTGCAGGAACAGACTGCCCGAGTGCATCGGCGCGCCCTCGATGCGGTTCTGCACGTCGTCGGGGAAATCGTCGGCCCGCGTCACTTCGGCGTCGAGGTACGCAAACGTCGCGATCACATTGAAGTTGTCGATGGGCTGGCCGACGAGCTCGAGCTCGAGGCCTTTGTGCTCCTGCGCGCGACCGTCGACGCTGAAGTCCTCGCCCGGCGCGTTGTTGGGATCCGTGATCGCGACGTTGTCGCGCTCGATGGAGAACAGCGACAGCGTGGCGCCGATGCGCCCGTCGCGGAATTCTCCCTTGATGCCGACTTCGTGTTGCACGCCGGTTTCGGGATCGATGTCGCCGCCCGAACGCTTGACGCCTTCCTGCGGGATGAAACCCTGGGTAAAGCTGTAATACGCGTTGATCTGCGGCGTGATCGTGTAGACGAGTCCGAGCCGCGGCGTGAACTCCGTGATGGAGACTTTGCTCTGGATGTCGGCCTCGTTGACGACCACGCTGTCATTCGGATCCGGGTCGACGCGCAGACGACGAAAGTCGCGGTCCACCTTGTCCAGCCGCCCACCCACGAGAAATGACAGTTTCTCGGTCGGGCGCAACAGCAACTGCGCGGCGATGGCCGAGCGATCTTCGGTTTGCCACGTGCCGCCGATGGTCTGCGAGATGATCTCGGGGCGCGGCGCATTCAGCGTGCTGTAGTCGGGGTCGAGCTGATTGACGCTGCCGAGGTTGTCGAACGCGAAGTCCGTGGCGTCCTGATCGATCTTGCGGTATTCAGCCGCGACGATGAACGTGTTCTTTCCGCCGAACGCTTCGAAGTCTCCGCCGAAGGTGAGCTCGGCGTCGCTGCTCTGGTTGGTGCGGTCATTGAGGCCGTAGTACACGTCCGCGAACGGCGCCGCGGCGAAGCCGTAGTTGTAGATGTACTGCGCCTTGAACTTGATGCGGTTCTTCGTATGCCCCGCCTTGAATTCGACCTTGTAGCCGCTGCCGAGCTCGTGCTTGATGCCCGCGAAGAGCTGATAGCTGTCGCGGTCGAGGTTGTTTGCGTCGGGATCGGCCGCGAACACGCTGCGCGGCACGTCGAAGGGCTCCGCATAGTTGCCATCGGCGTCTCGCGTCGCCGTGAGACCCCAGTCGTCCACCGCGCGATCGCGCTGGTAGATGCCATACAGGTCGAGCTTCGTGCTCTCGCCGAGGTCGAACTCGACTTGCGCGAAGAGCGGGATGTGTTCGAACTCCGACCCGTCCCGCTCCGATTCGTTGTTCTGATACGCGGTGGCGAATCGGTAGCGCGCCGTACCGCTCGCGTTCAATGGGCCGGTGGCATCTCCCTCGGCGCGGTAGTAAGCGTTGCTGCCGCCCGTGACCTGCATCGAATACGCGGCTTCGGCTTCCGGCTTCTTGAGCACGGTGTTGACGGTGCCGCCGTAGTTGTTGACGCCGTACAGCACCGACGACGGACCCTTGAGGAATTCCACGCGCTCGACCGCGACGAGATCCGGCTGGAACTCGCGCAGCGTGCTGAAGCCGTTGATCTTGAAACCGCTCTGGCCGTCGAGACGGAATCCGCGGGCCTGCATGTAGCCCATGAAGTAGTTCGTGTTCTGCGACGATGGCGAGGCCTGCACGCCCGCGACGAATTTGGACACGTCGAAGAGCTCGGACGCGCCGAAGGTCTTCAGGATGTCGTCGGTGAGCACCGCGATGGCCTGCGGCGTGTCCTGCACGGCGAGATCGAACTTCGTCGCGCTGCTGGCGTCGACCGGCCGGAAGAATTCCGTGTGGCCCGTTACGGTGATGACATCCAGATCGTCTTCGGACGACTGCTGGGCGATCGCCGGCGCGACCAGGCTTGCGCCGAGCAGGCACGCCGCGAAACCCCGGGGCATTCCGAGCGCTGCACGTACTGCCGCACGCACGGCGGGATACAGGACTTTGGTGTACATCGCTTCGACTCCCCGTTCGCGCAACGTTGGCGCGAGCTTCATATCCCCTCAGGGAAAATATAGCCTTCCCGCTGGTTGGAAACTTCCCGAAAACTCATCTCGGACAGGTGAATTCACCCGCTCCCGGCGATGAGCCGGTGTTTTTCATCCGCCAATTTCCAGCGCCGTCGCCCAACAATAGCGGCCCGCAGCACTCGACGAGGAAAAACCGCTCCATGATCGCCTTCGAACGAACCGAATACCTGCGACGCATCGCGGCCGCGCAGCGACGCATGACCGAACGCAGCCTGGATCTGCTGTTCGTGACCGTGCCCGAAAACATCAACTACCTGTGCGGCTACGCCGGCTGGTCGTTCTACACGCACCAGGCGCTGCTGCTGACGCCGGATAGTCCTGAACCGCTGCTCGTGATCCGCGACATGGACGTTCCCTGCGCGCATTTCACCGCATTCCTTGCTCACGACAACGTCATCGGCTATCCCGAGGAATACATCGGCGGCGACAAACATCCCATGACGTTCATCGCGCAGGTCATGCGCGATCGTTGCGGCGCGCCGCGGCGCATCGGCATCGAAGCGGAGGGCGCGTTCTACACCGTGGGCGCGCATCGCGAGCTCACCGCATCACTGCCGGGAGTGGAATTCGCGGACAGCGGCGCACTCGTGAACTGGCTGCGGACAGTGAAGTCGCCCGCGGAGGTCGCCTACCTACGCGAAGCGGCGCAGCTCGCGGACGCCGCCATCGCCACCGCCGACGAATGTATCGCGGTCGGTGTGCGCGAATCGGCGGTGTGCGCCGAACTCAAGCGCACGCTCATCAAGGGCACCGGCGCGTTCGGCGGCAGCGTACCCGACAATCCGCTGCTGGCCTCAGGCAATCGCACCGCCTGTCCGCACATCCCGTGGACCGACGAACCCATTGCGGGAAACGCCGCCGTCACGCTCGAGCTCGGCGGCAGCCGTTTTCAGTATCACGCGGGGCTCTCGCGCACATGGTGGCTCGGCAAACCGGGACCCGCGCTGCTGCGACTCGCGGAAACCACGATCGAAGGCCTGAACACCGCGATCGACGCAGTGAAACCCGGCGTGCGTTGTGAGGAAATCGAGGCGGCCTGGCGCCGCGTGCTGACGCGCGACGGATACGAGAAGAAGTCCCGCATCGGCTATTCGATCGGCCTCGGCTTCCAGCCCAATTGGGCGGACGGAACGGCGAGCCTCCAGCCCGGCGATCGAACTCTCCTCGAACCGGGTATGGTGTTTCACATGATCTGCGGCATGTGGAAAGGCACGGATAATTTCGTGCTGAGCGAAACTTTCGCCGTCACGGCGACCGGCCGCGACGTGCTCACGAATTCGCCGCGCAAGCTGTACGTGAAGGAATGACCTCATGCCCGTCTATCGCGTCGATCCGAATCCTCACCGCGTGACGTACGGCACCACCGTCGGCGTGCTGGTCATGCAGTCGCGCGTGCCCTGCATCCCGGGCTCGGTGTCGAACGCGAGCAGCTACGATTTCCCAGTCGTCTATCGCGTGGTCAAAGGACTGGACGTGAAGCGGCTGGTGTACGAAGCGGACGCAACGCTGGCCGCGCCGGTCATTGCCGCCGCGCAAGAACTGGAGCGCGCGGGTGTGTCGGCGATCACCACCGATTGCGGCTACATGGCCTGGTTCCAGTCGCAGGTGGCCGCGGCGGTCCGGGTACCCGTGTGTCTCTCGAGCCTGCTGCAGGCACCGCTCATCCGCAGCCTGCTGCCACCGGATCGGAAGTTAGGCGTGGTCGTGGCCGACAGCCACTCGCTGCGTCCACAGATGCTCGCGGCCGTCGGTGTCGATGCATCTCAAATCGTGGTCGCCGGCATGAACGGCCGGCCCTCGTTCTGGTCGGCGATCATGGACGAAAACGGCGTTCTCGACAGCGATGCAATCGAACGCGAGTTGCTCGAGGTCGTGGATTCCCTGTGCGCGGCGAATCCCACGATCGGCGCGCTACTGCTCGAGTGCAGCGAGTTCCCACCTTACTCCGCGGCGGTGCAGGCGAAGTTCAGACTGCCCGTCTTCGACTTCCAGACGATGATCCGCTATGTGTTCTCTGGCATCGCGCAACAGCCTTACCGAGGCACGATGTATTGAGGGCATGTCCTCACTATTCGACGCCGTGCATCAAGCGCGTCAGCGTCGGTGTCAGCGCCCACACGACCACTCCGGCGACGATGCTGCCGACGGCGACGAGCGTGAACACCTGGCCGATTCCCCACGTATAGCCGAGAGCGCCGAGATATCCGGTGAGGAAGGTGCCGACACCGATGTTGATGTACCAGCCGCCGACGAAGATCGCGGACAGGTGTCGCGGCGCGAGCCGACTGCACAGCGAAAGCTGGCCCGCCCACACCGACACCTCGCTGAAGCCGAACAAGACGTACATGGCCACGAGCCACAGCGGCGACACAGTGGCGCCCGGCGTGCGCAGGTACGTGAACATGAGCGCCGCGAGCAATCCGTACGCGAGCCCGATGAGGATGAGTCCCCAGGCGAGTTTCACCGACGTGTGCGGGTTGCGGCCGCGCACCGCGAGCCGCGTCCACAAGGTCGCCGCCATTGGTGTCAGTACGATGAACAGGATCGAGGTGATCGTCGTGAACCAGCTCGCCGGGATTTCCCAACCCCAGCGGTCGCGATCGACGTAGTCCTTGGCGAACAGCGTCAGCAGCCCACCGGTCTGGAACAGCGCCGCCGAATAGAGCGCGGTGAACGCGGCCTGCACGAGGATCACGGTGACGCGGTCCCGTTCCTCGCGCGTGAGATTCATGAGCGCGCGCAGCGCGCTGCCACCGCCGCCCACCGGCGCTACTCCGAGATCGCCCAGGTATCGCTGCCGCTGCGTCACGTACACGAACAGACCGAACGTCATGCCGACGCCAGCGGCCGCGAAGCCCCAATGCCACGCGACGCGCTCGCCGAGATATCCGGTGATGAACACACCCGCGATCTCGCCGATGTAGATGCCGACGAGGAACAGCGCGAACGCGCCGTCGCGGCGCGCGTCGCGCTGCTCGAAGAATTGCCCGACGATCGAGGAGATCGTGGGCTTGAGCAGCATCGTGCCGAGGATGATCACGGCGAGACCGCCGAGAAAGCTCAACGCAATGCCGCGGTACACCCACACGAGGCTCGCGGCGTCGGCGCCGGCGGCCGCGGCCACCGCCGCAAGTTTCACCTGCACGTCCGCGTCGACGAATATCTGTCCGAGCGGCACGTCCGCCGCGAGCCACAGCGCGTGGTAGTCGAGCCCGGTGAACGAGGCCGCGAACGCCGGCACGAATTTCGGTCCCGCGAGCAGGGCGTGGCCGCAGGCGATCAGCAGGCCGCCGACGAGGATGCAGCGCCGCTCGCCCCAATAGTTGTTGGCGATCCAGCCGCCGATGAGCGGCACCGTGAACGCGATGCCGGAATAGAGACCGTAGAGCTTGAGCGCGGAGGTTTCCGGCCAGCCGAAGCCACCGGCGCTGACCGCAGTGGTGAGATACAGCACCAGAATCGCGAGCATCCCGAAGTAGCTGAAGCGCTCCCACAGCTCGGTGAACGACAGCAGCAGTACGCCCTTGGGATATCCCCACAACGTGCCTCCCGGCGCGCGCATGGGGGGCAGCGGCTCATTCATGTTTCACGAAGCCCCGCGAGCGCGGCCTGGTAGATAGAGAGGGAGCGCTCGGCGACGCGGTCGCGCCAGCGGCGGTCATCCGGATTGAACGTTTCGAGCATGAGCGCGCGCTGAGCGGCGACACGGCCCGCCGGAATCGCGCCCGCTCCGTGCCGCAGCGCGCGGTCGATCATGATGCCGGCCTCGACTTGGTCCGGTTCGTACGTGCCGAACTCGATGACGACCCCGGTGAGTTCGCAGCCCTGGGCGGCGAACGCGCGATCGAGCTCGTTCATGACGATCCCCTGGTAGCTCGGGCGAAGCGCGTCCGAGTAACCGCTGTCGTCGAGCAAGTTGCGGTCGCCCCACCAGCGGCAGGCATTGCGGAAGCGCGCTTCGCTGCGCGTGTGCCAGCAGATGAAGAACGTTTCTCCGTACTCGCCCATGCCGGTGTGCCAATCGATGGCGACGACCCGCCGCGCGCGCGCGAGCGGCGTGCGCACGAGATCGAGCAGGACCTCGCTCGACCATTCGCGCCGTGCGCCACCGAAGTAGACGCCGTCGTCGCGGGAATACTGGCCACGGTTGATTGCGTCGTGCACAGCGTCGTGTCCATGCCGGGAGAACAACCGGTGCATCTCCTCGCGCATCTGCGCCACCGGGTCCGCGGACAACTGCGCGGGCGCGAACAACTCGTGCACGGCGGTGTCGTAGAGCGCATTCGCGGGCAGCGGCGCGTCGAAGCTCACCATGTTGCGGTTGAGATCGACGTTGTGTTCGTTGGCGCGGCTGCCGTGTGCCCAGCCGAAACCGTTGTATCCATGCACGAACGCCACCGCCGTATCGGGTGGCAAGGCGGCTGCGTGCAATTGGCGCGCGAAGTTCAATTGCGCCGCGGCGCCGGCGTGCGCTTCGAGTCCGTGTGTACCGCTGATCGACAACAACACCGTGCTCGCATCCCTGGAACCCATCCAGGCGAAATCGAGCGTGATGCGATCGCCTTCCGGCGTCCGCGCATGCGGGTTCACGAAGCTGCGGTGCACCCAGCCGGCACGTTCGCAATGGCGTACGAATGCGGCACGTGCCGCGGGATACGTGGCGCTGAAAGGATTGCTCTCGTTCATGACGTCGCGCGGCTGCGCTTGCGCAGCCATTGGCGCAGGCCGGTATAGAACATCAACAAGGGCACGAATCCCGTCAGGCATACGAGTATCCGTCCGGTGAGTCCGAACGCTTCGCCACCGTGCAGCGGCGTGGCAATCGACAACACGCGATCGGCCGCGCCCTGTTCGTTCGGATCGATGACCTGCAGGATGCCGCCGGACCAGGGATCCACCCACACTTCGGTGCGTGGATAGAAGGGATCGAAGATCTCGCTGGGCTGCTGCAGGATGACGCCGTACGAATGTTCGGGCGCCGCTGGCGCCATCAGCGCACGGACACGCGCGCCAGGGAACAGTTGCAGAGCCTTGACCACGGCGTCGTCCATCGTGACGGCCGGAGCTCCGGGGCGTGGCGTGCTTCGCGGGCCCTCGCCTTCCGCGCGCTCGAGCGCGCTCGGCTCGGAGAATACGGAGACGACGCGTTCGCTGCCCTCCGGAAACACCAGCATGATTCCCGAGATGCTCAAGACCGACAAGAGCACGAGCGAATAGAACCCGGCAACCTTGTGAAGATCGAATTCGAACCGCGCATATCCGTCGCGCGTCGTCGTCATGAATTGCCGGAGGGTGAAGCGCGTGATCGGCCACCACAGGTACAAGCCGGAAAGCGCGAGGCCCAACAGCAGAAATCCCAGCACACCCACGATAGTCATCCCGACCGGCCCCGCATTCAGATGCGAATGCAGGTTGTAGAGCCAGCTCACGGGGGTTTCGCCCCAGAAATAATGCGTCGTCACGCGCGCCGCGAACGGATCGACGGCGACGTACAGCGGGCGTTCGTACTGCCCCGCGCGCTCGGGCGGATCGTGATCGACCGCATATATGACGCCGTTGTCGGTCCACGGCAGCCCGAAGTACCACTGATGTTTGCGCCCCGGGAATTCGGCATTCACGGCGTCGATCATTTCCGAGTACGGCCGGTATGGCGCGCCGGAGTTCTCGACCGCGAGGCGTGCGTCGAAAACCTGGCTGAGCTCGCGCCAGAACACGCTCACACTCCCGGTGAGTCCAATGACCACGAGCACCAGGCCGGCGGTGAGTCCTACCCATCGATGCGTGGCGATCCACAGTCGCCGCAACCAATACTTGTCTGCCAATCGCACTCCCGCCGGAGGAAGTCTCCGTCCACGGGCACGAACATAGCAGCGCCCGCGCGCGTGAAAACTCCGATCTCACATGAATTGACGCAGGAAATCCCGCTCGGTGACCGTCAGCCGGGAGAGATATGTCCGGCGAAGGTTTTCTCCGCTGGCGCCATCAGCTAACGTGCGGGCATGGCAATACCAAAGCGTCGACGCATGAAACCCGATTCCCTGGACCTGCGCATTCTCGCGGCCTTGCACCGCGAAGGGCGCATCTCCAAGACGCAGCTCAGCAGCGAGGTCGGGTTGTCGGCGACACGCTGTTGGGAGCGCATGCGGCGAATGGAGGACGAAGGAATCATCCGCGGCTATCACGCGGACGTCTCGCTGCAAAGGCTCGCCGGACTGTCGCTGTTCATGGTGCAGATCAAGCTCGTCGACGCGTCGCTCGCCGGCTCGCGTCGTTTCGAGCGCGCGGTCCAGGGCATCGACGAGATCGTCATCTGCGAGGACCTGTTGGGCACGGTCGACTACTTCATCATCGTTGCGGCCACGAGCATCGAGGCGTACCAGGAAATCATCGAGCGCCTCTCCGCGCAGGACACGATCAAGTTCCAGTACCACACGTTTCCGATCGTGAAGACCGTGAAATCTCTCGCGACGCTGTCGCTCGGGCCGCTGCTCGCCCGCACCGGCGTCTGAGCTGGACGCGCCGCGTCCCGCGGCGTGAGATTCCTTCGCCCGGAGCACCGAAGACCCCGGATTCGTTCCGCCCGGCCCCCCAGTAACGAGGGGTTTTCGGGGGGGAGTCGCGCTAACGTGGCTTCCATGCAAGCCAAAGACTTCGCACGCTCCCCGGCGCGCGCGCCGGGCAACAGCGCGCCCGCGGGCGTCGATCCGCAGCTGTTCCGCGAGCGTGCGTATATCGGCGGTGAGTGGATAGGCGCGGACTCGCGCGCCACGATCGACGTCGATGATCCCGCGACGGGCAAGCGGCTCGGTTCCGTGCCCGATCTCGGCGCCGCCGAAGTCCGGCGAGCGCTCGCCGCCGCCGCGACCGCCCAAATTGCCTGGGCGAAACGCACCGTCTACGAACGCGCCACCGTGCTGCATCGCTGGGCCGAGCTCATGGAACAGTACCGCGAAGACCTCGCGCGCCTCATGACCTTCGAGCAGGGCAAACCGCTCGCGGAGGCCCGCGGCGAGATTGACTACGCGCGCAGCTTCATCGACTGGTTCGCCGAAGAAGCCAAGCGACATTCGGGCGAGGTGATCCCGTCGCACCTTCCCGGCAAGCGGCTCTTCACGCTGCGCGTACCGGTGGGCGTGACCGCAGCCATCACCCCGTGGAATTTCCCGAGCGCGATGATCACGCGCAAGGCGGGCGCCGCGCTCGCGGCGGGTTGCGCGATGGTCGTTCGGCCGGCGAACGAATCGCCCTATTCGGCGCTCGCGCTCGCGGCGCTCGCGGAAGAGGCCGGGTTGCCCCCCGGACTGTTCTCCGTCGTCACGGGTGACGCGCGCAGGCTGAGCACCGCGCTGCTCGAATCCACGACGGTGCGTCACCTGAGCTTCACGGGATCCACCGAAGTCGGCCGGCTGCTGATGCGCCAGTCGGCGGACACCGTGAAAAAGGTGGCGCTCGAGCTCGGCGGTCATGCGCCCTGCATCGTGTTCGATGACGCCGATCTCGAACGTGCCGTTGACGGCGCGATGAACGCGAAATTCGCGACTTCAGGTCAGGACTGCCTGGCGGCCAATCGCATCTACGTTCATCGCAAGCTGTACGCGGCATTCTGCGAGCGCTTCGCTGCCGCGACACGTGCGCTCAAGGTCGGCAACGGATTCGACCCCGACGTGTCGATCGGTCCGCTCATCGGTGCGCGGGCGGTGCAGAAATGCGCCGCGCATGTGGCCGACGCGCTCGCACAGGGCGCGCACTTGCTCGCCGGCGGCGCCGTGCACGCCGCGGGCCCGAACTTCTTCACGCCAACGGTGCTCGCGGACGTCACGCCGCGCATGCGCATCTTCCATGAAGAGACGTTCGGGCCGGTCGCGGCGATCTGCGCATTCGACGACGAGGAGGCCGTCCTGCGCAGCGCGAACGACACCGAGTTCGGCCTCGCGGCCTATTGCTTCGGGAACGATCTCAATCGACTGTGGCGAACGGCGGAACAACTCGAGTACGGCATGGTCGCCGTGAACTCCGCGAAGATGACTGGCCCACCGATTCCGTTCGGCGGCATCAAGCAATCGGGGCTGGGCCGCGAAGGCGCGCGCGCAGGCCTCGAGGAATACACCGAGACGCGTTACGTCTGCGTCGACGGCATCGACAGACACTGAGGACGGACCTGCATGAACGCCAACCCGCAAGCCGATCGCACACTCGAGCAGCTCGACCGCGATTCGATCCTCCACCCGTTCACGCCGCTCAAGTCGTTCGCGGCCGGCGGCACCGGCGGACCGCGCATCATGGAAAGCGGATGCGGCATCCGCGTCCGCGACAGCAACGGCGTCGAGCTCATCGACGGCTTCGCGGGACTGTATTGCGTGAACGTGGGTTATGGGCGCGATGAGATCGCGGACGCTATCCACGCGCAGGCGAAGTCGCTCGCGTATTACCACAGCTACGTCGGTCACTCGAGCGAGGCGGCGATCCGGCTCGCCAGCGACATGCTCACGTGGTTCCCCGCGTCCATGCGCAAGGTGTTCTTCGGCCTGTCCGGCTCCGACGCGAACGAAACGCAGGTCAAGCTCGTCTGGTACTACAACAACGTGCTCGGCCGCCCGCAGAAGAAGAAAATCATCTCGCGACAGCGCGGCTACCACGGCGCCAGCATCATGTCGGGTAGTTTGACGGGGCTGCCGTTCTACCACACTGCCTTCGATCTGCCTGTCGCGCGAGTTCTGCACACCACGACGCCGCACCACTATTGGAACGCAGTGCCCGGCATGAGCGAGCAGGAATTCTCGAAGTCCTGCGCGGCCGATCTGGAGAGGCTCATCCTCGCCGAGGGCCCGGACACCGTGGCCGCCTTCATCGGTGAGCCCATGCTGGGCACCGGCGGATTGATCCCGCCGCCCAAGGGTTACTGGGACGCGATCCAGCCCGTGCTGCGCAAATACGACGTGCTGCTCATCGCCGACGAGGTCATCACCGCGTTCGGCCGGCTCGGCGCGCGCAGCGGCAGCCTGCTCTACGGCATCGAGCCCGATCTCATCACCGTAGCGAAGGGGCTGACCAGCGCTTACGCGCCGCTGTCCGGCGCAATCGTCGGCGAGCGCGTCTGGCGCGTGCTCGAGCAAGGCAGCGACAAGTACGGCGTGTTCTCGCATGGATACACCTACTCGGCGCATCCGCTGTGCGCAGCGGCCGGCGTCGCGAATCTTGCAATCCTCGAGCGCGAAGACCTCACCTCGAATGCGCGCGACACCGGCGCATACCTGCAGCAGCGGCTCCGCGATACGTTCGCCGGTCAGCCGTTCGTGGGTGAAGTGCGCGGCCAGGGCCTGCTGGCCGCCATCGAATTCGTGGCTGACCCCGCGACCAAGCGGCGATTCGACGCCACGCTCAAGGTCGGCGCGCAATTCTCCGCGGCCTGCCTCGAACAGGGCGTCATCGTGCGCGCGATGCCGCACGGCGACATCCTCGGATTCGCGCCGCCGCTCGTGATCACGCGCGCCGAGGTGGACGAGATCGTCGAGCGCGTGCAGCGCGCGTACGCCGACGTGCGAGCCACGCTCAAAGCCTGAAGGAGTGTCGGCGGCGCCGCGGTTGCTTCAGAACGCGAAGGTCGCAGACAACAGCGCGTGCCGCGGCGGCTGCGGCATGATCGTATTGCTTGCCGCGTAGTACTTCTCGTCCGTCAGGTTCTTGGCGGACAACTGCACCCGCACGGCGCCGCGATGCCAGCTCGCGGCCGCATCGAGCCGTGTGTGACTATCTACCCACTCGCCGTTGTCGGGCATGGAGGTGGGCGCGCTGCCCGCATGGAACAGGCCCGCACCGATGGACCATTCTGCGGCGACATCCTTCGTGACCCACAGACTCGCGGTCACACGCGGAAAGTTGTCGAGACGCGCGCCAACCGGAATGGACGGATCGTCGCTCTTGCTGACGGTCACCTCGGCGTAACCGATTCCGAGCGCCGCACGCAGTCCCGGCACTATTTCACCGCTGGCGTCGAGCTCAACACCCTTGCTGCGGAATTCGCCGATCTGTATCTCGAAGAATTCGTCCGGGCCATTGTCCGGATCGCTTTGCGACACATTGCGTTTGTGGATGTCGAAAGCGGCGAGCGTGCTCGCAAACCGGCCACCGAACCATTCGCGCTTCCAGCCGAGTTCGAGCTGTTCGCCGATCTCGGGCTTGAACGCCGAAGGGTCGCGCAAGTTGATGAACAACGCAGGCGCGAACGACGTGCTGAAACTACCGTAGAGACTGTCGCGGTCAGTCGGCTGGAACACCAGACCCACTCGCGGCGAGGTGCGTGAGAAGTCCCCGCGGCTCACCACGCCCGAATCGTCGGGCTGTCCGGGATACGCGCTCGCGAAGCGGCTCGCGCTGTCGTGCCGCGCTGCGATCAACGCTTTCCATCGATCGTTGAGGGTGATGAGGTCTTGCGCGTAGGCCGAATGGCCTTTCGAGCCCTGCAATCCGCTGAATGAAAATACCGTCGACACGTCGTAACCCGGGTACACCGGGTCGACTACGTCGAGTGGCGCGGGCGGCGGATCGCCACCGACACCGATGTACAACGCACGATTCCGCAAGTCGTCCGCGCCGAACAGCAGTTGGTGACTCATGCCCGCGAAGCTGACTTCGCCATGCAGCTCGGCAAACATCACCCGCGTGTTCTCGCCCTGGCGCGAGTAATCGCCGTAGTAGCGCGAGAACAAACCCGAATCTGGATCGAAGGCATCGAGGTTGATCTCCGCCTGACTGTCCCAGTCGAACTGCACGTCCGAGTAGGCGAGTCGCAACTTCCAGTTCCCCGGCAATTCCTGATCGACCTGCGCGAGAATCTGGCTCGTGTCGTTACGGCTTGGCTTCTGCGTGGGTTCGCCAACGAAGCGCTCGACAGGCAGATCCCGGTAGTCGATGCCGCTGCCGATGTACGAGTCGATCCACCCCAGGCCGCGATCGAACAGGCCGACGGTGCGCACATGTTCGTAACGCGCCGTGACCTCGGTCCCTTCGGCAGGTTTCCAGACGAGCGTCGGCGCCAGCATCGTCGTGCGCCGATCGACGAAATCACGATAGGTGTCGCCATCCTCGTGCGCCGCGTTCACACGGAACAGCAGAGTGTCCCCGACCAGGGGCACATTCAGATCGCCGCCCAAGCGCGCGGTACCGAACGAGTCGACCGACGTGGACGCTTCGAAGGCGAAATTTTCGAAGGGCTTCTTGCTGACGATGTTGATGGTGCCGCCGGGCTCGCTCGCGCCGTACAACACCGATGCCGGCCCCTTGAGAACTTCGATGCTCTGCACGGCGCCGATGTCCAGGGCATCGCCGAATCCCTGGATGCTGAGCCGCATGCCGTCACGCAACTGGGTCGCGCGGAATCCGCGCGCGATGAATCCCGCGGTGGCCGTGTTGCCACCGTAGACGGATTCGCGCACGACGCCAGCAACCGTATCGAGCGCCTCGTTCAACTTCGCGACACCGCGCTCGAGGAGCAAGGCTTCGTCGACCACGACAATGGCCTGCGGAATGTCCTTTATCGCCGCATCGGTCTTCGTACCTGTGCTCGCCACCTTCTCGTTGTATTCCGCAAGCCGATCCGCTGACACCACGACTTTAGGAAGGGTCTTGGCTGTCTGTTCATCGGTGGCGTCGGACGCGAATGCGGAAGCGAGGCCGAGCGTGATCGCCGCCGCCATCCGGATGACGAAACGGAAAAAAGGATTGCTCGGTCTTGGGCGCATTTTAGGTACCGCGGAGAGGCGCCGACGATCCGGCGGGCGCGACAATGCCATAGTGAACCACGGATGCCAATGCGAATTGTTCTCAATGACTGCTTCAGTCAAGCCCCCGCCTGGTGAAATTCAGCCCCGGGTCAGCCGAAACGCAGCCTTGCCGCCACCAGTTCCGCAGTCGGCCGCGTCCCGCCCCTCACCCGGGTTCGAGTCGGGTCGTAGAACGCCCGCAGCGAAGCGAGCGCCGGATATCGCTGGCCGGCCAGTTCGAGTTCGAACCGGCCGCTCTCGAGCCAGTCGACATCGACTCCGTCGACGCAATTCAGATACCCCATCCCGACACCGCGCCCCAACGTGTGCCCGTACCCACCGGAGCGCAGATATCCCACAAGCGCCCCGTCGCGCCAGACCGGTTCGGCACCGAAGGGCAACGGTGCGGGATCGCAGCACGCGATCTGAACCAACCGACGCGTCATCGGCCGATCTCGACGGCTCTCGAGCGCGCGACGTCCGATGAACTCGGCGTCCTTGTTCCACGCAATCGTAAAACCGAGTCCCGCATCGAGCGGTGAATCCTCGTCGCTGATATCAGCGCCCCAATCGCGATATCCCGCCTCGAGACGCAGCGTATTCAACGCCACATAGCCGGCGTGCTGGAGGCCGACATCGCGACCCGCCGCCACCAGTGCTTCGTAAACTCCGAGCGTCTGCTCCGTGGGCAAATGCAGTTCCCAACCCAGTTCGCCGACAAAGGTCATCCGAAACGCCAAACCCAGCGCGTAGCCGATTTCGATCTCGCGCACGCTGCCGAACGGGAAGGCGGTGTCGCTGAGATCCGCAGGACTCACGCGCGACAGCAACTCGCGCGATCGCGGCCCCATGATCGAAAGCGTGGTGTAACCCGATGAGACATCGCTGATGCAGGCGTTGCCCGACCCGGCCGCATGCCGCCTCAACCACGCGAAGTCGCGCACCTTCTGTACGCCCGCGGTTACCACGAGGAACTCGCTCTCCGCGAGGCGCGCGATCGTGACGTCCGATTCCATGCCACCGCGTTCGTTGAGCCAGGGCGTGTAGACGACACGGCCCACGGGCACATCGAGGTCGTTGGTGGATACGCGTTGCAGTAGCGGCAGCGCATCGGTGCCTTGAACCAGCAGGTGAGCGAACGAGGTCTGGTCGAACAGCGTAACGCCCTCTCGGGTCGCGCGATGCTCGACGCCGCTGCAATCGAACCACTCTTCGCGTCCGAACGTGGCTCGCGCGAAGGGCTGACCGTCGGCGGTGCCAAACCACTGCGCGCGCTCCCACCCTGCGGCTTCACCGAACTTCGCGCCCGCCGAGAGCAGGCGATCGTGCAGCGGTGAGCGCCGCACGCCCCGCGCGGTTTCGGGTGACTTGTGCGGCCGATGCAGCGCGTACAGCAGTCCGACCGCCTCACCGGTGCGATCGCGCAGGTAGCGGCGATTGCGCTGGAACGGCATGGCGCGTCGCACGTCCATTTCCCAGTAGTCGCCCGCCGGCAAACCCGTCGACATCCACTCAGCCACTACCTTGCCCGCGCCGCCGGAGGATTCAATGCCGCAGGAGTTGAAGCCCGACGCGACGAACAACCCCCGAGTGTGCGGCGCGGGCCCGAGCAGGAAGCGATTGTCCGGCGTGAAACTCTCGGGTCCGTTGAACACGAGTTGATATCCGACGTCCGCCAGCGCGGGCATCCGTCTGACGGCGTTCGCGAGGAACGGCTCGATGTGTTCGAGATCGTCGGGCAACGAATCGAAACTGAACTTCTCGGGGATGCCGTCCATGCCCCAAGGCTTGCCCATGGGTTCGAAGAAGCCGACCAGCATCTTGCCCGCGTCTTCCTTCGCGTAGAAGCAGCCGTCGAGATCGCGCACGGTAGGCGTGTGCGGAGCGAGGCCGGCGACGGATTCGGTGACCACATAGAAGTGCTCGGCGGCGTGCAATGGCACGGTCCAGTCGAGATCCGCGGCGAGTTGCCGCGTCCACATGCCGCCGCACAGAACTAACTTCTCGCAACGAACCGTGACACCACCTGCTTCGACGCCGGTGATCTGCCCTTCGTCGACGATCACGCGCGTGACTGGCGTGCGTTCGAGGATGCGGGCGCCACCCATGCGTGCACCGGTCGCGAAGGCGCGCGCGGTATCGACCGGGTTCGTGGTGCCGTCGGAAGGGATCCACGCCGCGCCGAGTACGTCTCCGACATCGAGCAAAGGCGCACGGCGCCGCGCCTCGGCCGCGTCGATCATCTCGACTTCGAGTCCGAACGAGCGGCCCATGGAAGCGCCGCGCCGCAGTTCCTCGAGCCGCGCCGCCGTCGTCGCGACGGTGATCGATCCGCACTGACGGAATCCCGTCTGCTGTCCGGTTTCCTTCTCGAGTTCGCGGAACAGTCCCGCGGTGTACTGCGCGAGCTTCGCCATGTTCTCGCTGGCACGCAGTTGCGTGACGAGGCCGGCCGCGTGCCAGGTCGTACCGCAGGTGAGCTGGTCGCGCTCGAACAGCACGACGTCGCGGATCCCAAGCTTCGTGAGGTGATAGGCGACGGAGAGGCCGATGATGCCGCCGCCGACGATGACGTATTCCGCCTGCGCGGGCACTGGAGTTCGCATCGACCGACGGTACGTGCGGACCGGCGGACCGACAATCCGGAAACGCTGGCGCAGCGAGCCGATTCGCGGGGCTTTCCTGCGTTTTACGGCGGTCGTGGCGTGGTTTCCGACGGTGCATCGCGGGTAGTCTTTATCTCCATGTCACGCCCGCCATTCACTTCCACCGAATACGAGCGTCGCCTCCACAAGGTGCGTGCTCTCATGGACGCAACCTCAGTCGACACGCTGGTCGTGACCGATCCGTGCAACATCGTGTGGATCTCGGGATACGACGCGTGGTCGTTCTATGTGCCGCAGGCGCTCGTCGTCTCACCGCGGCTGCGCGAGCCGCTGTGGATAGGCCGCGCGCTCGATGCCCCCGCGGTGGGTCACACGGCGTGGATCTCCGCCGACTCGGTCGTCGGTTACACCGACGAATTCGTGCAGATCAAGGGACGGCACGCGGCCGATTTCATCGCGGACGTGATCCGCGAGCGTGGCGCCGCGGGCCGCGTGCTCGGCTACGAATCCGACAGCTACTACCTGACCCCGCGGTATCGCGACGGCCTGGCTGCCGCCTTTCCCGACTCGACCTGGAAGGACATCGGCGCAGAGCTCACGCGGCTGCGCTGCGTGAAGTCGGCCGAAGAGCTCACGGTGATGCGCGAGGCCGCGGCGATCGCCGCGCGCGCGATGACCGTTGCGCTCGATCGAATCCGCGTCGGCGCGCGCGAGTGCGAGGTCGCGGGAGAGATCGCTCGCGCGCAGATCGGCGGCACCGCGGACTACGGCGGCTTCATCACGAGCTCACCGCCCTACGTGCTGCGCGGCGCACGCGGCGGCGCGCCGCACCTTTCATGGGGGCAGGAGCGCTTCACGAAGGACGAGACGTGTTACGTCGAGCTGCTCGGCTGCCGCTTCCGCTACCAGGTGAGCATCGCGCGCGCGCTGCATCTCGGCAAGCCTCCACGCGAAGTCGTGAACGCCGCGCAGGCGTCGCAGGACTGCATCCTGGCGGGACTCGATGCCGCGCGGCCGGGCGTTACCTGCGGCGAGGTCGCGACGAAGATGCTCGCGGTGCTGCGGGCCGCGGGCATCGAGAAACAGACGAGGTCGGGCTACGGCGTTGGCATCGCCTATCCACCGACATCGGGAGAGCGCACGATGAGCCTGCATCCGGCGGACCCGACGGTGCTTGAGGCCGGCATGACGCTGCACATGCATCCGAACCTGATCTTCGACGGCTGGGGCCTGTACATCACGGAGACGATCGTGATCACGCCCGGCGGCGCGGAGCCGTTTACGCTCCTGCCGCGCGAGCTCGTGGTTCGCGACTGAGCTTCGCGAGCCACGGCGTGAGGCACCACAGCAACGCGCCGAGCACCCCCAGCGCGAGCGCGAGACTCGCGAACACGGGGAACATCCCCCAGGAGTAGCCGAGCGCGCCGATGTAGCCGGTGAGCCAACTGCCGAGGCCGATCGTGATGTACCAGGCGCCGACGAAGAACGTGGACCACGCGGGCGGAGCGAGCCGGCTCACCATCGAGATCTGCGTCGGCCAGACCAGCGAATCGCCGATGCCGAAACACACATAGGTGAGCGCGAGCCAGCCCCACGAGGCGCGCGGCCCACCGGGCGGATGATGCGCGACGGCGAAGGCGATGAAGACGTAGCCGGCACCGATGATCAGCAACCCCCACGCGAGCTTGGTCGCGGAGTCCGGGTCGCGGCCGCGCAGCGCGAGCTGGCGCCAGAGGCGTGTGAGAAACGGTGTCACGAGGATGAACGTGCCGGTACTGATCGCGAGCAGCCACGTCACGGGCACTTCGAGCGATCCAACCCCGCGATCGAGCTGCTCGCGCGCGAACAGGGTCAGCAATCCACCCTTCTGATAGAAGGCCGCGGCGTAGGCGATGGTGAACAGCCCCTGCACGAGGATCGCGAGGATGCGCGCGCGCTCCTCCGCGCTCAGGTTTCCGAGCGCGCCGCGCTCCGGCCGTACGGCCACGCGCCCCAGGTCCGCGAGCCACGCGCGCTGGCGCAATAGATAGGCGCAGAGCCCGAGCGCCATGCCGAAGCCGGCGGCGCTGAAGCCCCAGTGCCACGCGACACGTTCGCCCAGGAAGCCCACGATGAAGTTCGCCGACAGGCCGCCGATGTAGATGCCGACGAAGAACAGCGCGAACGCGCCGTCGCGGCGCTCGTCGCCCGCGTCGAAGAAGCGGCCGATGATCGAGGAGATGGTGGGCTTGAGCAGCGCCGTGCCGCTCGCGATGAGCGTGAGACCGCCGAGGAACGCGAGCGCCACGAGGCGGTAGACGAGCTCGGTCGTCCCCGCGTCGATGCCGGCCGCGCGCGCCGCGGCGGCGAGCCGCTCGACGCGCGCCGCATCGGGAAACGGCGCGCCCAGCGGCACGCCCGCATCCACCCACACGGCGTGCAGGTCCGCCCCGGTGAGCTGACCCGCGATCCAGGGCAGCACCGCGGGCGCCGCCAGGCACGCGTGGCCGGCGACGAGCAGCAGTCCGCCGGTCAGGATGCAGCGGCGCTCGCCCCAGTGATTGTTGGCGAGCCAGCCGCCGATGATCGGTGCCGAGAAGATGAAGCCGGTGTAGAAGCCGTAGAGCTTGAGCGCCTCGGGGCGATCCCAGCCGAAACCGCCCGCCGCCGTATCGGCGGTCAGGAACAACACCAGCAGCGCGAGCATGCCGTAGTAGCTGAACCGCTCCCACAGCTCGGTGAACGAAAGCAGATAGACGCCCTTCGGGTAGCCGTTCCACGTGCCGCCCGGCGCCTGCATGCTCATGGGGAGGCTCTCACGGTTTGACGATCAGCTCGCGCGGAAAATACGTGAACAATTCGAAGCCGGTTTCGCTCACGCGGAATGTTTCGCTCATGACCAGGTTGTGCGCACCCTGCCACATGCCGCACATGAGGTGGAACGTCATGTTCGCCTGGAGCTCCGTGCGTTCGCCGCGTTGCAGACTCACCGTGCGCTCGAGCCACGTGGGCTGGAAACACAGGCCGATGGAGTAGCCGATGCGGGAGGCCTTGGAATAGCCTGCACGGCCGATCGTCTCGTCCCAGCGTTTCACGACGTCTTCGCAGGCCACGCCGGGCCGCGTGGCATCGAGCGCGGCGCCCATGCCGTCGATCACCGCCACCGCGAGACGCCCGAGCGCGGGATCCGGCGTGCCGAGATAAACGGTGCGCGCCAGCGCCGCGTGATACTGGTGCCGGCAACCCGACAGCTCGATGTTCACGCCCTGGTCGTTTGCGTACGGCGCGTCGGTCCACTTGAGGTGTGGCGCGCGAGTTTTCTCGCCCGCCGGCATGAGCACGCTGTTGGGGACGCCGCCGCCGCCCGCCGACGTGCCGCGCAGTTGCGCGGCATACAACGCCGCCGCCGCGTCGCATTCGCGTACTCCGGGAGCAATGGCGTCCGTCGCCGCACGCATCGTCGCATCGGCAATGGCGCCGGCCTGCCGCATGACGTCGATCTCGGCCGGGGATTTCACGAGGCGCACCCAGTCGACGAGCAGATCGCAATCGACAAACGTAGCCTCGCGAAGTTTCGCCACGAGGATTTCGTAGGTGCGGACGGAAAAGAAATGCGCGCTCTTCTCGACGCCCAGGCGCCGCGTGCCGAGGCCGCGCGCGGTCAGCCACTCGGCGATGAACTCCATCGGGTGACGCAGCGCCGTGCCGATGTAGTGCTCGGGATAGCCCAGCACGTTCGTCGACGGCAGGAACACGCTGTAGTCGGCGCAGGCGACATCCATCTGCCGCGTGATGAACGTCGGCAATTCCTCGCGCGCATCGACGATGCAGAGTTGCGGCGTGTAGAACGACCAGCCCGCGTAGCCCGTGAGGTAGTTGATGTTTTCGGGCGAGGCGACCAGCAGCGCGTCGACGCCCTCGCGCTCCATGCGGGCGCGGGTGGCTGCGATGCGGCGCAGATACTCCTCGCGCGGGAAGAGACTCATGCGGAACTCCATTGGTACGAACGCGTTAAATTAGCAGGCCGGACAGCGACGATTCTCCCGTGTTGGACGGCGATTTCGCGCAGATGCTGCGCTCCGCCGCCGCGGGCCATGCCTACAATCCCGTCGACATGCAGCAACTCATCGACTTGACCGCGGACGTGCAGCGAGCAATGCGCCTGTTCCAGGAGGGCAGGACACAGGAGTCGGCGGCGATGTATCGGGAGCTGCTGCGTGCGAGTCCCGATCACCCCGACCTGCTTCACTACCTCGGCATGGCCGAATACAAACTCGGCAACCGCGAGGGCGCGCGCGCGCTCATGCAGCGCTCCATCGCGCTCGACGGCCGGCGAGCGGCGGTTCACGTCAACCTCGGGCGCGTGCTGCTCAACGACGGCGATGCCGCGGGAGCGCTGGCCCATTTCCGCGACGCGCTCGGGCGCACGCCCGCGAGCATCGAAGCACGCCACATGCTGGGCCGCGCGCTGCTCGCCGACGATCAGCCGGAAGCGGCTACCGACGCGCTCGAAGAGGCCGTCGCCGCCGATGGCGGACTGGAGCTGCGCGCCGAGCTCGCGCGCGCCTATGCGGCGTGTCATCGGCACCCGGCCGCGCTCGAGGCGTGGCGCGCTGTGCTCGCGCGTCAACCCGACGACGTCGCCGCGCTCGCGGGCGCGAGCTTCGCGCTGCGCGCGATGAACCGCTCGGCCGAAGCGCTCGACAGCCTGCGGCGTGTCACGGCCCTGCAACCCGCGGAGCCCGCCGGCTGGACGAATCTGGGCGCGCTGTTCGAGGAGCTGGGCGATTTCGCGGCGGCCGAAGACGCGTTCCGCCGGGCGCTCGCGCTTCGCCCTAACTATCCCGTGGCGGTCGCACATCTGCTCGCGCTCAAGAAGGGCGTGGACGAGCCCGACCTCGCGGAGCGCGGTGAAAAGCATCTCGCGGCCGGCGAGATCGTGCGACCCGTGCGCGTGCAGCTGCTGTTCGCACTCGGCCGCCACTACGACGCGGTCGGCGACTGCGCGCGCGCGTTCGCGCACTACCGCAGCGCCAACGACATTGTCGGCGAGGGCCGCCGCTACAAACCGCTGGGCGTCGAAGCTCACATCTTGCGGCACATCGCCGCGTTCACGCGCGAGCTCTTCGTTGCGAAGCGCGCGTTCGGCAACCCCTCGGACCGCCCCCTGTTCATCGTCGGCATGCCGCGATCGGGCACAACGCTCACCGAGCAGATCCTCTCGAGCCACCGCGCCATCGCGGGTGCGGGCGAGCTCGGCTATTTCAATCACATGGCCTACGAGCTGGGTTCGCGTGTCGACCGTGGCGACGACCTGTCGTCGTTCGCAACCGGGCTCACCGCGCAGGATCTCGAGTCGGTGGCCTCCGGCTTCCTCGCTCAACTCGATTCGGTCTCCCGCGACGCGCGCCGCGTGACCGACAAGATGCCGACGAACTTCCAGCACCTCGGCCTCATCGCGCTCGCGTTTCCGAACGCGCGCATCGTTCACTGCCGTCGCGACCCGCGCGACAACCTGTTGTCCTGCTACGTCGAGAATTTCCAGGAAGACCAGCGTTACACCACGCGGCTCGAGAGTCTGGCTCATTTCCACGGCCAGTACCGGCGGCTCATGCGTCATTGGCATGCGGTACTCCCACTGCGGATCCTCGACGTGCAGTACGAGGAGTTGGTCGCGGATCTTCCTGCGCAGACACGTCGGCTCATCGATTTCTGTGGGCTGGACTGGGACGAGAACTGCCTCTCGTTCCACCGCAGCGCGCGCGCCGTCAACACTCCGAGCAAATGGCAGGTCCGGCAACCGATCTACTCGTCGTCGGTCGGACGCTGGCGTCGCTACGAAACGTTCATCGCGCCGCTGCTCGCGGCTCTCGCCGAAGGAAACGAATCATGATCTACATGCTCCGTCCGCTCGCTCTCGTCTGCTGTGCGACTCTCGTGTCCGCGCCGGCCGCGGCTCACACGATGTGGATCAACCTCGCGCCGGATCACGCCGAACAACAGGTCGTCACGTCCGTGGCCTACGGAGATTATCTACCCGGAAGCGAGCTGCTGCGCACCGAGTGGGGCGCGATGCGGCTCGCGACGTACGAACTGCTTTCGCCCGCGGGCGTGCGCGCGGACCTCGTGCCACCCGACGTCGGCGCCGCGCGTGCGCGTGAATTGCCGGGCGGCGCGCGCATCACGGCGGGCGGCGACACCGGCCAGCGCAAAGTCTCGCTCGCCGACGGGGCGCGCGGCACGTACCTGGTGCTCGGGCAGAGTCCCGCCTTCCGCTATGTGCACTACCGCGGAAAGGACGGCAACGACCACTACTCCGACGGGCCGGAATCCTCGATAGCGGATCTCTCCGAGGTGCTCGATGTGTCGCACGAGGTGTTCTTCCTCAAGAGCGCGTTCGCCGCGGGCGGATGGACCGAAACCGCGCCCGCGAAGCAACTCTTCGAGATCGTCCCGCTAACCGACCTGCACGCGGTGCGCCCAGGCGACATCGTGCGGCTCCGAGTGCTGCTGCGAGGCAAGCCCTGGCGTGCGGCGCACGGCGCATCGCTGCTCACGGCGCAGAACCAGGCACTCGGCGATCGCTGGGGACTCGCCTCGCCACTCGCGAGCGGCGTCGCCGAGTTCCGGTTACCGACAGCCGGGCTGTGGCGCTTCGATGCGAGGCACGACGCCGAAGCTGCGCAATTTCCGGAGCTGGTGCGTGGCGCGAAGCCCGGAGAAGAACTCACCATCAACTCGAGCTTCACCGTCCATGTCCGGCCGTAGCTTACGCTCGACCCGCTTCTGTCTCGCAGCGCTGGCGCTCGGTGCGGCGAGCCTCGCGTTCGCGCACGGCATGCCGCCCGAGGACATCGCGAAGCTCGAGCGCGGCGGCAATCTCGCGTACGTGTGGCTGGGCGCGAAGCACATGCTCACCGGGTACGACCACCTCCTCTTCCTCTTCGGCGTTGTGTTCTTCCTCACGCGCGCGGTCGACGTCGTCAAGTTCGTCACCGCGTTCACGCTCGGACACAGCATCACGCTGAGCGCCGGCACGTTCTTCGGCATCCATGCCAACTACTTCGTGATCGACGCGATCATCGCGCTGACCGTCGTCTACAAGGGCATGGAGAACCTCGACGCTTTCAAGCGCTGGCTCGGCTTCCGCACACCGAACCTGCTCTACGCCGTATTCGTGTTCGGATTGATCCACGGCCTCGGTCTCGCGACGCGCCTGCAACAGGCGCCGCTACCCGAGGAGGGCCTGCTCGCGCGCATCCTTTCGTTCAATGCGGGCGTCGAGCTCGGGCAGATCGCGGCGCTCGTCGTCATCGTGGCGGTGCTCGCGGTCTGGCGCCGGCGTTCATCGTTCGCGCTGTTCAGCCAGCTTGCGAACAAGGCACTGATCGCGATCGGTGCGCTGCTGTTCCTCTTTCAATTGCACGGGTACGTGCACAATTCGCAACCCGACGACCTGGGCTTCAGCGAGGACCTGCATCACCACGCGCATGAGAAGATGCGGCTGGAACAGCAGCGCGGACGACACTCGGATTCACTGGATTGAGGAGCCGCTCATGAATTTTGTCCGCCACCTCGTCGCCGCGTGCGCGGCGCTCATCGTCGCCGCGCCGCTCGCCATCGCGCATCCGGGGCACGGCGAGGAGATCACCCGCGAGGACGCGATGAAACGCGCAGGTATCGAGGTGGATCGGCTCGTCGAGGAGACGAAGCTCGAAAAGTCGTGGCTTCTCGATCGAGTGACCGGCGGTGCCGAGCGACGCGTCGCCGACGAGGAAGTGGAGTGGGTCGTCACATTCGACAACCCGAAGGCTACCGACACCGTGAAACGCCGGTTATATGTGTTTCTCACCGCGAGCGGCGACTACCTGGCGGCGAATTTCTCGGGAAAGTAGCGCTACGATTAAGGGGTCAGATCTGTTAGAGGCCTAACAGATCTGACCCCTTAATCGTAGCGCGGGACTTCGATCGCGCTGATCAGCTTCTCGCGTGCGGCCGGCGTGGACGCCGACAGGATCCGCTCGATGCGCTCGCGCGTGAGGTGCGGCGCGAGTAGCTGGATGAAGTCGTACGTGAACCCGCGCAGCAGCGCCCCCGCGCGGAAGCCCATCCACGTGATGTGCTGCGGGAAGAGATGCCCTGCCTCGACCACCGCGAGATCCTTCTCGTCTTCCGGTTCAATCGCCATGCTCGCGACGACGCCGACGCCGAGACCGAGCCGCACGTAAGTCTTGATCACATCCGCATCGCGCGCGGTCAGCGACACATTCGGCTCGATGTCCGCGCGTGCGAACTGCTGCTGCAGCGACGACGGCCCGGTGAAGCTGAATACGTACGTCACGAGCGGATACTCGGCGAGCTGCTGCAGCGTCGGCTTGGACACCTGCGCGAGCGGGTGATCCTTCGGCACGATGATCTGCCGGTGCCACGAGTAGCAAGGCAGCAGCACGAAGTCCGGAAACTTGTCCTGACTGCCCGTGTTGATCGCGAAGTCGATGCGATCGAGCGACGCCATCTCCGCGATCTGGTCGGACGTGCCCTGGTGCAGGTGCAACTGAACGTCCGGATACTTGATGCGGAAGTCGCGGATCACGCGCGGCAACACGTACCGCGCCTGCGTGTGCGTCGTGCCGATCGACAGCGAGCCGCGATCGGATTGCTTGAGATCCTTCGCGAGCGACTTCAGCGCCTGCGCCTCGCGCAGCATGCGCAGCGCACGCGCCGCCACCTCTTCCCCCGCGGGCGTGAGGCGCTTGAGCGCGCGCCCGTCGCGCACGAAAAGAGTCAGACCCAGCTCCTCTTCGAGGAGCCGGATCTGCTTGCTCACGCCGGGCTGCGAGGTGTGCAGCGCCTGCGCGGCGGTTGTCACGTTGAGGCCGTTCTGGACGACGGCCGCGAGATAGCGAAGTTGTTGCAGCTTCAAAGTGGCTGCTTCCTCGCGTTGTTAGTTCAGCTTGAGCTGGACGTCGACGCCAGCCGGCAGTTCGAGCTTCATGAGCGCGTCCACCGTCTTATCCGTCGGGTTCATGATGTCCATGATGCGCTTGTGCGTGCGCAGCTCGAACTGGTCGCGCGCGTCCTTGTCACCGTGCGGCGAGACGAGGAGCGTGAACTTCTCCATCTTCGTCGGCAGCGGGATCGGGCCCTTGACCGTCGCGCCCGTGCGCTTCGCCGTCTCGACGATTTCCTTCGCGGAGGTGTCGATCAATCGATGGTCAAAGGCTTTGAGGCGAATGCGGATGTTCTGGTTGGCCATTTCGTTTTCCTTTCTAAAGAGCGACTAAGTAGAGAGTTACCTAGCTAACGTTTCCGAACTTGTGGTGTGTAGACGCTTTGCATACCCACCGTTTCTCGTCTTCGAAGGGGACAGACTGAAAGTCTGTCCCCGGTCTTCGTACGAAGAAGCTTTACTTCAGGATCTTGGCGACGACGCCGGCGCCGACCGTGCGACCACCTTCACGGATGGCGAAGCGCAGGCCTTCTTCCATCGCGATCGGGTTGATCAGCTCGACCTTCATCTTGATGTTGTCG
>JAYTOK010000049.1:0-9003 GCA_043747835.1 Pseudomonadota bacterium | reverse complement strand
AAATGGGGACATTCCCCATTTCCCGCGAAGCGGGAAAAAGGGGAGGGGCCTGCCGCAGGCCCCTCCCCTTTTTCTAGGACATGGGGACTGTCCCCATTTTCCAGTTCTCTCCCCTCTACTGCGTCGGCGCCCCGTACTGCAGATTGGTCAGCCGCGCTCCGCCGCGGCAGCGGCACAGCTCCAGCACGAATAGATTGTCGAACTCCGTATCCGGGATCGTCACCGCCGGCCCGCCCAACGCCGCGATGATCTCCGGCACCGTGTTGCTGTGCCCGACCACGAGCACGCGCTGACCGCGATGATTCGCGCGGATTTCATCCACGAACGCCTGCACGTCGGCGCCCGCGAGCACAATGGGTGTCAGCCCTTCCGCCGCCGCCGTCGGCGACGCGGTCTCTCCGGCACGGACTGCATCGCTGCGGATGATCGCGTCCAGTGGCGCCTTGTCCATCACGTGCGCGAGCACTCCCGCGCGGACGGTCCCGAGCGCATTGAGCTGGTCGAGGGTGCCGGCGCGATCCGCATGCCTGACGAGCAGAACCGTCGTATGGCGGCCGCACCAGAAGAACCAGCCTACGACTACGATCACGACGCTGATGCACGCAATCGCGATACATCGCCAGCCACACTTGATCATGCGTCCTCCCGGTTTGAGCCCGAGCCTCCCGCGCGGCAGAGCGCCTGACAACCTCGCGTCGGGATCGAAGACGCAAAGGCGTGACGGATTACCGCTGACACTGCATTTGCACGTCTGAAACCGCGCCGTCATCCTCCGCGCGAATCAATGTGGACATTCCCGTCGTTGCTTTCGCACCGACCCTGGCAAACGGGGACGGGCAGCTCTGCACGGCTGGCGCGAAGGCTTGCGGTTGACTCGTCCGAGGCCCGAATGGAGATCGGCGAGGAGGAGCGCCCACGCGCCGCGGTGGTGCCTGTCTAGTGCACGCTTACAGAGCCAGAAAGGCGCGTAGCGACGACGAGCGAACGCCGAAAAATGGTCCTCCATTTTTCGAAGCGCGATCTCCCTGAGGGCCGCGGACGAGTCAACCGCAAGCCTTCGCGCCAGCCGTCGCGATGAGGTCTGCCCCCGTTTGCCAGGGTCGGTGCGAAAGCAACGACGGGAATGTCCCCATTTAGCGGTCCCGCCGCAGAACCCCGATCGCCGTCGCTCCGTTGTCCGTCAGGAAATACGTGTACACGGTGTTCGCCTGCAACGTGATCCCCGTGCGCGCCAACACGTTTGCCGCGGTCGACGCGTTCGACACATCGAGCTGACGATCCGTGCCCGCACTCACCTCTACCTCATCCGACACCTCGCCAACCGGCGCGCCTTCGATCACCGGCGAAAAATCCACCGACAGTGTGAGCGGCGCGGCCAGTGTCGACATCCCATTGAGCAGCCGCACCTTGGTGTTGCCGGCGCTCGAGGGAAGCCGGTTGTCGTCGAGCACGAGACTCGTGCGCGGACCCGACGCATCCGACCACGCGAGCAGCGTGTAGTCCGCGCCCGCCTGCAGCGTGACGTTGCTCACCGGCACCGCGGTCCCATTCACCGCCAGCACCACGGGCACGGAGCCCGCGTCCAGCAACGTGTAACGGCTGCCGATCACGCCCGCGGTCGCGGCACTGAGCACGGACAGCCCACCCGCGCGGATCGAAGCGCTGGCGCCATTCGCAACGCCCACGGCGCCGCGCAGCCGCGCCTTCGTGTTCAGGATCTTCGTCGGCTGTCCTTCCTGCGGCATGCTGACCGCGTTCGCGAGCATGCCGCCCTGCGTCGACGTGAAGATCAGCGCGGCGACGCCCCGATCCGCGAGCGCGAACGACGCCACATCGAGCCTCACGTCCGCCGAATCGCCGGCCGCCGTCACGCGCAGCCGGTACGTCCCGCTATCCACCGACACCTGCGCGAACGCCGAGCCGACGCTCGACAACACGGGCGTCGTGTCATCGAGATCGACATCCGTATCCGTGATGTAGACGTCGACGGCGCCGGCCGTGGACACGTTCGCGACGTTGAGCCGCGTCTCGCCGGCGTCCGCTTCGTCGAGCGTGTCGTCGAGACGCAACGCGCCGAACGCGCCGACCTCGCCGAACGCAACGTACGTGTTGATCGTGCCTTCGACCAACTCCTCGCCCGCGAATGCGCGCAGGATGCTGCCCGAGCCCGTGCGCTTGAGCTTGATCGTGTAGTCGTCGGCCTCGAGCGAGACGTATCCGCTCGCGGCGTCGAGCGCCACGCTGGACGACTGTGTCTCGTCATCGTCATCCTCATCCGCATCGACGTTCGTGATGAGATCGAGCGTCGGATACCCCGTACTGAGATTCAGCAGACGGATCTGCGCATCGCCCTCGTCCGCATCGCCGCCACTCTCGCAGGCGACGAGCCCCATCGCCACCACCGTGGCGACGCATGACAGGACGATGCGGGAAATTCGGATGCTCGAAAACATGTTGGCTCCTTGGAAGAATCAGAATGCGCGGCCCATGGAAAACTGGAACTCGTGGATGTCGTCGCCGAACTCCCGGCGAGTCGCTTCCTGGAAGCGCAGCGGAATGGCGTAGCTGAAACGGAACAGGCCCATCCGGGTCAGCCACTCGATGCCGATGCCGCTCGACACGCGTATCTCGCCGAGGTCGAACTTGTAGTCGGTGCGATCTCCGCGCTTGTTGCGGAACTGCGTGTCGCCCAGGTAGTAAGACTGGCCGGCGTCGACGAACAGCGCGAGGCGTGCGCTGGTGGCGAACTTCGCCGGCAGCGGGATGATCGCCTCGAGCTGCGCCGCGATGCCGGCATCGCCGCCATACGGATTTCCCAGCGAGTCGCGCGGACCCAGCGTGCCGTCATCGAAGCCGCGCACCGAGCTGCTGCCGCCCGTGAAGATGTGCCGGTGCGGCGGCAGCGCGGTGGTGTCGCCGAATGCCCGGCCGTATCCGAGATCGGTGGACAGGGAGAACGGGATCTTTTCGATCAACGGCAACGGCAGCCGGAAAAACTGCTGCGAGCGGAAGTTCACGGTGCCGTACGACACCGATCCGCCAGGCGGCGTGACGCCGACCGTCAGGCGATGCGAGCCACCGCGCGTCGGGAAGAGCGTGCGGTCGCGGCTGTCGTAGATCCAGGCCGCGTTGAGCTCGACGGTGTCGAGAACCGTGCCGAGCATGGGGTCGCGGCCGACGCGCCGGAAATAGTCGTCGCCATTGTTCCGCACCCAGTCGCGCAACTGCGTGGAGCTCGAGAGCACGGTCGCCAGGTCTTCGTGGCTGTAGGTCAAGCCGAAGTTGAGGTACTGGTCCTCGGACAGTGGATAGCCGAGCCCCGCGCCCGCCGACCAGGTGGTCGTCGTGAATTGCGAGAACGACGACGTCAGCCGCTCGCGCTCGACGTACGACGCGCTGAGCGAACGCGATACGTTGTCCATCGTGAAGTACGGATCGGAGTGCGAGACGCTGAACACGCGCGAGTAGTTGCCGCCATTCAGTTCCACGGCGAGCCGCTCGCCCGAGCCGAAAAGATTGGTGTCGATGAAGTTTCCCTGGAGCATCAGCGACTGCCGTTCGGAATATCCGAGGCCGCCACCGATCGTCGACGACGGCCCCTCTTCCACGGTCATCGCGACGTCGACCAGATCCGCCGTGCCCGCAACCGGAGTCGTTTCCGTTTCGACGGAGAGGATGTACGGCAGACGCTCCAGGCGCTCCTTGGACCGCTCCACGAGCGCCGGCGTCAACGCCGCGCCTTCGAGTTGCCGCATTTCTCGCCGCAGCGTTTCGTCCCGCGTCCGCTCGACGCCGAGGAATTCGATGCGGCGCACATACGTGCGGGCATTCGGCTCGATCATGAACGTGAGCGCGATCGCGCCTGTCGCGGGATCGAGCGCGGGGACGGTGTTCACTTCCGCGAAGCCGAAGCCGTTCTCGCCCAGCTTCGTGCGGATCGACTCCTCCGTTACCGTGATCAGGCGCCGCGAGAACACATCGCCCGGCTTGATCCAGACGTACTGGCGCAGGATTTCCTCCGGCACGGCGAATCGTCCGGCGAGCTTCACCGCGCCGATCCTGAACGTCTCGCCTTCGAAGACGTTCACGGTGATGAACAGCTCTTCCTTCTCCGGCGCGAGCGTGACCTGGGTCGAGGTGATTTCGAAGTTGGCGTAACCACGATCCATGTAATACGAACGGATCTTCTCCAGATCGCCTTGCAGCACTTCGCGTGAATAGCGGTCGTCGGCCTTGTAGAACGACAGCAGGCCCGACGAACGCAGCTCGAGCGCGCCCAGCAGTTCGCCGTCCTCGAAGCGCTCATTGCCGACGATGTTGATGTCGCGGATGCGCGCGAACTTTCCCTCGGTGATGTCGAGGAACACGTCGACGAGATTGCCGCCGATCTCCTCGACGCGCGCATCGACGGTCACGCCGTAACGACCGCGCGAGAAGTACTGCTCCGTGAGGTATTGCCGGACGTCCTCGAGCGCGGAGCGATTCAGGATCTTGCCGCGCGCGAGCCCGATGTTGTTGAGCGACTTCTCGAGATCTTCGGATTTGATCTCCTTGTTGCCCTTGATCTCGAACGTGCGGATCGACGGCCGCTCCTGCACGACGACGACGAGCACGCCCGGCTCGAGGAGCCGCAATTCGACGTCGCTGAAGAAGCCGCTGTCGTTCACCGCGCGCAACGCCTCGCGGATACGCCGCGTGTCGAGCCGGTCGCCGATGTTCACTGGCAGCCGGTTGAGAAGAGTGCCTTCGGGGATGCGCTGCAGGCCCTCGACGCGGATGTCGGTGACTTCGAAGCCTTGTTCGTCGACGGGGTCGGCCGCGCGCGCGGCTTCGCTAACTACTATCGCCGTGAGCAGACATGCCGCGAAGATCCCTGGACTATTTCTCTTCATCCCGGCGTGTGACCGCGGGAGTCAGCGTCGGTTCAGCTGGAATTGTTCGCGAATGTTAAGGAATGTTTTCGATTCTGTAGCGCGTCATTTCGATGGAACTTTCATTGCGGCTCACGGCAATACGCCCCGACCACAATGCAGGACCGCAAACATGTGCTCATCGTCGACGAAGACGCGCAGTCGCGTTCGAGGCTCGCGTCGCACCTCGAACAACATGGGTTGCGCGTGACCGCCGCAAGTAACGGGAATGGCATGCAGCGCGCGCTCGAACGGGCGCGCATCGATCTCGTCCTGCTCGACGCGCCGCACGGCGACGACGACGGCTTGAAACTGTGCCGGAACCTGCGCGCGTCGACGGATGTGCCCGTGATCATGCTGGCGCGGCGCGCGGATGAAGTCGACCGGATCGTGGGCCTCGAGATTGGCGCCGACGAGTTCCTCGTGAAGACCGTGAACCCGCGCGAGTTGCTCGCGCGAATCCGCAATCTGCTGCGTCGGAGCAGCACAGCGCCGACGTCGACGCCGCGCGGCCGACTCTTCCGCTTTGGCGGTTGGCAACTCGACGTCGTCGCGCGCGAGCTCTCCGATCCTGAAGGAAGGGTGCAGCCGCTGCGCAATTCGGAATACCGCGTGCTGTCGTCGCTGCTCGCGCACGGCAATCGCGTCATGTCGCGCGTGAAACTCATCGAGCTCGCGCGCGGTCGCGACGCGGCTCCTTTCGACCGCAGCATCGATGTGCGCATCAGCCGGCTGCGCCAGATCGTCGGCGACGACGCGCGTCTGCCGCGCATCATCAAGACTGTCCATGGTGAAGGTTATGTCATTGGCGTCCTCGTCGAACGCGCGTGATTCATTCGCGCCGCGGAACTTTTCGCGCGGGAATTACCCCAATGCATTCGTTGCAACCGCACGTTGCAGATCGGGCGTCGCTACGACCATGACAAAGAGTGCTGAACGCCCGGGCGACGATTGCGAACTCGTGAGCCGGCTGATATCCGGCGACTCGGCGGCGCTGCGCGAGCTCTACCAACGCCACGGCCGCGCGCTGCTGCGCTTCTCCATCGCGATGTGCCGCTCGCAGACGTCCGCTGAAGATCTCGTACACGACACCTTCGTCGCATTCCTGCGCGAGCCCAGCCTGTTCGACCCGGCGCAAGGCACGGTGCTCGGCTATCTCTGCGGCGTGTTGCGTCACCAGATCAGCCGCCATTTCCGCCAGCAGAAGCGCTGGGTTTCGATGAACCCGGACGACGACTCGAACGCGCCGGCCGACGAGCGCCCCGGCCCCGACGACGAGATCGCGCGCTCGGAGGTCACCGCGGCTTTTCGCCGTGCGATGCTCGAACTACCGCTGCCGCACCGCGAGATCATCGCGCTGTGCGATCTCGAAGAACTCCCCTACGCCACGGTCGCGCAGATCCTGCATTGCCCGATCGGCACCGTGCGCTCCCGACTGCACCGCGCGCGCGCACTGCTCACCATCCGGCTCGCCTCGCTCGAGATGATCGAGCTGCCGGTCGGCATGGCGCTCGCGCAGGAGAATGCGACGTGAATCGACCCTTGCATCCCCAAGTCGAACCGCTTGCGCGCTCGTACGCGCGCGATCTGGACGAAGTCTCCCCCTCGAAGAGTCTCGATGCGCGAATCGACCGGTTGGTCGCGACGCACGGAAAAGAAATTTCCACGCCGCGCGCGGCGCCCCGCACCGAGGGCTTGCACATTCCGCGCTGGGCCGCCGCCGCGGCGCTCGCGCTGCTCGCGCTCGTCTTCGTCTTGGGTGCGGGCGTCATCATCGGCATGCGACTCGAGAGCGGGGCGGCGGAGCGCGTGACGGTGCTCGATACCTCGCACACCGCGCCCGACGCCGCATGGCCTCTGCCGGAGATGTCGATGTGGCCCACCGACTCGGTGGCACTCAAGGTGCCCGCCGTGTACGCGGCGGATGGAACCCTCGTCGCCGTCGACGAAGCTTCGCGCCAGACCAGCGCGCGATACTGGGTGGACGTCGTCGTGTCGAACGACGGCACCGTGCGAATTCAGAACGTCGTGCCCGCGGGCGCCGTCACTCCTTCCGGAAGTCAGGAACATGCCCCGAAGCTGCAGACTCAGTAACCCTTTCGCGTTCATCGCCGCGCTGATCCTCATCCACACGGGCGGCGCGCGCGCGAACGACATCGCCAGCATCCCGCCGTGCCCGCCGCAACCTGCGTCAGCGCCTAACAACGTGCGTCTCGTGACCGGCGCGCCCTACTCCGCGCTCGGCATGACCGAAACCAGCGTCACGCTCGCGGACGGAAGCCGGATCGTGCGGCAGAACAAGGTGCGCGTCTGGCGCGACAGCGATGGGCGCACACGATCGGAGTATTCGATCTCGTCGATCGGCGGACCGACACCGCTCGAGTTCAACCGGACCGTCACGGTGATCGACGATCCGGCCGCGGGCGAGCGCTACATGCTGCAGCCGGGCCGCAGTGTCGTGACCGTGCCGATCTCGCCGTGTCGCGCGCCGATCGAAGGCGAGCCGGATTTCGTGGGGCCCGTGCGCGCGACGGGCAGCGCCATGAGTTTCTCCGCGCGCAAGCGGCTCGGCGAACGCCGGCAGGATGGCGAGACCGTGTCGGGCAGCCGCATCGAAGCGACGATTCCGGCGGGTGCGGCGGGAAATGAAAAGCCGATCAAGATGAGCGCGGAGCAGTGGTATGGGCGGGAGCTGCAGGTGGTCGTCGAGGCGACGTATCGGGATCCGAGGACCGGTGAGACGAAGTACAAGTTGCGGGAGATCGAGAGGAAGGAACCCGATGCGGCGTTGTTCCGCGTGCCGCCGGAGAAGAAATAGGGGTCAGGCCCCATTTCCGAATTCGGGGCCTGGCCCCTATTTCAAGAGTGGCACGAACGCCGCGTAGCGCGCGTCGTGCTCAACGCTCACGCTCGCGCACGACCCGAAGTTCCTGAACGCCCACTCGCCGTTCGCGAAGACGACGTCCTCCGCGACGATGCGTCCCGAGGCGTGTCGATACACTGCCTCGACGAGTGGCGGATCGCTTCCGCGCACCTCGGCGACGATCGCGGGCGTCTTGCCGTGGATCTGGATAGCGTCGCCGGCCTTCACGGAAGCACTCATCGCATTCTAGCTACCAGCAACCGGCGGCGGCGGCACCGCCTCGCCAAACTGCGGCACGCCATCGTGTATCTCATGCCACGGCGCCTTCGACGCCACGAACTGATGCGCCGACACGTTGATGCCCGGATCTGAATCGAGCGCGCCGACCGGCACGACAGCCAACCCGCGACCGGGTGAACGCCTTGGCATCGCGCCACCGCACACGCTGCAGAACGACTGCCCGAAGAACTGCGCGCCGGGCAGATCGAAGTCCGTGAGCAACTCTTCGCCCGTGACGTACCGGATCGCCTCGAGCGGCCAGGCGATGTTGGTCGCATGCGCCGCCGAGCGCGCATGCCGGCAACGGCTGCAATGGCAGTGCCGCATCACGAGCGGCCGCCCCGACAACTCGAACCGCATTCGCCCGCAGGCGCAAGAGCCGCTGGACACGCCCTCACGCGTGGGACGCGGCAGTGTGTGCATGCCTTCGCCCCAACCGGGTGGAAACGCCGCGTGCTGCGGCAATCCGTCCGCGATTTGCGTGAGCGGCGATTTCGATCCCACGAAGATGTGCAATTGCGGACGGATGCCGGGCTCCTGATCGAAGGACCCGGCCGGGAGAAACACGCGTTGCGCTTTGGTGTCGACGGCGGGCACCTTGCCGCCGCACACCGAGCAGAAGCTGCGCTGGGTTTTCTCCGACGACTGCCAGGAAACGATCTTTTCCGTGCCGCCTCGCCAGTGGAATGTCGACAGCGCTCCGGCGTAAAACGTCACGAACAGCACGCCGTGATGTTTGCGGCAGACCGAACAATGGCAATGCAGCATCGCGGCGAATGGGTCGTCGTACGACCAGCGCACCTCGCCGCACAGGCAGTTGCCCGTCATGCGGGCGGAGAACGTTTCCTTTGGGATAATCCACGTGTCCGTGTGCATGGTGTCTCCGATGGGGATTGGCCCCAAAGGCGCGAAAAGTGCCGAGCCTGCGGCAGGCTCGGCACTTTTTCATCG
>JAYTOK010000048.1:0-29738 GCA_043747835.1 Pseudomonadota bacterium | reverse complement strand
CGGGTGAGGCCAGCATCTAGCCGACTAACCACTGCCGCATCTATTCGACTTCGCGCGCGCGTGTGTTCCCGCGGATCGCGCCGTGGGTTCGCAACAGCGCGATAATCTCGTTGACGTTCGCCGAATCCTTCTCGATCGCGAGATCGAGCGCGCGTCTGCCGTCGCCCATCGCCGCATTGACGTTCGCGCCGCGCTCGAGCAGCAGATCCACGGCCGGCATGTTCCGCAGGCTCACCGCCAGATGCAGCGGCGACATCAGGTCGCCGTTGACGAGGTTCACGTCGGCGCCCGCGTCCACGAGCGCGCGAGTTATCGCGAGATCCTCCGTCGATACCGCCGTCTGCAGCGCGGTGACCTCGTTCTTGCCGATCAACAGGTCGGGTTTCGCGCCGTGAGCAAGCAGCCAGCGAACCGCGGGCAGTTGCCCGCGCAAAGTGGCGGCGAGAAGCGCATTGCGTTCGTCGTCTGGAAGTCGCGCGTCTATGGCTACACCCCTGCCGGACACTGCCGCAAGTTTATGGGTGTCGCCCTCGAGCGCCGCGGCGAGAAACTCGCGCTGTGCGGGCGTGTCATTCACCGGCACCGCGAGTCTGCGCCGAAGCACGGCGCGCGGGTCTTCGTACCACTCACCTTTGATGAGCCGCACCGGATTTTCGCGATGGCCGCCGGCGCCGTCAGGCACGATCTCGACGAGATCGATGCCCCGCTCGTCGATTGCGCTGACCTTGCCGTCGTTGCGGCCGATGTAGTGGCCGACCGGCACGCCGTATCGTCTCCCATTCACGTCTCGGATCGTCGCGACCGGCTTGCCGTCGACTTTTTGCATCGATTCGAAAAGGATTTCTTCGAGTGGATAGCGCTCCGTATACAAGGCGAATTGCGGCGGCTCCATGTGAACCATGTCGGGCATGTCGATTTCGAGCTTGCCGGTGGCCGTCGGCACGCGCCTCAGTTTCGCGGCCACGAGCCGCTCTCCGTTGCGGTACTCGAAAGCGATCAGGTGCGCGGCTTCGGGCTCCACTTCGATCACGGCGACGAACTCTTCGCTCAACAGCGTCCCTCGAAATCCCAGCGTCGCAGGCCGGCCTGGAGGCTGATAGACGACCGCCGTAGCGCCACGCGCGGAAAGGCGGATGAAGCCGTGGAACCCGTAACTCGAAAGCGGGTGGGCCTCGAACGGGTGGCATCGATATTCCTTGCTCGCGGGATGGTTGCGCAGCCGGGCGCACTCGCGGGTCCCATACTCAGAAATCCCTCCTGGGCTGGCTCTGCGAAAAGTCCCGGACGGTGTCATCCACTCGATCTTTGCCGCGTCGCACCCGGGCTCTTCGGGAAGGTGCCGGACTTCGAGATGCTTCCCGTCGCGCCGCAGCTCCACATGCAGTGCGGCAGCGATGGCCACCAGGATGTCATCGATGGTTTGATCTTTCGCCCAGACGATGAGATCGGCGTCGGGGTACTCCGCATCCGCGCGCAGCTCGAGGCCGACGAGTTCCGCCATGAGGCGCAGGGCTTCGCTTGCCCGAAGCGCCGGGAAATACAGCGAGACTTGCTCCGTCGACCATTGCAGGGTGCGAAAGTCGGGTGGCTGGCAGACCGGTAGCGCCACTTCGACGGCGCCGCGCTGTACGACCTTCATGTCGATGTGGTTGAGCGCTCGCTGCCGGACATCGGCGAGAGTCAGCTGACCGCGCGCGACGTCCATGCGCATGGCTTTCGCGGGCCGCACGGCAACCAGCGGGGTGCCGCGCAATTCCGCGACGATCGTGATGACGTCGATCGCATCGATCTGCCGCAGCTGCAGGTCGAGCGCCGGCGCCTGCGCCAACGCGAGCGGCGACGCCATCGATAGCGCGGCCACTAACCACCTGAGCATCGTCCTTCCTCCCGCCGCGGAGCATAGCCCACGCGGAAGTTAGGAGTTGAAGGCGATTGCCGTGGCCTGCGCCGTGATCAGCTCCACAGTTCTACCAATTGATGGTCATCAGAAATCCCCACGATCGCGAATGCCCGAACTCTTCGAACGAATCGCGCGCGGTGACTCCCAGCGCCCAGTGTTTGCCGAGCCGTCTCTGCAGTGACACGTCGACGAAGGGCACCGTGTCGTAAAGCTTGTCCGTGCGGCTACCGTCGTCATTGAGCAGCAGTCGGGCTTCCGAGTTGAGCTTGGAGCGCTGCGCACCGGCGCGCGGCGTGAAGCGCCAGCGCTCGAGATCGAACTGCCAGCCGACCGCTCCCCAGTAGTGATAGAGCTCGATGTCGCCATCGGAGCCGCCCCATTCGTCGCGCACCGCGTGCGCGATTCCGGCTTCGGCGACAAGCCCCGCGGGCATGCGCACGCCGAGCGAGATTCCATTGCGCCAACTGTCCTCGCGCACCGTCTCGTTCCCGAGCCAACGGTCGCGATCGATGCGCAGCCGTTGTTGCCCTCCCGTGACGGACAATTGCACTTCGGGTTTATCGGCGGCGACCGCCGGGAGCTGGAACGTGGCCGCGAGCAATGTCGCGGCTAACAGGTGCGGGGTTTTCATCGCGCGGATGATTCCCGCGACGCATGGCAACAAACAAGGGGAGCCACTCGCGTATCGGGAACCGATACTCGCGGCGTTGTCTAGCTACCTGGAGGGACGCGCGCCCGGCGGGGTGACCCGCCGGGCGGCAACTCGATCGATCACTGGAATCAATTGCTCGCGGATTTCGCCGGAGCTTCCACCGTCGCGCTCGCCTCCGCCACCAGCGGCGCGGGCTCTTCGGTGAGTCGTTCTTTCGGAACGTACGCGGGCGGCGGCGTCGGACCCTTGGGGCCCGGGCAGCCGGCGAGGAGTACCGAAGAAGCGACGATGATCAGCAATGGTGCACGTGACATGTGATTTACCTCCCTGGTCCCGTGACTCTGTCACGAGACGCGGGCAGCGTCCATCACAAATGCCGCCGCGCCCCCGGGTCATGAACAGATGCCGGCGACCTCCCTTTCGCCGGCATCTGCAGGACTCGGGCTAACTAGCTCGAATCAGCGCCGCTGCGGAGCGAGGATGCCCGCGGCGAACCATGCGCCCGGGATCGCCGGCGCGCCGGTTTCTGCGTTGGCCGGGGTCACGGCACGAACCAGCAACACAGGACGGTTGTCGAGGTCGTTGCCGCAGTCGAGCGGCGGGGCCGCGCCCGTGGCGTCGGTCAGCAAACCGCGCACCGAGAAGTCGCCATCGACGCTGAGCACGACGGTCGGCGAGTTGAAGGCGTTCTGCACGACCGGGCCCGCGACAGCGGGAGCCGTGAACGGACCGCGGCAGAACAGCGACAGGATCACCTGGCGCGGACCGGCGCGTGTGCCGATTCCATCGCCGCCCAGCAACAGCACGCCACGCCCTTCGGCCTTGATCTCACCGTTCGACTTGATGACCGCCTCGAAGCGCGTCATGTCCCACGGAGTGCCGCCCGGATTCACGCCAGCGACGACGTTGAGAACCGGCACGCCACCCTGACTGCGGAAGGGCTGGTCGCCGGTCGCGCCCGTGAAACGGAAGGTTACGGTGGGATCATCGCCGGCGACCGCGGTCCCCGCCGCGAGCAGCGCCGCAACGGCCAGGAAATTCTTGATCTTCATGTTTGCTCCAAGCTTTTTTTTGGAATTGAATTGAGTGCGAACCCCCATGGGTGTCGCACTCGGAGCAAACGGTTCCCTCGATCGATCGTCAGGCCGGATAGGCGCGCTGTTCGCCGGCCCGCACCGGCGTTTCGGCGCGCAGGACCCGCTTCGCGCGCGTCCAGAAGTCCACGCGATCCAGCAGCCCGTTGAGGCCGCCGTTGATCACCCGCGTGATCTGGCGGAAATCCTCGTTGTCGTCGTCGTCCGTGCGGTCGTCGGCCAGTTCCGAGAGCCCGCGCGACTTCCAGAACCAGGCGGCGCTCATCGCCGCGTTGCGCGGATCGAGCAGCGCATCCGGATTCGAGACGAAGTCGACGCCCAGCGCGTCGCTGACCGAGACGTAGTTGCTGCGCCCCGCGAGCTGGATGAGGCCGCGGCCGCGAAAGCGGTACCCGTCGCGCGATTCCGTCGGACCGTTGCCGAGCCGGTTCGCGTACACGAAGTTCGCGAGCTTCTCGGGGTGGTACTCGTACGGTCGCGCGATCTCGAGCGTCGGGAAGCGCTTGGGCCAGGTGCGCGTGAGGCCGACCGCCGAAAAATTGAGCCGCACCTGGATCTCGCGGCACTGGTCTGATTCGTACGCGATCTGCGCGAGGAAGGCCGCGGCCCGGTGCACGGTGTTGATCTCGAACTGCTGCATCGCCGAGCAGATCGCGCTGTGCCAGAGGCTCGGTCGCTCGATGGCCGGCATCACTGCGATGAATTGACGTTGTTCGATCATGGCGGGCCTCAAAACACCGCGTAGGTCGCGCAACAAACCAAGCTCAGGAGGATGGCGACCTTCGCGAGGACGCGGGTGATGACCTCCAGTTCGCGATGCAAGACGTCCGTGTTTCGCTCGATGTCCATTGCCGGCTCCCCATTTGTTTTTCGCTCGGTGGGGAGAATCCGGAAACTGGACGTCCGAAGACATGGTTCTGAGGTGATTTTGATCTGACTTGGCGGTGATCCGGCCGCGCGAGCTCAGAATCGCAGTGCGGCGGCGTCCACCTGGAGCTGGTCGGCGTTGATCGCGGCCGAAACGCGCGCGAAGAGCTCGGCGCGGGTCATGCCATCGAGTGAAACCGTGGCCGCGGCCAGGCCGGTCGCATCTTCGATCGTCCAGCGCGCCGCGCCGACCGCGCGGTCCACGATCTCGTTGCCCGTGCGGATGGCCGATTGGCGTGCATCATCCTGGGGCGTCGGCAGGGGCGGCGTCAGGATCTCGATCGCCGGACCCGTCACCGGCTCCGGCTGCGCCCGCGCGCCAATCTGGATGATCGCGCGCTCGAGACGATCGAGGCGCTCGAACATTTCCTGTTGTCCCGCGACCGGCACGGGAGCCGGCGCCTGGCGTTCATAAAGCAGGACCGCGGCGAGCGTCCCGAGGAATGCAAGCGTGATGCTCACCGCGATCCTGGCCATGAGCTATTTCTCCTCGGTGTACGACGCGTTGCGCACGTTGACGAAGGTGCACTGCCCCGCGGCATTCCAGCCGAAGTACAGGTGCGAATCGCCGTTCAACGAGTGGATCGAGGCGAGCATCGCCGGATTCGCCGTCGAGCAGGACCGGAAAACTCCTGCGAGATTGCGCGCCATGCACTGCGCGCTCGAGCCGTACGACGTGCAGCCGATGTACTGGATCAGGTCCGGCGTGTTGTGCACGTAGCCCAGGTCGCCATTGGCGAACATGCCCGGGTCGCTGATCACGACGGCCTGCGCCGTATGGAAGCCCGCCCAGGCCGACGCGCTCAAGCCCAGGATCGCGATGGCGCCGGCTACGGCGCTAACAATAGTTTTCTTCACTGTCTACTCCCTGTGTCCTTCATATTCCATCCCGCATTCCTGCGGAAAGTCTGGACGCGCGCGCGAGTAGTGAGGCCGCGCAACCGTGGGAATGCGCGAAAGATGAGACTTTTTCCCTCGAGCGCTTTGGGGAGTTCCCTTACGGAAGTGTCTAAGGGGTAATGGTCGTGCCGAACAGCGCGCCGACACCGGCCGTTAGACCTAAGGCCAGCGCGCCCCAGAAGGTCACGCGCATCGCGCCCGTCGCGAGACTCGCGCCGCCCGCGCGCGCGGCGAGCCCACCTAACACCGCCAGCAGCATCAGCGTCACCGCCGACACCACCAACGACAAACGCGGGCCGAAATACAACGCGACGATGGCGAGTGGCGCGGCCGCGCCCACGGTGAAACTCGCGGCGGAGGAAAACGCCGCCTGCAGCGGACGCGGCGCTTGCTCCTCGGTGAGCCCGAGCTCGTCGCGCGCGTGCGCGGCCAGCGCGTCGTGCGCCGTGAGCTGTTCGGCCACCTGTTGTGCGAGCAGCGGCTCGAGCCCGCGCTTCACGTAAATGCCCGCGAGCTCGCGCAGCTCGGCGGCCGGTTCATCGCGCAACTCCGCCCGCTCTTTCGCGAGGTCCGCGTTCTCCGCGTCCGACTGCGAATGCACCGAGACGTATTCGCCCGCGGCCATCGACATCGCGCCGGCCACGAGGCCCGCGACGCCGCTGAGCAGAATCGTCTCCTTCGTGGCTCCTGCGGCGGCAACACCGACGACGAGACTGGCCGTCGAGACGATTCCGTCATTGGCGCCGAGCACGGCCGCGCGCAGCCAGCCCACGTTGGCGGTTCGATGGTGTTCTCTGTGTCGTCGCTTGTGCATGACTCTATATATAGCGGGGAACCCGGCGGCTGCCGAATTTTTACAAGACGGGCTTCATAAGCAAGCGAAGAATTATCGCGTGACAGATCAAACCGCCCGGCGCGCCCTGCTCGTCCGTGAAGGGCGCCAACTACGGCTGGCCGATCACGCCACCGCGTTGAGCCCGAGACTCATTGCCGGTAAAACCCGTGCGCGAGCGCGGTGATCCGCCGCCGAGTGGTTTCCGCTTCGCCGACGCCCGCCTTCGGCGCCAGCCACTCCCGCTGCGTCTCGACGAGCGACTGCACCGCCGACTTGCCGCTCGTGTACCGCTCGTAGAAATCCTCCGAGAACTCACGCGCGAGTACATCTTCGATCGGCCACAGCGTCGCGATCACGCCGCGCGCGCCGGCGCGCAAGAACGCGCTCTGCAGCCCCGGCATCCCGCCCGCGAATCGCGGCGGCCCGATCGCGCTCTCGCAGGCGCTCAGGAACACGAGGTCCGCATCGCCGCGCCACTCCTGCACCTGGCCCGCGGTCAGGTATGTCGGCTGACCGGCCTCGGTCTGCGCCGGCATCACCAACAACGACGCCAGCGGCTGACGCAGATCGGCGAGCGCATGCGTCGCGAAGTGCACGACACCGGCGCCGCTGCTCCAGACGGCACGCAGCGCCTCCGCGGTTCCCTCGCGATCCGCGAATAGTTTGACCTTCGCGGCGGCGTCGCGCGCCCTGAACAAATCGGCGACGGCGTGGATCTCCGACGTCGCGGCCTGCAGCTTCGGCACGGGATCCAGCATGATCGCCGAGCGCAGCGCACCGGAGCCGCTCGCGAGCGCCACGAGATCGAACGGTCGCGCGAGTGCCGGCCGCGCCGGTTCGGGGGACGCGAACATCGACGTGATCAGGGTGACGGCGTGAGTTTCGACGAGACGCCGCGCGGGATCCGCGGGCGAGCGCAGTCCGGCGAATGGCACGCTCGCGATGCGTCCTTCCGCGATGACTTCGACGGCATCCGAGTCCGCGAGCACGCCGTGCGGCAGCAACACGGCCGACATTCGCGCGAGAGAGCGCTCGACTTCCTGCGGTTGCTTCTGCCGGTCGAGCGACGAGAGTTCGATCAACGCGCGTTCGATCGCTTCGGGATTTTCACTCAAGGTGGCGACATGCGTCCCCGCTGCGCTCCTCGCCCAGACGTATGCGCGCCGATTGCCGAGCGCATACGAGAGCTGGACGGTGCGCGGCGCTATCGGTCGCCACGTGTTCATCACGCGAACCGACTGATCGGAGACTCGCCGCATCGCCGCGGCAGTGCGCTCGCGGTCGACTTCGAGCCGCAGCCGCGACATCTCGAGTTGCAGCGTCTCGATCGCGTCGGCCTGCTTCGGATCCGGATCCCGCCGCACGAGCGCCGCAATCCGCACGCTCTTGTCCGCCATTTCCGAGTACAGCGCGTCGATGCGTGCCGTCGTCTGCGCGTCCATCGGGCCCGATCGCGCCACGCCGAAATGCGACTCGCGCGCGAGTTCGAGCATCTGCAGCGCCGCTTCTTCTCGCGGCGTCGCCCGCCGCGGCGTGGCCGCACCGCTCGCGACATCGCGCATCACGAGATCGAAGTACCCGCGAAACGCCGCCTGCTCGTGATCGAGCGTCGCCATGCGGAACTGCGGATTCGCGGTCGTGCCGCGGTACTCGCGGATCAATGCGAACGCGCGCTCGAATTCCGCCTGCGCCGCCGCGGGTTTTCCTTCGTGAATCCGCAGCGCCGCCGTCACGCGCCGCGCACCGATCTCGCCCGGCAGGTCTTTAACCTGCAACGCCTGTCGCAAGACGGTCGCCAACAATCGCGACACCTCGTCTCGCGTCGCGCGCGAGCCGTCGCCATGTTCGAGGAGATTCTCGGCGAGATCGCGCCGCACGTCGGCGTATGCATAGTGATCCGGATCGCCGAGATCCACGGCGAGCGAACGGCGCAGCTCCGCGATCGCATCCGCATGTCGACCGACCGCCAGATAGTCGCGCGCGAGCTGGCGCATCGTGCGCATGCGCGACACGACGTGCGAGGATCGTCGGATCGACTCCTCGTGCATCTGGATCGCGGTGACGTAGTCGCCTTCGACTCGCGCCATGAGACCGGACGACTGCAGGGCATACGCGAGCCCGAGCCCGTCCTCGGCTTCACGCGCGATGCGCAGCGCCTCGCCCGCGAACGCCTTGGCCTGCAGGCTGTCGCCGCGATACCAATATAGATAGGCCAGCGTCTGCAACGCCTCGGATTCCTGTCCGCGCAGCTCGTGCTCATGCGCGATCTCGATCGCCTGGCGCAGATGCTCCGCGCCGATGTCGGTGCTGCCCGAGAAGATTTCGGCGCCCGCCGCAGCCAGCAGGATCCCGACCTGCTTGCCCGGGTTCGAAACCTTGTCGAGCCCCGCGATCATGGGCTCGTACGCCTTCGCGGCTTCCGTGCGCCGCCCGCTCTCCGCGATGACCTCCACCTGGTTCGCCAGCATCTCGATGACGCCGGCGACGTAACCCTCGGACTGGTAGAGCACCTTCGCTTCCTCGAAGCGCCGGTCGGCATCCGCGAGTCTGGATTCCGTGATGTCGAGGTAACCGATCGCGTCGATGGCGCGCGCACGTTCGATGGCGCCGAGCGCGGAAGTCCCGGCGCTCAGCGCGGAAAGCAGGCTGCGGGCGGCCGCCATCGCCTCGCTCGAAGTCGGGTTCACGGCAGCCCGATCGCGCGCGAGTTGCGCAAGTGCCATCGCTTCGATGAGCTGCGCACGCGCGGTCTTGACCGGCGGCGCATCGCCCAACGCCGCGAACGCCTGTGCCGCGCGCAGCGCTTCGGCGCGCGACTCGCGCAAGTCCAGCCGGAAGAAGGCGAGCATGTTCGCCTTGACGAGACGCGCTTCGGCGGCGAGCGCCATTTCTCCGGCAGCGTCGAGACCGGCGATGGCACGATCCATGTCCGCGAGTCCGGACCGCCGGATCGCGGAAGTGCGGTGCTCCGCGTTCGTCGCCGCCGACCATGAGCGGAATGCCGCGAGCGCCGCGGCGAACTGCCGCGAGTCCGCATCGAATCGCCGAACGCGCAGGGTCACGCCACCCGGCACATTCGCATCCTGCGGACTCGTGAGCGTGAGCTTTACGCGCGATCCGTCCGGCACCGCCAGCGCCGCGACCTCGATGCCCGCTCCTTCGAGATGGTTCTCCACTGAGATCGCCGCTGCGTCGTCGCCTGTCGCGCCGATCGTTTCCAGCGTCAACGTCACGTCCGTGAGGCCTTCGTCGACCCATGCGACGAGCACGGACTCGTCGCCGATCGCGATCTCGCGATGCGCTGTGTCGATCTTGGACTGGCGGGTGAGCTCGACCCTCTCGTCGAGGACGATCTCGCCATCGGGCGATGCGTTGCGCGGCGTGCAGCTCACTACCGCCGCCATCGTCAGCAAGGCGAGCCCGACGTTCTTCATGGCGCGTAGTATCCATGCGCGAGCGCGGTGATTCGCCGGCGAGCCTGATCCGCCTCGCCGACGTCCGCTTTCGGCGCAAGCCACGCGCGCTGCGTCTCGACGAGCGACTGCACCGCGGATTTTCCGCTGGTGTAGCGCACGTAGAAATCCTCCGAGAACTGGCGCGCGAGCACGTCCTCGATCGGCCACAGCGTCGCAATGACGCCGCGAGCGCCCGCGCGCAGGAACGCGCTCTGCAATCCCGGCATTCCGCCCGCGAATCGCGGCGGCCCGATCGCGCTCTCGCAGGCGCTCAGGAACACGAGATCGGCGTCGCCGCGCCAGTCCTGCACCTGCCCGGCCGTCAGGTAGGTTGGCATTCCCGCCGCGGACTCGGCGGGAAGAACCAGTAGCGATGCCAATGGTTGCCGGAGATCCGCGAGCGCGTGCGTCGCGAAATGCACGACGTCGGCGCCGCTGCTCCAGGCAGCGCGCAATTCCTCGGCACTGCCCTCCTTCCCGGCGAATAGTTTGATGCGCGCGGTGGAATCGCTCGCCGCGAACAGGCGGGCGACCGCCTTGATCTCGGACGTCGCCGCCTGGAGCCGCGGCGCCAGGTCGAGGACCGGCGTCGCCGAGCGCAGCTTGCCGGAGCCACTCGCCAGCGCGACGAGCCGGAAGGGGCGCACGGGTTTCGGGCGGCCCGCTTCATTCGCGGTGAACAGCGAGGTGATCATCGTCACCGCGTGCGTTTCGATCAGGCGGCGCGCCGGATCCTTTGGCGAGCGCAGTCCCGCGAACGGCACGCTTGCAATGCGCCCTTCCGCGACAACTTCCACGCTCGTGGAATCCGCGGGCAGCAACGCCGGCGGCAGCAAGACATCCGAAATCCGCGCGATCGCCTGCTCTATCTTCCCGGGAGCCTGCTGTGCTTCGAGCGCCGCGAGACTGGTGAGCTCACCTTCGATTGCCGCGGGGTCGAGACTCAACACGGCGACGCGCATGCCCGCGGCGCTGCGTGTCCACACGTACGCGCGTTCGTTGCCGAGCGCGTACGAGAGCTGCACCGCGCCGGGCGCAACGCCGCGCCATGTGCGCGCGACGCGCGCGGGCGAGTTCGGCTTGCTCGCGGCCTCCGCGGCGGCGGCCGTGCGCTCGCGATCCACTTCCGTGCGCAGCCGCGACATGTCGAGCTGCAGGGAGTCGAGCCGGGCGGCGTCCGTGGAATCGCGCTCGCGCTTCAGCAGCGCCGAGATGTTGAGGCTCCTCTGCGCCATCAGGGACAGCAATGCATCGACGCGCTGCGAGGTTTCCGCATCGAGCGGCGCCGAGTCGACGAGACCGAGATGCGACTCGCGCGCGAGCTCGAGCATGCGCAGCGCGCGTTCCTCGAGGGCCGTCGCGCGGCGCGCTGCTGCCGGCCCGCGCGCGGCGACGTCGCGCATCATGAGATCGAAGTAGCCGCGAAACGCGGGCTGCTCATGACCGAGCGTCTGTGTTCGCAGTTGCGGATTCGAGCTCGACGCGCGATACGCAAAGATCAGCTCGAACGCCGTTTCGAATTCCTTCCGCGCGGGACCGTGCCTGCCCTGCTGCGCGAGCAGCCGCGCCTTGACGCGATGCGCGCCGATCTCGCCCAGACGGTCCTTCACCTTGCGGCACATCTCGAGCGTCTCCGCGAGCAACGCCGCGGCCTCCGCCTGCGTCGCGGGCGACCGGTCGCCGTACTCGATCAGCGATTCGGCGAGGTCGCGCTTCACATCGCTGTAGGCGTGGTGACGCGGATCCTGCAGTCTGGTGGCGAGCGCGGCGCGCAACTCGAGAGTGGCCTCGGCGTAACGGCCGGCGGCGATGTAGTCGAGCGCGAGGTGGCGCATCGTGCGCATGCGCAGGATCGGATTCGTCGCACGCTCGATGCCTTCCTCGTGCATGGCGATCGCGGCATCGTAGTTGCCGTCGATGCGCGAGATCATGCCGGCCGATTGCAGGTTCGTCGCCAGCATGCCGTCGTCGCGGCCCTCGCGCGCGAGGCGCAGTGCGTCCGCGAGGAACGCCTGCGCCTGTAGATAGTCGCCGCGATACCAGTAGACGAAGCCGAGCTCCTGCGATGCGCTGGCCTCCCGCGTGGGCAACTCGAAGTCGCGCGCGAGCGTGAGCGCTTTCAGCAGGTTCTCCGTGGCCTCGTCGGTGCGGCCGGAGAACTGCTGTGCACGGCCAGCGCTGATGTACGCATTCACGCGCCGGTCGGGATTCGAGATCCGGTCGATTTCCGGCAGCACCAGATCGAAGGCCTTCGCCGCTTCATTGAAGCGGCCGCGCTCGACGAACATGTGCGCGAGACTCGCGCGCGTTTCGCGCTCGCCGGCGGTGTACCCCGCCGCGCGATACAACACCATCGCTTCTTCGTAGCGCGCGTTGGCGTCATCGAGCAGCGCGCCGCTCCTGTCGAGATCCGCGATCGCATCGATCGCCCGCGCGCGTTCGATGGAGCCGAACGGCGACGAACCCGCGCTGAGCTCGAGCAGCGTCTCACGGGCGGCCTTCTCCGCGACGTCCGGTGCGGGATCCTTCGATGCCGGATCGCGCGCGATCTGCGTCAACGCGAGTGCTTCGACGTAGCGGGCGCGTGCGAAGTCGGCGGGCTCCGGCGTCTTCGCAGCCTTGAAAGCCTGCGCGGCCTGCTGCGCTTCCGCACGCGCCGCGCGCCAGTCGAGCAGGAAGTGGACGAGCATGTACGCCTTGATCAGGCGAGCTTCCGGCGCGACGCGCAGGTCTCCGTGTTCGCTTTCGAGCGCTGCGATCGCGCGATCGATGTCCGCCAGCCCGAAGTCGCGAATGGAAGTTGCACGGTGAGCGGCGTTCGTCGCGGACGCCCACGCGCGAAAGGCCGCGAGCTGCGGGCTCTTCGAGGACGAGTCGAAACGCCGCACACGCAGCACGACGTGACCGGGCGCAATCGAGTCCGGCGGACCCTGCATCGTGATCAGGATGCGCGAGTCCGTCGCCACTTCCAGCACCGCGATCTCCATTCCCGCGCCGCGCAGATTGTTCTCCACGGCGATCGCGGGGCGCGGGTCGTTCGGATCGGCAATCGAGACGCTGACATCCGTCAATTGCTCATCGACGATGGCGACGACGACGGAACCGGCGGAAATATTTAGCTCGCGCCGCGCGACGTCGACCTTCGCCGCGCGCGACAGCGTGACGTCCTCATCGACGCGCACCTCACCGTCGGGCGGCGCGTCTTTCGGCACGCAGCCCGCGAGGGCGAGTGCGCACAGCACCATGGCGGGCGCGCGCGTCATGGCATGTAGAACCCATGCGCGAGCGCCGTGATGCGACGCCGGCGTTGCTGCTCGTCGTCGATGCCCGGCGTCGCGGTCAGCCACTGGCGCTGCGTTTCGCTCAGCGCGCGCGTCGCCGAGCGCGTCGCGGTGTAGCGCTCGTAGAAGTCCTCCGAGAACTCGCGCGCAAGCACGTCCTCGATCGGCCACAAGGTCGCGATCACGCCACGCGCGCCCGCGCGCAGGAACGCGCTCTGCAGGCCGGGCATTCCGGACGCGAAGCGCGGCGGGCCGATCGCGCTCTCGCAAGCGCTCAGGAATACGAGATCCGCGTCGCCGCGCCAGGCCTGAACTTGCCCCGCCGTCAGATAGGCCGGCGTTCCAGCGTCCGTCGATGGCAACACGAGCAAGGATGCGAGCGGCTGGCGCAAATCGGCGAGCGAGTGAGTCGCGAAATGAACGACGTCCGCGCCGCTGCTCCAGATGTTGCGCAGCGCCGCGGCGCTGCCGTCGGCGCCGGCCAGTAGTTTGACCTTGGCGGCGGGGTCGTGCGCGAGGAACAGATCGGCGACGGCGCGAATCTCCTGCTTCGCGGCGTTGAGACGCGGCAACGGATTCGGCACCGCGGCGGAGCGCAACGTTCCGCTGCCGCTCGCGAGCGCGACGAAGCGATAGGCGCGCGAGCGTTGCGGTTGCGGCTGCTGCTCGGGCGCGAACAGCGAAGTGATCATCGTCAGGGAGTGCGTCTCGATGAGTCGTCGCGCGGGATCGGTGGGCGATCGCAGGCCCGCGAACGGAACGCCAGCCACGCGGCCTTCCGCGACGACTTCGATCGCCGTTGAATCCGCGGGCAGCAGCGCCGGCGGCAGCAGAACGCCGGACACCCGCTCGAGCGCAACTTCCACTTCGCGTGGCGCCGTCTGGCGATTGAGCTCGCCCAGGGCCGCGAGTTCGCGCTCGAGATCGGCGGGCGACATCGTGAGCGATGTGACACGGATGCCGGACCGGTCTCGAACCCACGCGTACACGTGCTCGTTGCCGAGCGCGTACGAGAGCTGCACGACACCGGGAGCCATGTCGCGCAACGCGCGCGCAACGTTCGGCCGGAAGTTCTCCGCCGTCGCGCGCTTGAGCGCCGCCGCCACGCGCACGCGATCGAGCTCCGCGTAGAGGTCGGACATCTTCAACTGCAGGCTTTCGAGATTCGCGCTCTCCGCCGCGTTGAGTTCGCGCCGGTTCATCGCCGAGATCTTGAGACTCGTGTCCGCCATGCGGCCGAACAGGACATCCTGCTGTCGGGTCATCTCGGCGTCGAGATCGCCCGTGCGCACGACGCCATGATTGCCGTCGCGCGCGAGCTCGATGCGCCGGATCGCGTGTTCTTCGCGGCTCGTCGCCGGCCGCGGCCGGTTCATGCCGCGCGCCGCAACTTGCGCGAGGTCGAGGTCGAGGGAGCCGCGGAACGCGGCCTGCTCGTGCTGCATCATCGTCGTGGGCGTATCAGCGCTCGAGCTCTTCTCGCGGTATTCGTGCGAAAGCGCCAGCGCGCGTTCGTAAGATGCGCGGGCTCTCGAGGTTTCGCCGATCGCGGCGTACAGATCCGCCATCACGCGATGACCGCCGATCACGGTGACCTTGTCGCCGACCTTGTCCGACACTTCGAGCGACTCCGCAATGAGCCGCTTCGCCTCGGCCTGTCGCGCGGGATCGAGATTTCCATTCGCGATGATCGCCTGCACGAGATTGCGCTTGATGTCGCTGAAGACGTGGTGCCGCGGATCCTGCATCTTGACCGCAAGCGCCGCGCGCAGCGCCTTCTCGGCTTCGGAGAAGTTTCCCGACATGAAGTGGTCCATGCCGAGCTCGCGCAGCGAGCGGATGCGCGCGATCGGGTTCGACGCGAGCCGCACGGCCTCGCGATGCAGCTCGATCGCACGCTCGAACCTGCCCTCCTCGCGCGCGACGTAGCCCGAGGTCTGCAGCGCGGGGACCCGCAAGGTGACGTCGTTCTCTTCGGCTGTGATGCGCAACACCTCCGCGTAGAACGCACCGGCCTGCGCCCAGTCGACACGATAAAGGTAGATATTTCCGAGATTCTGCAGCGCCGTCGCCTCCTGGATGCGGATGCGATTCTCGCGCGCGATCTCGGTCGCCTTGTGCAGCAGCCCCAGCGCCTCGTCGGCGCGACCCGAGAAGTGGAAGCCGCGGGCCGCCTGGGCGTACGCCCCGGAGCGGAAGTCGGGATCGGTGATCGCGTCGAGTTCGGGGAGCAGCGCTTCGTAGGCGGCGGCGCCCTCGCGGAACTGCCCGCGCGTGACGAGTCCGCTCGCGAGCAGGCACCGCGCCTCGCGCTCTCCGGCGACGAAGCCAGCGGCCTGGTAGATAGCCCGCGCTTCTTCGTTCCGCTTCATGCCATCGTCGGTCACGCCCGTCGCCATGTCGAGCCGGGCCAGCGCCGTCGTGGCGCGGGCACGCTCGATCGGACCGAACGGCGACTCCGGCCGCAACAGCGTCGCGAAGATGTCGCGCGCGAGTTGCGCCGCTTCCTCTGGCGTCGGGTTCGTGCTCGATCCGTCGTCCGTCAGATCCGTCAACGCAAGCCCTTCGACGAAGCGGGCTCTCGCTTCGTTGAGCGCGTCCGGCGTGGGCAATGCCGCGAATCCGGCGGCGGCGCGGCGCGCCTCCTCGAGAGAGCCGCGCTCGTTGAAGCGGAAATAGTCGAGGGCGTTCGCCTTGATGAGGCGCGCACGCGCGGCCATCGCGGGGTCGCCGCCGGCGCCGGCCAGCGTCGCGATCGCTTCATCGAGCGCGGCAAGTCCGGTCGCCTTCATGTTGTCGGCGCGATGGCTCGCGAGCGTGCCCGCGGACCAGCGGCGCCAGGCGGCGAGCGTCGGTAGTTTGGAGTCGTCGTCGAAGCGCTGCACGCGCAGGGCCACACGGCCCGGCGCCGCCGATTCTGGCGGCCCTTTCAGCGATATGACGACACGCGACGTACGCGGCACGTCGAGCATCGCGATTTCGAAGCCCACACCGCGCAGCCGGTTCTCGACCGTGACGGTACCGCTCGCGTCCGCGATCTCGAGCGTGAGCGAGACGTCTGTTGGCCGCTCGCGGGTCAGCGTTTCGTCGACGAACGCGACAACGACGGAGTCGCCTTCGACATCGATTTCACGGCGCGCGGAATCGAACCCCGCATCGCGCGAGAGCGCGATGCTTTCGTCGAGGAGAACATTCCCATCGGGCGAGCCCGAGGTGCATCCGCCCAGCAGCAGCGCTCCCAGCGCCGCCAGGCACCCCTGAATCTTCATTCTTCTTTTCCCTGAATCCCCGAGCGGAGGAAGCTTAGTCGACGCGCCCATCTATCGCGTGACGGTTGCAACGTAAGCGGACCCCGAATCATCGGATATGCGTCATTCGCGCACTGGAATCGCGATTCCACCAATGTACGAAGACCTTCGTTGACAGTACGAAATCCTTCGTAGTAGCCTCCCGCTCCATGAAGTCAGACAACAAATTCCAGCCCACGCCCTCCGAGCTCGCGATCCTGCACATCCTCTGGTCGCGCGGCGCCTCGACGGTGCGCGAGATCCACGAGGAGCTCGCGAAGGAGAAGAACGTCGGTTACACGAGCGCGCTCAAGCTGCTGCAGATCATGACGACCAAGGGGATCGTCAAACGAACCGAGGATCAGCGCGCGCACGTCTACTCGGCCAATCAACCCGCGGAGAAGACCAAGCAGGATTTCGCGACCGACGTCCTGCAACGCGTCTTCCACGGCTCCGCGAGCCAGTTCATGCAGCACGCGCTCTCCGGCAAGCGCAGCTCGAAGGAAGAGATCGACGAAATCCGCCGGCTGCTCGACGAATACGAGAGGAAGCTCCCATGATCGCCTCGACCGATTTTCTCAACACGCTTGCGTGGTCGCTATTGCACTTCGTCTGGCAGGGCGCCGCCATCGCCGCGCTTGCCGCCGCGCTGCTGTTCGTCTTCCGCAAGCCTGACGCGCGTTACCTGATCGGCATCGGCGCGCTGGCGCTGATGTTCCTGTCGTTCGCCGCGACGTTCGCGCTGGTGGATGGCGCCGCCGGCGACGGCCAAACTACCTCCGCTGCAAGGGCGCCGGCCGCCGCCCTCGCCTCCCCTAATCCGGATGCGATTGCAAATCCCGCGACGATGCTTGCGGGTTCGCAAGCGGCCATATCTTCGGAAGATTTCCTCTGGGTCGCGCGCCTGTGGCTAGTCGGTGTGTGCGTGCTTGCGCTGCGCATCGCGTTCGGGCTGTTCGTGCTCGAACAGGTGAGACGCCGCAACCTTGTCGAACTCCCGCCCGAACTCGTCGCGCGTTTCCGCGCATTGCAGGCGCGGCTCGGCATCCACCGCCTCGTTCGCTACTGCGAGTGTCCGCGCATCGGCGTACCCGCCGTCATCGGCTTCTTCCGTCCCATCGTGCTGTTGCCGCTGCGCGCGTTGACGGGTCTCACGCCCGAACAGCTGGAGGCCGTGATCGCGCACGAGCTCGGTCACATCAAACGATTCGACGTTGCCGTGAACTTCCTGCAGGTGATCGCCGAGACGCTGTTCTTCTTCCATCCCGCGGTGTGGTGGCTCAACCGGCGCATTCGCGCGGATCGCGAGGATTGCTGTGACGACGTGGCCGTTGGCGCCTGTGGCGAGAGCGTGGGTTACGCGCGCGCGCTGGCGTCGATGGCGACCTGGCGCGAGGTGCCGGCGCTGGCGATGGCGTCGACGGGCGGGCCGGTGGCCGCCCGCGTCGCAAGGTTGCTAGGCATTCGCGCGCAGCGCGACGAGACGCGCACCGCGAATGTGTTCACGGCGACGCTGGTGCTCGCGACGGCCTTGATTGCTGGAACGATCTCGGTCGGACTCGTGAAACCCGCGTTCGCGGAGAACGCCACGATCGCGCAGAAGGCCGAGGAGGCAATGGAAGCGGCAGTCGCGGCGGAGGCGGCGGAAGCCACCGAAGCGGTCGAAGCCCCCGAAGATCTCGAGCCAACCGCGCCTGTGGAGGAGCCGGAAGCGCCCGAGGCTTTCGTCGAGCCGGTGGCAGCGCTGGCACCACTCGCGCCGATGGTGCCGCTTGCGCCACTCGCGCCACTTGCTCCCCTCGGCCCGCCGACTCAACTCCATCCCACGCCAGTCGCGCCAGCAACTGTGCCGACGCCGACGCCTGCGCCCGCACCGTTCGCGGATCCCATTCCCGTACCGGCCCCGAATGCATCCGTCGCGCCCGCGCCCAAGACTGCCAATTCCTACATCGAGGAGATGAAGCTGGCGGGGCTCGAAAACCTCGACGCCGACATGCTCGTCGCGTTCAAGAACCAGGACATCAAGATCGAGTTCGTGAACGAGATGCGGAAAGTGGATGTGAAAGTCGACGCGAATGTCGTGCTCGCGATGAAGGTTCACGGCATCACTTCCGACTACGTGCAGGGAATTCGCAAGCTGGGCTTCAATCCCGACGCACAGGAGATCGTGGCGATGAAGGTCCACGGCATCGGCGGCGACTATGTGAACGACATGCGCAAACTCGGCTTCGAACCCGAGGCGCAGGAACTGATCGCCATGAAGGTTCACGACGTGAATCCGGCGTACGTGAAGGAGATGCGCGCGGCGGGATTCGAGCCCACGGCGCAGGAGCTCATCCAGATGAAGGTGCACGACGTGACGCCCGAGCTGCAGAAGACGTTTGCGCGCAGCGGCTACAACCTCAGCGTCTCGCAACTCGTCGAGGCCAAGGTCATGGGAGTGACGCCGGCGTTCATCGAGCAGGTCCGCGCGCATGGCTTCAAGGACCTGTCCATCCACCAGTTGATCCAGCTCAAGAACGCAGACGTTCTCTAGCTAACCGCCCTCTTTTCAGGAGATTTTCATGAAATCGATCAAACACGGGATTCTTGCGCTCGCGTTTTGCGTGATGGCGCTGGGATTCGCGCCGGCGACGCAAGCCGCGGAAGACTTCAAGGGTAGTTGGACGATCGAGCGCTCGAAGGCGCCGGGGCAAGTCCACTTCGGGCTCCGCCATCGCTCGGATCGCAACAACTCGAACTTCGAAATGGATCAGCCGAAGAGCGCGTTCACCGGTCTCGATCTCGAGACGCGCGGCAAGCGCGACGTGACGTTCGCGATGAACCGGGATGCGGGCCGTCTCGATTGCGAAGGCTATCTTAACGACGGCGAAGGCGCCGGCACGTTCCGCTTCACGGCGGATGAAAAATATCCCGCGTCGATGCGCACGATCGGATTCGACGACATCGACGGACCCAGGCAGTTCGCGCTGGCACTGCACGACGTGTCGCTCGCGTTCGCGAAGCAGATGAAGGCGGAGAATCTCGCAAACCTCGACACCGACAAGCTGCTCGCGTTTCGCATCTTCGACGTGAACCCGCAGTTCATCCGCGAGATGCGCGCCGCCGGCATGCCGGCCAAGGACGCGGACAAGCTAATCGCGTTCCGCGTGCATGGCGTCACGCCAGCGATCGTGCATGAGCTGCGCAAGTCCCACATCGACGCGAACGAAGATCAGCTCATCGCCTTCCGCGTACACGGCGTGACGCCGGATTTCGTGCAGAAGGTCGGGAAGCTGGGATTCGGGAGCGCGGATCCGGATCAGCTCGTCGCGATGCGCGTGCATGGCGTGACGCCGGAATACATCGCCGGGCTCAAGTCGCGCGGCGTGAAAGATCTGACGATCGACAAGCTGGTCAGCCTGAAGATTCACGGCATCGAGTGAGGTCGCGGGAGCGGGCCGCCAGTCCTCAGCGGCTCGCATTCCCCGCCAGCACCTTCTCCAGATACACCTGCGCGCCTTTCGAGTCCGACTGCGCCAGCCAGAACATGGCGCGCTTGCGCTGCTCGGCGGGCAACGATCGATCTTCCGTGACAGCGATCAGCGCGCGCGTGCCGCGCTCGTCGGGCAGTTGCGAGAGCGCGAAGATCGCCTGCTCGCGAACATGATCGTCCTCGTCCTTGCGGACCGCCGCGCCAATCGCAGTCTCGGACTCCGCGGCGCCAGTCTCCGCCAGCCAGAACCAGGCCTGACTGCGGACTTCGCCATTCTTGTCCGTGTTGCCGAGCCGGATCAGGTCCTGCGTGATGCGCGGTGACTTCGATTCGGTGATCGCGAAGGCCGCGTGTCGACGCACGTCCGGCTCCCGATCGCCGAACATCAACTGCGTGACGAGGTCCGCGCCCGCGGTGCCGCGCGCCTTCGCGAGCCAGAAGATCGCCGACTTGCGGGAGTCCTGACGATCGTCGCCGCGCGCGATGGTCGCGAGGCCGTTGTAGGCAACGTCGCCGCGATGCATCGCGATCGCCGAGATGACGTTGTCCCGCGAGTCCTCTTTCTTCATCTCGTCGGCGCGTCGCGAGAGCGAGATCAGCCAGCGCGCACTGTCATCCGCCTCGACTTCGCCGAGATCGCGGACTGGCGTGGCGGTTTCCACAGGACACGACGCCGACAGCGCGCGCAGGCGCTCGACCTTGCCGCCCTTGAGGCGTGCATAGACGCGCACGGCATCCGTCTTCGCATTGTTGCGATTCCCCAGATTCCCGCGCTGGTCGTCGAGCTTGCACGCGCTGCGCGACGCGGCATCTCGCTTCATTCCAACCCAGCAGCACATGTCGGGCGCATCTTCCACCGCTGCCGCCTGCCAGCTCGCCCAGCCATCGGCCGGCAGCGTGAGTTCGGCCGCAACACCCGGCGACGACAGCGCGAGCGACGCGACACCAGCGGCGAGTAACATGAATTTCGTGTTCATTACTTCTTCTCCAGCGCGGCATCGATCGCCTGCAACGCGACGTCGCCGTCCATCGTCATGAGTGTGCGCAGCAACGTGCGCTTCTCATCCGTGGTCTTCGCCGCATGGTACAACGCGAGCACGCCTTTTTCGTCGTCCGCGATCAGCAAGCCCTGCAGCGCAGCGTCCTTGATCTCTGAGTCGGTGCTGCGCGTGTAGATGTCGCGCAACGCGGCGCGCGACGCATCGCCGTCGATGATGCCGATCTGGCGCACAGCCTCGACACGAACGGATTTCTCGCTAGTGCCGTCCGCGATCTTTCGCAGGCTCGCGAGGTCGCCGCTCAGGGCATAAGCCTCGATCAACCCTCTCGCCGCATTCGGCCGGTCCCCGAGCTTGCGCAGTTCCTCCGTCGCGCCCATCACGCCCAGCATGCGGATCGCCTCGGCCGCCTCCTCTTCGGTCTTCGCGTTGAGCGCGACCTGATAGACGACTTCCTTGCGCTCCGCGATCATCCAGGCCTCCATCACCTTCGACTTCACGTCCTTGCCGCCGGCATTGTAGATAGGCAGCAGCGCGTCGAGAGACTTCGGGTCTCCGCCGATCCCGATGCTGCGGATGGCTTCATTGCGCATGTCGGCATCCGCCCCCCGCGCCGTCTGCAGCAGCAGCTCGTTCGCCTCCGGCGATTCGATCTGGCTCAGCACGAACAACGCGCGCTGTTTGACGAGCTTCGTTTGTGTGCCGGCCAGCACCTTCTTGAGGATCGGAAGCGCGCGCTCCGGGGACTGCGACATCAATCCTTCGAGCGCCGAGAGCGCGAGCTCTTCGTCGGCGATGGGTTTGCCGCCGGCTGGCGCCGGGGCCTGGGCGAAGGCGGTGCCGGCGATCGCCAGCGCGACCAGCGTGTTGATGATGATGGAGTGCTTCATGAATGCCTCTGACTAAAGTGTGGTGGGGCCAGAGCCCGCAGCGGCGTGCGCGTCAGCGCCCAGCCGGCCTTGCATGACTCGTAATTCGAAACTGAGCTGCGCGAGAGCCGCGGAGGAATCCCCGCCGTCCTGCGACAGACTGTCGATGATCGGTGCGAACGCGCGCAGCACTCGCGCAAGTTGCGGTTCGCCCGCGCGGTCGGCCGCGAGCGCGTACATGCGGTTCTGCGCGGAGATCGCGCCGAGGAGCTGCGACCGTTCTTCGGGGCTCGCGTTGTCGAGGCCGGCTAGCTTCTGCTCCGTGCTCGCGAGGTGCCATTTCAAACCGCGCTCGTAGGCCGCGGGATCGATTGCTTCGGCAACCGGGGGCACGAGCACCCGCGGTTCGACCGGCGCGCGCGAAAACTGGATGCCGGACAGGATCGCGAGGCCCGCGACCGTTGCGGCTATCAGCCATTGGCCCGTTGCGAAGGGCCGCGGCTTGCGCGCGGCACGCGCATCGTCCACCGCGACCTTGTTGGCTTCACGCTCGAGCGCCGCTTTCCATCGCTGATGAACTTCCGCAGGCACCGGGACTTCCGGCATCGCCGCGGCCGCATCGAGCTTCGCGACGAGGCTGTGCAGCCGGCGCGCGAGGTCGGGTTGTTCGGTGAGCGCCGCGCCGATGCGCGCGCGGTCGGCGGCGTCGAGCTCACGGTAGTGATAGAGCAGGAGATCGTCGTCGGAAATCATGATTCGCCTCGCCACACGTGGAGGTCGACGCGCAGCTTGCGCACCGCGCGGAACAGGATGCTTTTCACGTTGTTGGAATTCGTCTGCAGCGTCTCGGCGATCTCGTCGATGCGCCAGTCCTCGACGTGCTTGAGAACGAAGGCCTGCCGCTCCCGGGTAGACAGGCGTTGCAGCGCCTGGTCCACGTCGGTGACGAAGGCCTTGTTCGTGAGCTCGTTCTCGGGTTGTTCGTTGGCTTGCGCGAAGTGCGCCTCGTCGTCGAGCTCGTCCTCGGCGCGGGTCTTGCGACGCCGGGTCAGATCGATCGCGGCGTTGAGCGCGATGCGGTGGATCCAGCTGTCGAGGGCGGCTTCGCCGCGGAAGTCATCGCGGCGATGCCAGGCTTTGAGGAGCGCTTCTTGAACCGCGTCGGCGGCGAGGTCGGCGTCGCGGGTGATGCGCAGGCAGGCGTTGTACCAACGCGGGCTGCGTTCTTCGAGGACGGACTGGAAGGCGTCCGGCCGGACCCAGGATTTGAGAAGGGTGAGCACGGAACTAGGACGGGCGAAGGCGAGAAAGGTTAGGTCGGGGCGGATTCCCGGTGGAAACCGGTCAGGCGGCGCGGCGTTTCGAGAGTTTTATGTCCACCTTGAAGCCGATGTGGCCAGCCATCTCGATGAGCGTATCCAGCGAGAACAGGTCGAGTCTGCCGCGCATGAGGTCGGAGATGCGCGGCTGGGTCACTGCCAGCAGCGTTGCGGCGCGACCTTGCGTGAGTTTGCGACGTTCGATTTCGCCGACGAGTTCGTGCGCCACCTGCGAGCGCACCTTGAGGATTGCAGCGTCGCGGGGGTTTTCAATTGCGTCCCACACGGACGCGAAGCGATTGCGTTTCATGGCGCTAGTCTCCTGGTCATCTCGGCATACCGAAGTCGCGCTAGCTGCACATCAAGCCGAGCGGTCTTTCGTCCCTTCTTTTGAAACGCGTGAAGTATGTAAACCGCGTCGTCAAACTTCGCCACATACAGAACACGAAACTCTCCGTTGGACACTCGCACTCGCAGTTCCAACGAACCCGGACCCACAGATTGGAAAGGCTTCCAGTCTGAGGGCTCGATACCCAACTGAATGCGTTCCAGTTGAAAGCCTGCGGTACGCCGGGCGTCTGTGGGAAATGCGGCAAGAGCTCTGCGAGAACTTCCCAAAAATTCGATTGGCTTGAGTTGCACCATACAATGTTGTGTATAGCGTGACAAGCCCTGGTCGGTAAACCTGACTAAGACGTGTATTTCTGCAGATTCGCGCCTTTGCTCCGACGACTGCGCTGACTCCACTGTCCGCCCGCTACTCGCGAGCTCGCTTCATCTGCGCACGAATCTCCCGCCATAGAACAACCCTGTCTCTTTACCACTCGCGTCGTACTGGACCGACCTCATGTCGTATTCATCCGAGCTTATCCAGACGTACTCATATATCCGGTACGTCCCCGCCGCCTCGCCTTCGAATGACACCTTCAAATGAAGGTCGCCTTTTTCATTGAGCGACCCCTGACCCGTGCCGATGCGCAGCTCGCCGAAGCTGGACAGATGGTGCACCTCCTTCTTGACGGGATTGAACGCCCACAGGATGTGTCCCTTCGGCGGCGTATCGACGACGCACAGCACGCTGTTGTCCGTGTTGATCGGCCGGCAAAGCGTGTGGTGATTCGGAATCTTGATGTTCTCGCTCGCGCCGCCCCAGTTGTGCGACCAGGCGTCATTCTTGAGCGTCCACTCGCCAAAGAATCTGGCGAAAGGATTGGCGGGTTGGGGTTTGGGTGCTGCGGTGACTGACGACTGGGCCAGCAGTGGAGAAGCCAGCGCGCACAGCAACAAAGGTACAAATATCGAGAGCGTCATTCGGGTTCACCTCCGTGAGACCCGAGCATCAGCGCGGCGTGCCCGTCGTTCGTCCATCCCGATCGGCGAGGACGAACTTTCGTCGCTACGTCGCGGTCTTCCTTCCCAGCTCGCGGCGGATGTTCTCTTCGCGCGCGTCTTCGACGACCACCAGCACCGCGTCCGCATCGGCGGCAACCTCTTCGCGCGCGAACACACCCGTCAGCACGCTCTCCGCCTGCAACTCGCCCGCCTCGAACAACGCCCAGATCTCGCGTGCGTACTGCGTCTCCAGCAACTCCGGCGCGAAGCGCCCCAGCGTGCCGCGGATGTTGTTCACGTCGCGCTCGAGCATCGCGAACGCCGCATTGTTGCCGGCCGCGTTGACCGCCTGCGGCAGGTCGATGATCACCGGCCCGTGCGCATCGACGAGCACGTTGAACTCCGACAGATCGCCGTGGATCAGCCCGATGCTCAGCATGCGCACGATCTGGCGCATGAGAATGGAGTGGTACTCGCGCGCGACTTCGGGAGTCAGATCGACTTCGCTCAAGCGCGGCGCCGGATCACCGGCCGCATCCGTCACCAACTCCATCACGAGCGTGTCGTTGAAGTAACCGAACGGCTTCGGCACGCGCACGCCGGCTTCGACTAGCTTGTAGAGCGCATCGACCTCCGTGTTCTTCCACGCCGACTCCGCTTCCTTGCGGCCATACCGCGTGCTCTTCGCCATCGCGCGCGCCTGGCGGCTGCCGCGGACCTTGCGTCCTTCCTGGTATTGCGCGCGTTTCTGGAAGCTGCGCTGGCCCATGTCGCGGTAGACCTTGGCGCAGCGGGCCTGCGTTCCCGTGCGCACGATGTAGACCGTGGCTTCCTTGCCGGATTTGAGGGAGCGGAGGACTTCGTCGATGACGCCGTCGTCGATGAGCGGCTGGAGGCCGGGAGGGGTTTTCATGGGCGCGCGGATGGTATCAGGGAACGGTGTGAATCGGCCGCGAAGCGGCTAGCCTTTGGGCATGAATGAGACTCCGCACTACCCCAGCGACATCGCTTTCACCGACGCCGTCAAAGCCGAGCAACAGCGCCTGGGCTCGCGCGGGGCGTACGCGCACATGGAAGAAGGCCGCGGCTGGCAGACGCGCATCACGGAGGTGCTGCGCGACTTCCTCGCCGCGCGCGACAGCATGTACCTAGCTACCTCAAACGCGGTGGGCCAGCCCTACATCCAGCATCGCGGCGGGCCGCCCGGGTTCCTGCGCGTGATCGACGAGCAGACGTTCGGGTTCGCGGACTTCGCCGGCAACAAGCAGTACATCACGCTCGGGAACCTGCGCGGGAACACGAAGGCGCATGTGTTTCTCATGGACTACGCGCACCGGCGGCGCATCAAGATCTGGGGCGAGCTCTCCGCGGTGGAAGGCGATGCTGAGCTCAATGAGCGGATGAAGCCTGCGGGCTACAAGGCGCGCGTCGAGCGAGTGATGCTGATCAAGATCGCGGCGTGGGATGTGAACTGCCCGCAGCACATCCCGCAGAAGATCGACGCAGCCGACGTCGCGGCGGCGATCGAGAAGCGCGACGCGCGGATCGCCGAGCTCGAGGCGGAAGTCGCGCGACTCAAGACATCACCAACGGCGTAAGCCACTCAGCCGACACAGGCGCTCACTGACGCGATGGCGGCGCGTTGTTGAAGATGATTTGCGAGACCTCGAGGTTCCCGCTCGCCAGTCGCCGGAAAATGAAAACGTTCCTGGTCTCGAAAGTATTCGTGGTCGATCCGCCCGGCGGCGTGAAGCTTCCGATCGCCCGGCCTCTGGCGATCACGACCTCGGAATACGAATACACCTCGATCAACTCATGACGTATCTGGATGGTGCCGGACGCATAGAAATCCTTCACGTGCTGAAGATAGGCCGCCTTGCCTTCGATGGCCGCGCCACCGTTCGGCATCAGGATGACGTCGCTGGCCACGGAGGCCATGTATTCATCCAGCCCTGGCTGTAGTTTGTCGTGGGCTGCGAAGATTCGTTCGATTCGCGTCTTATCGGTCACTGAATCGGTTTTGCGGATGAACCTGCCGCCGTAGAACAGCCCGGTCTTTTTGCCACTCGCGTCGTGTTGGACCGACCGCATGTCGTACTCGTCGGCGTTGATCCAGACGTAGTCGTAGATCCGGTACGTTTCCGGTGCCTCGCCTTCGAAGGAAATTTTCAGTCGAAGGTCGCCCTTGTCATTGAGCGAACCCTGGCCGGTGCCGATGCGCAGCTCGCCGAAGCTGGATAGATGGCGCACCTCTTTCTTGACGGGATTGAAGGCCCACAGGATGTGTCCGGCGGGCGGCGTGTCGACGACGCAAAGCACCGTGTTGTCCGTGTTGATCGCGCTGCACGTGGTGTGGTGATTCGGGATCTTGATGTTCTCGATGGCGCCGCCCCAGTTTTGGGACCAGGCGTCATCCTTGAGGGTCCATTCGCCCAGGAATCTGGCGAAAACATGGGCCGGCGGCGCTTTGGGGGCGGCGTCGGCCGACGACTGGGCCAGCGTTGCGGTCGAGAGCGCGCAAAGCAAAAAGGGGATGAGTCTCGGGAATGTCATTCGGCGCGCCTCACGGATGACCGTGGTTGGGAGGGTTCGAGAGACGAGCATCGATGTGACGCGCACCCAGATCGTCCGACCCGTTCGGCCAGGACGAACGCCCAAGCGCTCAGTGAATCTGCGCGGGCTCCTGGTCGTTCCGGCGCGAGGCGCGGAACTCGCGCGGCGTCATGCCGGCATGCTGGCGAAACGCGGCGTTGAACGTCGACTTCGAGTTGAAGCCCACGTCGAGCGCGATGTCGAGCACGGACTTCTCCGGCTCGGCGACGAGCGCGCTCATCGCATCCTCGACGCGATGCTTCTTGATCAGGTCGTAGAAGTTGGTCGACAGGTCCTGGTTGATGACCTGCGAGACGTAGTGCGGGTTCTCTTTCAGCGACTCGCAGAGCGCGCGCAGCGTCACGCTGCTGTCACGATGCAGCCGGCCCGATGTCATCGCATCCGTCAGCTTTCGCCGGATTCGCGAACGCGCCGGCAGGTCGAGCGCGGAGCGCGCGTATTTGATCGCGACCGGCTCGACGTCGGGCTCGTTCGACGCGAGCAACTCGCGAGCAAGTTCGCGATCCTCGATGCTGAAGACCGTGGTCCGGCGCATCAGGGCAAACACGACCGCGGCTGTCACGCCCACCTCCAGCGCGCAGAACACGACGCCGAGGCCGGTGTCCGCGCCCAACGTCAGGCAGTGCAGCGCGCGCAGCAGACCGACGAGCCAGTTCGTGCAGACGATGAAGATCAGCAGCCGCAGCGTCTTCACCGAGCTCGGCTCGACGACGGAGAACATCGCCTTCGAGAGAGCGACGTGGTTGCCGAGCAGCCGCAGGCAGGCGGTCAGGTAGTAAGGCACCTGGCAGAGGAACAGGAAAATCGCCGCGAGCATCGTCGAGTGGATGAAGAGGCTGTGCAGCGGAGTGGCGACGTCGTTCGGGTCCGCGTAGCCGGTGCCGAGGTGCGTGCGCAGCAGCAGCGGCATCGTCAGCAGCGCGCCGGCGAGAATCACCCACAGATTCGGGCCACGCAGCGAGCGCAGCAACGGCGTTTTGTCCTCGGCGATCTCGCGCGCGAACATCCACAGCGCGGGCGCGACCAGGAACGAAGACACGAACAGCAGCCCAAGCCACAGGGACTTCGCGGGCGCCGCGGGCTGGATCATCAGCCACTGGAACACGTACCGCAGCGATTCGAGCACCAGGTAGACGACGAGGAACTTGAACTGTTTGGGTGCGCGATTGCCGCCGACCACGAACGCGCAGAGCAGGCAACTGATGATGGCGGCCGCGTAGAACGAGCTTTGAAGTGTGGTCATTCGGGACTGAGCGTATCGGGTTGGTGGACGTGTTTCCACGGGCCCGGCGGCGTTCGGACGTATCAGCCGAACGGTTCGGACGACGGGTTCGTTCTGGTCGATAGCCTTGGGCGTTATGACGAACGCATTACGCTTGAGTTTCCTCGCCGCCTCGTTGCTGGCGAGCCTTGCCACTGCCGCTGTGACTGCCGCCGGCGAGCCGCGAGAAGTTGCGCGCGAACATCGCGCCGCGCTGGATGCGTATCGGATCGCGATCACGGGCGCGTATTTGAGCGGGAAGCCGGAGGGCGCCGTCCGGCCGCTGGCCGAGTCCGTGCGGCTGATGCCTGCGTATCAGAAGACTGTTCTTGGAAGGACCGACGCCGCGACCTACTACCAGGCGTTCCTGAAGCGGTTCGCGGTTCGCGCGTACGAGCGATCGCCGATCGAGGTCGCGGATCTTGGGAGCCGCGTCATGGAGATCGGCCGCTTCACGATGACCGTGGCGACGCGCGGGTCGACAGAGACGCACACGTTCGCAGGCAAGTACATGGACCTCTGGGAAAAACGCCCAAGCGGCGCGTTGACGTTGCACACCGCGGGTTGGAATCACGATGAGCTGCCGAAGATCGCGGAGCAATTGCGATTCGCGGAGGTTCCGGCCGTGCACATGGCGCTGCAGGCGCGCGTGCCGGTGACGGCGGGCATCCGGCTCGAGCTAGCCGCGCTGCAAAAGCTGGAGGAGTCGGCGATCGCGCAGCACGACGGGAAAACCTGGGCGTTGTTCTACGCCGATGACGGGATCGTGCTCTCCAATCACGGCACCGTCGTCTCCGGACGGAAAGCGCTCGATGAGTACTTCGAGAGGCATGCCAAGGCGTTGCCCGTGTTCGAGAAGCTGGATTTGCGGACGCACCAGCTCGACGAGGTTGGTGATTACGTCGTCGAGTACTCGAGTGGCGTCGTCACCTGGAAGATGAACGAGTGGTCGGGTGTGAGCCTGGGCAAGGGCTTGCTTGTCTGGCGGCGGACGAACGGCGGAACGCCGCAGATCTGGCGCGCGATCAGCATGTACGACTGAGAGCGCGCGCGGAAAACGTCCTCGCCGATCGGTCAGGACGCATTGCGGTGGTTTGGTTCGTAAGGTTTGCGCTCCTTCTCGCCCAATGGAGCCGCCTCATGTTCCTGAAGACCGCCGCGTGGATGATCGTTGGAATGCTCGTTACGTTGCCGGCGATGGCGAGAACGCCGGCCGAGGCCGCGCCGCGGGGCACGATCGTCGATGAGCCGTTCTCTTCCACCATCCTTCGCGACAACCGCATCGGCCTCAATCCCGAGCGCGCGATCAAGGTGCTGTTGCCGCCCGGGTACGCGAAGTCGAAGCAGCGCTACCCCGTCGTGTATTTCCTGCACAACGCGTGGTACGGGCCGAAGCAGATGATCGAGGATGGGCGCGCGCAGCGGCTGATCGAGCGTGCGGTCGCGGATGGCGTCGTGCAGGAGTTCATCTTCGTCGTTGCCGATTACACCGGACCCACGACGGGCAGCCTCTACGAGAACTCGCCTGTCAGCGGGCGGT
>JAYTOK010000047.1:0-4027 GCA_043747835.1 Pseudomonadota bacterium | reverse complement strand
ACCTTGGCGTTCCCGGAGTCGCCCTCCGACTCCAGGTTTTCGAGAGAGGACCGGATTATGGTTAGCGGCGTGCGGATCTCGTGCGCGAGCTTGCCAGCGAGAGTGCGCAGGTAGCCGGTGTACTCATCGAGTCGCCCGAGCAGCGAGGAGAAGCTGCGTGAGAGATCGCCGAGTTCGTCCCGCGCCTCGGATTCGGGCAGCACTCGCGACAGGTTGCCCTCGCGACCGAGCGCTGTTTCGCTCGCGGCGCCGAGCCGCGTGATGCGCAGTGTCATGCGGCCTGCGAACCAGAATGCCGCGACCACCGCGAACAACGTGACGAACAGGGTGAGATTGAGCAGCCGCGTGAGTGCGCGATCACGCAGGGTGAGCCAGCGATCGGCCGTCTGCGCAAGCTGGATGACCCCGAATACCTGCTTGCCGTCCGCCGAGAAGATGGGCGCCGCCGCGGCGACGATGACGCTGTTTTCGTAACGGCCGGCGAACAGCTCGGTGTCTGGCTTGCCGCCCGCCACGCGCGCGGTGAGCTCTTCGGCGGCGCGTTGTCTCTCGGCTTGCGAGACGGCCCGTGGCAGCGCATTGCCATCGAGGAACAGGCGGTACATGCGCGGCAGGAAACCGCGCATGCGCGTGTAATCTCCTGGCAGGGCGGGCGCGTCGAGCCGGGTGAGGATCGCGCCGGTCGAGGATGCGACGGTGAGTTCCACGCCAGGCTGCGCGAACTGCCGCAGATGTTCGGTGAGGTCAGGCGATGCGGCGATCAGCCTGCCGGTGGCGCGCAAGTCCGCGACTTCGAGCGTTCCATAACTTGAACGCGCCGGGCCGCGCCGGTCGCGGTCGTCGATGAGGACCCCGAAGTGCTGGCCGACCAGCGACAACGGAACGCCGATTTCCATCACGTAGCCATCGCGCGAGCGCTGCCACACCGCTTCGATGCGCGGCTCTTCCACGGCTTCTTCGCGGCCGTACTCGCGGGTCTCGATGCGGCGGCCGCGCAATGTGCCGGCGCTGGTGCCGGCGAAGAACAGCTGCTGCTGACCACCGCGCTTGTCGTCGAACGCGAGCCAGACGCGATCGCCCATGTTCTCGGTGTCGAGCGGCCGCAGCGTCGAGGCGTCGTAAACCACCTTGTCATCGCGAACCAGCAACGCGAGGTACAGCCAACGGTCGTGCGTCGCGGCAAGCAGGCGCAGGCTGTCGCCGCCGGGACCCGGCACGCGCACGAGACTGCGCGAATCCGTGTCCCATTCGTCCGCGCGTCCGTCGATGAGCGGCGCGCCCGAGAGCACCACCGGCGTGATGTCGCGCGCGTTGTCGCCGCCCACTGCTTCGAGGGACTCCCTGCGAAACAGCAGCTCCTGGCGGCCCTTGAGCGATCCGGCGATGGTGGTCGTCACCGCCAGCAGCGACTGTTGTTCGCTCTCGCGCAGGACTGTTTCCATTTCGCGCGCGTACTGGCAGCCGGCCCAGGGCAACGCGAGAGTCGTCAGGGCCAGCAACAGTAGTTTGGTGCGCAGCCGGAACCCGGAAATGGGTCCGATCCTGATGAGCTCGGAAAGTCGGCTCATGGGACTACTCGACCCAGCGATAGCCCATGCCGTACACGGTGTGCACGGCGTCGAATTTTTCGTCGACCATTTGGAACTTGCGGCGGATGCGCTTGATGTGCGAGGTGATGGTGTTGTCGTCGAGCACGACGTTGGCCGCATCCATGAGCTGCTGGCGGTTCTTCACGTGGCCGGGATGTTTGGTGAGCGCATGGACGATCCAGAACTCGGTCAATGAAAGCAGCACCACCTGGCCGTTCCACTCGACCGACATGCGCTCGCTGTCGAGTGAAAGCGCGCCGCGCCGGATGACCTGCTTTTCCTCGGCGGGCCGCCGCAGCGCCTCGACGCGGCGGAACAGCGCGTTCACGCGCGCGATCAGGTGGGCCAGCGAAAGATCCTTGGTGAGGAAATCGTCGGCCCCGAGTCTCAAGCCTGAAACGGCATCGAGCTCGCTGTCGCGCGCTGTCAGGAAAATGATCGGCAGCTCGGGCGAAAGGCCGCGCAGTTCCCGGCACAGTTCGAACCCGCCTTCGGGTTCGTCTTCGAGTGAGATGTCGATGACCGCGAGGTCGGGCAGCCGCGCGGCGAAAGCCGCCATGGCGTCGCGGCGATTCGGATAGCCGCGCACGGCGTAACCCTCGCGTGAAAACGCCGCGGCGTAGTTGTCGCGGATGGCCCTCTCGTCTTCGACGATGGCTATGGTCTTTTTCACAGGACGGTTTTCTTCATGGGAACCGAAGTGTAAGCGACCGGAACCAGCGCCGGTGACATGGCCACATTTGGTCACTTTCGGTCGGCGTAGTGCCATCAAGGCATCACGGGACGGCCGTCCGCCGGGCGCGAAATGGTCCTCGAAGATCAACCGAGGACGCCGCCATGACCAACGAGCGCACAGCAACCCACCGGACCTATGCCACCGAGCAGTTCGGCACCCATCCGGGTGAGAAATGGCGGCGGTTCCTCGAACGCGTAGGTACGCGCAGCAACGATTTCGCGACGCGCCTCGCCCGGGCGCGCTTCGTGTATCTGCACCGGCGCGAAGGCGCGACGCACTGGTTGCCCCTGTGAGCGCGCTGCCCGAGCTCTTCATGGATCAGCAGGAAACCCGCGAACAGGAACCCGAAGATGAGCCCCACTCTTCGTTCTGGCACTGGTTCGCGATCGTCGTCCTGCTGTTCTGCTGGATCGCCGAGGCGACTATGTGCGCGGAGCGCGGATTCTAGGGACTGGCCATTCCCGATGCGGTCATTCCGGAATCGGCAATGGGAGCAACGCTCAGCTTGCTCACGTGCGAACGCTGCGCGGCAGCCAGCACCTGTGCAACGCGTTCGAAAGGCGCCCATTTGTCGGGCACCACGTTGACGATCGGCGGATTCGCCTGCCTGGCAATCGCCTCGAAACGTGGCAGCAACTGGGCGAGCGACTCGATTCGCTCGTCGTTCCAGTACATCTCTCCCTCGGAGTAAATGCTCAGGCGAATCGACTGCGGTGGCGTCGCGGGCTGACCCTGTGGCAAATTGAGTTTCACGGCATGCGTTGCGATCGGCAGCGTGACGATCATCATCACCAGCAGAACGAGCATCACGTCTATCAATGGCGTGGCATTGAGCTGCGGCTCGGCAGCAATGGATGGACCTGACATGCATCACCTCCTGAGAGGCTTAACGCGCGAGCGCTCGCCACGGGGTTTGCGCGCGATTGCCGCGGGCCTCAACTACTGGCTTTTCTACAAAGGATCCGCTTGATGCTGCTGATAGGAATGTTCGATTCTCCGTTCGTGCGCCGTGTGGCCATCACCATGAAGTTGCTGGATCTGCCGTTCGAGCACGGCAACTGGTCGGTGGGCAAGGATTTCGACCGCATCCGAAACTACAATCCGCTCGGCCGCGTGCCGACGCTCGTGACCGATGACGGTGAACACCTCATGGAGTCCGGCGCGATCCTCGACTATCTCGATGAGATGGCCGGGCCCGAGCGCGCGTTGCTGCCGCGCGCCGGCGCCGAACGCCGGAAGGCCCTCAATCTCATGGCGATGGCGACCGGCGCCGCGGAAAAAGGCGTGCTGCAAGTCTACGAGCGCGTGTTCCGGCCGGAAGCCCGGCGGCATCAACCCTGGGTCGATCGATGCCGGTTGCAGATGAGCTCGTCGCTCGCCGCCATCGATCGTCACATCGGGGAACGCGGCGTGGCGCAGTGGCTGGTGGGCAAACGCATGACGCAGGCCGACATCACGGCCGTCTGCGTATTCACGTTCCTCAACGACGCATTGCGCGTGGCGGCGGACGAGGTCATGTTTCAATCCCTCGCGATGCTCGCGGCGCGATGCGAGGCGCTGCCCGTGTTCCAGGAAACCCGCGTACCGTTTTTCGCGCCGAGTGGTTAGTGGTGCCGGGAAGGGAGTTCCGGGAGAAATGGGGACTCTCCCCAATTCCTAGCAAAAGGGGACGCACTTCAGAGAGGTCCGTCCCCTTTTGCCG
>JAYTOK010000046.1:0-1249 GCA_043747835.1 Pseudomonadota bacterium | reverse complement strand
TCCACGCAGCCCGCCTCGACTCGATGGCGCGCTACTCGACCGCGATCATGCGCGGCGTTCGGGCGTCGGTCGCGGCGATCGGCGCTGCCTACGCGGAGATGGAGGAACTCAAGCCGAAGCACGGGATCAAGCAGGTCGATCGGTTCCTCAGCAACAAGGGCATCGACGTAGCCGCGCTCACGCCGGCCTGGGTCCGCTTCGTTCTTGGCGGGCGCCAGGAAGTGATCATCGCGTTGGACTGGACGGACTTCGACGACGATGACCACACCGTGATCTGCGCCTACGTGGTCACCACCCACGGTCGGGCAACGCCGCTCGCCTGGACGACGGTCAAGAAGTCCGAGCTCAAGGAACAGCGCACCGCGCACGAGCACGCGCTGATCGAGCGACTGCACGCCGCGATACCGCCCGACGTCCGTATCAACTTGCTGGCCGACCGCGGCTTCGGTGACCAGGTGCTCTACATGATGCTCGCGACCCTGGGATGGGACTACGTCATCCGCTTCCGTGGCGTCATCCTCGTCGAGTATGACGGCGAGCAGCGCCCTGCCGTGGAGTGGCTGGCGCCGACAGGTCGTGCCCGAAAGCTCGCCGGGGCTCGGGTCACCGGGGACCGCACCGAGGTCGGCGCGGTCGTCGTCGTCCACGACAAGCGGATGAAGGACGCGTGGTTCCTGGCGACCAGCCTCCGCACCCAGACCGCCGCCGCGATCATCAAGCTCTACGGCCGGCGCTTCACGATCGAGGAGACCTTCCGCGACCAAAAGGATCTCCGCTTTGGCCTCGGCCTGCACGCAACCCACATCCGCAGCGCGGCTCGACGCGACCGCTTCCTGCTCCTGCTCGCGATCGCCCAAGCGCTGCTCACGCTCCTCGGCGCCGCCTCGGAGCGCTCCGGCCTCGACGCCTACCTGCGTGCCAACACCGTCAAGCGGCGTACCCACTCCCTCTTCCGCCAGGGCACGTACTGGTACGGCTGCATTCCAACCATGCGCGACGATTGGTTCGATCGGCTGATGGCCGCGTACGTCGACGTGCTTCAAGAGCAAAACGAGATGCGCTCCATCCTGGGCGCGATTTGAGGGGATGCATCAGTACTACGCTACCAGGCCGAGCGACCGCTCGCATCACTGCGCCGTGCAGCGGTTACTTTGCATTTGTCCGCGCCGTTCCTATCGCCGACGATGGCTGTGAGCCGTGCAAACGAGATCGCGTTTGGCTCGTTTGCGAGTGGCGCGACGACGAAACG
>JAYTOK010000045.1:0-41843 GCA_043747835.1 Pseudomonadota bacterium | reverse complement strand
GCCGAGCCTGCCGCAGGCTCGGCACTTTTCGGTCATTCGGGGCCAATCCCCAGATCCGGCTCGCCTAACTGCTCGAGAATCGCCGCGCGCGAGCGATCGCGCATCACCAGCGCCGGATCTTCATCTCCCGACGCGGCTGCGACAATCGGCGCGCCGTAGCGCACTTCGAGCGCGCCCGGGCGCGGCAGAACGCGCGTCGCGGGCATGTTTCGCCGCGTCCCGAGGATCACCGCCGGGACGACGGGGCAGTTCGCGCGCGCCGCGATCGCGAACGCGCCCGTGTGAAATTTTCCGAGCCCGACTTCCGGCGTGAACGTGCCTTCGGGAAAAAACACGAGCGAGTGGCCGCTCGCCGCCGTGCGCAGCACACGTCGCGCATCGGTGCCGCCCTTGTGCCGGTTGAAGCGGTCCACGAACTCCGAGCCGATGCGCCGGAGCAGGAATCCCGCGACGGGCACGTCGTTCATCTCGCGCTTGATCACGAAGCCGAAGCGGGGCGGCAACGCCGCGCACATCACCACACCGTCGAGATAACTCGCGTGGTTCGCGACGACGACGCTCTGTCCGGGAGGAATATTCTCGAGGCCTCGCACCCGCAGCGGCATCCCGGCGAAGAGGAAGAACGCACGTGCTGCGGTGCGGGCGGTCGCGCGCCGCAGCCGCAGCGTGGGCAGAAGCAGTACCCCGAACAGCGCCGTAATGGTGACGATGAGAAAGAGGAGAACGGCGTAAACGCCGTAAACGAGGCGCAGCGGGATGGAGATTGCCGCCGGCCAGGGGGCGCGGGCGACTGTCGGGCTCGAGGTCATGCGGAGCTTTGTCGCGGGAACGCGGTCCGTTTCATGTGAACTGGTTCTCTTTATGTTAACGGTTTCACCGAGCTGTGAAGGTCGTCACGCCCGGGCGACATCCCGTTTCCCATACTGCCGCGAAGCGTCAATCCGCATACGTATTTAAGGCAATCACGTCTTGGTCAAACAAGCTTCAGCCAGCAACGAGGCGACTGTCCCCGACACCGCCGATGTCACCGTGTCGAAATTTCTCGACGCGGTCTGGATGGAGCGCGGCCTGTCGGTCAACACACTCGCGGCCTATCGCGCGGACCTGACGGCGCTCGCGCGCTGGCTCGCCGAACGCGGCACGCCCATCATCAAGACCAGCCGCGCGGACCTACTGGGCTTCATCGCCTTCCGCGTCGAGATGGGCGCGCGTCCGCGTTCCACCGCGCGACAGCTTTCCTCGTTCCGTCGTTTCTTCCGCTACTTCGTCCGCGAGGGAGTCATCACGGATGATCCGACCGCCCAGATCGCCATGCCGAAGATCGGCCGTTCGCTGCCGAAGTCGCTCACCGAAGAAGAGGTCGAGTCCCTGCTCGGCGCGCCGGTAGTCGGCGATCCGCTGGGTCACCGCGACCGCACGATGCTCGAAGTGCTCTACGCCACGGGGCTGCGAGTCTCGGAACTCGTGAACCTCAAGTACAACCAGATCAACACGAACCAGGGCGTCATCCGCGTCCTGGGCAAGGGCAATCGCGAGCGCCTGATTCCGCTCGGCGAAGAAGCCGTCCGCTGGCTCACCGATTTCGTGCGCGCGCCGCGCAGCGAGATCCTGCTCGATCGCACCACGGACTATCTCTTCCCGACGCGTCGCGGCGATCGCATGACGCGCCAGGCCTTCTGGCACATCATCAAGCGTTACGCCCGCAAGGCTGTGATCGACAAGGAACTGTCGCCCCACACGCTGCGCCACGCGTTCGCCACGCACCTTCTCAATCATGGCGCCGACCTGCGCGTCGTGCAGATGCTGCTCGGTCACTCCGACCTTTCGACCACGCAGATCTACACGCACGTCGCCCGTGAGCGCATGAAAGAGATGCACGGCACGCACCACCCGCGCGGCTGAGCGCCCATCGCTCGACGACAGGCCGTCAGGCCGCTGTCCCCCGACCGTTTTGCTAGTATTCGCGGGCTCACAGGGAGCGCGCGAACTTCGCTGTTCGCGCGCAGTCGAAATGGAACTCCGCCGCCCGAGTCACGCGCAATGCTCAACCGTCTGATCCCGCTCGCCTTCGTCGCCCTGTTCGGCGGCTCCGCCATGGCTCAGACACCGGCGCAAGCGCCCGCGCCGACGCCCGGCGCCGTGAAAGCCGTGGCTGCCGCGCCCGCGAAAGTGGACCCGCGCGACGTCATCGCGAAGAAGATCGACGGCCTCAAGCCCGACGACGTGCGCATGTCGGCGATCCCCGGCCTCTACGAAATCGCGCGCGGCTCGCAGATCGGTTACGTCTCCGGCGATGCGCGCTACGTGATCCTGGGCGACCTGATCGACATCGAGGCCGACGCGAATCTGTCCGAGAACCGCCGGCGCACGATCCGCAATCGTCTGATCGACACCGTGCCGGAAGCCGAGATGCTCGTGTACGGCGCCAAGACCGCGCCTTACACGCTCACGATCTTCACCGACATCGATTGCGGCTATTGCCGCAAGATGCATTCGCAGATGGCGGAGTACAACCGCCTCGGCATTCGCGTGCGTTACCTCTTCTTCCCGCGCTCGGGCCCGAACACCGAGTCCTGGCAAAAGGCGGAGTCGGTGTGGTGCGCGACGAATCGCAACGACGCTTTGACTCGAGCGAAGAATGGCGAGACCGTGAAATCCTCGAAGTGCCCGACGAGCATCGTCGCGCGCGACTACGAGCTCGGACAGAAGCTGGGCGTCGATGGCACGCCTGCGATCTTCCTGCCGACGGGAGAACTGTTGCCGGGATACTCGCCGCCGAGCGAGCTCGTGCATTACCTCAAGACGGGGAAGATGCCGTAAGGCGAGCGCCGCTCAGGTTTCGAGCAGGTGCCGTTTTTCGGTGACTGACTCGAATTCCTTCGCATCCGGCGGCGCGGGTTTCTTCTCGGTGATCACCGGCCACTTCTTGGCCAGGTCCGCATTCAACTTCTTGAACTCTTGCTGACCTTCCGGGACTTCGTCCTCGGAGAAGATCGCCTGCACGGGACACTCGGGCTCGCACAGCGTGCAGTCGATGCACTCTTCCGGATCGATCACGAGGAAGTTCGGGCCCTCGTGGAAGCAGTCGACCGGACACACCTCGACGCAGTCGGTGTACTTGCACTTGATGCACGATTCCGTGACGACGAAAGCCATCGATCTCACCCGCTAAAAAGGGGCGCTATTCTGCCTCAAGCGCCGAAGCGACGCTGCATTTCGGCCACGTGGTGCAGCTCCACGCCCGCGGCGCGGTCCGCGACGTAGTGGCGCAATGCCGCCTCCGTGCTCGGGAAGGCGAGATCGGCCCACGGGATGTCCTTCTCGAGGACGAGCTTCACTTCGAGACTCTCGGGAGTCGTCGCGAAATGCGGCGTGCGCATGCGCGAACGGAAGAAGACGTGCACCTGGCGGGCGTGCGTGACGTTCGCGACCAGCAGCAGGCTGCCGATCTCGACATCGATGCAGGCTTCCTCGCGCGCTTCACGTGCGGCGCCGGCCTCGAGCGTCTCGTCGTTTTCCATGAAGCCCGCGGGAATGGTCCAGAAGCCGCGCCTCGGTTCGATGCCCCGCACGCACAGCAGGATGCGCCCGTCGTACTCCGGAACGGAGCCGACGACGAGCTTCGGGTTTTCATAGTGGACGGTGCCGCAGGCGTCGCAGACGCTCCGGGGCTGGTGATCGCCTTCGGGCATCCGGACCACGACGCGGGTCCCGCAGTTGCTGCAAAAATTCATGCGTAGCTAGTGGTGCCGGGAGAGGGAATCGAACCCACACGCCTTATAAGGGCAACGGATTTTGAGTCCGCCGCGTCTACCAGTTCCGCCATCCCGGCGCGGGGCGGCAGTATAGGGCAAGCCCTGCGGTTTTTTCCTCACCCACGGCGACCTTTTCGGGTGCACCAGCATCTAATCCTCCCGTAACCCATGCAAAGACTCGCAGAAATCGAGATTTCGGCCCAGGAGCTCGCGGCGGCGCGAGCCGGCGACGTGGCGGCGCGCCGCGTTCTGTTCGATCGGGTGTCGGCCGGAACTCTCGCCATCATCCGCCGGCTCGTGCGGAACCGGGCGTTGGCCGACGACCTGTCGCAGGACACCTTGATCGCGATGTTCGAGCACCTGGACGACTTCCGCGGTGAAGCGCCTTTCGGAATCTGGGTGCGCAGTATTGCTGTCAGCCGCTGTCTGATGTCCTTCCGGTCTCCCTGGAATCGCGCGCGCGTCGCGCTCGACGGCTGGCTCGATGCGGGCGGTGTGCTCCCTTCCGAATCGGACGCGCGCAATTCGGATCTCATCGATCTCGACCGCGCGCTCGCGAAGCTCTCGCCGATCACGCGCTCGGTAGTCTGGCTCTACGACGTGGAAGGCTGGTCGCACGAGGAGATCGCGAACAGTTTTGAACGCACGGTGAGTTTTTCCAAGTCGCAGCTCGCGCGCGGACACGCGCGCCTGCGCACGGATCTTTCGGTGCCGGCCGCCGTGCCGTGCGCGCTGGAGTAGACGATGAACGCAGACGACTCTCACGATCTCGAACTGGCCGCGCGCCTGAAGCGGCTCGATGCGAACCTCTCGGACGCCGCGCCGGCGTTCAGTTACGACGGCATGATCGAACGACGCACGCAGCAGAAGCTGCGCTCGCGTCGCCGCCTCCACGCGGCGCGCGCCACGGCCGGTGCGCTCGTCGTCGCTCTGGTCGGCGCGAGCGTCTGGCGCTTCGAGCAGATTCCGGTGGCGGAGCCGCCGATCGTCGAGGTACAGGCCGAGCCGCGCGCGCAGCAGCCGCGCATCGTGCGCGCCGACACCTATTTCGCGGTCGCCGCGCTCGAGGAGCACATCGCGAGCGTCGACGATGCGCTGTCCGTCGCGCGCGAGTATTCGCCGCGCGGCGCCGAGGTCGCGCGGCTCGAGCGCACGCGCGACGAGTTGCTCGACTCCTATTCCCAGGTGCGCTACGCCCAGATGGTGAGCGCCAATTTTTAGTGGAGACCGGAACATGAAGCTGTCTATCTACGCGAGTTTGTTGGCCTTGAGCGTCGTGTGCGCCGTACCGGCGTTCGCGCAGCCCGCGGAGGTGAAACGCGATGCCGCGGAGGTGAAGCGTGACGCTGCGGAAACGAAGCGTGACGCCGCCGAAGAGGCGCGCACACGCGCGAAACTCGAGGAAGCGCGCGTGCGTCTCGACAAGGCCGCGCGAGAAGTCGCGGAGCTGTCGGGCGAGCTCGGCGCGAATGCGCGCCGCGAGATCCACATCCGCACCGACGGCGGCCCGCCGCGCGCGGTGCTCGGCGTGCAGATCGATCCCGAGAAGAGCAAGAACGGCGTGCGCGTGTTGTCGGTGAGCCCCGGCGGGCCCGCGGCCGAAGCGGGCATGCTTCAGGACGACGTGATCGTTTCGCTCGACGGCGTGTCGATGGCGGACCACTCGCTGATCGGGCAGATGCAGAAGGTGAAGCCCGAGCAGAAGGTCAAAGTGCACGTGCTGCGCGCGGGAAAGAAGAAGGATCTGATCGTCATCGCGCGGCCGATGGCGCCGGAGAGTGGCGTCTGGAGTTTCAACGATTTCGAATTCGATGGTGCTACTGGACACGCTCGCGCCGGCATGGCGATGCCGGCAATGCCGGGGATGCCGGGAATTGGGCAAGTTCGCCGCTTCCAGTTCTTCGGCAACGAGTTCTCGGGCCTCGAGCTCGCGAGCATCACGCCGAAACTCGGTGCGTACTTCGGCGCGACGGAAGGTGTGTTGGTGGTGTCCGCCCCCGAGAGCGACTCGTTCAAGCTCGAGGACGGCGACGTGATCCAGTCCATCGACGGCCGCAAGCCGGAAGATGGCGGCCACGCGCTGCGCATTCTTCGATCGTACAAATCCGGCGAGAAGCTGAACCTGTCGGTGCTGCGACAGAAGAAGCCGCTCACGCTCGCGGTGACGATGCCGGAGCGACCGGTCATCGAGGAGCACTTCATGGGACCGCCGATGCCCGCCGTGCCGCTGCCGCCGCCCGCGCCGCCGGGAGCGAAAGGCTCTTTCGAATGACGGGAGCGGCCATGGCGGTAAACTCGCCGCCGTGCGCCGCGCCGACTTCAGCTACGACCTGCCCGATGAACTGATCGCCCAGGCTCCGTTGCCGGAGCGATCGGCGAGCCGTCTGCTCACGCTCGACGGCGCAACTGGCGCTTGCGCGGATGCATCGTTCCGCGATCTTCCGCAGCTCTTGAGAGACGGCGATCTGCTCGTGTTCAACGACACGCGCGTGATTCCCGCGCGACTGTTCGCCATCAAGGACACGGGCGGCAAGGTCGAGCTGCTGCTGGAACGACCGCTCGACGGCAAACGCGCGCTGGTTCACGCGCAGGCGAGCAAGGCGCTGCGGCCGGCCATGGAAATCACCAGTCGCGGCGGCACGATCCGCATGGTCGAGAAACGCGGCGATCTGTGGGTGGTCGAGTTGCCGGAGCCCGCGCTCGGCTTCTTCGAGAGCTACGGGCAGATGCCCTTGCCGCCGTACATCCGCCGCGAACCGGAGGCGGCCGACAGCGTGCGTTATCAGAGCATCTTCGCGAAAAAGCGCGGCGCCGTGGCGGCGCCGACCGCCAGCCTGCATTTCGACGACGCGCTGCTCGCGCAGATACAGGCGCGCGGCGTGAGTTGCGCGTTCGTGACGCTGCATGTGGGCGCGGGCACATTCCAGCCCGTGCGCACCGACGCGGTCGGCGCGCACGTGATGCATGCCGAGTTCGTCGAGGTCAGCGCCGCGGCCTGCGACGCAATCGCGGCGACGCGCGCGCGCGGCGGACGCATCATCGCGGTGGGCACGACCGTCGTGCGCGCGCTCGAGAGCGCGGCCGGTGGCGGCGCTATCTCGCCGTACGTCGGCGATTCCTCGCTGTTCATCGTGCCCGGGTTCCGTTTCCGCGTCATCGACGCGATCGTCACCAACTTCCATCTGCCCGAATCGACGCTGCTCATGCTGGTGAGCGCGTTCGCCGGGCGTGAAGCCGTGCTGGCGGCCTACGCACACGCGGTGGCGCAGCGCTACCGCTTCTTCAGTTATGGCGACGCGATGTTCGTGACGCCGCAGAGGTCTCACTCGTGACGGCGAAGTTCACCTTGTCAGGAACGTCCGGAGCCGCGCGCCGCGGCCGGCTCGAACTCGCGCATGGCGTCGTGGAGACGCCGGCGTTCATGCCGGTGGGCACGTACGGGACCGTCAAGGCGATGACGCCCGAGGAACTCGCAGGTCTCGGCGCCGACATCGTGCTCGGCAACACCTTCCACCTGATGCTGCGTCCGGGCAATGACGTCATGCGCGCGCACGGCGGATTGCACGGCTTCATGAACTGGAAGAAGCCGATCCTCACCGACTCGGGCGGCTTCCAGGTGTTCAGCCTCGAGAGCCTGCGAAAGATCACGGAAGAGGGCGTGCAGTTCAAATCGCCGATCGACGGCGATGCGGTACGCCTCAACCCTGAGGATTCGATGGACGTGCAACTCGCACTGGGCTCGGACATCGCGATGGCACTCGACGACTGCACGCCGTTTCCCGCGACGGAGACGCAGGCGCGCGAGTCGATGGAGCGTTCGATGCGCTGGGCCGCGCGCAGTCACGCGCATTACTACGGCGCGGGTTCCGCCGCCGCGGGCCTGGGCGAACCGCCCGGCGAGTTGTTTGGCATCGTGCAGGGCGGCATGCACGTGAACCTGCGACTCGCGTCGCTCGAGGCGTTGGAGAAGCTGCCGTGGAAGGGGCTCGCGATGGGCGGGCTCGCGGTGGGCGAGCCTGAGGAAGAACGGCTCAAGGTGCTCGAAGGTGTGGTGCCGCTCATGCCCGCGGACCGTCCGCGCTATCTCATGGGCGTCGGCCGGCCGGAGGACATCATCGCGGCTGTCCTGCGAGGCATCGACATGTTCGATTGCGTCATGCCGACGAGACATGCGCGCAACGGACACCTCTTCACATCGCAGGGAGTGGTGAACATCCGCAATGCCGCCCATCAATCCGACACGGGACCGCTCGATCCAGCCTGCGCCTGCTACACCTGCCGGAATTACACGCGGTCCTATCTAAGGCACCTCGACAAGTGCAACGAGATCCTGGGCGCGCGGCTCAACACCATCCACAACTTGCACTACTACCTCGAGCTCATGCGGCGCCTGCGGACCGGCATCGAAACCGGCACGCTGGATGCCGTCATCAGGGGCTACACGGGCGTGTCCTCACAGGCCTCGGTGGCATAAATTTAATTTTCGGCCAGAATACGCGGCCCTGCCGGGCCCAGACGGGAACGGCACCTAGCGACTCGTGAGATAACACCATGAATTCATTGATTCCCGACGCGATGGCCCAAGCCGCGGGCGCACCCGGCGGCGGCAGCCCCATGAGCATGTTCATCATGATGGGCCTGTTCGTCGTCGTGTTTTATTTCCTGCTCATCCGTCCGCAGCAGAAGAAGCAGAAAGAACACCAGGCCATGCTCGGCAAGCTCGCGGCCGGCGACGAAGTCGTCACGGCGGGCGGCATCGTGGGCCGCATCGTCGAGATCAGCGACAACTTCATCACGCTTGAAATCGCCGACAACGTGCGCATCAAGGTCCAGCGCTTTCAGGTGACCACATTGGTGCCGAAAGGCACGCTCAAGGGCGCCTGAGGTCTCGTCATGCTCGAGTACGCGCGTTGGAAATACATACTGGTCTCCACCGTATTGCTGGTGGCGCTGCTCTGCGCGCTGCCCAATGTGTTTGGTGACGAACGCGCGTTGCAGATCGCGCGCAAGGATCGCGGACCGGTGAGCACGGAGCAGCTCGCAACGATCGAAAAGGTTCTCAAGGACAATGACGTCGTCTACACCGCCGCTGCCGTCGAAGGCGGCAAGGTCCTGGTGCGTTTCGACAAGGACACCGACCAGCTTCGCGCCCGCGACGTGGTCAAGGACGAGAAGAACGGACTCACCCGCGAGTACGTGAACGCGATGCAGTACGCCTCGCGCGCCCCGTCGTGGATGCAGGCGGTCGGCCTGCGTGCGATGCCGCTGGGTCTCGACCTGCGTGGCGGCCTCTATCTTCTCTACCAGGTGGATGTCGATGGCGCCGTGGCGCAACTGCTGCAGAGTTACGAGCAGGATTTCCGCCGCGTGCTGCGCGACGAGGAGATCCCGTTCACCGACTTCAACACGTTGACCGTCGGTTCGGAGATCCCGAACGGCGTGCGTGTGGTGTTGCCGGCGGGAGCGGATCTCACGAACGTTCGCGCGTTGCTCAAGAAGACGCAGCCCGACGTCGAGTGCCGTGACGCGGTCGTCACCGGTGCTGCGGCGGTCGACTGCATCCTCACGGCGCAGCAGGTGCGCGAGCGTCGCGATTTCGCGATCACCTCGAACATCACGACGCTGCGCAATCGCGTGAACGCCCTCGGCGTTTCCGAACCCATCGTTCAGCGTCAGGGCCAGGACCGCATCGTCGTTCAATTGCCCGGCGTGCAGAACTCCGCGGAAGTGAAGGATCTGCTCGGCAAGGTCGCGACCCTCGAGATCCGTCTCGTCGATCCGCGCCCGCTGCTGCCGAACGGCAAGGCGCCGGTCGGCGCCAAGCTCGTGAAGGATCGCGATGGACTGCCCGTCCTGCTCAAGCGCGACATCATCGTCACGGGCAACCAGCTCGTGAATGCGACGTCGAGCATGGGCCAGGAAGGTCCGCAGGTCGAAGTCACGCTCGACAGCGCGGGCGGCGAGGAGATGCTGCGCACGACGCGCGCGAACGTCGGCAAGCCGATGGCCGTCGTGTTCATCGAGCAGCGTCGCGAGACCGTCGAGGTCAACGGCGAGCAGATCACGCGCGACATCAAGGACGAGATGGTCATCAGCGTCGCGCGCATCAACGGGGTGTTCGGCAGCCGCTTCCAGACCACCGGCCTGACGACCGCCGAAGCGAAGGATCTCTCGCAGCTCCTGCGCGGCGGCGCGCTCACGGCGCCGATTTCCATCGTCAACGAACGCACGATCACGGCGACGCTCGGCGAGAAGAACATCGACGACGGCGTGAAGGCGCTCGTCATCGGCATGGCGGCGCTGTTCGCGTTCATGATCCTCTACTACCGGGTGTTCGGCATCGTCGCGAACCTGGTGCTGATCGCGAACGTGGTGGTGCTCACCGCGCTGCTGTCGACGGTGGTCCCCACCGCGCTCACGTTGCCTGGCATCGCCGGCATCATCCTCACGGTCGGCATGGCCGTCGACGCGACCGTGCTGATCTACGAACGCATCCGTGAGGAGTTGCGCAACGGCGTGTCTCCGCAGGCGTCGATCAAGGCGGGCTTCGAGAAAGCCTTCTCGGCCATCGCGGACTCGAACGTCACGACGTTCATCGCGGGTGTCGTGCTGTTCGTGTTCGGTACCGGCGCGATCAAGGGTTTCGCGATCGTGCTGTCGCTCGGCATCCTGACTTCCATGTTCACCGCGCTGATGGGTTCGCGCGCACTGCTGACGCTGATGTTCGGCGGCAAGCGCAAACTCACTTCGCTGCCCATCGGTTGAGGTAGTACTGCCATGGAATTCTTCCACAAGAAAACCAGCTTCCCGTTCATGGCCACCCGCAAGTGGTGGTACACGCTGTCGGCTGTTCTCATGATCGTTTCCTTCGTGTCGTTCTTCGCGAAGGGACTCAACTTCGCGATCGATTTCACCGGCGGCGTCGCCGTCGAAGCCACCTTCTCGAAGGAAATCGACACCGAGACGGTGCGCAGCGCGGTCCTCGCGGCCGGCTTTCACGAACCGCAGGTGAGCTACCTCGGCAGCTCGCGCAGCGTCGCGATCGGCCTGCAGTCGACCGGAGAGTCGGGGCAGTCGGCGGAGCAGATCCGTCCGCTCTTCCAGGCCGCGCTCGGCAAGATCGATCCGAACGTCCAGCTCGCGAACGTCGAGTTCGTCGGTCCGCAGGTGGGCCTGGAGTTGCGCAACGCGGCCATCGTCTCGATGGGCGTAACGCTGTTCCTCATCGGCCTCTACATCATCCTGCGCTTCCACACGTGGCGGCTCTCGCTCGGCGCGATATTCGCCGTGCTGCACGATCCGATCCTCGTGCTCGGCGTGTTCTCGGTCACGCAGACGAAGTTCGATCTCGCCGTGGTCGCGGCCATCCTCGCGGTCGTCGGTTATTCGTTGAACGACACCGTCATCGTGTTCGATCGCATCCGCGAAAACTTCGAGAAGAACCGCCGGTTGCCGCCGGACCAGACGCTCGACAACGCGATCAACCAGACGCTGTCGCGCACGATCATGACGAAGGTCGTGACGTCGATCGTCGTCGTTGCGTTGCTGATCTGGGGTGGCGAGTCTCTGCGCGGCTTCTCGGAAGCGCTGCTGATCGGCATCCTCGCGGGCACGTACTCGTCGATCTACATCTCGAGCTCCATCGCGCTGTCGTGCGGCCTCAAGGCCGAGCACCTGTTTCCGACGGTGCGAAAGGACCCCATTGATCAGCTGCCGTAACGAGCCGCCGATCCGGTGATGCCCGTCCGATGATGGAGCTATTGACCGATCCCCACGCGTGGATAGCGTTCCTCACGTTATCCGCGCTCGAGATCGTTCTCGGCATCGACAACATCATCTTCATCTCGATTCTCGTGAGTCGATTGCCGCCGGAGCGGCGCGAGACGGCGCGCATCACGGGTCTCGCGTTCGCGATGGTCACGCGCATCGCGCTGCTGTTCTCGATCGTCTGGCTCACCAAACTGACGAAGCCGTGGTTCGGCCTGTTCGGCTTCGAGTTCTCGGGCCGCGACATCATCCTGTTGCTGGGTGGCCTGTTCCTGCTCGCGAAGAGCGTCACCGAGATCCACGGAACGCTCGAAGGCGCGGAAGAGAACCGCAAAACCCGCGTGTTCGCGAGCTTCGCCGTGATCGTGATCCAGATCGCGGTCATCGACATCGTCTTCTCGCTCGACTCCGTGTTCACGGCGGTTGGCCTCGCGAAGCCCGATCAGTTGCCCATCATGGTCGGCGCCATCGTGATCGCGATCTTCGTGATGATGTGGGTGTCGGGATCGATCAGCGATTTCATCGATCGCCACCCGACCATCAAGATCCTCGCGCTGGCTTTCCTCATTCTGGTCGGCGTGGTGCTCGTCGCCGACTCGTTCCACTTCGATGTTCCGAAGGGATATCTCTACTTCGCGATGGCGTTCTCGGTGGGCGTCGAAATGGTCAATATCCGGCTGCGCCGCCTGCTGGACGATCGCCGGCGGAAAAAGGACGAGACCGAAGGCGGGTAAAACAAGCGGGGACGGATGATCAGTCTGTCCCCATCCTGAGAAGCGCTGTCCCCATGCGTCGCGCTCGCATACACTCTCGCGCATTACAAAAATGCGGGGTGCCCGGATGGTTTGGCGTACCAAGTCCATTGCTCAGGTCCAGGCGGAGTTCGATCGCGGCGAACTGAAACGCACGCTCGGGCCGATTCACCTGGTCCTGTTCGGCATCGGCTGCATCATCGGCGCCGGCATCTTCGTCCGCACCGGCACCGCCGCCGCGTTGCACGCGGGCCCCGCGGTCATCCTCTCCTTCGTCATCGCCGGCATCGTCTGCGCCTTCGCCGGCCTCTGTTACGCCGAGCTCGCATCGATGCTGCCGGTCTCCGGCTCCGCCTACACCTACGCTTACACCACGATCGGCGAATTCGGCGCGTGGATCATGGGCGCGTTGCTCCTCCTCGAATATGCACTCGCCGCGTCGGTGGTCGCGGTGGGATGGTCCGGCTATGCAGTGAGTCTCCTGCATGACATAGGGGTCAACATCCCCGCCGAGTACACGCAGGCCGTGGGCAAGCTCGTCGTTTCCCACGTCGCAAACTTCAGCATGACCGATCCGCTGGTCAGCCTGAACGGCGTGACGGCGCAACTCGCCGACGGCACGACCGCGCAGTTTCTCTCTCAGGGCAAAGCGATCATCTCAGGCACGTTCACGACGGCGCTTGGTCAGTACGACGTGGTCGACGGGGCGAAGGGCGGCGGCTACGCGCTCATCAACGCGCTCGACGTCGCCGTGAAGGCCGAGAGCCAGGCCGTGCTGCAGGAAGCTGTGAAGATCATGGATCCGGCGACCGCACATCTGCGCGATCTCGCGCCCGGGACGCAATTGCTGATCCCCGCCGGTTCCACCGTTCAGCTGCCGCTCGCGGCGGTCGTGCCGCTCGACCCTGCCTCGGTCGTCACCGCGGCGTTCAATCTGCCGGCGGTGTTCATCGTGCTGGCGGCGACGATGCTGCTCGTGATCGGCGTGTCCGAGTCGGCAACCGTCAACAACATCATCGTTGCGATCAAGGTGACGGTGATCATCGCCTTCATCTGCGTCGGCGCGTTCTTCGTGAATCCCGACAACTGGCATCCGTTCATCCCCGAGCCGACCGGTGTCGAGAATCAGTTCGGATGGGACGGCATCATCCGCGCCGCGACAATCGTGTTCTTCGCGTACATCGGCTTCGAAGCGGTTTCGACCGCGGGCCAGGAAGCGAAAAACCCGCGCAAGGACATGCCCATCGGCATCCTGGGTTCGCTGGTCGTGTGCACGGTCCTCTACATGCTGACCGCTGCGGTGCTCACGGGCGTCGTCTCGTTCACGAAGCTCAACGTCGCCGCGCCCGTCGCGACCGCCGTCGACTCCTTCGGTCCGCAATGGGGATGGCTCGCGAAGTGCATCAAGATAGGCGCGATCGCGGGACTATCGTCCGTGGTGCTCGTGCTGATGTTCGGCCAGACGCGCGTGTTCTATTCGATGTCGCGTGACGGACTCATGCCGAAGGTTCTCGCGAAGGTGCACCCGAAGTTCAAGACGCCGTGGATCAACACACTGATCGTCGGAGTGCTCGTCTCTCTGGCTGCGGCGATCTACGACATCAATCAGCTCGGGGACCTGACCTCGGTCGGTACGCTCGTGGCATTCGGCATCGTGTGCTTCTCGGTGCTCTGGTTGCGCTACAAGCGTCCGGATCTGCCGCGCCACTTCAAGGTGCCTGGATTCCCGGTCGTGCCCGCCGTCGGCGTGCTTCTCTGCATGGCTCTCGCGTTCAAGGGCGTCGAGTCGTCGCTGCTGTGGTGGTTCGCGAAATTCCTGCTCGGCGCAGTGGTGATCTACTTCGCGTACGCGTTCTGGGTCAGCCCGATGCGCAACAAGCCGGCGGAAGACAAAGCGTAGTTAGCTAGGAGTTTTATGCAAGAACGCCGGGCATCGCCCGGCGTTTTTCATTTCAGCGACGCGGGGATGTGCGGCGCGAGTTCCGCCACGAGCGCCGCGAAGACTTTCGGCGTGCCGCCGACGATGTGGCCGCCTTGCTTGTAGTCCTCGCCTGCGAGCGTGCCGACGCGACCGCCGGCCTCGGTGATCAGCAGCGTGCCCGCGGCCGTATCCCAGGGCGCAAGGCCCAGTTCCCAGAATCCGTCGCAGCGGCCCGCGGCGACATACGCGAGGTCGAGCGACGCGGCGCCGGGACGTCGCAGACCCGCGGCCTTGAGCATCACGGCCTTCTGCATCGCGAGGTATTCGTCGAGCCACGGTGAGTCCGCGCGGAACGGAAAGCCGGTCGCGATCAGGGATCCCTCGAGCGTCGTCTGCTTGCTCACGCGCATCTTGCGGCCGTCGCACTGCGCGCCTTCGCCGCGCGAGGCGGTGAAGAGTTCCTGGCGCATCGGATCGAACACGACCGCATGTTCCATGCGGCCCCTCACCTGCGCGGCGATGGACACGGCGAACGTCGGGAAGCCGTGCAGGAAGTTGGTGGTGCCGTCGAGCGGGTCGATGATCCAGACGACGTCGCTGTCGCCCGAGGCGCCGCTTTCCTCGGCGAGGAAGGCGTGGCCGGGATAGAGGCGGCGGATCGTCTCGATGATGTCGGCTTCGGCGGCGCGATCCACCTCGCTCACGTAGTCATTGCGACCCTTCGTACGGACTTCGACGGCCTCGAGGCGCGGGATCGCGCGCACGATGATGTCGCCGGCGCGGCGCGCGGCTTTGATGGCGAGGTTCAGGAGGGGTTGCATCGGTGGGGTCGGGGGGCCGAAAAGGGCCGCTATGATACAGGCCGTGCCGCTCACCGCCATTCGCATCGTGCTGGTCGAACCCTCACATCCCGGAAACATCGGGGCCGTCGCGCGCGCCATGAAGAACATGGGCCTGTCGAGGCTCGTGCTGGTGCGGCCGAAGGCGTATCCGCACGAGGAGGCCACGGCGCGTGCGGCCGGCGCCGCCGATGTGCTTGCGGCGGTCACCATCGTCGACACCGTCGCGGAAGCGGTCGCCGATTGCGGGTACGTGGCTGCGACGACGTCACGCTCCCGCGACAAGAACTTCCGCGCGCTCGATCTGCACGACGCGGCCGTGCAGGTGTTCGAGAAGAGCGCATTGGGTCCCGCCGCCGTGCTGTTCGGCGCCGAACGCACGGGACTCACGAACGAGGAGCTGGCGCTCGCGCACCTGCTCGTCCGCATCCCGGCCAACCCTGACTACCCGTCGCTCAATCTCGCGATGGCCGTGCAGCTCCTGACCTACGAGTTGTTTCGCGCTGCCGGGTCGCCCGCGAGCACTCGGCCATTGTCCGAGGCGCAGGTCCCGCCCGCGAATGGCGCGGACATGGAGCGCTTCTACGCGCACCTGCAGGAAGTCATGGACGAGGTGGACTTCAAGGACCGCACCATTGGCGGCACGAGTCTCATGACACGCATCCGCCGGCTGTTCCAGCGCTGCGAGATGGACCAGAACGAGGTCAACATCCTGCGCGGCATCCTGACGTCGGTGCAGCAGAAGCGCCGTCGTGCGGGCGGGGATTGAGTTGGCTATCTACCTCGACTATGCCGCGACGACGCCGGTCGATCCGCGCGTCGCCACGGCGATGGCGGAATGTCTCGCGGACCCTGCGTGGCAGGCGAATCCGGCGTCCGCGACACACGGACTCGGCCGCGCGGTGAACGAGCGGATCGAGGCGGTGCGCCGCGATGTCGCCGCGTGGATCGGCGCCGAACCGCGCGAGCTGATCTTCACGTCGGGCGCCACCGAGTCCAATAATCTCGCCTTGCTGGGCGTCGCGGCCGCGGCGCGGCGAAGTCGCGCCGTCGGCGCGCCGAAGACGACAGCGCGTGGCCACTTCGTGAGCTCGCGCGTCGAACACAAGTCGGTGCTCGATGCGCTAAAGCAGCTCGAGCGCGACGGATTCGCGGTCACGCTGCTCGAACCCGACGAACAGGGCCGCGTTCCTCCCGAGGCGGTGCGCACCGCGCTGCGCGCAGACACGCTGCTGGTGTCACTGATGCTGGTCAACAACGAGATCGGCGTGATCAACGATGTGGCCGCCGTCGGCAGGCTCGCCGCCGAGCGCGGCTTCCTGCTGCACACGGATGCCTCGCAGGCGGCGGGCAAACTACCGGTGGACGTCACCGCGCTCGGCGTCGATTTCCTCTCGCTCACCGCGCACAAATTCTATGGTCCCAAAGGCAGCGGCGCGCTGTACGTGCGCGAGCGAGCGCGGCCGTGCATCGCGCCCATCCAGTTCGGCGGCGGACACGAACGGGGCTTGCGTTCGGGCACGCTGCCCACGCACCAGATCGTGGGGCTGGGCGTCGCCGTTGCGCTCGCCCGGGAGAATCTCGAGCGCGATGCCGCGCATGCGCGCGATCTCGCCGCGCGCCTGTGCCGAGAGCTCGAGACGATCCCGGACGTCGAGTTCAACTCGTCGCGTGAGCATGGCGTGCCCGGCCTGGTGAACGTCTCCTTCCCGGGCGTGGAAGGCGAGAGCCTGATTTCGGGTCTCTCTGGCATCGCCGTCTCGACCGGCTCCGCGTGCAGCACAGCGACGCGCGAGTCGAGCTACGTGTTGAGGGCGCTGGGTCGCGACACCGAACTCGCGCAGAGCTCGCTGCGAATCTCGCTGGGCCGCTTCACCAGCGCCGCGGACGTGGACGCCGCGGCCACCGCCATCCGCCATGAAGTGGCGCGCCTGCGTGTCCTGGCGGGGGATGCCGCCGCCGGCGTGGGCGAGAGCGCGGATCCGGCGCCAGGCAGTCTGCTGTGCCGGGTGTTGAGTCCCGACACGAGACGATATTTCCTCGCGCCAGCCCGACTTCCGGAGTACTCGTTCGGAGGGGCGCCGGCCGGTTATGGCCAGGGTCGGGCCGGAAAGGCCGCCGACGGGACCGCGATCGAGTTCGAGCTGAAAATCACCGACGGAATCGTGAAAAGTGCCCGTTTCAGTGCGTACGGATGCCCCCATACTCTGGCTGTCGTTCAGTGGTTATCTGAGGTTCTAGAAGGTTCTCGGCTGGAGAACCTGACCGCGGGTCTAGGAACCCCCGCCGACTGGGCGGCGAAGTTCGAAGTCCCGCCCGAGAAACTCGGGCGGCTGCTGATCGTCGAAGACGCATTGAGCGCGGCACTGAGGTAATCGACTCCATGGCAATTTCCCTGACTCCGGCGGCGGCCGAACGCGTCAGATCCTTCCTCGCTTCGCGCGGCAAGGGCATCGGGCTGCGATTGGGCGTCCGGAAGACGGGTTGTTCAGGTTTCGCGTACGTCGTGAATTACGCCGACGATTCGGCCAAGACCGATCACGTGTTCGAGGACCAGGGCGTGAAGGTTTTCGTGGACCCGGACAGCCTCCCGCTCATCGACGGCACCCAGGTCGATTTTGTCAAACAGGGCCTCAACGAGGCGTTCCGCTTCCACAACCCCAATACCAAGGGCGAGTGTGGCTGCGGCGAATCCTTCTCGATCTGACCCCGCCGCTTTCGCCGGGTTTTCAGCGAGTTAACTCGCGAACCGTGCCTCCGGCCGGTACAATCGCGCGCCTTCAGAACCCCCACAAAGGATCTCTTCATGGCGCTCGAGCGCACTTTCTCCATCGTCAAACCTGACGGCGTTGCCCGCAACCTGATCGGCGAAGTCTTGGGCCGTTTCGAAAAGGCCGGACTCAAGGTCGTGGCCGCGCGCCTGCAGCACCTCTCGCAGCGCGACGCCGAAGGTTTCTACGCCGTGCACGCCGCGCGTCCGTTCTTCAAGGACCTCGTGAAGTACATGACCTCGGGTCCGGTGCTCCTGCAGGTGCTCGAAGGCGAAGGCGCGATCGCGAAGAACCGCGAGATCATGGGCGCCACGGATCCGAAGAAGGCAGCTCCTGGCACGATCCGCGCCGACCTCGCGCAGAGCATCGAAGCGAACACCGTTCACGGTTCGGACGCACCTGAGACCGCCGCGAAAGAAATCGCGTATTTCTTCCGCGAGACGGAGCTCTGTCCGCGCGGATGATCCGATGGAAGGCGAACCCGAATCACGAGTGAACTTGTTAGGTCTGCCCAAGGCGGACCTGGAAGCGTTCGTGGGTTCGCTCGGCAGCAAGCCGTTTCGTGCGCGTCAGCTCATGAGCTGGCTGTACAAGCGCGGCGAGAGCGACATCGCCGCGATGACGGATCTCGCCAAGGATTTCCGCGCGGACCTCGTGACCCGCGCGGAAGTCAAACTACCCGAGATCGTGAAGACGCAGGTCGCCACCGACGGCACGCGCAAATGGCTGCTGTCGGGCGGCAACGGCCAGGCTTTCGAGACCGTGTTCATCCCCGAGGAGGAGCGCGGCACGCTGTGCATTTCCTCGCAGGTGGGCTGCGTGCTCGATTGCACGTTCTGCTCGACCGCGCAGCAGGGCTTCAACCGCAATCTGACGACGGCGGAGATCGTCGGGCAGGTATTCCTCGCGAATCGGGAGTTGGGTTGGGCAGTAGGTGACAATCGAGTCATCACCAACATCGTGCTGATGGGCATGGGCGAGCCGCTCGCGAATTTCCGCAACGTGATCCCGGCGATCCGCATCTTCCTCGATGATCTCGGCTTCGACATCTCGCGCCGCCGCGTCACTCTTTCGACGTCGGGCCTCGTGCCGCAGATCTACAAACTCGCCGAAGAAGTGAACTGCGCGCTCGCGGTTTCGCTGCACGCGCCGAACGACGCGCTGCGCAGCGAACTCGTGCCGATCAATCGCAAGCACAACATCGCCGAGTTGCTGGATGCCTGCTGGCACTACCTCGACGAACAGAACGGGCGCAGCGTGACGTTCGAATACGTGATGCTCGACGGCGTCAACGACCACCTCGAGCATGCGCGCGAGCTCGCGCGGCTGCTCAAGGACAAGCCGGCAAAGGTCAACCTCATTCCGTTCAACCCGTTCCCGGGCACGCAGTATCGCCGCTCGCCGATGGAGGCGATCCGGCAGTTCGGCGACGAACTGATTCGTCGCGGCGTCATCGCGACCATCCGCAAGACGCGCGGCGAGGACATCGACGCGGCCTGCGGACAACTCGCGGGGCAAGTCACGGATCGCACGATCGTGCGGCTGGGCTCGAAAACCTTCGGATTGCAGGTGCGCGCATGAACACAGGGCTTCGCCTCCTCACCCTGATCGCCGTGGCGGCGCTGTCCGCCTGCGTCAGCGCTGATGGCCGCAAACCGCTGAAGCAGGAAGATCCGAAGGAAGCGGCCGCGAAGCTCAACATCCAGCTCGGCACCGCCTATCTACAGCAGGGCAAGTTCGCGATCGCGCGGGAGAAGCTCGAGCGCTCCGCGAAGCAGAACCCGCGCGACCCGGATGTGCACACCAGCCTGGGCCTGCTCTACGACCGCACCGGCGACAAGCCGCTCGCCGACAAACATTTCCGCGAAGCGCTGCGCCTCGCGCCCGAACGTCCGGACATCTCCAACAACTACGCGATCTACCTCTGCAAGAACAATCGTGTCGACGAAGGCGTCGAGCGATTCGCTGCGGTCGCCACCAACAAGTACTACCCGACGCCCGAGGTGGCGCTCAGCAATGCGGGCGTTTGCCTGCGGGGCGCGAAGCGTCTGGATGAGGCGCAGCAGAAGTTCGTCGCCGCGATCAAGGTGAAGCCGAACTACAGCGAGCCGACCGCGCAACTGGCGAACCTCTACCTCGAGCGCGAGCAACCGGCCGAGGCGCGCAAGGTCGTCGACACCTATCTGAACGCGTTCCGGCCCAATGCGGACGTGTTGTACGCGGGCGTGAGCGTCGCGCGCGCGCAGAAGGACAAGATGGCCGAAGAAAAATTCACGCGCACGCTGCGTCTGGAATTCGCGGATTCTCCGCAGGCGCGCTCGCTCAAGCGGACGCCCTGACCTCGATGGAAGAGATTCCCGCAACTGCCGCGCCGCAGCCGCGTTCGATCGGCGAACGATTGCGCGCCGGGCGTGAGCGCTCGGGTCTGTCGATCGCGGCGGCCGCCGAGAAGCTGCACCTCGACAACAAGGTCATCGAGGCCCTCGAGGCGGATCGATTCGCGGAGCTTGGCCCGCCCGTCTACGTGCGCGGTCACCTGCGACGCTATGCGGATTTCGTCGGCGAACCCGGCCTCGAGCTCGTCGAGATTTTCGACAAGTCGCGCAGCGTTCGCCCGCCGACGCCCGATCTCACGCGGATTCCGCATGCCGAGCGCCGCTCCGATCCGCGCCGTCTCGTCACGCCGTTGGTGGGGCTGGGAAGCGCGGCCGTGCTCGCGATGTGCATCTGGTGGATATTCTCGGGCTCCAAGCCTGGCGTGAACGATGCGGACGCCGATGGAACTCCCGTGGAAGTCGCCTCTGACGAAGCCACCGCGGTGCCCGACGCGACCTCGCTCGCCGGCATGCAGCCTGGGCAGGAAAGGACTGCCGCGCCGGCCGCGGCGGCCGTTGCGCCGGCACCTGCGCCCGCTCCCACCGAAACTCCGAAACCCGAAACGTCCGCGCGGCCGACACGGCTGCGCCTGCAGCTCGCGAGCGAGAGCTGGATCGAGATCTACGATTCGCGCGGCGAGCGCCTGTACTACGACATCGCGAGCGCGGGCAGCGTGCAGAGTGTCGAAGGGCGCGGTCCCTTGCGCGTCGTGCTTGGCAGCGCTGCCGGGGTCACGGTCGAAGTCGATGGCAAGTCTCGCGAGATTCCCGACGCGGCGCTGGACGGCGAAGGCGCGCGCTTCGTCGTGAACCGTTCCGGCTCGCTGTCCCGCGCGCGTCAATAACTCCGCCTCCATAAAACCCGCCTCCATAAAAAAATAGAAACAAGGACGATGTCCCGCCATATCCCGCCGGTCACCGGCATGAAAGACGTCCTGCAGGACGACATCTCCGTCTGGCAGCACGTCGAGCGCACCTGCGCGGCGGTGCTCTCGGCGTACGGTTACGGCGAGATGCGCGTGCCCGTCGTCGAGCACACCGAACTATTCAAGCGCGCGATCGGCGAGTTCACCGATGTCGTCGAGAAGGAGATGTACACCTTCACGGACGCGGGCGGCGATAGTTTGACGCTGCGCCCCGAGGCGACGGCCGGCGTCGTGCGTGCCGCCATCTCGAATGGCCTGTTGCGCGGGGCGCGTCTGAAACTGTGGTGCTCGGGACCCATGTTCCGGCACGAAAAGCCGCAGAAGGGCCGCTTCCGCCAGTTCAATCAGGTGGACGTCGAGGCAATCGGCTTCGCGGGCCCCGACGTCGACATCGAACTGATCGCGCTCTCCGCGCGATTCTGGAAGCTGCTCGGTCTCACGCGCGTGACACTGCAGATCAATTCGCTCGGCACCTCCGAGTCGCGCAAGGCGTACCGCGCGTTGTTGCAGGATTATTTTCGTTCGCACCTCGACAAGCTGGACGACGACGGCAAGCGCCGCCTCGAAGGCAATCCGCTGCGCATCCTCGACAGCAAGCATCCGCCGACGCAGGAAATCGTGAAGGGCGCGCCGGTGCTCACCGATCATCTCGACGCGGAATCGCAGGTCCATTTCGCCGAGGTCAAGGCGGGGCTCGATGCGCTCGGCATCGCGTACACAGTGAATCCGCGGCTGGTCCGCGGCCTCGATTACTACTCGCGCACGGTGTTCGAGTGGATCACCGACGCGCTCGGCAGCCAGGACGCGGTGTGCTCGGGTGGCCGATACGACGGCCTCATCGCGCAAATGGGCGGCGATGCGACCCCGGCCGTCGGCTTCGCCATGGGCGTGGAGCGGGTGGTCGAGCTCGTGAAGCTAGCCAACACGGCGCCGCCCGCGCAGCCTCCGGAGGTCTTCGTGATGGCCCAGGGCGAGGGCGCTCAGCGGACCGCTCTGGTCCTGGCCGACCGCCTCCGCGACGCATTTCCGGGCCGCGGCGTGGTCGTCCATTGCGGATCGGCCAAGTTCAAGACACAGTTCCGCCGCGCTGACGAATCGGGGGCGCGGCTGGGGCTCATCGTGGGGGACGACGAGCTCGCTCGGGGCGTCATTGCGCTCAAGCCGCTGCGAGGCGCGGAAACAACCCAGACCGAATACCCCGTTGCCGAACTCACGGCGCGGGTGGACGAGTTTTTCAGGAGATCGACGTGAGCGACTACAGCGAAAGCGAACAATGGGAAAGAGCCAAGGCTTGGCTCAAGGAAAATGGCCTGTGGATCATCACGGGCTGCGCCATCGGATTGGGCGGCCTGTATGGTTGGCGCTGGTACGAAGGCCGTCAGGTCACGCAGGCGCAGACCGCCTCCGCGCGCTACGAGGAGATGATCGATGCGTTCCAGCGCAACGACCGTCCTCGCGCGATGACCATAGTCGATGAACTCAACCGCGACTACGACTGGACGCCGTATGCGTCCCTGTCGACCCTGATCGCGGCGCGCGTCCAGGTCGAACAGAATGAACTCGACAAGGCCGCTGCCGGTCTCAAGTCCGTGATGGACGGCGCGAAGGACAAGGAACTCAGCATGGTTGCCCGTGTGCGGCTGGCGCGCGTGCAGGCGGCGCAGTCGAAGTTCGACGACGCTCTCGCGACGCTGACCGTCACCGATGCCGGGGAATTTTCGACGCGTCTCGCCGACGCGCGCGGAGATGTCCTGCTCGCCAAGGGCGATCGCGCGGGAGCGCTGCGCGAGTACCTCGCGGCACGCACCGGCGACAACAAGGGTCGCATCGACACGGACCTGCTCGACCTCAAGATTCGCGACCTGGGCGGAACACCTCCCAAGGCGCCGGATGAAAACGCACCACAGGATTCCTGATGAAACACAGCGCATCGCTGCTCGCCGCCGCCGTCATCGGTTGTCTGGCGCTCGTCGCCTGCAGCGACAAGAGCAAGAAAGTCGATCTGCCCGTCGATCTCACCGACATCAAATCGCCGTCGGTGCGCATCCAGAAAGTCTGGAGCGCGAGTGTCGGCGGCGGCGGCAAGAAGTTGCGTCTGGGACTGGGTCTCGCGAGCGCGGACGGCCGCGTGTACGCGGCGGGCCGTGATGGTGACGTCGCCGGATTCGATCTCAAGACGGGTAGACAGATCTGGCGCACGAAGACCGAGCTTGCGCTCGCGGGTGGCACGGGCGTCGGCAGCGAGATCGTCGTCGTGGGATCGGCGGACGGTCAGGTGATCGCGCTCGCCGCGGACAACGGCGCGCAGCGCTGGAAGGCGAACGTTAAAGGCGAAGTGCTGTCCGCGCCCGCTGTCGCAGGCAGCGCGGTCGTCGTACGCACGGTCGATGGAAAACTGCATGCGCTCGCGATCGCTGACGGCAAGGAAATCTGGTCCGCCGAGCAGCAGATCCCGCGTCTGACATTGCGTGGCGCCGCGGCGCCGGTCATCGCGCGCGACATTGCGCTCTCCGGTTTCGACAATGGACGCGTGCTCGCGGTGAGTCTCGCGGACGGCGGCACCGTCTGGGATTCGCCCGTCTCGCCGCCCCGCGGCCGGACGGAGCTCGAGCGTCTCAATGACATCGATGCCGCCGTGAAGGTCGTCGGTGATGACGTGTTCGTCGTGGGCTTTCAGGGCCGCGCGGCGATGCTCGCGATCGACTCGGGTCAGGTCTGGTGGACGCGCGAGATCTCCAGCTATCGCGGCGTCGACGTCGACGACGAACAGATGTACATCGCCGGTTCGAAGGGCGAGTTGATCGCACTCAAGCGTCGCACCGGTGTCGAAGTCTGGCGCGACGAGTCGCTCAAATTCCGCAGCCTCTCCGCGCCCGCCGTCGTCGGCGAGTACGTCGTCGTCGCGGATCTCGACGGTTACGTGCACTGGTTCGATCGCACGACGGGCACTCCCGCCGGCCGCGCGAAGACGGGCGGCAATCGCGTCACGAACGCGCCGTTGGCCGTCGATGGAATGCTCTACGTGATCACCGACAAGGGCGATCTCGCGGCCTTCCGCGGCGTGCCCGTTGCGGCGCGTGCCGCGAAGATGGCCGCGCCTTCCGCGACGCAAGCGCCTGCGGCGATTCCTGCCGCTCCCGAGCCGGCCGCGCCAGCGCCCGGCGGCTAAGGGGCAGAACTCTCAATGCTGCCGGTCGTTGCGATCGTCGGACGGCCGAATGTCGGCAAGTCCACGCTCTTCAATACGCTCACGAGAACGCGCGACGCGATCGTCGCGGACGTGCCGGGCGTCACTCGCGATCGCCAGTACGGCTATGGCCTGCTGGGTCCCGTGCAGTACGTCTGCATCGACACCGGCGGACTGGTTGAAAATCCGAGTGGAATGGACGCGCTCATGCGCATCCAGACCGAGCACGCGATCAGGGAAGCCGACCGGCTGATCTTCGTCGCCGACGCGCGTTCCGGTCTCACGCCGCAGGATCAGTTCTTCGCGAATGAACTGCGCCGCTCGGGCAAGCCCGTGTTCCTCGCGGTGAACAAGGCGGAAGGACTCGAAGCGGGTCTCGCCGGCGCGGACTTCCACAGCATCGGTCTCGGCGAGCCGTTCGCGATCTCGGCCACGCACGGTTCGGGCTGCGAAGAGCTCATGGACATCGTGCTCGCCGGGATTCCCGACACGCCGCCGGGCGAACAGAACGAGGACGGCCGCATTCGCATCGCGGTCATCGGCCGCCCGAACGTCGGCAAGTCCACGCTCATCAATCGCCTCATCGGAGACGACCGCCTGATCACGAGCGAAGTGGCGGGAACCACGCGCGACAGCATTTTCGTGCCGTTCGAACGCGACGGCCGCGAGTTCACGATGATCGACACCGCCGGCGTGCGGCGTCGCGCGAAGATCGACGACGAGATCGAAATCCTCTCGGTGTCGAAGACCTTGCAGGCGATCGCCGAGGCGCACGTCGTCACGATGGTCGTCGATGCGCAGGACTCGATCGGCGAGCAGGATGCGAGCGTGCTGGGTCTGGCGCTGTCGCGCGGCCGCGCGCTGATCCTCGCCGTGAACAAGTGGGACAACATTCCGCTCGAAAAGCGCGACGAGATCCGGCGGCTGCTCACGCTGAAGATCGATTTCGTGCCCTGGGCTCCGATGCATTTCGTGAGCGCGCGGCATGGCACCGCCGTCGGCGATCTGGTGGCGTCGATGATCCGCGCGTACGACGCGGCGATGCGGCAGATGAAGACGCCGCAGCTCACGAAGGCGATGGAGCGCGCGATGACGCAGCACCAGCCGCCGATCGTGCGCGGTCGGCGCATCCGCCTGCGCTATGCGCACCAGGGCGGGAAGAATCCGCCGCGCATCGTCGTGCACGGTAGCCAGGCCGCGCACGTGCCCGAGTCGTACAAGCGCTATCTCGCGAACATGTTTCGCGAGGAGTTCGATCTGTTCGCGACGCCGGTCGCGGTGGAATTCCGCAGCGACGTGAATCCTTATCTCAAGGACAAGCCCGTGGAGAAGCGCGGTCTCAAGACCTCGCAGAAGGAAAGACGCGAGCGGCGCATCACCAAGGATCGCGCGAAACGTCCGGCGAAGAAGGGCGCCGCCAAGCAGCCGCCGCGCGGCGCGCCGCGTGGACGCACGAAGAAGCGCAAGTAGCTAGCGCGCAGGGGTCAGGCCCCATTTCGACGTAGCGCCGAAATGGGGCCTGACCCCTGCGCCTCACTACTCCGCGGACACGCTTCGTGCAAGCGTGACAGAGCGTCACCTCCGCATTGTCGACGATCGCCGACATCAGGGTTTCACCCGAGGCCAAATTGCCTCACGTGAAATCTACAAGCTTGCAATGTCCCGCACTCGGGCCTAGCGTTGTCCCACGCGCAAGGTTGACCAGGGATGGCTTTCGCGACCCGGGAAGACCCTGCAACAGTTAGTTAGTTGCGAGGGAAATGCAGGATGCTTCTTTCCACAGCGCAAGGTAGCGCCGAGCCAGTCGCGTCCCGGGTTTTCACCGTCACCTCCGCCGTTGCCGGGTCTCCCCAGCCAAAACATCAGCTGTAAGGGAGATTTATGATTCGCCTGAATATCAAAGGGGCGCTCGCCCTGATTTTGTGTTCGTGCAGCGCGGCCATGGCGGCCGACGCCAATTTCACCGACCGGATCATCGTCAAATACCGGACCGCTCCGGCGACCGCGGCGGCGCAGGCCACGCAGGCGCGCGGCGCGGATCTGTCGGCCGCGCGCTTCGGCGTCGCGATGAGCCGCGTGCGCACGACCGCGCTCGGCTCGCAGGTGCTGCGCGCCGACCGGCGGCTGTCGCTTGCGGATGCGGAGCGCCTCGCAGCGGACATCGCCGCGAGCGATCCGAACGTCGAGTACGCGGAGCCCGATCGCATCATGCGACGCACGCTCACGCCGAACGACACCCGTTACAACGAGCAGTGGCACTACTTCGAGGCCACCGGCGGCATCAACGCGCCGGCCGCTTGGGACAAGGCCACGGGCACGGGCGTCGTCGTCGCGGTGATCGACACGGGCTATCGTCCGCACGCAGATCTCGCCGCCAACCTCCTTCCGGGATACGACTTCATCGGCGACACGTTCGTCGCGAATGACGGCGACGGCCGCGACAGCGACGCCAGCGATCCGGGCGACTGGATCAACGCGGGTGAGTGCGCTCCCGGCGATCCGGCGGCCTTCGAATCGTCGAGCTGGCACGGCACGCACGTGGCCGGCACGATCGCGGCGGTGACGAACAACGCCAACGGCGTCGCCGGTGTCGCGTTCAACTCGAGAGTGGTGCCCGCGCGCGTGCTCGGCAAGTGCGGTGGCTACACCTCCGACATCGCGGACGCGATCGTCTGGACCTCCGGCGGCAGCGTCTCCGGCGTCCCGGCGAATGCCAATCCCGCCAAGGTGCTGAGCATTTCGCTGGGCGGTGGCGGAGCCTGCGGCGCGACGACGCAAAACGCGATCAACTCCGCGCGTTCGCGCGGCGCGTCGGTCATCGTGGCGGCCGGCAACAGCAATGCCAATTCGTCTAACTTCTCTCCGGCGAACTGCACGGGCGTCGTGACCGTCGCGGCGACGGGACGCAATGGCGGCAAGGCGTCGTACTCGAACTTCGGCGCGACGGTGGAAGTCGCGGCGCCCGGCGGCAGTGGTGGCGTCAACAGCGTGTTGTCCACGCTGAACGCCGGCTCGACCACGCCCGGCGCGGACAGCTACGCGCTCTACAACGGCACCTCGATGGCCACGCCGCACGTGAGCGGTGTCGTCGCGCTGATGCTGTCGGCGAAGTCGACGCTGACGCCGGACGAGGTGACGTCGATCCTCCAGAGCACGGCGCGGGCATTTCCGGCCACGTGTTCGCAGTGTGGATCGGGCATCGTGAATGCGAATGCCGCGGTGGACGCGGCGCTCGGCACCATACCGCCGACGGATCCGCCGCCGGGCACGATCGCGGAAACGGAGTCCAACAACACGCGTGCCACGGCGCAGGTCATCAGCGTCGACAACACGACGGTGAATGGCGTCGTCGGCAGCAGCGGCGACACGGACTACTACCGAGTCTCGCTGCCCGCGGGACGCACGCTGGTCTCCACGCTGACGCCGAACTCGTCGTCCGACTACGACCTGTTCGTCTACAACAGCAATGGCTCGCTCATCTGCAGCAGCGAACGCGGCACCGGTCTCGTCGACGCGTGTAGCGTGACGAACACCGGCACCGGCGCGCTCGTGCGTTACGTGCGCGTCGTGTACTGGAGCGGTGGAACGGGCGCGACCAACGGTCGCTACACCGTGAACCTGAACTGGTAGGTAGGCGGGGTCAGATCTATCGATCTGGCCCCTGTTTGACTGTAGCCGGTGGCGCTTGCGTCACCGGCTTTTTCTTTGCGGGCGGCGCGAGGAACAGCGCCGGATCCACGGTGGCCACGTTGAGCTTCACGCTCCAGTGCAGATGCGGCCCGGTCACACGGCCCGTCGCGCCGACGAGCCCCAGCACATCGCCTTTCTTCAATTCCTGACCCACCTCGACGCCGATCTTCGAGAGATGGCAGTACATGGTGAGCACACCCTGGCCGTGATCGAGGATGACATTGCCGCCGTTGAAGAAGTAGTTGCCCGTGTCGACGACACGGCCCGCGAGCGGTGCCTTGATCGGTGTGCCGGTGGGCGCGGCGATATCCATGCCGCTATGCGGATTGCGCGACTCGCCGTTGAACACGCGTCGCAGGCCGAACGAGCTGGAGCGCGGCCCCGACACGGGCGAGTTCATGCGCAACGTGGCCGGAGGATCGGGGGAGAACGACTCGAACACGGCGCGCATCTTTTCCTGCTCGCGGGCGACGCGTGCCTCGTCTTCGGGTGAGAGGTTGACCTGGCCGGGCGCGACCTTGAGCGCCTGGGTGCGGTACGCCTTGGGCACCACCTTGAACTCGACGTCGCGTGGATTCGATCCGGGCTGTTGCACGGCGATCGTGTGCGAGCCGGGTTCCGTGTCGAGCGGGATGCCGACGATGGCGAGCCAGCCGGCGGGCTGACGTACGACGAGGACGCGCCTGTCCTGAAACGTGACGACCGGCTTTTCGTCGAGCGCGCCCGGCAGCTTGATGTTGACGACGCCGCCGGGGACGGCGGATTCGCGTGGCGGCGTGAATTTTTGCGCGCCGGTGGGCGCGACAGTTTGCGCGCCGGCGGCCGCGGCGCACAGCAGCGCGCAGGCGAGCAGCGCTCGATAGTTAGTCATCGGTGTCCTGGACGGCTTTCGTGACGGTCGCGCGCAGCCGGCCCCGCGCGAGCCGCGCCTCGATCTCGGTGCCGGCCGGCGCAGCGGCGGCATCGCGCAGCAGCGCACCATCCTGAGTGCGGCTGACGACCGCGAACCCGCGGCCGAGAGTCGCGAGCGGACTCACGGCATCGAGCGTGCGGCTCGCGAGCACGAGACGCTGATCGAGTCCGCCGAGCTGGCGCGCGAACGCGGCGACGAGCCGTTGGCGCAGTGCATCGCCCCGCGCGCAGAGATCCGTCAACCGGTGCCTTGGATTCTCGCGCCACAGACGCGCCGCGAAGGTTTCGAGACGCTGTTGTCGGGTCATCACCGTTGCGCGCAACGCGAGCTTCATGCGCTGCTCGAGATCGTCGAGGCGTTGCGCGTGTTGTGCGAGCCGCGCGCCGGGGTGCGAGATCTGCAGTCGCTGCGCGAGCGAGTTCAGCCCGAGCGCGTGCGCGCGCAGAACTCTTGCCATCGCGCCGGCGAAGCGCGTCTGGAACAGCGCGAGCGTTTCGAGCCAGGTAGCACGGTCCGGCACGGCCGCCAGCGCCGCGGCCGACGGCGTCGGGGCGCGCACGTCCGCGACGAAGTCCGCGATCGTCACGTCGACTTCGTGACCGACGCCGGCGATCGTCGGAATGCGGCAGCCGGCAATCGCGCGCGCGACGCGCTCGTCGTTGAAGCACCAGAGATCCTCGAGCGAGCCACCGCCGCGGGCGACGATCAGCACGTCGCATTCTGAACGGCGCGACGCGGCTTCGATGGCGCGCACGATCTCGGGAACGGCGGCCGCGCCCTGCACGGCGGTCGGGTAGATCATGACGGCCGTTGCGGGAAATCGTGCCTTCAGCACTCGCAATATGTCGTGAATCGCAGCGCCGGTCGGAGAGGTCACCACGCCGATGCGGCGCGGCACGGCGGGCAGCGGTCGCTTGCGCTCGGCGGCAAACAGACCTTCGGCCGCGAGGCGCGCCTTGAGCTTCTCGAATTCCCGCTTGAGCGCGCCTTCGCCCGCTTCCTCGAGGTGTTCGACGATGAGCTGGTATTCCCCGCGGGGTTCGTAGAGCCCGACCCGCGCCCGCGCCAGGACCAACATGCCTTCTTTCGGCCGGAAGCGCAGAGCTGAGTTCTTCTGCTTCCACATCGCGCAACGCACCTGGGCGTTCGCGTCCTTGAGCGAGAAATACCAATGCCCTGAAGCGGGTGCGGCGAAATTCGAGATTTCGCCTTCGAGCCACAGCAGCGGCAGGCCCGATTCGAGCAGCAGCCGCACCTCTTTGTTGAGGCGCGAAACCGTGTAGACCTCGCGCTCCGCGCGCGGCGGCGGGGATTTGCGCGCGGGTTCCTGCGCGAAGAGGTCGGGGAATCTTGGGTCGGTCACGACGCAATAGTAGCGGATGGGGACATTCCCCATTTTCCGGCAAAAGGGGACGGGCCTTATCCACGCGTGCTGCATATTGCGCGTCGCATAAACAGGCCCGTCCCCTTTTGCTAGAAAATGGGGAATGTCCCCTTTCTTTACCCATGTCGGACACCTGCGTACAATCCCCCATCGTTCACTACCGTTGAACACTCCCATGCGAATTCTTGAAGAAGCGTTGACCTTCGACGACGTTCTTTTAGTCCCGGCTTACTCGGAAATCCTCCCGCGCGAAGTCGATCTGGGCACGCGCCTCACGAAGGCCATCAAGCTCAATTTCCCGCTCGTGTCCGCCGCCATGGACACCGTCACCGAAGCCCGCCTTGCCATCACGATGGCCCAGGAAGGCGGCATCGGCATCATCCACAAGAGCATGACGATCGCAGGTCAAGCCGCCGAAGTCGCTCGTGTGAAGAAATTCGAGAGCGGCGTGATCCGCGACCCGATCACGGTCTCGCCCGACTGGACGATCCGCCAGGTCCTCGATCTAACTAGATCGAAGGGCATCTCCGGCGTTCCCGTCGTCCTCGGCACCAAGGTGATGGGGATCGTCACGCATCGCGACCTGCGTTTCGAAGAGAAGCTCGACGCGCCCGTGTCCACGGTCATGACGCCGGCGGAGCGTCTCGTGACGGTTCGCGAGAACGCACCGAAGGAAGAAGTGCTGATGCTGCTGCACAAGCACCGCATCGAGAAGGTCCTCGTCGTGAACAGCGACCAGGAACTGCGCGGCATGATCACCGTGAAGGATTTCCAGAAGGCGACGGAATTCCCGCGCGCCTGCAAGGACCCGTCCGGCCGGCTGCGCGTCGGGGCCGCGGTCGGCACCGCGCCGGACACGCTCGAGCGCGTCGCCGCGCTGCGTGACGCCGGCGTCGACGTGGTCGTCGTCGACACGGCGCACGGTCATTCGAAAGGCGTTCTCGACATGGTCCGCCGCATCAAGGCGCAGTTCGGCGATCTGCAGATCATCGGCGGCAACGTCGCGACGGCCGATGCCGCGCGCGATCTCGTGAAAGCCGGCGTCGACGGCATCAAGGTCGGCATCGGGCCGGGCTCGATCTGCACGACGCGCATCATCGCGGGCGTCGGAGTTCCGCAGATCTCCGCGGTGTCGAACGTCGCGGGCGCCGTCGAGAACCAGGTTCCGGTGATCGCCGACGGCGGCATCCGCTTCAGCGGCGACATCGCGAAAGCCATCGTCGCTGGCGCCGACTGCGTGATGATCGGCGGACTCTTCGCCGGCACGGAAGAATCGCCCGGAGACGTCGAGCTTTATCAAGGCGCTTCGTACAAGGCGTATCGCGGCATGGGTAGTTTGGGCGCGATGAGCGAGCGCCACGGCTCCGCCGACCGCTATTTCCAGGACACCGCGAGCGAACTCGAGAAGCTCGTGCCGGAAGGCGTCGAAGGCCGCGTGCCTTACAAGGGCAGCCTCGTTTCGATCCTGCACCAGCTCGCGGGCGGTCTGCGCGCCGCGATGGGGTACACCGGCAGCAAGAGCATCTCCGAGATGCGCACGCGGCCGAAGTTCGTGCGCGTCACCGGCGCCGGCATGCGCGAGAGCCACGTGCACGACGTGCAGATCACCAAGGAAGCGCCGAACTACCGCGTGTCTTGAGGGCGTGTCCCGACAGAGTTTCCTGAAGAGAGGATTTCGATGAGCCAGCCCGCGACGAGCGCCGCTTCGACACCGCAGACCGACATCCACTCCTCGCGCGTCCTGATCCTCGACTTCGGTGCGCAATACACGCAGTTGATCGCGCGCCGGGTTCGCGAACTCGGCGTGTACTGCGAAATCCTTCCCTGGGATGTCTCGAACGATGACGTCCGCAACTGGAAACCCCGCGGGGTCATTTTGTCAGGTGGCCCCGAGTCCGTGACGGACAAAGAGCCGCCGCGTGCGCCGCAGGCGGTCTTCGAGCTCGGCGTGCCCGTGCTCGGGATCTGTTACGGCATGCAGACCATGGCGCAGCAGTTGGGCGGCAAGGTGCTGCCCAGCAATCACCGCGAATTCGGTTACGCCGAGGTCACGTCCACGGCGCCTAACAAGCTGCTCGACGGCCTCGCCGACCGCAAGGACGGGCAGGGCCGCGCGGTGCTCGATGTCTGGATGAGCCACGGCGATCGCGTCGAGACGCTGCCGCCCGGATTCAGCGCCGTCGCCGGAAGTGCCAACGCACCGCTCGCCGCGATGGTCGATGAATCTCGCAAGTTCTACGCGGTGCAATTCCACCCCGAAGTCACCCATACGCTGAAGGGCAAGGAGCTGCTCGAGCGCTTCGTGCGCGAGATCTGTTCGTGCGAAGCACTGTGGAGCGTCGGCAACATCATCGACGACGCGATCGCGCGCGTGCGCGCGCAGGTTGGCAAGGGCAAGGTCCTGCTGGGTCTGTCGGGCGGCGTGGATTCGTCCGTCGTCGCCGCGCTGCTGCACAAGGCGATCGGCGAGCAGCTCGTCTGCGTGTTCGTCGATCACGGACTGCTGCGCCTGAACGAAGGCGACGCCGTGATGAAAATCTTCGCCGACAATCTGGGCGTCAAGGTCATCCGCGTCGATGCCGAGGCCCGCTTCCTGGGTGCGCTGCGCGGCGAGAGCGACCCCGAACGCAAGCGCAAGATCATCGGCGGCGAGTTCGTGAAGGTTTTCGACGAGGAGGCCAACAAGCTCCAGAACGTCGACTTCCTCGCGCAGGGCACTATCTACCCCGACGTGATCGAATCCGCCGGCAGCAAGACCGGCAAGGCGCACGTCATCAAGTCGCACCACAACGTGGGCGGCCTGCCGGCGAACATGCGCATGAAGCTCGTCGAGCCCCTGCGTGAGCTGTTCAAGGACGAGGTGCGCCGGCTCGGCGTCGAGCTCGGATTGCCGCGCGAGATGGTGTATCGCCACCCGTTCCCGGGTCCCGGCTTGGGCGTGCGCATCCTCGGCGAAGTGCGCAAGGACTACGCGGACCTGCTGCGCCAGGCTGACGCGATCTTCATCGAAGAGCTGCGCCGCCACGATCTCTACGACAAGACGTCGCAGGCGTTCGCCGTGTTCCTGCCGGTGCGCTCGGTCGGAGTCATGGGCGACGGCCGTCGTTACGACTATGTCGTCGCGTTGCGCGCCGTCGAGACCATCGATTTCATGACCGCGCACTGGGCGCGGTTGCCGCACGACTTCCTCGATGTGTGTTCGCGCCGCATCGTCAACGAAGTGAAGGGAATTTCGCGCGTGGTCTACGACATCTCGGGCAAACCGCCCGCGACGATCGAGTGGGAGTGAGAAGTCCCGCACTCGTGCGGCGCCAACAAGGCCAGGGGTTCGGCGCGTTTGACCTCAAAACGAGCAAATGACGACCGGCGCTGGCGCAGGGCTCCCGCAGTAGATTGAGGGCAAACAAGTCCACAATCCGCGGCAGGGCAGGTAGTTTGAAAGTACTATCTGCTGCAAGACTTGAACCCATCAATGATCATTGCTTGGTCTGTCCAATGGTCCATGCGGTGCCGCTTCGAAAGGAGTCGATATGTTTAGCCGAATCGTCAGGCTGGTCTGCATTGCATCGCTGATAGTCGCCATCGGCGCATGCCAAACGCCTGGTAGCGGCGGTGGTACATCGCCAATCCCTCCGCAGATCGGCCCGCTCACGGTGAACGGACAGATCTGGGCCAATGATCCGCTGTCGATCGATTTCTCCCGGCATGATCTCGTGCCGGAATCGGCGGGCACAGTAGGGATCAACGATTTGCTTTTCAGCAATCCCTTTTCGTTTCAGGTGCAGATCCGCTACCAGTTTCCGGGCAACGGAATCGAGATTCGGGAAAACGGCGTGCCGCTGCCGATTCTTCCCGCGCGAACCAATACCAAATCGCGTGCGAGCAGGATTGCCCCGGTGAATGTGATCGATCCCGTTACCGGGCAGGTGACGGTGCGAGCCGGTACGGTTACCGAATGGGATTGGCCGTTGCCCGCCAACATGATCGCGCGCGGTGTCCCGCCGCCGGATAAGAGCAGCTACTCGCTCGAATTGATCCAGACCTGCGGCACGCGATTGAATCCCTCGGGTGGGCCTTGCGCCAATCCGGACACGATCATGTTGCTGACGATCAGTCCGCCGACCCGGCCCGCCGACCCGGTGCAGGGCAGCACCTTTCTCTACAAGTTGATTGAAAAAGGCTCCGGCAGTTTTGCCGGAAGCACAGCCGTTACGGATATCAAGGCGATCTTCATACGGCGGGGCAGCTGCCAGATTCGCAGCCTGTTGTTGCAGCCCGCGCAGGGCAAGGCCGGCGAATTGGGCACGGCGGATTTTGAAACGAGCGATTGCCGGCGTGTGGTGCTGACGGTCGACAACGAACCGAACCCCGTTTTTGATCGAACGGCGCAAGTATTCGCGGAAGCCGTCATCGACACTCGCAAGTTTGCGCTGCCTCGCAGGACCTCGGTTGGCGTGACGCTGAGGGCTTACGATTCTGCACACCCGGAGTCGACGTCGCTGCGTAGAACCATTCAGATCGATCCTTGCTCGATCAGCGCGACGCATCCCCAGTGCCCCGCCGATTGCTCCGCCAACCCGAATGATCCGAGGTGTCCGGTCAATTGCATTGCATCGCCCGGCAATCCCCGTTGCGGGCCATGCACGGCAAATGCATCCAATCCACGCGGCGACGAGACGCAATTCGATGTCGGCATGTACTGCCCCGCGTTTGCAACCCTGAACGTAGCCATTTTCGGCTGCACGCTCGATGCGGCAAAGCAAGCGTATCCGCCGAACGCAGGTTGCGTGTACACCACCATTTCCGGGACGCCGGTTGGTACGCCTGCCGCGTGTCCAGGTGGGGGGCAGAAGACCCTGTTCGACATGTGCCTGTCGTGCCCGGTTACGGGAAGCCCGCCCGCACTCGAATACAAGGGTATCAGTGACGTTTGTACATTGGACGAAGCGAAACAGAAGGCAATCGATTCCCTCAAGCCGAGGGTGTGTACGTTCCTGAAACCGGGGACCTGTTAGACGGCGCCGGAATCCTTGCCGCACATTCTTCGATCCATCGGCTCGCGAGCGCGCCCGCGCTGGAAACGCTCCGTCGCGAGCACGGACGTCTACAAGTTGGTCTGCAGAATCGTCGCGCCGGTTCGCGTGTCGCGGATCGTGATCGAGCGGGCACCGAGCGCACGACCTTCCGCGTAGAGCGGAACGACGAGAGGCCAGACGATCGCGCCGGTTTCGCCGACCCATTCGTACTTGTCGTTCGAGCTCGGATGCGCTTCGGCTTCGCGCAGCGCGGGGTTGTCGACGAAGAACGACTTCCGCGTCTCCCCCTCGATAGTGACTTCCCATGCGCCGGCGCGACGGGCAAACACCTTGGGTGCATACGACGCCATTCGCTTCGACGACGTGACGCGCGCCGAGCGGACTTCGCCTTTGACGACGTCGAGCGTGATGGTGAGAACGGCGACTTGTTGCTGCGTGTTGGTCGGCGGCTTCGCGGCGCGTCTCTCCTGCGCGGGCACGACGATTGTCACGGGCTCTTTCGTGCGCTTCACGTCCGACTGTTAGCCATGGGCCGCGTCGCAAAGCGCAAGGATGGTGCTTGATCAAGCGCTTTGCGACGCGCGAGGAGAACTGCCGTAGAAGGGGCGCACCGACATTTCCTTGGCGGACGCGTCGCCTGAATGCCGTGGCGGTCTATGAAGCGAGATTCGAACGTGTGCCTGCAATTTATCGCAGTCGCAGATTGTCCCGGATGAAATCGTACTACGTTCACGATGCCAAATATGTCTGGCCTGAACGAGGAGAGCCTGGGCCGCCGGTCGACTGGAAGGTAGGTCGCTGATGCGCCACCTAACAAATCGTGTATGGACTCCTCCCGCAAGTAGCCTGAACTAGCCCCTTCGTGCCGTGTCGCGGAATGCGGCTGCATTCGTGTATTCGTCCTACTTGTGGGCGAGTGAGGCTGCCCTGGACATCATGAGATGTCGCCGACGCGGAGCCAATCACTGAAGGGCTGTGCGGCACTGGCCCGGCATTCTTTTCGGCGGCTATTCCAGCGCGGCGACTCCGGCTTCTTTCAACGTCATCTGCTTCACCGCGATGGCGTTGGGATGGGGGATGGTGCTGCCTGGGTGCGCATCCGGTCCTGCAGCGTCTGGCCGGCGGCGCTGATGCACGGTGCCCACAATATCCTCGTACAGGAGATTCTCGATCCGGTCACCCACGGTGCCGGCGGTGCGACGCCATACATTCGCGGGCAAGTTCGGCGCCGGTCTCGCGCTCACCTACGCGATCGCCGGACTCGTTGCGTGGCGCTCGCTCGCTCGGCCTTCGAGGTCCACCGTCGCGTAAAGCGCGACCGCAAGTTTCTGCGCGACTTCCGCGGGCAAGTAGCGAATGTAAACACCTGCGGCCCGCGCGCGTCCTCCCGCGATGTCCACCGACAGGCTGGCCATTCGCCGACGCCGGTCGAAAGGGGATGTGGACACGTTCAGCGACTGCACACGGTCGCGCGGCACGATCGTCAATCGGCGCGTCAGCCAGCCGGACTGGAACAGCAATACGTCCCGCTCCAGCGCCCAACGCGTGTACTTCACGTACAGATGCGCGTGCATCCAGGCGAGCGCCATGACCACCGGAAGACTGAAGACGGCGTCCCCGCGCAGGAACCACCAGCTCGGTCCGGCAACGATCAGAAGAGCGAGCAGCGCGCTGCGACGGAAGATGCGCGAGAGCGCGCCCGGCGCGAGCGGTTGCCAGTCCGGTGACGCGGCGAAATCGAAGACCGGCAGCGCGGACGCAATCAACGCCGGCGCCGCCGCGGTGTGGCACACCGGCGCCAGCCAACGCACTTTCATTCGCTGCGGGTTGCGCTGCTCCGCATCACCCCCGCTGTCCCCCGCAAGATCGACGTTGAGCGACACTCTGCCGAACAACCGGTGCAGCGGCGACTCGGACTGGTGTACCGCCTGGATCCGGCGTGTCCGTAGCGTGAGAGCAACCCGAGTCAACAAACCGTAGCGGACACGAAGATCGCCGTCGTGGCGCGTGAGCGTGAAATCGTGCAGCGTCACCAGCGCGAGCACCATGGAGAGGATTCGCACGGCAATCAGCGCCGAGAGAACCACGAGCAACGCGAGGACGATCTGCAGCGCCGTCCCGAGTCCCGCGACGTCGGTGAGAATGGAAGACGGCAACGAATGCTCCAGCAACTCGCGATTCGCCCGGAAGAAGCCCGCTTGCTGCAAGAAGCCGACGCCGGCCGCGACGACGATCAAGCCGCGGTTGTCGATCAGTCCGAAGCGCACCAGTTCCATCGGCGGCAGATGCAGCAGCCGCGGCTCCTTCGGCACAGCCGCAGCTTCTGCCGCTGCTTCGGCCGTTGGCCGCGTATCAGCGAACACCCGTTGGCGCATCTCTTGTACCGCGCCCGGATCCAGCACGCTGATGAGTGCTTCGGGTTTCCCGCCCGTGGAGGTCTGCACGCGGACCTGTGCGACGTCGAGAAACCGGTGCAGCAAGCCGCGCTCGGTATCGATGTTCTCGATGCGCGAGTATTCGATCTGCCGCACGTTCCGGAAGATCAGTCCCTCGCGAATCACGAGTCCGCGCGGGCCGAATCCATAGCGATAAGTCCACTGATGCCACGACGCTCGCACGAGCATCGCGCCGGCGAATATCGCGAGAATGACCGGCGTGCCGAACCAGTCGTCGTCGTCGCGTGCGCCGAATATCACGATCGCGACGAGCGGCACGATCAGTTGCCGCAGCGAGCCGGTCAGCGCGAACAGCCAGGACGACCGATGCAATCGCAGCGGCGGCTGGAATTCCGCCGCGCGGGATTCAGACACCACTGTCTCCACTTTTCGCGAGCAACGCGTCGCGCAACGCGAGCGCTTGTGGGTGCGCGAGGCCGGGCAGCTCGATCTTCGTGTAGCGGCTGCCGGCCGTGTACAGCTTCAACGTGCCGACGCCGAAGCGCCGCTGCAGCGGGCCTTGCGAGACATCGGTGTGCTGGATGCGCGCGCGCGGTATCGCGATCCGCGATCGCCAGAAGATGCCGCGCTCGATGGCAATGCCCGTCGCATCGATGCCGAAGCGCAGACGACGGAAATAGGCCTCCGGCCAGACCCAGACGAGCGTCGCACCGGCCGCAACGATGAGCAGTGGGGCGAATAGCCCAGCAGGCCCGAATCTGGCAACGAGGCCGAATGACCAGACGGCGGGAATCAAGGTCGCCAGCACGCCTCGCCAGCGCCAAACGCTGATCGTTGCTCGGTCGACGTGAGAAGTTTCCATCGGCTGCCTGCGTCAAGGAAAGGATCATTCTAGCAAGCCGGTGGTCATGGTCGGCGCGATGCTTCCGCCGCGGCAAAGTGTTGCAGCATTCGTCGAGTAGCGTTCTCGCGGCCTCGATCCCGCGTGGTCGCAGTGCAAAGCATGTTTCGGCGCCACTTTGCGGGCAAACTCCGTTCCGTGCCCCCAGCGACCGGTCTCACCGACCTGATTCAACGCGCCCAGCGGGGCGATGCCGTCGCGTTGCGCCAGGTGTCGATGTCGCCTACGAGGATCTGCGGCGCATGGCGCGCTCGCGCCTGCGGGTGAACGGTCGCGCCACGCTGCTCGATACCACGTCGTTGATGCACGAGTCGTTCGAGAGATTCGCCAAGGCGGGCGAATTGCGCATGGAAGATCGAAACCATTTCTTTCGTACTTGGTGTCCGCATACTGGGTGAAGTGCGCAAGGACAACGCGGATCTGCCGCCGCTACGACTACGTCGTGAGTCTGCGCGCCGTCGAGACCGTCGACTTCATGACCGCGCACTGGGCGCGGTTGCCGTACGACTTCCTCGACATCTGCTCGCGCCGCATCGTCAACGAAGTGAAGGGAATTTCGCGCGTCGTCTACGACATCTCGGGAAAACCGCCGGCCACCATCGAGTGGGAGTGAGGGGCACTGCGCTGGGGCCGGACTCTATAGCGTGGGCAAACTAGTCGAAGGGGCTGCGTACCGAATTCTTCCCGGGCGCCATCACGTGCGTGTAGATTTGGGTCGTCGACACGTCGCGGTGGCCCAGGAGTTCCTGCACCGTGCGGATGTCGTAGCCCGCTTCCAGCAGGTGAGTCGCGAACGAGTGACGGAAAGTGTGCGGCGACACCGGCTTTTCCAGGCCCGCCAGCCGTGCCGCGCGGCGGACCTGCCGCTGCACGCTCTGCTCGTGGACGTGATGGCGGCGACGCACGCCGGTCACAGGATCGCGCGTGGGCGTGGTCGCCGGAAAAACGTACTGCCAGCCCCATTCCTGATGAGCCTCGGGATATTTGCGACCTAGTGCGTACGGCAGCTCCACACCGCCGAACCCCGTGGCTATCGCGTGGTCGTGAAGGGTTCGGACCTTGGCCAAATGCTGCCGCAGCGGCTCGATGAGCGTCGGCGAAACGATAGTCACGCGGTCCTTGGCGCCCTTGCCATCGCGGACCATGACGCGGTGGTGGTAGAGGTCGAGGTCTTTGACCCGCAGACGCAGGGCCTCCAGCAGGCGCAGGCCGCTGCCGTAGAGCAGGCCCGCGATCAGCCAGCAATCGCCGCGAAGATGGGCGATGACTCGCCGGGCTTCCGCCTTGTCCAGCACCGTCGGCAGCCGCTTCGGACGCCGGGCGCGTACCACATCATCAATCCAGGGTAAATCGATGTGCAGCACGCGTTTGTAGAGAAACAGCAGCGCTGAGAGCGCTTGCGCCTGAGTGGCCGGAGAGACCTGCCGATCGGTCGCCAGATGGCTAAGGAAGGCGCGGACCTCATCGCCCCCCATGTGTTTTGGATGCTCGCGGCCGTGGAACCGGATGAAGCGGATGATCCAGTCGACATAAGCTTTCTGGGTGCGAAAGCTGTAGTGGCGGAGGCGAATCTCGGCGCGCACGGCGTCGAGGAGGCGGGGAGGGGTCGGCATGGGCGGATCACGGTACGGCCGTTGACCTGGTTAGGCGTCACATGGTGAAGTCGGATCAAGGACTTAGTGGGAGGACTGGGATGTTATCCGTCACTTTCGACGCGAATGAAAGCGTCATTTCTGCTGTCTACTTATAGTTAGGCGTCTCATGACCGGTCCGCGCAAGATTCTTGTCTCAGTCCTCTTTGCGGCAGCTCTTCCTGTTTGCGTCTTCTTAGTCGGCTTGTATTCGTACTCATGGGGTGCGCAAGCAGTTCAAGAGCTCCTGTGGGCACCGGTCGAGGCCACAAATGCCGGCCTCGAATCGCTTTGCTCTAGTCCAGGAAGCGGTTCTCTCGTTTGCCCTTACGGTCAAGGCGCTCACAATCGACTATTCTTTTCGAGCTTCTTCCTGGTCTACTTCGTTGTTGGAATCGGGATAGCGCTGGCTATCGTCGCGCTTCGGCGTGCGCGGGATGGCAAGGGCTTGAATGTGGCATCGTGAATATGCGTGAGACGCCTAACACCTCGCTGGAGCGGACGCGTGAAGGATAAAGTGCCCAGCTCAGACGTCGGCGCGCGCGCCGCTCAGCTCAACCGTTAGGCGACGCAGTCATGCTCCGTGCCACGCTCGTCACATCAGAAGACGACCTGGACCTGATCGTGTCATTCGGTCTTGAGCCGAGCGCTGCGCAGTCGCTCACTCTCTTGCGGAGCCCACAATACGAGCACTTGCTCGCGGATGAGGATCGGGGCACTACGATCGCGCATTCTGGTGATCCGCATCCAGAGCCTTCCTATATCAAATCCGTAGATTGGCTTGGGGATACGATTGAGATTGTGTCAACCCTTCGTAACTACACGGTGGATGTGTCAAAGGTCGAGGCGGCGGATATCGCTGATGCGAAGCGCGTCCTAGCACTTATGAACAAGGACGGAAGGTTCTCGTGCAGCATCGCCTAACAAATCGCTCGAGCGGACGCGTGAGGGATAAAGTGCCAAGTTCATACCTCGGCGTGCGCGCCGCTCAGCTCAACCGTTAGGGCGCATGGCCGAGGAAGTGCCAACATCGTCGCTAGTCATCGCCGCCGCTGCGGCGAGTATTGCCGCTGCAGTGTTCGGATCGATTGCGTTCTGGGTCTACGCTTCGCTTGAAATCGGCGATTTCCGGATCCCCACGATCACAGATCTGTCTGATACGGTTACGATTGCAGTCGCTTTTGGAGTAGTTGGCATTCTTGCCTCGATTGTGTTTGGTGTTCCCGCATTGGTTTTGCTGCGCATGCACTCTCGGCTCGATATCGGTTCTGTCGCAACGGCCGGGGCGATCGTCGGCCTCTCGGTCGCGTTGCTCTTCAAGGCTACGAACATCTTCCTGGGATGGTCAGTTCTTTCGCTCGGCGTAACAATCGGTGGTGTGTGCGGTTGGGCAGCATGGCTGGCATTAGGCGCTGACGTGGTGCGCCCTAACAAATCGCTCGAGCGGACGCGTGAGGGATAAAGTGCCAAGATCATACATCGGCGCGCGCGCCGCTCAGCTCAACCGTTAGAACGCACAAATCGCAAGAACGAGAATCTGCGGTGGCCGTTTGCTCCGATCAAGCGGCGCAATCGAAGTGAGTAGCTCGTCCAAGTAGG
>JAYTOK010000044.1:0-2743 GCA_043747835.1 Pseudomonadota bacterium | reverse complement strand
ATGCAGGGCGAGGCGCTGCTCGGCATCGTCAGCGAGCGCGACTACGCCCGCAAGGTCGTGTTGCTCGGCCGCTCCTCCAGCGACACGCCCGTCGGCCAGATCATGAGCGCACCGGTGGTCACCGTCGCGCCGTCGGCGTCGCTCGACGACTGCATGCGGATCATGACCGAGAAGCGCATCCGCCACCTGCCCGTGGCGCAGGGTGCGCGCGTGCTCGGCATGCTGTCGATCGGCGATCTCGTCAAGGCCGTCATCGACGAGCAGAAGCGCACGATCGAGGAGCTCGAGAACTATATTCGATCATGATGGTCGATCATGATGGCCGGTCATGATGGCCGCGCTGCATTTCGAGGTCCTGCCACCGCCGCAACGCCGCCTCTGGTCAGAGCTCGGCGCCGTTCCGCGGCAATTCGTGCTGTACGGTGGTACGGCGATCGCATTGCGGCTCGGTCATCGCCAGTCCATCGATTTCGATTTCTTCACGTCGGCGCGCCTAGACGCAGAGCTGCTGTACCGCGGAGTGCCCTGGCTCCAGGACACTGAAACCCTGCGCCAGAGTCCCGATACCTTGACGGTGCGCGCGAATCGCGAGGGTTCCGTCAAGCTGTCCTTCTTTGCCACGCCGAATCTGCGGCAGTTGCGCGAACCCGATGCTGCGCCCGGCGCTGGTGTCAGGCTCGCGTCGCTGCTCGACCTGGCAGGAACCAAAGCGTCCGTCGTCCAGCAGCGCGCCGAAGCCAAGGACTATCTCGATATCGACGCGCTGCTTCGTAGTGGATTGTCGCTGTCGATGGTGCTGGCGGCTGCGCGCGCCATCTTCGGAGCCCGCTTCGATCCCCAGTCGACGCTGAAAGCGCTCAGTTACTTCGGAGACGGCGATCTCGACACACTCGAGCCTGCCGTGCGCGGCGACCTGCGGCGCGCGGTGCGCGAAGTTGACCTGGAGTCGTTGCCGGACCTCGGCATGTCTTCGTCAGGAATAGGCGAATGAACGAGCTGCCCGAATCACTACCCGCGACGCCCGAATTGCTGCGGCTCGCGGAGCGCGTCGTGTGGTTCAAGGCGCCGGAGGCGGCACTACTCGATCCGCCCCACTTGGTCGCTCACGCTTTCACGTTCGGCACCCCGGATGACGTCCGAACCCTGCGTCGCCACCTCACGGATTCGCAGTTGCGCGCGGCGCTCCAGCGCGCGCCGGCGGGTGTGTTCGATGCGCGCTCGTGGGCGTACTGGAACCTGATGTTGGATCGCCCGGTGACGCCGCTTCCGCGACGTACGCTCGGCGCAATCATCCCCACGTAGACGGCATCGTCCAGGGTGCGCGCTGCGGGCGAACGCGCTTCAGGGAAAGAAGATCTCCTCGATCGACAGGCGGAAGACCCCGGCGATCGCGAACGCGAGGGGCAGCGAGGGATCGTACTTGCCGGTTTCGATGGCGTGGATCGTCTGGCGCGACACGTCGAGTCGATCACCGAGGTCGGGCTGCGTCCAGCCTTTCGATTCCCGCAGTTCGCGCACCCGGTTCTTCAAACAACCCGCTCGACCGGTGGCCTGTAGCGACGTTCCAGCCAGGACTTGGCGAGGCCCCAGGTGCCCATCAGCGCGGGCCCGATGACGAGGACGTAGATGCCGTGGATCCGCGGGTTGGGGTCGGCCGCCGCAAGCGCGAGACCTGCGGCGAACGAGCCCAGGCCTACCAATACTGCGGACACGATCGCGGCTTCAGCGTCGATCCTGCGCTGCAGCTCATCCGAGGCGCGATGAGCGCGAACTACCGCTCGCAGAATCGTCGCGAGGCCCATCATCGGCGTCAGAGCCACGAGCACCTTTGCCCATTCGGGGCCCTGCTTCAGGAACCAAAGAACCCATTGACTGACGTAGATGATCGCGAGGTAGATCCCGGTAGCGATCAGGATCTCGCGGCGAGCGGTCTTCTTCTTTTCGACTTCCCGTGGCATGGGTGACCCTCACGTAAAGGAGACTTTACGTTACCGCTAGTCGCAAGAGACGTCAAGGGTCCTTTACCTACGACATTGCCGGGAAACGTTTCCGCGGAACGCCGTCATGCGTCGAAATGCGAGCCACAGTCCGCTCTACGGCGGAATCTTCGGCGCATCGTCGTGGACGGCCGGTCGGCGCCGGGCCAGGAGTGCCGCCCATCGGTCTTCCGCGAGAGCGATCAGAGCGTCGAAGTCCTGCGTCGCCACCTCGCGGATTCGCAGTTGCGTGCGGCGCCCGAGCGCGCGCCGGCGGGTGTGTTCGACGCGCGCTCGTGGGCCTACTGGAACCTGATGCTGGATCGCCCGGCGACGCCGCTTCCGCGACGTACGCTGGGTGTTGCCTTCAGGCACGCGGGAGATTGCGGGCCCCGGCGTCCAGGATCTTGCGTTTCAGCGCTTCGAACACGACCGCCGGCAGCTCGCCATAGGCGACACTCCCGCGGGTCGTGAGACGCAGGTCAGGTCCGGGCCAATAAAACGAGTTGAGTTCCGTTGCCATGATCCAGTTCGGCTCGGACCCCAGGCCCAGGCGGCGTCGTGTTGCCGCGGTCAGAGCGATGGCCTCATCAGGGTTCTTCGGCTTCTTGCGCGTGATCGGCGCCACCGTGACGACGAACTCGGCTTCCTCCGTCCCCCTCTGCACTGCCACTACGATCGCGCACGGTCGGTGCTTCTGGCCTTCGATCCGACCGCGATTGGCATCCTCGAGCCACAGGTAGGCGTAGCGGATGACCAGCCCGGGA
>JAYTOK010000043.1:0-10231 GCA_043747835.1 Pseudomonadota bacterium | reverse complement strand
ACTAGCTTTCTTTCTCGGGCGTCCAACCCTTGGCGATCTGCGAGCTCAAACGCTCGTGGTTCCACACCGATGCAATCGGGATGCTGCGCTCCTCATCCGACAGCTCGCGCTTGACGACGTTGCGCCAGCCGCCCTCGATGACCCAGCTTTCAACCTTGCCATCGCTCGCAACCTCTGCGGGCCGGCGATAACGCTTCGGGACGCCGGGCGGCGAAGACTGCGCAACCACCTCGGCGCGGTGCTGCGTGACCGCGAGCGTCGCCGGGTAGAACGTGACGTAGCCCTTGGAGAAAAAGCCCGCCGGAAAATGCGCCTGGCGCGGATGCAGCGCGGGACTCACGAGGATGGCGTCGCCATGCTCACGATGATTCCCGAGAAACTGCACGTATCCGTATTGAGTGCCGATCGGCACCTCGAGGATCTCACCACCCAGCAATCGACTTCGTATGCGTGCCATTGGAGGTCATTCTGTCATAGTGCCTCCCCGTGAGTACGTGGAACTCCATTGCCGCCGACACCGTCATGGCGGTGCACTTCCTGTTCATCGTATTCGCGCTCTCGGGCTCCTTCCTCGTGCTCTGGAAGCGCTGGATCCTCTGGTTGCATCTCCCCGCACTCGCCTGGGGCGCGTACATCGAGCTTTCCGGCAACATCTGTCCGCTCACGCCGCTCGAGAACCATTTCCGCGCACTCGCTGGGGAAGGCACCTACTACGGCGGCTTCATCGTCCACTACATCGCGCCCATCATCTATCCCGAAGGCTTGACGCGCAGCGGCCAGTTCCTCGCGCTCGGCGTCCTCATCGTCATGAATCTCATCGGCTACGGGCTGGTGTGGTCCCGGCGCCGGTCACAGAACGAACGCGAATAGTGCCCCGACCGCGAACGTCACCGCTGACAAGCCATACAACATCGCGCTCAATTTCCGCAGCTGAGTGCAGGCTCGAGCCGCGTCCGGATCGACGGGGCACGGCAGGCTTCGCGCACGCCAGATCATGACGCCACTCGCCGCGAGCAACACACCCGCGACGAAGAACACGCCCACCTTGTGCTCCGACAGCCACACAAGCTGGGGAAAGTTTGCTACGAGCCCGACGAGTACCGCGCCCGCGCCCATCGACACCAACACCGCGGGCAGCACACAGCACAACAGCGTCGCCGAGGTGGCTAACAAAGTGCCGAAGGCGAGGCCGACGTTGCGACGCAGGCTATCCACTACTTGCCACTCTTCTTGAGTGCGGCGCGGATATCCGCCATCGACCGCTGCGTGCGCGAGATGCCCTTCACGTCGTAGCCCGCGTCGGTGAGCGCCTGGGTGAGCTCGGCGCCTGGAATGTCCTGCCCCTTGCGGGTGGCGATGGCAACGAGCCTGTCTTCGAGGCTCACCACCACGTCTTCCGTGGCCGGATTCTTGCGCAGCGTTTTCTCGATGCCCTGCGCGCAGAAGCCGCATACCAGGCCGTACACCTTCATCTCGATGGTGTCGGCGACCGCCGAGAGGCTCGTGAGCGAGAGAACCACGATCATCAATAGCTTCGTCATGTGTATTGCTCCTTCAAAAATTGACCATGGCCATGGCTTGCAGCCCGCCCTCATCCGTCACACCGGCTTCGATCCAGCCGCCCTTCTTGAACAGACGCAGCAGCAACGCCCACTCGGTGCCGTCGTGAATCTCGCCGGTGTACCGCCGCGCCTGCAGCACCACCCAGGTTGCGAGCGTGTCGTAGTCATGCTTGTACGGCGCCAGGCCCAACTGCAGCGTGTCGATGCGGTGCGAAAAATCCGCGGAAGCGTACAGGTCGGTCTTGAGCGAGGAGTACACGCGACGTGTTTCGTAGTCGACCTGCGCACCGGCATTGCCGGCAAACCGGTGATCGTTCGTCTCGCTCACATAGGCCTGTCCCGCACCGCCCCACACGAACACGTTGGCCTGCGCCGACTCCATGTTCCACCGCTTCACCAGGTAGTTGACGCGCCCATACGTGATCTCACGCCGCCGGTGATCGATGTCGCTCTCGAGCTCGAGATACCCCGCCCCAAGCGACAGGAAATACTTCGGCGCGTAGAACACCTGCGCTTCTTTCATGGTGCCGGCGCCGTACTCGGCCATCACCGTGGTGCCGTGGGCAAAGGCGATGGGCTTCGCAGCTGCCACCCGAGGCAACAGTGCGAACACGATCGCGCCCGCAAGCGTTGAACAAACAAGGTTCATGGAACCCTCCGAAACTGTGTGATCAGTCGCGGCGCACGTGCGACGCACGTGGACGCGTAAATACAGACTGATCAGCGGATCGGAGGCGGTTTGAGCGGCGGGTCGGAGAGGGAAACGAGCGGAGCCGAGGGCTCGGATTCCACACGCAGCGAAGGCGCGGAAGCGCGTGCGAGAACTTGCGTGGCGGGCGCCGCAATGGCGGCCAGCGTGCACGAGGCCAGGCAATCTTTCATGGAGTCCGCGCCGTCGGGGCAGCACGGACAAGGATCGGAGTCATTCGTCCCCGCCATTTCCATTTCATCGCAGGGCGTGGCGACCGATGCACCGGCCGGCACCGCCAGCAGAAGCTGGGCGGCAACCAGGAGATAAACCAGCGGTTTCAACAATCGATAGCGCACGCCAGAACCATAGTCCATGGTCAATCAGACCGCCAGCCGCGGTATCCGTTCCGTGATCTAGAAGTCATCGGTCCGCAGCCGATACCCCACTCCGACTTCCGTTTTAAGGTAAACCGGCCGCCGCGGGTCAGGTTCGAGCTTGGCACGCAGGTTCTTCATGCACACCCGCAGGCTGCGAGTGTCGCCGACATGATCGGGCCCCCAGACCTCACGGATGAGCTGGTCCTGGCGCACGATCATCCCCATGTGCCGCGCCAGGCTCTCGAGCACGCGATATTCGAGCGGCGTCAGCTTCAACTCCGGATCGCCTCCCTGAATCTCGCGCCGCACGAGATCGATGCTCAGCGGCCGCATCCGCAACGGCTTCTGCTCGTCGATCGGAATCTTCCGTCGCAATGCCGCGCGCACGCGGGCCAGCAACTCTGGCGCGCTGAATGGCTTGGTGACGTAGTCATCGGCGCCGGCATCGAGCGCCGCGATCTTGTGAGTCTCCATGGTGCGCGCCGACAGCACGATGACCGGAATCGGCGACCATCGTCGCAGCGTGCCAATCAGTTCGAGCCCATCGCCGTCGGGCAAGCCGAGATCGACGAGAATCAGATCTGGTTTGTGCGTACGTGCTTCGACCTCCGCCCTCGCCGCGGTGCCGGCCTCGACGACGCGATATTTATCGGCCTCCAACAACACACGCAACACGGCACGAATGGCGGGTTCGTCTTCGACGATCAGGATCTGGTGCATGGCCTGCGTCATGGCGAAGGCCCGTTCGCCGGCAACGTGAATTCGAATCGCGCACCTCCGCCCGGGCGTGCCCGCGCTTCGATGGAGCCGCCGTGCGCCATCACGATCGCGCGGCAGATCGCCAGGCCCAGCCCCACCCCCGCGACAGAGCCTTCTTCAGTGCCGCGCTGGAACTTGTCGAACAAACGCGTGGGATCGCCCGGCGGCAACCCCGGACCGTCGTCATCGACGGCCACGCGAAGAAAGTCGCCATCGACGACAGCGCCCACGATGAGTCGCGTGCCGGCAGGCGTGTACTTGGCCGCGTTCTCGAAGAGATTCACGAACACCTGCACGACCAGATTCGCATCGACGAACACGGGCGGAAGCTCGCCTTCCAGTCTTAGATCCACCCGGTGCCCCGCCAGTCGAGCCTCACAACGTTGCAGTGCGACGCCTGCGAGGTCATCGATGGATTCCCAATCGCGACGCAGAACCAGTTCGCCGGACTCGAAGCGCGTGAGGTCGAGCACGTTTGACACGAGCTCGGACATCTCGCGCGCCTTGGTCTCGATGGACCGCGCCAGATTCGCACGCGTGGCTTCGTCAAGCGTGGCGCCGTGTTCCGCCAGCGTGCCGCCTGCCCCGGCCATCACGGCCAGCGGCGTTCGCAGATCGTGCGAGATGGACGCGAGCAGCGTATTGCGCAGACTCTCGCCCTGCGCTTCGATGCGCGCCGCTTCGGCCTGCTCGGCAAGCCGAGCCCGCTCGAGCGCGAGCCCGATCTGGCCCGCAAACGTCTCGAGCAGATGCAACTGCTCCGGAAGCTGGACGCGACGCGGATTGCGCGGCAGCACCGCGAGCACTCCCAACAACCGCGAAGAATCACCGAGCGGAAGATAGAGCGCCGGCGCGGCGGGAAGTGTGTCCGTTCCCACCCCGGCGCGACGGCCGTGATCGACTACCCACTGCGCCACGGCGAGATCGCTTCCCGGGTAAGAGCCATCGCCCGGCGATCCGTCGGGATAGCGCAGCCTGCCGGTCGCGTCCGGCAGCAACACCACGGCCTGACACTGGAACACTTCCGCCACGTGTTTCACCGCGATGCGCGCCATGCTCGACGAATCGCGAGTCGCAGTCAGCTCGCGGCTCATGCCATATAGCAGCGCGGTGCGTCGCTCACGCGCGCCGGCGACGCGGGTCTGCTGGCGCACATTCGCCACCAGCGTGGCGATCAGCAGCCCGATCGTCAGCATGACGCCGAACGTCACGAGATATTCCACATCGGTGACCGCAAACGTGAAGCGTGGCGGCACAAAGAAGAAATCGAAGGCCGCGACATTCAGGACTGCGGCGAGCACCGACGGGCCGCGCCCGAATCGCAACGCAGTCGCCGTGACTCCCAGCAGATAGACCATCACGAGATTGGAGAGCTCGAGATGCGGATACATGATTGCGGCGACGCCAGTACACGCGAGCGCGATGGCGAGCGCGGCGACATAGCGGCGCCAGCGGATCGGCTGACGGGTGGCGGCCGCTGATCGCGCGGGCTCCGGCTTCGCTTCCGCGACCGCCGCAACGGTGATGACGTCGAACCCGCGAGCGCGCCGCATCAGCTCGGTGGCGGTGGATGGCCGAAGCCACGCGCGCCATCCACGGCGCTTCGGTGCGCCAACCACGACCCGCGTCACATGGCGCGTGTGCGCATATTCGAGCAACGCGTCGACCGCCGACGGACCATCGAGCGTCACCGTATCTGCGCCCAGCGATTCGGCCAGCCTCATCAGGGCGATGCGCCGGTCGCGTTCGTGTTCGGACAGCCGCAGCAACGCCGGCGTCTCCACATAGACCACGGTCCACTCGGCATCGAGCGCATCGGCAAGCCGTTTGCCGGCGCGAATAGTTTGCTCGGATTGCGGATCAGGCCCGGTGGCCACCAGCACACGATCGCGCGCCAGCCAGCCGCGCGAACCCTGATCACCCGCCACTGACGCGCGCGACGCCGCCTGCACGCGATCGGTGGTGCGGCGCAGGGCAAGCTCGCGCAGGGCAAGCAGATTCGGCTTGCGAAAGAATCGTTCGGCGGCAGTGCCGGCGTCCTGCGGAATATAGATTTTCCCGGCGCGCAGCCGCGCCAGCAGGTCCTCGGGCGGCAAGTCGATGAGCTCGACTTCATCCGCTTCGTCGAAAATGTGATCCGGCAGTGTCTCGCGCTGCCGCACCCCGGTGATCTGCGCCACGATGTCGTTGAGGCTTTCGAGATGCTGGACGTTCACCGTGGTCCAGACGTCGATGCCGGCCTCCAGCAACTCCTCGATGTCCTGCCAGCGCTTCGGGTGCCGTGGCGCGGGCTCGCCGCCCGACAGATTGGAATGCGCGAGCTCGTCGACGATGAGGATCGCGGGATGCCGCGCGAGCGCGGCGTCGAGGTTGAACTCCTGGCGCACGATGTCGCGGTAGCGCAGCGAGAGAGTCGGTAGAAGTTCGAGACCGTCCATGAGGCGCTCGGTCTCGATGCGGCCGTGAGGTTCGACATAGCCCAGCGCGACGTCGATGCCATTCGCGCGCGCGGCGCGCGCGGCCTCGAGCATCGCGTACGTCTTGCCGACGCCTGCGGTGGCGCCAAAGAAGATGCGCAGCCGGCCGCGCTGGGCCCGCGCCTCCTCGGCCCTTACGTGTACCAGCAGCTCATCGGGATCCGGCCGCTGTTCGGGCATGAATCAGTTCGCCTGCTTGCCTTGCGCATCGAGCGCGAGATTCAATTCCAGCACATTCACGCGCGGCTCGCCGAGGAAGCCCAGCATGCGGCCCTGCGTCGCGTCGGCGATCAGTTGTCGAACGCGCGGCAGTTCGATGCCGCGGGCGCGCGCCACCCTTCCCGCCTGGAACTGCGCCGCCGCCGGGGAGATGTGCGGGTCGAGGCCGCTGCCCGACGCCGTGACCAGGTCCACCGGTACGGATGCCGTGTTGCCCGGATCCGCGGCGCGCAACGCGGCGACGCGATCTCGAACGGCAGTAGTCAGAGTCGGATTGGTCGCCGCCTGGTTGGAACCGGAGGACACGGCGCCGTTGTTCGCGAACGGTCCTGTCGCGGACGGGCGGCCCCAGAAATAGCCGGGACTGCCGAAGGACTGGCCGAGCAGCCTCGAGCCGACCGCCTTGCCGTCTATTTCGATGACGCTGCCGGTCGCGCGCTCGGGCACGACGAGCTGCGCGAACACCCACACCGCGCCCGGGTACGCGACGCCGGTCAGCACCGTGAGCAATGCGAAGATCACGAACGTGGGTTTCAGTTCTTGCAACATGTCGATCTCCTCAAACGATTCCGACGGCGGCCAGCAGCACGTCGATGACCTTGATACCAACAAACGGCAGCACGATTCCGCCAAGGCCGTACACCAGAAGATTTCGCCGCAGCAGCACCGCCGCGGACGCCGCGCGCGTCTTGACGCCGCGCAACGCGAGCGGCACCAGCACGATGATGATCAGCGCGTTGAAGATGACCGCCGAGAGGATCGCGCTCTCCGGGCTCGTCAGCCGCATCACGTTGAGCGCGTCGAGCGCGGGATAGGTAGTCGCGAACGCGGCGGGGATGATGGCGAAATACTTGGCGACGTCGTTCGCGATCGAGAATGTCGCGAGCGCGCCGCGCGTGACCAGCATCTGCTTGCCGACATCCACGACCTCGATGAGCTTCGTCGGGTTCGAATCGAGGTCGACCATGTTGCCGGCTTCCTTCGCCGCCTGCGTGCCCGTGTTCATGGCCACGGCGACGTCGGCCTGCGCGAGCGCCGGCGCGTCGTTGGTGCCGTCGCCGCACATCGCGACGAGGTGGCCTTCCCTCTGGTGACGGCGGATCAGCTCGAGCTTCGCTTCAGGCGTCGCCTCGGCCAGGAACTCGTCGACGCCCGCCTCCGCCGCGATGGCCGCCGCGGTGAGCCGGTTGTCGCCCGTGACCATGACGGTCTTGATGCCCATCTGGCGCAGCTCCGCGAAGCGCTCGCGGATGCCGCCCTTCACGATGTCGCGCAGCTCGACGACGCCGAGCGCGCGCCGCCCTTCGGCGACCACCAGCGGTGTCGCGCCGCGCCGCGCGACGGTGTCGACCATTTCGCCGACCGCGCCTGGCCAGGTGCCGCCCTCCTGCTCCACGAACTTGCGAATTGCATCCGCGGCGCCCTTGCGCAGCTTGCGGCCATCGAGATCGACGCCGCTCATGCGCGTCTGCGCGGAGAATTTGTGGAACGTGTGCGGGGTCGCGCCGAGGTCGCGGCCGCGCAACTGGAATTGTTGTTTGGCGAGGACGACGATCGAGCGGCCTTCGGGAGTTTCGTCCGCGAGCGAGGCGAGTTGTGAGGCGTCGGCGAGCTCGCGCGGGTCGACACCCGGGGCCGGATGAAACGCGGTCGCGTTGCGATCGCCGAGCGTGATCGTGCCGGTCTTGTCGAGCAGCAACACATCGACATCGCCGGCCGCCTCCACCGCGCGGCCGGACGTCGCGATGACATTGGCGCGCACCATGCGGTCCATGCCCGCGATGCCGATGGCGGAGAGCAGCCCGCCGATCGTCGTCGGGATGAGGCACACCAGCAGCGCCACGAGCACGGTGATCGTGACGACCGAGCCCGCGCCCGAACTCGTCACCGCATATTGCGAGAACGGCGCGAGCGTGGCGGTGGCCAGCAGGAACACGAGCGTCATCATCGCGAGCAGGATCGCGAGCGCGATTTCGTTCGGCGTGCGCGCACGCGACGCGCCTTCGACCATCGCGATCATGCGATCGAGGAACCCTTCGCCGTCGCGGCTCGTGACGCGCACGACCAGCCAGTCCGACAACACGCGCGTGCCGCCCGTCACCGACGAGAAGTCTCCGCCCGCCTCGCGCAACACCGGCGCGGACTCGCCCGTGACCGCGCTTTCGTTGACCGACGCCACGCCTTCGACGACTTCGCCGTCGGCGGGAATCGTGTCGTTGGCTTCGACCAGCACGCGGTCGTCGCGCTGGAGCACGCTCGCCTCGACGGACTGATGCTCGTGGCGATCCTTGCCCACGAGGCGCTTCGCCATCACGTGCTTTCGCATGGCGCGCAGCGTCGCCGCCTGCGCCTTGCCGCGGCCTTCGGCCACGGCTTCGGCGAAGTTGGCGAACAGCACCGTCAACCACAGCCAGGCGGAGACATGCAGCACGAAGGCCGGTCTGCCGGCCTCGCTCGCGAAGCCGAGGGCGGCAGCGATGCCGATGATCGTCGTGAGGATGCTGCCCACGAACACCACGAACATCACCGGGTTGCGGAACTGCACCCGCGGATCGAGCTTCACGAAACTGTGGCGCAACGCTCCGGAGATGATGGGCCCGGTGAGGAAGTTAGTCCTCGAGCCGGCATTGATGGCAGTCGCGTTCATGTTCAACCTTGTCCTCGAGTACCGGTCATCTGCAGGTGCTCGACCACCGGGCCGAGCGCGAGCGCCGGCACGAAGGTGAGCGCGCCGACCAGCAACACCACGCCGACGAGCATCGTGATGAACAGCGGCGTGTGTGTCGGCAGCGTGCCCGCGGTCGTTGCGGTCGCGCGCTTCGCCGCGAGGCTGCCCGCGATCGCGAGCACCGGGATGATCAGCCAGTAGCGCGAGATCCACATCGCGATGCCGAGCGCAACGTTGTAGAACGGCGTGTTCGCCGAAATGCTCGCGAACGCGCTGCCGTTGTTGTTTCCCGCCGAGGAAAACGCATAGAGGATTTCCGAGAAGCCGTGCGCGCCGGGGTTGCCGACGCTCGCCGTGCCGGCGGGCAGCACGCTCGCAATCGCGGTGCCCACGAGCGCCGTCGCCGGCGGAATCAGCAAGGTCAGCGCCGCCATCTTCATTTCGTACGCCTCGACTTTCTTGCCGAGGTACTCGGGCGTTCTACCTACCATGAGCCCGGCGATGAACACCGCGACGATCGCGAACATCAGCATTCCGTACAGTCCGCTGCCCGTGCCGCCGAACACGACTTCGCCGAGCTGCATCAGCCACATCGGCACCATGCCACCCAGCGGAGTGAACGAGCCGTGCATGGCGTTCACCGAGCCATTCGAAGCGGCGGTCGTCGCGGTCGCCCACAAACCGGAGTTGGCGATGCCGAAGCGGGTTTCCTTGCCTTCCATGTTGCCGCCCGACTGCAGATCGGAGGCGGATTGATCGACGCCGGCCGTGGCGAGCTGCGGATTGCCGGACTGCTCGAACGCGATGCAGCCGAACGTGAGCGGCACGAAGATCACGAGCATCGCGATGAGGATCGCCCAGCCCTGGCGCCTGTCCTTCACCATGAGCCCGAACGTGTAGCAGAGCGCGGCCGGGATCAGCAGGATCGCCAGTAGTTCAAGGAAGTTGGATAGCGGCGTCGGGTTCTCGAGCGGATGCGCCGAGTTCGCATTGAAGAAGCCGCCGCCGTTGGTGCCGAGCTGCTTGATGGCGACCTGGCTCGCCGCCGGACCGAGCGGAACGGTCTGCTCGGTGATCCGTTCCGTCGTTTGTTCCGTCGTGATGGTCAGCGGCTCGAGCAGCGACACGATGCGATAGGGGTGAAAACTCTGCACGACACCCTGCGAGGCGAGAACGAGCGCGAGGATCAGCGACAGCGGCAGCAGGATGTAGAGCGTGCCGCGCGTGAGATCCACCCAGAAGTTGCCGATCTCGACGACCTCGCGTCGCGCGAAGCCGCGGATCAGCGCGACCAGCACCGCCATGCCCGTGGCGGCCGAGAGGAAGTTCTGCACGGCGAACCCCAGCATCTGGGTGAGATAGCTCATCGTCGATTCGCCGACGTAGCCCTGCCAGTTCGTGTTGCTGGCGAAACTGACCGCCGTGTTGAACGAGGAGTCGGGGCTCACCGCGCCGAAGTGTTGGGGATTGAGAGGCAG
>JAYTOK010000042.1:0-15231 GCA_043747835.1 Pseudomonadota bacterium | reverse complement strand
GCGCTACCAGAACCCGAAGCCTTGCCCCGATTGCGGTGGCACCCGGCTGCGCCGTGAGGCGCGCCATGTGTTCCTGCAAGGCGTCGGTGACGAGATCGGCGAGCCGATCTACCGCGTGGAGCACAGCACGCTGCGCGAGGGCCTGGCCTACTTCGATCGGCTGCAGCTGAAGGGCGCCAAAGCCGAGATCGCCGACAAGGTGATTCGCGAGATCCGCTCGCGGCTGAAGTTCCTGAACGATGTCGGCCTGAACTACTTGAGCCTCGACCGCAGCGCCGATACGCTGAGCGGCGGAGAGTCGCAGCGCATCCGCCTCGCGTCGCAGATTGGCAGCGGCCTGACTGGTGTGATGTACGTGCTCGACGAGCCCAGCATCGGCTTGCACCAGCGCGACAACGACCGGCTCCTCGCCACCCTCCGGCACCTCCGGGATGCCGGCAATTCGGTGCTGGTCGTCGAGCATGACGAGGACACGATGCGCGCGGCGGATTACCTCATCGACCTCGGCCCGGGCGCGGGCGTGCGCGGCGGCGAGGTGGTCGCGGCGGGCACGGTCGACGACTTGCGGCGCAATCCGGCGTCGGTCACCGGGCGTTTTTTGCGCACACCGCTCACGCACTCCGCGCAGCCGCGCCGCGCCACGGGCGCGCGCGCGCCGCGACTCGAGCTCGAGGGCGTGAACCTGCACAACGTTTCGAAGGTGGACATCTCCATCCCGCTCGGGCGGCTGGTGGTCGTCACGGGCGTGTCGGGCTCGGGCAAGTCGACCGTCGCGCGCGACGTGCTGTATGCCAACCTGAAGCGCGTGGTGGCCACGGGCCCGCACAAAGGCCGGGCCGCGGCCAAACTACCCGGGCTCACCGGCCTCGCCGCGCTGCACGGCATCGAACACATCGGCCGCGTGCTCGAGGTGGACCAGACTCCGATCGGCAAGACGCCGCGCTCCTGTCCGGCCACGTACATCGGTTTCTGGGACGACATCCGCAAGATCTTTGCAAACACGACCGAGTCGAAGATCGCCGGCTACACGATCAGCCGCTTCAGCTTCAACATGGCCGGCGGCCGGTGCGAAGCCTGCGCCGGCCAGGGCATGCAGACCATCGAGATGAACTTCCTGCCGGACGTGAAGGTGCTCTGCGACTCCTGCAACGGACGTCGCTTCAACAGCGAGACTTTGTCGATCCTGTGGCGCTGCAAGTCGATCGGCGATTTGCTCGAGATGAACATCGACGACGCGGTGGAGTTCTTCCAGGCGCATTCCTCGATCCATCACGCGCTGCGGCTGTTGCAGGATGTCGGGCTGGGGTACCTCACGCTCGGCCAGCCATCGCCCACCCTGTCGGGCGGCGAAGCCCAGCGCATCAAGCTGGTGACGGAGCTCGCGAAAGTGCGCGGCGAGGAACGGCGCGGGCCGCTGCAGAAGGCGCCGCACACGCTGTACGTGCTCGACGAGCCGACGGTCGGTCTGCACATGGCGGACGTGGAGAAGCTGATCCATGTGCTGCATCGCCTCGTGGACGCGGGCAATACGGTCGTCGTCGTCGAGCACAACCTCGATGTGATGGCGGAAGCCGACTGGTTGATCGATATGGGACCCGAGGCCGGCGCCGGCGGCGGCAAAGTCGTGGTGGCGGGACCGCCGTCCGCGGTGATCGCGAAGGCGAAGACGTCGCATACGGGGAAGGTGCTCGCGGAGTTCCTCGCGGAGCGGCTGACTTAAAGGGGACAGATCTATTTTCGCGGAAAAGGGGACAGATCTGTTTTTAGCGCTCGACGGACGGCAAACTGCTGGCGACATAGATCTGTCCCCTTTTCCGCGAAAATAGATCTGTCCCCTTTATGCCCCACGGCCTCACCTGCTGGAAATGCGGCGCCTCCCTCGAGGCGCTGAGCCTGCCGCTGCGCCGGCTCGACGTCTGCAAGGCCTGCAACTCCGAGCTGCACGTGTGCCGCTTTTGCGTCGAATACGACACGCGCGTCGCGAAGCATTGCCGCGAGCCCACGGCCGAAGAACAGCGCGACAAGACGCAGGCGAACTTCTGCGATCACTTCAAGCCAAAGGTGGGGGCCTACATCGCGCCGAACGTCGCCGAAGTAGACGCGTCCCACGCGGCGTTGGAAGCTCTGTTCGGCAAGAAATAGGAACATCGATGAAGACGCTGTTGTGCTGCCTGCTGCTGACGATCGCCGTGCCGACACCCGCGGCGGAGGCGATCTCGCCCGCGGATCAGGTCGCGCAGATGAAGCGCGGCGTGAATATCGTGGGCTACGACCCGATCTGGCAGGACGCCTCGAAGGCCCGCTTCAAGACGAAACATTTCAAGATCATCAAGGACGGCGGCTTCGACACCGTCCGCATCAACCTCTACGGCTTCAAGCAGATGGACGAGAAGCTCGTGCTGAAGGAGTCGTGGTTCGAGACGCTCGACAAACTCGTCGACGCGGCGCTCGAACAGAACCTCAACGTGATCCTCGACGAGCACGACTACGAAGCCTGCAGCAAGGACGCGGTGGAGTGCCGTGACCGAGTGCTCGCGTTCTGGGGGCAGGTGGCGGAACGCTTCAAACACCGGCCTAACAATGTGGTGTTCGAGCTGCTCAACGAGCCGAGCCGCGCGATGGACCTCAAGTGGAATGCGCTGCACGCGGAGGCGCTCGGGATCGTTCGGAAGTCGAACCCGTCGCGCAATGTGCTCATCGGCCCCGCGTTCTGGAACAACATCAGCTGGCTCGACGAGCTCGAGCTGCCCGCGAACGACCGCCACATCATCGTGACGGTGCACTACTACGAGCCGCATCGCTTCACGCACCAGGGCGCGAGCTGGACGCCGGAGTTCGTGAACCTCTCCGGCATCCGCTGGGGCTCGCCGAAGGATCTCGAAAAGATAGAGAAAGATTTCGACGTGGCGCAGGCGTGGGCGAAGAAACACGACCGGCCGATCCTGCTCGGCGAATTCGGTGCTTACGACAAGGCGCCGCCGGAAGATCGCTTGAAGTACACGGCGGCCGTGGCGCGCGCCGCGGAAAAACGCGGCTGGGCCTGGACGTACTGGCAGTTCGACAGCAACTTCATCGTCTACGACATCGACGAGGACGCGTGGAACGCGCCTGTCTACCGCGCTCTCGTCCCGCAGTGATCGCTCACGGCCGATAGGCGTCCATCGCCGGCACCGGCCGGCCGTCGAAATCGAACAGCACCTGATTCTCCCAGGCGTTGCCCGTCGTGGGATCCGCCGGATTCCAGCCATTACCGGCGACACCCGTCCAGGTCGCATCCCAATAGAAAACACCGAGGCCACGGCCATTCGGCACCGCGCGCACGATCGACAACACGTCGCGCTGGTTCGCCGCCTGTCCCGCGCGCGTCGCGGGGTATCCCGCAACCAACTGGCTGGGTAGCCCGACGAGATTTCCCCAGCCGTCAGCGTCGCCGAGCACGAATGGATAGGCCGTTTCGGCGACGACCACGTCCTTGCCGTAGCGGGCGGAGATGTCGTTGAGATTCGCCTGCAGGTCGCCGAGCGAGCCGTGCCAGAAGCCGTAGTACGAGAAGCCGATGACGTCGAAGTCGACGCCGCGCTGCGTGATGTTGTCGAACCACCAGCGATAGAGACCATTGTCGCCGCCGTTCGCGAGATGCAGCATCACGCGCGTGTTCGGCGAGCAGGCGCGCACCGCACGCGCCCCCGCATTCAGGAATGCAGCGAGGTTGTCCCAGTTCGGCGGATTCCAGGTGTGGCCGTCGGGCCAGAGCATTCCGCCGTTGAGCTCGTTGCCGATCTGGATCATGCCCGGCGTCACGCCGCGCTCGAGCAGCCCACGACACGCTGCCGCCGTGTGATCGTGCACCGCCTGGCGCAATGCCGCGACGTCGTAGTTAGCCCAGGCGGCGGGCTTGCGCTGGTTGCCGGGATCGGCCCACGTATCCGAGAAATGCAGGTCGACGAGCACCTGCTGGCCGGCATCGCGCGCGCGTTGCGCCATCTCGAAGAGTTCGTCGAGATCGTGGTAGCCGTCGGCGGGGTTCAGCCAGACGCGCAGCCGCACGGTGTTGAGGCCGTGCGACGCCAGCACCCGCAGCGCCGACCTCGGCGTGTCTCCCGCAGCGTCATAGTAGACGCCGCCGAAGTCCTCGGATTTCTTCAGGCTCGACACGTCGGCACCGAGCATTCGCAGTGCGGGACGTCCGGGCTCGACGGTGATGCCGTCGAAGTTGGCCCACTCGCCGCCGGCCGCAACGGTGCGCAGCGCGAGCTCGCAATTCTTCTTCCGCGCCTCGTACGGCAACACCACTTGCAGCCACTGGTTAGGCCGTGCGACGGGGACGTGCACGCGCTCCGTGTGGCTGCCGCAGCGCACTTCGAGAGTGCTCTGGTTGTCGCCGGCGCTGCGCCGCACCCACGCGCGGAACGTGAACCACCCGGCGCCGTGGTTCGCGAACGCCTGGCGCGTCTCGACATCGAACGCCGCGGCGCTGAAGTGCGTGAGACGGAGGGCGCTGGAACGTCCACCCGCCTCCGTGTAGTTCGCGTCGGTGGTTCCCGCGCTTTGCCAGCCGGCGGGCGCGGCGACGCCGGTGCCATCGGCTTCGAAGCCGGGATTCGCGAGCGCAGGAGGAGCCGCAGGGGCGCCGATGGCGCCGGACGTCGCAAGCAGCGACAGGCACAGGGACGACCAGTGTTTGGCGTTCATCGTTCAGCTCCTCCATGAGTCGAGGCGCGTCGCGCCGTGCTCGATTAGTACTATTAATCACGGAGAGAATCCAGTCATGCTCTGTCAGGTATTGGGGCCCAGGCTGCCTCGCATGAACCGAACCCGCAGAAACATGATCGGGAACGCCGCCATTGGAATCGCATGGCTCGCGAGCGGCGTCCGCGCGAGCGCGGAAACGCGTGCGATGCCCTCGCTCGATCCCATTCCCTCGGCGCCGCCGACCCCAACGCCGGGCAAGCCCGGTGACTTCGATTTCCTGACGGGCGAATGGCGCATCCATCACTGGCAAACTAAAGCCGGATCGAGTGAGTGGTTAGAGTTCGACGGTGAAGCGACGGTGCATCGCATTCTCGCGGGCGTGGGCTCAGTCGAAGAGCTGCGCATTCCCGCGCGCGACTTCAGCGGGATGGGGTTGCGGCTGCTGGATGTCGAGAAGAAAGCCTGGTCGGATCACTGGGTGAACGCGAAGAGCGGCGTCGTCACGACGCCGGGCGTGGCCGGCAGCTTCGAGAACGGCGCGGGCATCTTCATTTCCGAGGATGAAGAAGATGGCAAGCCGGTGAAGTACGCCGGCATCTGGGATCGCATCACGCCGGCGTCGTGCCGCTGGCGGCAGGCGTTCTCGCGCGATGGCGGCATGACGTGGGCGCAGACGTGGATCATGCACTGGCGCCGGGCCTGACCTAGGTTCGGCACTTTTCCGGCGTTTGGGGATTGGCCCCAAAAGGCCTTTTGGGGCCAATCCCCAATTCCTGACATCCTGCGAGCATGCGCGCCAGCCGCCTCCTCTCCATCCTCATCCTGCTGCAGGTCCGCGGCCGCGTCAGCGCGGAAACACTCGCGCGCGAGCTCGAGGTCTCGGTGCGCACGGTCTATCGCGACGTCGACCAGTTAGGCGCCGCGGGCGTGCCGGTCTACGCCGAGCGCGGCCGCAACGGCGGCTTCGCGCTGCTCGGCGGGTTTCGCACGAATCTCACGGGCCTCACCTCACCCGAAGCCGACGCGGTGGCACTGATCGGCGCGGCGCAGGCCGCCGCGGATCTGGGTCTCGGCGAAGACGCGGAATCTGCGCGCCTCAAGATCCTCGCGAGCCTTCCCGCGGGCAAAGGCTCGATCGCGAACCGCGTCGCCGCGCGATTCCACCTCGACCCCGCGCCCTGGTATTCCCGCCCGACCCCACCCGCCAAGCTGCGCGAACTCGCCGCGGCGCTGTGGTCCGATCGCGACGTGCGCATCACCTATCAAAGCTGGAAGGGTGTGGTCCGCCGCACGATCTCACCGCTCGGCCTCGTGATGAAGGCCGGCGCGTGGTATTGCATCGGTGCCGTCGGCGAGGCCACGCGCACCTATCGAGTCTCGGCGATCCAGTCGCTCGAGATCACCGACACACCGGCACGCCGCCCGCGCGGCTTCGACCTGGCCCGATACTGGACCGGCGCCGCGAGCGATTTCGAAAAGCGGTTGCGCAGCGAGACCGCGTTGGTGCGTCTGTCGCCGCTCGGCGCGCAACTGCTGCGCGACTGGAATCCGGCGGCGGCCGACGCCGTGGATGCGCAGAAGCCGGTGCCGGATTCCGAGGGCTGGATCGACGCGCGGATTCCAGTCGAACGTCCGCCACATGCCGTGCGCGAGGTGCTGCGCATCGGTTCGGAGATGGAGGTGCTCGAGCCGGCGGAGTTGCGCGCGGCGGTGGCGATGGAGGCGGGGAGGATGGCGAAGGCACACCGTCGGGCGAAGAAGAAGAGAAAGGGGTCAGATCAATAGATCTGGCCCCGGCCCGCACTGGCCCAACCCCACCCCTCTCTCGAAAGAGATAGCCGCGCACTGACCCGACGGCGTTCCCTGCTTGATCACGCCGGGCGATGCCCGCGCCTCGCCAACTTCTTACTCTGAACGCTCAAAGGGAGAATCCTCATGAGTCAGTTCAAGCGCTGGAAGAGTTCGATCATCCTCGTCGCCGCGACTCTCGGCGCGGGCGTTGCGCTCGCCGCCTGGAAGCATGCCTCGATCGAGGATTCCGCCGCGGCCGCATCCAGCCAGCCCGAACCCATGGAAGCCATCGCCTCGGCACTCGCCACGCAACGTGATCACCGCCGCACCACGACCTCTATCGGCACCGTGGTCGCGCTTCGATCCATCACCGTGCGCAACGAGCTCGCGGGCACCGTGAAGAAAGCGCACCTCACGCCAGGCGAGATCGTTCATCCCGGCACTGTGATCGTGGCGCTCGACGTCTCCGTCGAACAGGCCGAGCTGCAGGCTCAGGAAGCGCAACGCCAACTCGCCGAGACGCAACTCCAGCGCATGCAACGCATGGTCGAGCGGAAGGCCGCCTCGGAGATGGAGCTCGACACGGCGCGCGCGCAACGCGACATCGCGCTGGCGCAGATCGCACGCACGCGCGCGGTCATCGCGAAGAAAACCATCCGCGCGCCGTTCCGCGCGCGCATCGGCATTTCCGACGTGCACGAAGGCCAATACCTCAACGAAGGCACCGAACTCACGACCCTGCAGGGCGTCGGTGACTCCGTGTACGTCGACTTCACCGTCACCCAGGACGTTGCCGCGACTCTAACTAAAGACTCCCGCGTCGACGTGATCACGACTAACGGCGCCGAGCCCATCACCGCGCGCGTGGTCGCGCTGGATTCGCGCATCGACCGCTCGACGCGCAATGCCGTCGTGCGCGCACGTGTGGCCGATGCGCGCCGCGCGCCGCAGCCCGGCGCGTCGGTGCGCGTCGAAGTGCCGACGGGTGCCTCGCGCAGCGTGGTCGTCATTCCCGCCAGCGCGTTGCGCAAGGGCCCGGCCGGCGATCACGTGTTCGTGATCGTCGCGGACGAATCCGGCGTGACGCGCGCGCACCTGCGCCAGGTCACGGTCGACGGCCTCGAAGGCGACGAGGTCGTGGTGACGTCGGGTCTCGACGCCGGCGAGCGCGTGGCCGCATCGGGCGCCTTCAAGCTGCGCGAAGCCGCGCTGGTCGGTCTTACCGATACGCCCGTCGCGAAGAACTAAGAAGCGGCGTCAAACGAAAACATTTCAGGGAGCCTGGCCATGCGCGCCTTCACCGACGTCTTCATCAAGCACCCGGTTCTTGCGATCGTCATCAACCTGATCATCGTGCTGGTGGGCGTGCGCGCGCTGACACAGCTCCCGGTTCAGCAATTCCCCGACGTCGAATCGTCCTAGGTCATCATCACGACCGTCTACACCGGGGCGAGCGCCGAGACCGTGCGCGGGTTTCTGACCACCCCCATCGAGCGCGTCGTCTCCGCGATCAGTGGCGTGGACTACGTCGAGTCGACGAGCCGCGCGGGCGTCAGCACGGTCACCGTTCGCCTCGAGCTCGACCACGACAGCACCAAGGCGCTGGCCGAGGTCACCGCGCGTCTGCAACAGGTCCGCTCCGAACTACCCACGGAAGCGGAGCCGCCCGTCGTCGAGGTGCAGCGCGCCGACCGTCCGTACGCGACGTTCTATCTCGCGTTCAACTCGAGCGAGCGCACCGTGCCGCAGGTGACCGACTGGCTCTCGCGCACGCTGCAGCCGCAGCTCTCGACGCTCGCCGGCGTGCAACGCGTGAGCTTCGAAGGCAGCCAGGCGCTCGCGATGCGCGTGTGGATAGACCCCGTGCTGCTGGCCGAGCGCAATCTCTCGCCCGGCGATGTGCAGGCCGCGCTCCAGCGCAACAACTATCTTGCCGCCGTCGGCCAGACGAAAGGCAACCTCGTCCAGATCAACCTGCTCGCGAACACGGATCTGCGCGCCGCGGAGGAATTCCAGAACCTGATCGTGGCCGAACGCGACGGCGCGATCGTGCGCCTGTCGGACGTTGCGCGCGTCGAGCTCGGCTCGGAAGAAGCCGCGATGATCGCGAAATACAACGACAAGCAGGCCGTGTATCTCGGCGTGTGGCCATTGCCGGGCTCGAACGAGATCGAAGTGGCGAGCGCGCTGCGCTCCGCGATGGATCGCATCCGCCCGACGCTGCCGAAAGACGTCGAGATGCGACTCGTCTGGGACGGCACGATGTTCATGCGCGACGCGCTCAAGGAAATCTCCAAGACGCTCGCCGAGACGGTGTTGATCGTGGCGGTCGTCGTGTTCCTGTTCCTGGGATCGGTCCGCACCGCGCTCGTGCCGCTCGTCGCGATGCCCGTGTCGCTGGTCGGCGCCGCGATCGTGATGCTCGCGTTCGGGTTCAGCCTGAATCTGCTGACGATTCTCGCGATCGTGCTGTCCGTCGGCCTCGTCGTCGACGACGCGATCGTCGTCGTGGAGAACATCGAACGTCACGTGCGCGCGGGCAAGCACCGCATCGAGGCGGCGCTGCTCGGCGCGCGCGAGCTGCGCGGACCCATCGTCGCGATGACGGTCACGCTCGCGACGGTGTACGCGCCGATCGCGTTCCAGGGCGGGCTCACAGGCTCGCTGTTCCTCGAATTCGCGATCACGCTGGCGGCCGCCGTCGTCGTGTCGGGTTTCGTCGCGCTCACACTGTCTCCGGTCATGAGCTCGCGCTTCGTTCACCCCAGTGGTCACGAGGGGAAGCTCACGAAGACCGTCAACCATGCGTTCGAAGCGGTGCGCCGCTTCTACGAGCGCGTGCTGGACGGCGCGCTCGCGATGCGCGCGGCCATCGTCGCCGTGGCCGCGCTCATCACGCTCGCCGTGATCCCGCTCTATCTGTTCTCGCGGCAGGAGCTCGCGCCGGTCGAAGACCAGAGCCACATCAGCCTGTTCTTCGAGGCCTCGCCGGATTCGACGCTCGCGCAGAGCAACCGCGATCACCTCGAGGTCGTCGAGAAGCTGCGCGCGTTTCCGGAGACCGACTTCACGTGGTCGCTCACCGCGAACAACTTTGGCTTCGGCGGCCTCGTCGCGAAGAACTGGAAGGAGCGCGAGCGTTCGACCGAAGAGATGTTTGGCGAAGTCTACGGCGCCGTCTCGCAAGTGCCGGGACTGCGCGTCTTTCCGCGACTCGATCCGCCGCTGCCCACGCCGGGACAGTACGACGTCGAGCTCGTGATCCAGAGCGACCAGCCCCTCGAGCAGATGCTGGAGACGGCGAACGCGGTGATCGGCGCGGGGTTCCAGAGCGGGAAGTTTCTCTATGTCGACAGCGATCTCAAGATCGACCTGCCCGAGGCACGCGTCGTGCTCGACCGCGAACGCATCGCGGACCTGGGGCTCGATCTCGCGAGCGTCGGCCGCGAGCTGGGCACGCTGCTGGGCGGCGCATACGTCAACCGCTTCAACTTCTTCGAGCGCAGCTACAAGGTGATCCCGCAGATCGGCGATGCGGATCGCGCGACGCTCGAGCCGCTGCTCGATCTCAAGATCAAGACGCCGGCGGGCGAGATGGTGCCGGTGTCCGCGTTCACGCGCATCGAGTCGAGCGTCGCGCCGCGCACGCTCAATCGTTTCCAGCAGACCAATGCGCTGCGCGTGTTCGCGGGCGTGGCGCCTGGCGTGACGAAGGAGGAAGGCCTGACCGTGCTCGAGAATGCCGCGCGCGCCGCGGGCGGCAACGACATCGCGCTCGATCATGCGGGCGAATCACGCCAGATCCGCCACGAAGGCGCGGCGCTCACGGCCACGCTCGGCTTCGCGCTGCTCCTCATCTATCTAGTCCTCACCGCGCAGTTCCAGAGCTTCCGCGATCCGTTGATCGTGTTGCTGGGCTCCGTGCCGCTCGCGATCTCGGGCGCACTCGTGTTCACGTTCCTCGACCTCACGACGATCAACATCTACTCGCAGGTGGGATTGATCACGCTCGTCGGTCTCATCGCGAAGAACGGCATCCTCATCGTGGAGTTCGCGAACAAGCTGCAGGCCGCGGGGTACGGCATCGCCGGGGCCATTCGCGAAGCGGCGCTCACGCGACTGCGGCCGGTGCTCATGACTTCCGCGGCGACCGTGTTCGGTCACCTGCCGCTGGTGTTCGTCTCGGGTCCCGGCGCGGAAGCGCGCAACAGCATCGGCATCGTGCTGGTCACCGGCATGGTGGTGGGCACGCTGTTCACGCTGATCGTGGTGCCGGTGTTCTATTCGCTGCTCGCGTCGAAGCACGAGCGGGCGGAGTCGAATGACACCGTGGCGCCGCAACTCGACAGACCCGCCCTTACGTGAGGCATTTCGATCGATTAAAGCGATCGCGAATGAAACACCTGAATGCTAGTAGTCTCGCGAAAAGGTTGTCGAAGAGACCGCGCTTCTATCTCGACAATCGCAGTATTTTGTTAATACCTAGCTAAGCACAATTTGCCGATTGTGAGAAAACTTGTCGAACTCCTCAGAGTTGAATCGACTGGCTAGTGAGATACACGATGTCCTGATTACTTTGTAGTAAAGCTCCAGTTTGTCGTTGAGGTCGGCCGCGTCAGACGACGTTTGGTTTAACTCGATCAACACTCCTGAGTAGTCTGTCGTCAGCACCAGCTCACGCGATTTCTCATCGCGATACCCGCTCTTGAGAGGCAGAATTAGAAAGTAGCCTGCGGCTGATTCGGTTGCTGGAGGCAAGGATCTGATCCATCCGATGTAGACCTTGTTGTCTTCTAGGTTGATCTGAACCAGCATTTTCTCGATTGCGCTTTCATAGAAGAGTTGTTGGAGCTGATCCATTCGCTCAGTGACGAAATGAAAAGCGCCGGCAGTTAGTGGCGGCACTACTCTGTTCAGTAGCCAGAACGCAGCGATGGCAAGAAGCACCGACAAGAACGGCGTTCCGCTGTTCTCTATTGGAGAGAACTTCGCCCAAGAACTACTTATGTTGTGAGCGTGCAATACACCCACGGCAATCAAGCAGACTACGATTAAGACAACTACGCTGAGTCTGAATAGAGTCGATTGAATATCTTGTAGTGTGTATCTTCGCAAAATCCACGATGCGATGAAGCAGACAGCAAGAATGGTTGCGGTGTATTTCAATACGGCATAAATCCAGACTCCAAACGGAAACGAAGAGGCCACAAAGGCCGACTTCGTTATCCAAGCGCAGATCGTGGCTAGTGCGAAGGTTTGAGCGACTAGCCGTAGAGCTTCCTGCCCAACACTTTCCGACGCAATCGCAGCGAGTGCAGATTGAATTGTGTGTTTTTGTCGAAGGAGGCGTATTCGAGCGCCTATCCGTTTGTTAGCACTCAGAATGCCTATGCCAATTGCGAGCATCACGACAAGTGCAGCGGCGGGGATGGCGAGGCCAATCGAATGATCAAGCGATTCGGTGAGATGGATAGCGCAATACTGTGCCCCCATCTCAAGCGTCCGAGCGATCACAATAAAGATCAGACCATAGGCGGCAGATGGGAAGACAATGCGCTGCGCAGGAAAATTCGAAGCGCGATACCGTGTGCCGTTGAAGAGCGCAAAAAATATGTAGCCGCCTAGTAGCGGCAGAAAGATGAGGTCTAGCGTCACTGATTCGGGACCAGCGGCGCTCTCAGGCTAGACCTTCTCGGCTACCGGCAGGGGTTCCACTGCTTTCTGAGTTTTTTCATCTCGCCTACCAAGCGAGTTGTTCGCCTGGCGGAGGATGTCACGCCCGGACTTACTCTTCAGGTACGAACCCAAGTCACTCGTGATGACGTTGGTATGGCTACTGCTCACGCCTGAAATGATGAATTTCTCGCGCCTGCGGCTATTCATTTCACCACCTCCGTTCGTGCGACTCCGTTCGCAACAAAGACGATCATATGGGTTCCTTCCGCGAATTTAAAGGACTCGTTCGCGCAGCCTAACAACCGGGAACGTGAGATCAAAGGATGCGGGCGGAGAAGAGCCGCGGCAACTCCTGTTTGTTGCATTTTGCGACAGAAAGGGCGGCGACCCTGCGCTTTGAACTACAAGCTATTTCTTGCCCGACAACCGATCGATCAGCGACGCGAACTTCGAGCCTTTCTTGTCCACCTTCACGCGCAAATGGCGCACGCCGGTGTCGTTCGCGGAATCGTTCGTGATCTCGAGCGTATGCGCGCCCAGGATCTCGAGCGTCTGATCGAGAGTTTCTTCGTCGACCTGCGCATGCGCGTCGCGGCGCGCGGCGCCCTTCGGTCCCGGCTTGCGTGACTTCGACGCACCCTTGTTCGCGTCGGCGGCCGGCGCGGCGGCGGGAGTCGGCGCAGGCTTCGCGGGCTCGTTGGGCTTGAAGAATCGCGGCGACATCTCGCCGTCGATGTCCTGCATGATCTGCGCGGGCCTGTCGTCTTCGAGAAGCTGGAAGATTCCGCTGGCGTTGGACTGCGACAACGAGGCCGGCGTCGGCGCCGGGGTGTCCTTGATGTTCGCCGCGCGATAGATGCCGCTGCGCTCGGCGTTGAGGTCCGTCGCGCGTTCTTTCTCGATCGTCGTCACGGGCACGACGGAGACGGCCTTGAAGTCGGAGCGAACGTAGTACGCAACCTGCTTCGCGGACACGGCGTCGCTGAAGAAGCCCAAGCGCAGGCCGTACCAGGTGCGGCCTTCGCGGTTCGCTTCGGTGGTGTAGAGCGTGTACGCGTTGAAGATCGCGAGCGGCGGAACCTTCGCCATGTCGAACGGCGCGACCGACCAGTCGAGCTGCACGGCGAAGAGCACCGGCGCGTTGCGCGTCACGGCGTTCTTGATGGCCGCCATCGACTGCGCGTCTTCGGGCTTGATGACGCGAATGGCTTCGTCGGCGCTCGCTTCCTGCGAGCCTTCCTTGTACGGGTTGTGACGCTCGAGCAGGCGGATCGTCTGCGTGTCGGAAAGATCGTCGAGCTCTTCGATGACCTGACGCATGTTGTTGACCGCGGCCGCTGCGGTCATCGTCGGCTGCGCCGGCGGGACCCCAGGTTGGACGATGGGCATCATCACCGTGGGCTCGGGCGGCTTCGGCGCAACCGGCGCGGCCTTCGCTGCGGTGGGCTGCAATTGCGGAGCGGAAACTTTCGCGGCGATCTTCGGCGCGACCAGCGGCGGCTTCGCGGGCGTCGCTTTCGCGGCGGGCCTTGCCGGGATCTGGGCCGGCGCGGGTTTCGCGACGGGTTTGGTCTGGGCGGCGGGGGCTTTCGGCGCGGGCTTCACGGGTGCCTTGGCCTGAACCGGGGGCTTCGCGGGCACCTTGGCGGCCGGAGCCGGGGCCGGCTTCGCGACCGGCTTCGCGGCAACGGCCGCGGGCGCGCTAACTACTGGCGGATGCACGACCGGCACGTCGGGAATGTGGAAATCCGGCGGGTCGTCCGTCAGCAGGAAGGGCTCCTCGAACTTCGGCGTCGCGGACGGAGCCCGCGGCAGAGGAGTCGAAGCGAAGGGATGGCGTTCGGCGGCCGGCGGCGCGGGAGTCGGCGCAGGCTGCGGCTTCGCGGCGACCGGAGCCGGCGCGGCAGCGCGCGGAGCCGGGACTGCGGGAGCTGCGCGAGATGCCGGAGCCGCTGCAGCAGCGGCAGGCGCCGCGGACTCTCTCGGCTTCAGCTTTTTGCCCGGCGCCTCACCGGCCCAGGCTTGCGGATAAATTTCGCGCACGATCGTGAGCATTTCATCGGCGGCCTGCTGGCTCTCGAAGTAGCCCATGTGCAGACGGAAACGTTCACGGCCGTCTTCACGGCGCCGACTCACGAAGAAAGTGTATTGAGCGAGCGTCGGGTCTTTCGGCTGGGACAGCGCCATCGGCGTCGTCGACGAGGTCAAGTTGACGACGAAGCCACCTGTTGCGGCGCCGGGGGCGGGACGCGTCAGCGTGTTGACGATGAAATCTGGTTTTGCGCTCATGACCTGGATTTTTCCCCGAAAGACCTATGGCCACGCGTCTCTTCCCGGAGGCGTAGCCTGATTTCACTCAAGCTGGAGTGTGCGAACGACCGCATACCCGGTCAACCACGGAACTGAGCACGCTGTCGCAGATCGCAGACCGAAATATTCATTGTCTTGCGAGAAATGCAACATAACGGATGCTGCGAGTGCGTCGCAGCTTACTGCGGCAAACGGTTCCAATACCGGCCGGCCGAAAAGAATTTGGCCGCGTAAAACTCGTCGTCGAGAGAATTGGTCGTGACCGGCTTGCCCTTGCCCGGCGCGTGCACGAAGCGATCGTCGCCGACGTAGATCCCCACGTGATTCACGCGGCGGCTGTCGATCTTGAAGAACACGAGATCACCCGGCCGCAGCTTCTTCGGCTTCACGCCGGTGGACTGGTCCGCCTGGTCGCGGGACGTGCGTGGCACCGTGAGTCCGAGCGCGCGATGAGCGTAGAACACGAGGCCGCTGCAGTCGAAACCGTCGATCGTCGCGCCGCCATAGCGATACGGCGACCCGCGCAGCCGCAATGCGAAGTCCGCGAGCGCCTCGCCGCGACTGCGCATGTTGGAGGCGCCGCCGCTGCCGTCCCAGGCGGGGATGTCCACGGCGGCGGGCGCGGGCAGTGAGTACTCAGTCGTTGGGGTGCGGGGAGGCGGGGAGCTGGCGCAGCCGGCCAGGAGGAGCAGGAAAAAGGGGACAGCAAGAAAATGGGGACATTCCCCGTTTCCTAGCAAAAGGGGACGGACCTCAAGGAGG
>JAYTOK010000041.1:0-3921 GCA_043747835.1 Pseudomonadota bacterium | reverse complement strand
AGCGCCGACCGTCCGCCGAACAACGGCGCGTCATTCGGACGCCGCAGCCAGGCATCGGCCGCCGCCGGATCCGGAAACAGGATCTGCAGTGCCTTGTAGATGCCCAGCAGATACGAGAGGCGTTCGAGCGTGTCCCGGGGCAGGCGAGGGTCGGGGTCGCGCCGCCACTTGAAGAAGGTGGAACGCGAGGCGACACCCAGCAGGCGCAACTGTTCCGCAATGCTGAGCCGCCACAGCTCCGCAATTCGGGTGAAGGCGCGCAGCCCGGCGCCGCCGGCTGCCGGTAGCGCGTCGTGGGCCGGTTCAGGTCGCGAATCGGGATGGCCAAGCATGAGTACGAAAATAACCAGAGCTTTTTGAAAAGTCCATATACATACTTAAAGTTTCAAATGTGAGCTAATAGCTGCTTTTAAGTGATTAATGACCCGGAAAATTCGGTGGACGAGCGTAGAGCGTGCCTGCTGCAGCGCCAACGCCGCTCAACTGCTCGAGAGAATCGCGCTGCTCGAACTGGCACCCCCGGTTCTCGCCCGCGCGCTGGAGCCGTTTCCGGTTCCGGTGCGGACTCTCCACGCACTCCATCTGGCGTCGATCGAATTCATCCGTGCGCAGGGCCGGTCCATCTCGCTGGCGTCCTACGACGAGCGGATGGTCGAGTCGGCGCGCAAACTGGGAGTGCCCATCCTTCCGCTCTGATGCTGACGATCTGATACTGGCGCTCTGGTACTGGCGCTCTGGTACTGGAAATCCACGCCCACCCATGGCCGAACCGAAGACCCGCCCTAAGCCATTGATCGCCAGGACCTGGCTGGCGACCATCGAGGATGATGTACGGCGCACGGACTGCGCCGCATTGATCGCCATGATGAAGAAAGCGACCGGCAGATCGCCTGAGCTGTGGGGCCCGAGCATCGTCGGATTCGGCCGCTATCTGGCGACCTATGCCTCGGGCAAGACCCTCGAATGGCCGCTGGTCGCATTCGCATCGCGAGGGACCGGTCTCGTTCTCTACATCACGCCCGGGTTCGCGCGGTACGCCGCCTTGCTGAAAAAACTCGGCCCGCACCGGATCGGCAAGAGCTGCCTCTACGTCAAGCGCCTGTCCGACCTGCATCGCGACACGCTGCAAGCGCTCGTCGAGGGTTCCGTGCGGGCGATGGCTAGCCGCCAGAGCGCCCTCCGGCCGGCGCGACCGTGATGGGCGCGCCGAGCGCGATGGTCAGCGGCGCGCCATCGGCCAGAGCAACTTCAGTACCCGTGTTCTTCGCCGCGATCGCACCAATCGCACCGCCGAGCAAGCCGCCGATCACCTTGCCGCGATTGTCGCTCCTGACCTGGTGACCGAGCACTGCGCCAGCGGCGACGCCCCCGAGGATCTTGGCCGTGTCGCGGCCGCGCTCGCTCGCGCCCTGCTCGTCGAGTTCGCCGGTGATCGGGATGCGCTGGCCATCCGCGGTGACGAGGTGGTCGAAACGCAGGCCGATCATCGGCGTCGCGCCGATTTTGCGGCTGCCCGAGACGACGTCGGTGATCGTGCCGACGACTGTCGCGCCCGCCGGTACGGCCACGCGGCCGTCCGCTGCGACGACATCCGACGTGAGCACGGCCTCGAAGCGCTCGCCGGGTTGCGCCGTCTTGCTGGACAACGCCTGCTTCAGGGCGACGGCAAGGCGCGTTCCGGAGGACACCCCGATGGGTCGCGCGGCGGCGGCCGCCTTGGCCGCGCTGGCGTTCGCCGCCTCCCCGCGCTGCTGCTCTGCCGCGGTCAGTGCGGTGCGCTCGCGCGCCGCCTTCTTGTCGGCCGCCGCACGCTCGGCTGCGAGTCGGCTCCGTTCGGCGGCGGCGGTCAGTGCCGTCGCCGCCCTATCCTGCTGTTCCTTCGCGGCGACCGCCGCCTCGCGCTCGGCGATGGCGCGCTCGCGCTCGGCGAGCTGACTCTCCGTGGATGCAGCGGCCGATGCCTCAAGAGCCCCGGTCGGTGCGGGATTCTGGCCGCAGGCACCGAGCGCAAGCACGAGCGCGGCGGCAACAATCGCACGCGACTCGGTCAGGTTCGGAAGCCGGTTCGAACGAAGGGTCGGGTTCGACATGTTGGGGTCTCCTTGCGGGAGTTCTGGCCCGCGGTGACGCCACCCTAGGGGAGGTCGCTTCACGGTGCTGTCGGCGCGAGCCTCGTCTTGATACGGCTTGGCGCGCGGCGATGTGCCGGGAGGCTTTGCCTGCTGTTGGTGCAACACGCGAACTACTGCCCTAATATAATGCAACAATGGCGCGTCATGGGCGATAAGCCTCTCGCAAGCCCCGGATTTTGCAGCAACGAGGTGCAGCGGCATGCTTCCTGCACTATCAACTAGCCTCACAATAAAGATCACCCGGGAGCGGGTTGGGCGAACTCTCCAGGCGTGCAGGATCTCGCCTTCCCTACGGAGCCAACATGACCCCCAGTGACGTCATCAAGATGATCAAGGAAAAGGAAGTGAAGTGGGCCGACCTTCGCTTCACGGACACACGCGGCAAGGAACAGCACGTGACCATCCCGGCCAAGGTCGTCGATGACGGTCTGTTCCGCGACGGCAAGATGTTCGACGGCTCGTCGATCGCGGGTTGGAAGGGCATCAACGAGTCCGACATGATCCTGATGCCGGATGCCAGCACCACGGTGCTCGACCCCTTCTTCGAGGAAGGCACGGTCAACATCCGCTGCGACGTGATCGAGCCGGCGACGATGCAAGGCTATGAGCGCGATCCGCGCTCGCTCGGCAAGCGCGCCGAGGCTTATCTGAAGAGCACGGGCATCGCGGACGGCGCGATGTTCGGTCCGGAGAACGAGTTCTTCATCTTCGACAGCGTGCGCTGGACCAACGAGATGCGTGGCTGCGGCTACGAGATCGACTCGGTGCAGGGCGCCTGGAACAGCAACACCCAGTATCCAGAAGGCAACAAGGGTCATCGCCCCGGCATCAAGGGCGGCTATTTCCCGGTGCCGCCGGTCGACGCGTTCCAGGACATTCGCAACGCGATGTGCGGCGCCTGCGAAGAGCTCGGCTTGGTCGTCGAGGTGCATCACCACGAAGTCGCCACCGGCGGCCAGTGCGAGATCGGCATCGGCCCGGGCAACCTGGTCAAGAAGGCTGACGAAGTGCAGATCCTGAAGTACGCGGTGCTCAACGTCGCGCACGGCTACGGCAAGACAGCCACCTTCATGCCGAAGCCGCTGGTCGGCGACAACGGCTCGGGCATGCACGTGCACCAGTCGTTGCAGAAGGACGGCAAGGCGCTGTTCGCCGGCGACAAATACGGCGGTCTCTCCGAGACGGCGCTCTACTACATCGGCGGCATCATCAAGCACGCGAAGGCGATCAACGCATTCACGAACGCGGGCACCAATAGCTACAAGCGCCTGGTGCCGGGATTCGAGGCGCCGGTCATGCTCGCCTACTCCGCGCGCAACCGCTCCGCGTCGATCCGCATTCCCTGGGTGTCGAATCCGAAGGCGCGGCGCATCGAAGTGCGCTTCCCGGACTCGTCGGCGAATCCATACTTCGCTTTCGCGGCGATGATGATGGCCGGCCTCGACGGCATCCAGAACAAGATCCATCCCGGCGACCCGGCCGACAAGGATCTGTACGACTTGGAGCCGGAAGAAGCGAAGCACATCCCGACGGTGTGCCACTCGCTCGACCAGGCGCTCGAGCATCTCGACAAGGATCGCGAGTTCCTGACCCGCGGCGGCGTGTTCACGAACGACGTGATCGACGCGTACATGGGACTGAAGCTGCAGGAGATCACGCGCTTCCGGATGAGCACTCACCCGGTCGAGATGGACATGTACTACAGCTGCTGACGCGACGCGGTCGGCCCGCGAGGGCGTGCCAACCCGAGGGACTCCGGAAGCCGGAAACTGCTGCCGGGTCGCCTTTT
>JAYTOK010000040.1:0-16654 GCA_043747835.1 Pseudomonadota bacterium | reverse complement strand
CAGCAGGGTTTGTACACGCTGGTGGAGCTCGGCGCCGCTCCTCGCGCGCGTGTGATCGGGGCGATTCGCGAGCTGCTGGTGGGATCGACGGATACGGATGCGGCATTCGCGCGCATCACGGCGCGGGATACTCGCATCGTCTCGCTGACCGTCACCGAAAAGGGCTACTGCCTCGACGCAAAGAACCAGCTCGACGCGGCCAATGCCGACATTGCGCACGATCTTGCCAATCCCGGCAAACCCCGCAGCACGATCGGCTGGATCGTCGAAGGACTGCGGCGCCGCCGCGCGCAGGGAATCGCTCCCTTCGCGATCGTGAGTTGCGACAACCTGCCCGACAACGGCGCGGTACTGCGTCGCGCGCTAGTTGCCTTCGCGCGCCAGAACGATGCGGGTCTCGCGCACTGGATCGAAAACGAAGTCGTGTGCCCGCGCACGATGGTCGACAGCATCACGCCAGCTACCGATGATGCGCTACGCCAGAGAGCGACCGCGATGACGGGCGTGGCGGACGAATGGCCGATCCAGCGCGAGCCGTTCACTCAATGGGTCGTCGAGGACCTGCCGGTGATGCGCGGGGCGGACTGGCAGTCGGTCGGCGTCACGCTCGCGAAAGACGTGAGCGTCTACGACCGCGCGAAGCTGCGTCTCGTGAACGGGCCGCATTCGACGCTGACGTATCTTGGATTGTTACGCGGACACGAGTCCGTCGCCGATGCGATGCGCGACGAACAACTCGCACAGTTCGCGGAGCGGCTCATGACGCTCGATCTTGCGCCGAGCCTGGGCAATACACCCGGCTTCGACACCGAGCACTACATCTCCGCGATCCTGCAGCGCTTTCGCAACCCCGGCATTCGCCATCTGCTCGCGCAGATCGCGTGGGACGGATCGAAGAAGCTGCCGGTCCGCATCACGGCCACGATCCTCGAGGCGCTACGCGCCGGCCGCCCGATCCATCGCCTCGTGGTTCCCATCGCGGCGTGGATGCGCTTCATCATGCGGCAGGCGAAAGCCGGCGTTGCGATCGTCGATCCCGATGCCGCGCGTCTCGCCGACATTGGCAAGGCCTGCACGGGCGAAGGCCGCGCGGACGTTTCGCGTTTTGCAGTATGCGAGGCGGTATTACCGCCCGCGCTGCTCGGTGACGAGAGCTTCCGACGCACACTGGAAGTCGCATACGATTATCTCGCCGCGCCGCAGTCGGCGCTTACCGCGGAGCTGTCCACATGAGCACGACTCGCAGAACTTTCATGGCCGCCGCCGCCGCGGTTGCCGCCACCCAAGCCGGAGCCGCCACCGTGACCTCGACCCATCCGAAGCTCGTGCACCACGTCTTCTTCTGGCTCAAGAATCCGGATTCGAAGGAAGATCTGGCGAAGCTTCTCGCCGGTCTGCGCACACTCACGAAGATTGAATCGGTGCGTAGCGCGCACTTTGGCGTGCCGGCAAGCACGGAGAAACGCGACGTCGTGGACAACAGCTTCAGCGCATCCGAAATCCTTTACTTCGACGACGCCGCCGGTCAGAAGATTTATCAGGATCACCCGATCCACCAGAAGTTCGTCGCCGACTGCTCGAGCCTTTGGTCGAAAGTGATCGTCTACGACGCGATCGCCGTTTAAATGACCGATTCGCCTGCGGCCTGAGCCACTCGCCGACGCTGCTTGCGCTCCACGAGCCGCTGCACGTTGCCCAACGAATTCACGACGAGATAGGCACCGTGCAGGAATCCCGCTCGGTGTAGCTTGTGCAGGGTTTCGGCGTCGAGGTTCGCCAACTTCTCGCGATTGATCGTGTGGAGGCCGAGGAGGTTGTACTGCTCTTCGGCGAACTTGATCTCGAGCTTCATCGGCTCGATGAGATCGGCCGCCGCGAAAGCCGCGAACATCGCCTTGCTCACGTCGAGCCCCTGGTTGATCCCCTTCAGGATCGCCGCCACACGCTCGAGGTAAGGGCTGTTGCCGCCGAGATCGAGAAACACCCGTTCGCCCTCGGTTTCGCTGACGCGCGGGTTTTCCAGGTCGACGTGGATCACGGGCTCGCGCCGGATCTCTGCGCCTTCGTTGCGCTCCTGGAAGCCGATGAGGAAGGGGCCGCGCGCGAGGATGCCGGGCACATAGCCTGCGTCCCAGCGATCCCCGTCCAGAAACAGGTTTTCGTCTTTCGTGAAGCCGAGCAGCGCGACCGAGAGGTATTCACCGGTCTGCGCATCCTTGCGGAAGAAAATCGGGTACTCGCGCTGGATGTCGCCGTACTCCGTCGGGAAGGTCATGACGGTGCCGACGTTGTCGCCGAAAGCGGCGCCATGGCGAGTGATCACGCGCAGATCCTTGTGCGCAATGTTGTTGAGCATTTCGTGTCGGGGCATCGGAAGACCTGTCTCATTGCCGGAAAAAGAGGGTTCAAAAAAGAAGGGCCGCTGCTGCCAGCGGCCCTTCCCATTTCATCACCGATTACGAGTTCTGTTTAGAACTTGTAACGGGCGCCCAGGGCATAACGCGCACCCTGGTCTTCCAGACGCCACATCTGCAGGTCGGAGCGACCGTGCCAGCGGATGTCCTCGCCCGTCAGGTTGATGGCCTCGAACGACACCGCGAAGCTGTCGTTGATGTCATAGCCGACGTTGAGGTCGATCTGGTCGTAAGCCTCGACGAAGATCGGGTTACGGAAGCCGCCCTGGTTGATGTTCGACAGGAACTCATCGCGCCAGTTGTAGGCGAGGCGAGCCGAGATGCCGAACTTCTCGAACATCAGCACCGCGTTCGCCGAGTCGGACAGACCCGTGAGCGCGAACTGGTTCTGGTTGGGATCGCTTCCGACGTCGTATCCGATGTCGCCACGAACCACGGTGTAGTTCGCGAGGACGCCGAAGCCCGAATCGCCGAAGAAGTACTGACCACCCGCCTCGAAGCCATGGATCTTGGCGTCGCGGTTGTTGGCCGGAGTACTCACGTTGAAGGTGTAAAGCGGATCGTCAGCCTGCGGCAGGATGTCGTAGCGCGATGCGAATGCAATGTGCTGCGCTTCCGTACCGTCGTACAGCGCCGAGCTGCCACCGGTGTAGCTCTCCGGCGTGCCGTTGCCGTCGGCGTCGAACGTGAACGTGCCCGGGTTGTTCATGACGGCGACCATCGTGAACAGCGCCGAATCGTTCGTCGGGAGCGACCGCGCCTGCAGAGCCGCCAACGCAGCCTGAGCGCGCGGGCCGCCTGTCTGGTTGCGGATGCCGTACAGGTTCTGCTGGACGATCGAGTTGCCGATGAAGTTTTCGACGTTCTTCTGGAATGCACCGAGCGACACGTAGCCCGTGTCGGAGAAGTAGTACTCCACCGAAATGTCGAAGTTGTCGGACTCGAGCGGCAGGATCGCCGGATTATTCTGGTTGCCATTCGGCAGGAAGCCGTTGATGGTCGAACCGCCCGGCGTGAGTGCGTTCTGGCCAGCCGCCAGCGTGCCGTAACCCGCACGAGCAATCGTCTTGCTGTACGAGAAGCGCGCCTTGAGCGAGTCCGTGATGCCGATGTCGAAGTCGAGGTTCGGCAGCAGGTTGTTGTAGTCGCCGTCACCCGAGACCAGCGTCGGCGTCGTGGGACGCACGACCTGGAAGTCGTTGTCGTCCTGCCAGAGCAACGCCGTCGGAACGAGGAGGGCGTTCGTCGATTCGACCTCCGTCTCTTCGTAGCGAGCGCCAACGACGAGGTTCGCGGGCATCGAGCCCACTTCGAACTTCCACGCGAACTGCGCGTAGACGGCCTGCGTATCTTCCTGCACCAAGCTGTTGGTCGCGAAGCCGGGGTTGTAACGCAGCTGACCATCCGGAGCAGACGCTTCCGTCCAGTTGACGTAGCCGTGATCGAGCGCCCACTGGCCGAGGACGTTCGCATTGCCCTTCCATCCGCCGGTGGGAGCACCGACCGGGTTGAAGTCGTCGAACGCGCCCGTGAGGCTGAACGGCGTGAGCAGCGCGACCATGTCGGGCACGTTGCCCGTGTCGCCGACGCCCCAGTCGCCCATCGTCAGGTTCGAACCGGAAGCGCGCTGATGCGTTTCCATCGCGCGAGTCTCGACGCCGAAGCCGAAGGTGCTGCCACCCTCGAACTTGAAATCGCCGTCGATGCGCGCCTGGTTCACGTTCGTACGCTGCTCCTGGTACGCGATGCGCAGGATCTGCGAACCCAGGCTCGTCGGTCCGAAGGTGTAGTCCGAGTTGCCGCCCGTGCCCGCAAGCGCCGCGAGGCGACTCGGGAACAACGTGCGCGACGCGACCGGCAGACCGCCGTTGAACTGAAACTCCTGCGTCCAGAAGTTCGACTGGTTGCGGCACGCCGGAGCACCCATCGGAGCCGGACCGTAGAACTCGAGGCAGGTCGTCGGGACCTTGCCCGCGAGACTGAACGCCGTCTGGCTGCCACCGGTGATTCCGTCATCCGGCAAGCTGCGCGCGCGCGACTTGTGGAAGTCGAAGCCCAGGTTGAACTGCTCGGTGACGTCCCAGTCGGCATTGAAGCCCATGGACATCAGCGCATTGCGCTGTTCGCGATGCTGCTGTTCGTAGCCGAAGTCCTTACCGGCACCCGTGTACTCGTGCAGGCGGACCGGAGTCGCGACCTCATTGCCAGTGTCGAACTCGATGAGGTCGAAACCGTTGCGCTGCAGCCAGATGGTCTGCTCGCCGCGGTCTTCCTTCAGGTTCTGCTCGACCATCGTGATGTCGTGCGTGAACGTGAGTCCTTCGAACGGCGCGAATTGCACCGTGAACTGCGCATTCGTACGCTCACGCTCGGAGTCCGAGAACGCGTAACGGATGTCGTTCGGGATGCCGTAGAGCTGACCGTTCGCGGGCGCGTTGATGATCTGCGCCGCGATGAAGTCGTCAGTGCCCAGATACGGCGTGTCGTTGTTGTTGACGTACAGCGGAACCTGGCCCTGGATCGCCGAGAGGTTCGAGTTCCAGCGACGGATCTGCCAGTCGTTCACCGTCGAGGACGACGAGCCGCTGTCGCGCTTCTGGTAGCTCGCCGAGAGACCGATGCCGAACATCTTGTTCTCGGTGGCGAAGCTGAAGATGCCCGACATTTCCGGCGTGAGCTCATCACCGGTGCGGTTGGTGGTGTCGTTCACCGCCTTCGCGCCGAGGTTGAGAACGAAGCCGTCGTTGTCGAGCGGGCGTGCGGTGCGCACGTTGATCGACGCACCGATACCGCCGGTGGCGATGTCGGCACGGCCGGTCTTGTACACCTCGACCGCACTGATCGATTCCGCCGCGAGGTTCGCGAAGTTGAACGAACGCGAGTTGCCAGCAGCGCCGCCGCCGACAGCACCGCCGTCACCAAACGCATCCGCAGTCGGCATTTGCCGGCCGTTCAACGTGACCATGTTGAACTGCGGGCCGAAGCCGCGCGCCGTGACCGTCGAGCCTTCTCCGTTGCGACGGTCGATGGACAGACCCGTGATGCGCTGGAGCGCTTCAGAGAGGTTGGTGTCCGGGAATTTGCCGATGTCCTCGGCATTGATGGCGTCGACGACGCCTAACGCATCACGTTTGGTCTCGAGGGACGCTTTCAAGCTCCCGCGCAGACCAGTGACTACAACTTCGTCCAGCTCCTCGCTCTGGTCTTGAGCGAAAACCGGATTCACCAGCACTGCTCCACCGACGATGGTGAACAGAGCCTTCGAAGCGAATGGCAATGTCTTTATATTGGGTTTCATCAGATGTCCTCCGCACTCGTACATCTTTAAGTCGTTACTGGTACCGCAATCATTCACAAACAAAATCTTCCGGTCGGACGAACCGCCCGCAAGAGTTACTCGACTGGAAAAACGAGGGGAGAAAGACCTGCGAAAACCGCAGATCCAATCGGCGAAACGAATGTCCGCCAGACAGGCTTGAAACAGCAATAGCGCAAAGTGCGCCCCCCCCTCGATGCTGCAGCGAGGATATTCAGCCTGTGTATAAAAGTCCACGCCTAATTCACGAGAAAAATCGTGCCAGATTCTGCGAAAGCCACGATGTCTTTCCCGTTCGAAATCATGTCTTTATAGGACAGTGGGGGACAGACGGCGACAGGGGGCGTCCCAACGGGGGGCCGCCGGACAGGTAAAAAAAGCAACAACCCGGTGCAGCAACGCAGCCCGATCGGGCGGCGGGCGCGGACCGTTTCCAGGCCCGGGTGAAGCCCGCCCGGGGGATCCCGGGCTGAGCGCTGACGCGCCAGCTAACTACACTGCCTGGACAGCCTCAGGGTGCGCCGCAGTAGGCAGTCAGGAACTCCCGATGCGTGGGCATTTTCTCGACGGCCCCCGAGATGCTGGCGGCCAGGGTATCGAGCGCGCGCTTCAGGCGCTCGGGCCCGAGCATGCGGCCCATGTGGTGATAGCCCTGAGGTCGCAGCCGCTGGCCGATCATGACCTGCATCCACGATTCCACCCGGAACATCTCGTCAGTCGCCTGGTAGGCGAGACCGCTCTCGCGGAACAGTTCGATGCGCTCGGTGAGAGTGGCGGGGACCTCCATATTGGCGCAATCGCGCCAAAATGCGGTGTCGTCGCGTTCGGTGAGTTTGTAGTGCAGGACGATGAAGTCGCGGATGCGCTCGTATTCCACGCGCGACTGATCGTTGTAGCGGTTGATGAGCGCCTGAGTGATGCCGCTGAAAGGAAAGAGCTGCATCAGCCGCGTCACGCCGATCTGGATCAGGTGAATGCTCGTCGACTCGAGCGGCTCGATGAAGCCGCTCGAGAGGCCGATGGACACGACGTTCTTGTGCCAGGCCTTCATGCGCCGCCCCGCCTTGAACTTGAGGAGGCGCGGCTCGAACAACGGATCGCCGTCCAGGTTCGCGAGCAGAGTCGCCCGCGCTTCGTCCTCTGAAAGATAGTCGCTGCAATACACCAGGCCGTTGCCGACGCGGTGCTGCAGCGGAATGCGCCACTGCCAGCCCGCCTGCCGCGCGATCGCGCGCGTGTAAGGCGGCATCTGGTCGCCTAATAAGGTCTGCACGGCAAATGCCCGATCGGTACGCAGCCAGTGGCTGTAGTCCTCGAATCCGGCCTTCAGCGTCTGCTCGATGAGGAGGCTGCGGAACCCGGTGCAATCCACGAACAGGTCCCCCGCGACTTTCTCGCCCGATTCGAGCACGAGTGCCGTGACGTTTCCCGATTCGCCGTGCTGTTCCACATGCGAAATCTTTCCCTCGATGCGCTTCACGCCCTGCTTCTCGCTGCGCAAACGGAGGAAGGCCGCGTACAGGCCCGCGTCGAAGTGGTAGGCATAGTTGATCTGTACCTTGTCCGAGAACGCGAACTTGCCCTGCTCGGCCGCCTTGCGCTCGAAGCAGTAGTCGCCGAGTTCGCCGCCGAAACCGTCTTCCCGCGCCGCGAGCCAGAAATGCTGGAAATCGCCCATCCACGTGGAGCGCCCGATCGTGCCGAATGCATGCATGTAGCGATCGCCGAGACCGCCCCAGTTCTCGAACGAGATGCCGAGTTTGAAGCTCGCTTTCGCGGCGCGCATGAATTCGCGCTCATCGAGCTCGAGCAGGCGATGGAACGCCTGGATCGAGGGGAAAGTGGCCTCGCCCACGCCGACCGTGCCGATTTCCTCGGACTCGACCAGCGTGAGGTCCAGCATCTGGCCGAACTGCTGCGCGAGCGCCGCGGCGGTCACCCATCCGGCGGTACCGCCTCCCGTGATCACGACTTTCCTGATGGCTGCGTCTTTCATGGGAACCTCTCCAGCACCGGATCAGCGATTCATGCGGCCTAACAACAACGCGCGCAGGCGGCGCGCTTTCGTCTCATCCATCGGCGCGAGATTGCCGCGCGCCGCTTCGGGAAGATGCCGCCCGGCGACGTCGGCGGGGCCGAAGACGTAGTAGTCGAACAGCTCGCGCCACGCGCGCTTCTCGGCATCGCTCCGGTCGCGCAGGCTGAGCAGCGCGTGCAGAAGTGTGCTGTGCGGCGAATCCAGAAACGCGGGAGACGTGCTCCACCAGTAGTTGATCATGGCGTTGAAAGAATCGCGCGCCTCGACGTGATGCCACCACATGGAGGGATAGAACAGCGCGTCGCCGGGCTCGAGATCCGCCACCTGGCCCGCCGCGAGCGCATCGCGAAATCGCGGGAAGCGTTCGAAATCCGGGGCGCGAAAGTCGACGACGCTGACGACCTGTCCGCCCGGCGTGGGCTCGAGCGGTCCTGGGTAGAGGTTGTGAACCTGCTCCGGCGGAAACAGCGTGAAGCGGCGCTGCCCGACCATGCAGCAGGCGAGATTGTGGGAAAGATCGAAGTGCGCGGAGGCGATCGTACGATTGCCGATCCAGATGCTCACCACCGGCGCGGCGCGCGTGAACATTGGATCGTTGAGCGCGAGGTCGTTCGCGGCGCGCAGTCCGGGCAGGAAGGTATCGACGTCGGTGGAGCCGATGTAAAAGCTCGGCGAGCGCGGATCGGCCAGATGCGATTCGATGCGCGCCAGGCTCTCCGCCAGGGGTGCGCGCTGCGTCTTGAAGTTGAGGCCGGCGAACTCGTCGTCGTAGAAAAAGCGGCCGCCGATGCTGGCGTCGCCTTCATAGAGCACCGCGGGCCGAGGGCTCGAAAAAGTCTTGAGGTAGTCGATGGCGCTCGCCGCGGATTCGCGTCCGCGCGCGACCAGCGGCCATGCAGCCGCGACCCCCTTGAGAATCGCGGGCTCGCCGGCTTCGAGAAGCTCGGCATACGGGATCGAATCCGGCGCGCAGCCTTCGATCTCGCGGGTCTTGCGGGTGGGTTCCACGTTCGAATCGTACATCGCCCGAAAAAGAGAAGGCCGCTGCAGATGCAGCGGCCTTCCCCATGGGCCATTTCCGACTGATCAGTCGAACTTGTACCGCGCACCCAAGAGGTAACGCGGATGCAGGTCCTGAGCGAACCAGTAGTCGATGCTCGTACGACCGCGCGTCCGCACATCCTCGCCCGTGAGATTCACGGCCTCGAGGCTGAGCGAGATGTTGTCGTTCACGTCGTAGCTGACGTTCAGATCGAACTGCTTGAACTCGTCCACGTACGTCGGGTTGCGGAAGCCGCCTCGATTTGTCTGTTCGAGGAACTCACCGCGCCAGTTGTACGCAAGCCGAGCCGAGAAGCCGAACTTCTCGAAGATCAGCGTCGCGTTCATCGTGTCCGACAGACCCAGCAGCGCGAACTGATCGACACCCGGATCGCCGGCGTTGTCGAACGCGACGTCGCCGTCCACCTTCGTGTAGTTGCCCGCGAGGCCGAAGCCCGACTCCCCGAAGAAGTGCTGGAACGCGAACTCGATGCCGTGGATGTTCGCACTCTCCTGGTTGATGGGTGTCGCCACCTGGAAATTGAACAACGGATCGCTGGCATTCGGCAGGATGTCGTAGTCGGCGAAGATCGCGTCGGCAATCGCCTGGTTCAGGATGCCGCCGGCCGAGTTCGCCAGGAAGTACGCCACCGGATTGGCCCCCCATCTCGCATCCATCGGGTTGTCGATCATCGCCGTGAACGCAAACAGGTTCACGTCGTTGGTGACCGCGCCCGCGGTGCCGATCAGCGTCACCGCCTGACCCGAACGCGTGCCCGCAGCGCCGGAGCTTGGATCACGCAATCCAAACAACTCCTGCGGGATGACGCCGGTGCCGATGAAATTGTCGACATCCTTGTCGAACCAGCCGATCGACACGTAGCTCGCGTCTCCGTAGTACCACTCGGCCGAGAAGTCGAGGTTGGTCGACTCGAGAGGTACCAGCGCCGGGTTGCCGCTTCCGCCGCCCGCCGTGACTCCAAGATACGTCGCCCGAGGCGGCGTTCCAGACGTCGTTGCATTGAACATGTTGCCGAAGTCCGCACGTCCGATGGTCTTGCTGGCCGACGCACGCAACACGAGGTTGTCGACGACTTCGATCGAGAAGTCGAGGCTCGGCAGGAAGTGATCGTAGTCCGCTTCCTCGCGAAGCTGCTGCGTGCCCGGATTCGCGAATTGCTGCGCGAAGTCGTTGTCTGCGGTCCAGACGACGGCGCTCGGGATCGCGAGGTTCGAAACCGCGGTGACGTCCGTCTGCTCGTACCGCGCGCCCACCGTCAGGTTCATCTTGCGGCCGTTCGCCAGCTCGGAATTCCACGCCCACTCGGCGTACGCGGACGTGATGTCCTCGTCGACACGATTGGAGTCGTTGTTCCAGGTCTGGATCGGATGACCGCCGAGTCCCAGGTAGTAAGGCGACACGGCGTTGTACAGCGCCGCCGCGTTACCGCGGAACGCCGTTTCGCCGAGCCCCGGGCTGAAGTCGTCATAGAGACAGCTCAAGCAATAAGCCTCGAGCATTCCGGGAGCGACTGCCTCGATGTCACCGGGCCGAACGACGCCCCAGTCACCGAGCACCTGCGCCGTGACCAGGCGCCGTTGATTCATGCTCGACTGCCGATAGTCGACACCGCCACGCAGATCCATCGAGTCGCTCAGCGCGAAGTCTCCTTCGAGACGGAACTGATTGAGCGACTGCGACTGACGCTGCAGCGAGGTTCGACCGACCGACGAGCTCACGTCCGCGATGTCGATGATGCCGTTGTCGTTTCGGCAACCCGCGCGGGTCACCGTATTACAGGGGCCATCGTTGTCGTTGTACGTGTACTGCTGGATCGGGAAACCGCTCGACAGATCGAGGCTATGCGCCGCGATCGACGCCGTGCCCGTGCCGAAGTCGTAAGACGTCTGTCCGTTCGGTGCATCCGGCAGACTCTGCGACTTCGCCGTGTTCGCGTCGAACTCGAGCGTGAACCGATCGGAGACTTGCAACTCCGCATTGAAACCCACCGACTGCAATATGTCCTTCGTCGCGCGCAGCTGCTGACCCCAGGCAACGTCCTTCGGCGAGCTCAGCGATTCCTGCAGGATCACGACGCTGGAGACATCGTCGACGACGTCGTCGAACGTCACTTGCGCGAACGGACGGTTGAACCAGTTGCCTTGCGAAGAGCGTTGCTCCACCGCTTTCTGGTTCGCGAACATTCCGTCGAACGTCAGAGTCAGCGAGTCGACCGGACGGATCTGCAGCGTGAGCTGCCCGTTGACGCGCTCGCGCTCGACTTCCGAGAAGAAGTAGTCGCTGTTGTTCGGGAATACGATCAGCGGATCGCCGGCGGGCGTATTCGTGAACACCGTCGCTTCATTGACACCAACCGTGAGCGGATCGTCCAGTCGGACGCGGCCGTTCATCGGATTCTGAAAAGCCGACAGACGTTCGACGTTCCAGTCCTGGTTCGACGCGCCGACCGCGGCGCTCTCGCGCTTCTGGAAGCTGCCGAAGAGCGAGAGGCCGATGTTTTCGCTGTCGTTCTTCCAGCTCCAGAGCCCGGAAGCTTCCGGAGTCACTTCGCTGCCGGTCTCGACGCTCGTGTCGAACATCGCCTTGACGCCGAACGACGCCTGGGCCGGTGCGTCGAGAGGACGCATCGTCTTCACGTTGATCGTCGCGCCGATGCCGCCGGATGGCTGCGCGGCCTTGCCGGTCTTGTAGACCTCGATGCCCTGCACGCCTTCGGAAGCCAGGTTCGACATGTCGAACGCGCGGCTCGTGAACGCACCGTACTCGCCGTCGCCGCCGGAGCCGACCACGACCACGTCGGCGGTCGGCATTGCGCGACCGTTCAGCGTGACGAGATTGTAGCCCGGGCCGAAGCCACGCGCGGTGATGCGCGAACCTTCGCCGTTGACACGATCGATCGACACGCCGGAGATGCGTTGCAGCGACTCGGCGAGGTTCGTGTCAGGGAACTTGCCGATGTCCTCGGCATTGATCGCGTCGACGACACCGACGGATTCGCGCTTGACGTTCATCGAAGCCTTGAGGCTTCCGCGAATACCGGTGACTACGACTTCATCTATTTCTTCGCCGGACTGATCCTGGGCGAATACAGGGTTGATGAGCACGGCTCCACCAACGATGGTGAAAAGTGCTCTGGATGTTATGTGTGACTTCTTCGGGCTGAACTTCATTAGCGTCTCCTCTGCGCTCTATTTCCATTCCCCATCGCACAGGCAAATTCGTCCCGTGCGACCTGAGCCGCGATCGACTAACTAACGGTCGCCCTTCTTCGACCGGACGGTGGAGGACATGCGCTTGTCGCGGATGCGATACGCGGCACTGGGAAGTTTCCCGAATGCATTTCATGCGCGCCAAATGCGCGTCCCCCCTCGACACGCGAAGGAGAGTATTCACGTTGTCGGCGAAAGTCCACGCCTAACTTTTGCGAGAAAATCGAAGCGTCGTGCCGACGTGTCAAAATGTCTTTTTCGGGAGAATTCATGTCCTTACCGGACATGGAATTGACCCCTTACGACATGTCCCGGTCAGCGTTGCTGCACCTGCGGCAGACAAAAAACAACACGCTGTACCGACTGCGGGATTCAGGCCGAGAGGAATCCGTTGAGCGAAAGACGTCCCCGGCGCGGATTCGGATCGGGGACGAAGTGCGCCGGGAGGGCTGCGGAGTGCAGAGAATTGCGCCGGTAGAGCAGAAGGCGGTTGAACACGCCATCCTGGCGCGCTGTCTGTTCGTAGAGCGCCGTGTTGCCGTCGATGTACGCGGCCGGCGGGGAGTTCGGCGAGTTCTGCTCCGCTTCGATGTGACGCCAGTATTCCGGCTTGCGCGCCGCATCGACCGATTCGAATCCGGTGGCGCGGTGGCGGAAGAACGCGGTACCGCCGTGATTCGCGCGGAAAAGATAGTGAACGAATGCGAGCTCGTTCGGAAACAGCGAGTCGACGTGCGGAATGCGCTGCAGATACGTGAGGTTTGCAGGAAGCGTAGTCACCAGCGAGAAGTAGCAGGCCGAGAATCGCAGTCCACCCGCGTTCAACCCGAAGTGGTCCGCGACGATGGGACGCAACGCGTCGATGACGAATTTCTGGTACGTGAGCGGCACCTTTGCGCGCACGCCGGGGTAGTAGCTGGCGACATCGGCGAAAACTTTGCCAGCCGCGAAATCGACCAGCGCATCGGGTGCCGCGGCGAAATCGTCGATGACGACGAGAGGCGCCTGTTCGCGCCCCATGCGCAGTGCTTGCAGACGAAATCCGGGGTGCTTCGAGAGTTCCACCGACGCGGGTCAGGCCCACACGCTGTTGGCGGCTTTGCAGTACTGATTCACGAAATCCTGGTGCACCGGCATTCGTGCGACGGTTTGCGCAACCGACGAGCGGAAGTCCGCCAGGTACTTGGTGAGCTCCTGATCGCCAACGAGTCGCGCCGCGGGGTGGTAGGTGTCGGGCTGGATGCGTTGGCCGAGCATGACCTGCGTCCAGGAATCGACACGGAATACCTCGCTGTCACCCTGGAACGCATACGCGTTTTCCCGGAAGAGCTGGATGCGGTGCGTCAGCGAGTCCGGAATTGGCATGTCGCGGCAATGGCGCCAGAACGGCGAATCGTCTCGCTGAGTCGCGTGGTAGTGGAGCACGACGAAATCGCGCGTTTTCTCCATCTCGACCCGAGCGGCTTCGTTGTATTGATCGGCCAGCGATGACGTCACGCCACCGAACGGGAACAGGTGCAGCAGACGCGTCACGGCCACCATCATGAGGTGGATGCTGGTCGACTCGAGTGGTTCGATGAATCCGCTGGATAGCCCCATCGCGATGCAGTTCTTGTTCCACACCTGGCGGCGGCGGCCGGTCTTGAACTTGAGAATGCGAGGCGCAGTGATCGGCTTGCCGTCGATGGCGCCAAGCAGTTGTTCCTTCGCCGCGTCGTCGGACAGGAACTCGCTGCTGAAAACGAGCCCGTTACCGACACGATGCTGTAACGGGATGCACCAGCGCCAGCCCGCATCGTGCGCGATCGCGCGTGTCAGGGGTGGAGCCGGCCCGACGAGCTCTGTCTGAACGGCCGCAGCGCTGTCGCAGGGCAGCCAGTGCGACCAGTCTTCGTATCCGGCTTTCAGTGTCTGTTCGATGAGCAACCCGCGAAAGCCCGTGCAGTCGATGAACAGATCGCCGGTGACGACCTCGTCCGAGTGCAGCACGAGCGCTTCGATGAAGCCCGTCTCGGCGTGCTGCTTCACTTCGCGGATTTTTCCCTCCACGCGCTTGATGCCGTGACGCTCCGAGAAGGCGCGCAGGAATTTCGCGTACTGCCCCGCGTCGAAGTGGTACGCGTAGTTGATCTCCGCGTTCTGCGAGAGCGCGAACTTGTTTGCCTTCGCGGCCTGGAGCTCGAAACAGTAATCGCCCAGCTCCGATTCGATGCCGAGTTCGCGGCTTCGCAGCCAGAAATTGTGGAACTCGCACATCCATGTAGGCTGACCGTTGCGTCCGAACGAGTGGATGTAGCGGTCCTCCTTGCGCGCCCAGTTCTCGAACGAGATGCCGAGCTTGAATGTCGCGGCTGTCGCGCGCATGAATGCCGGTTCGTCGATCTGCAGCAGCTTGTGGAAGACACGGATGGGTGGAATCGTCGCTTCGCCGACGCCAATCGTGCCGATCTCATCCGATTCGATGAGCGTGATCTCGAGGATCCGGCCGAGTTGATGCGACAACGCGGCGGCCGCGAGCCACCCGGCGGTGCCACCACCCGCAATGACCACTTTCCTGATCTCTCGTGACTGCAAGTCCGACCTCACTACCGATTCAGTTTGTTCATGAGCATCGCGCGGATGATGCGAGCCTGGTTGTCGTCGATCGGCCCGAGGAATCCGCGCGCCGCGGGCGGCATGTGTTCGCCCGCGCGTTCCGCGTCGCCGAACACGTAGTACTCGAAGACGTTGCGCCAGGCGCGCTTCTCATCTTCGGGGCGATCGCGCAACGCCCAGATCGCGTGGTACAGCGCGTGCATCGGCGTCGGGATGAATGCCGGCACCTTGCTCCACCAGTAGTTCACGAGGATGTTGAACGCGCTCAAGCCCTGCACGTGGTGCCACCACATGCTGGGGATGAACACGGCATCGCCAGGCTCGACGTCGACCACGACACCGGCGGCAATTGCTTCACGAAAGCGCGGAAACTTCTCGAAATCCGGGTTCGCGAAGTCGACAAGGCTGATCGCCTGACCGCCAGGCGTCGGTTCGAGCGGACCGGGGTAGAGATTGAAAATTTGCTCGGGCGGAAACAGCGTGAAGCGACGCCGGCCGACGACGCAGCACGCCAGATTGTTGGGAGCGTCGTAGTGGCAAGACGCCACCGTGCGATTGCCTATCCATATCGACGGCGGTGGATCGACGCCGTGTGCCGCGAATGCGACGTCGTTCTCCTTGCGGAAACCCGGCAGGACCAGGTCGACGAGCGTTGACCCGACGTAAATTGTGGGTGGCCGTTCATCCGCGAGATGTCCGGCGATGCGCTCGATAACCGCGTCGAGCTGCGCTCGCTGCACCTCGAAATTCAGCGATTTGAAGTCGTCGTTATAAAAGAGGCGCCCGCGGATAGCGGGTTCGCCAATCGATGCGCTGATGGGTCGGCCATTGTAGAAGGAGCGCACGTAGTCCATCGCGTCGCGATCTGACTTCTTGCCCGCGCGCGCGCTCGCCCAGTCCGCGACGAGACCACGTAGTACACGCGGCTCATTCGCAGCCAGCAAATCGTCGAGTGGCAGGTTGTCGGGAAGACATCCTGTGAGTTCCGCAACGCGTCGTGTGATCTGCACCATGTTCCGTGCCGTCCCGCATTCCGCGCCGCGAGAGTGGCGACACGATCTTCGCATCGATCCTCTCCCCAGACCACCCGTGAATCTGCAATCATTCCCGCATGCCCAACCTAGCCAATCTCGACCGCAATGCTCATCAGAAGCTTCGGGTAAACGACGCGCGGGCGCTGTCCGTGTTCAGCAATCTCAACATGTGTCCGGTCGTACCGGCCGAAATTGCCCGGCTTGTGATCGAATACCCCATCGCATTCGCGAAGAACGGCGACTCGGGGCAATACATCTGCGTAGCCGTCTTCGGTCTGGACGTCGGCCAGAACCTGTATTTCCGCGACGGCAATTGGACCAGCTTCACTGTCCCTCTGAATGTCGGCCGACAGCCATTTTACGTCGGCGTCGCGGAGAATCCGGCGGGCGGCGCCGGCGCCAAGAATCTGATCACTTGCATCGACCTCGAGAATCCGGGAGTCGGCGAGAGCGAAGGCGAACCATTGTTCGACGCATCCGCCGTGGAGACGCCGTACCTGCGCCACAAACTGGCGCAACTCAATGAACTCGTCGACGCCGACGAGCGTGCGCGCGATTTCACGGAGAAAGTGGCTTCACTCGGCCTTATCCATGCCATCCAGCTCGACATCAAAGTTTCCGGCTCCGAACCACGCAAGGTCGGCGGCCTGCATTCGATCGACGAGAAGAAGTTACGCGAGCTCGATGCGGCAACGCTCGCGGAGCTGAATTCGCGCGGCTATCTTCACGCGATGTACGCGATGCTGTCGTCGCTCGGCCACCTGTCGATCCTCGCCCGCCGCAGCATCGCGGCGGCGGGACCCGCCAGCGCCTGACCGAATACCCTCGAGTAGCGGATCGAATCCGCCAAAGGAAAAGCCCCCGCCACTTTCGTGGCGGGGGCTTTTTTGTTAGGACCCTGGCAGTGACCTACTCTCGCATGGCAGCTGCCACACTATCATCGGCGCGGAGCGTTTTCACTTCCGAGTTCGAAATGGGATCGGGT
>JAYTOK010000039.1:0-33811 GCA_043747835.1 Pseudomonadota bacterium | reverse complement strand
ACGATCCAGAGACTCGAATCCCGTGCTCTTGATGATGCGTGCGTCACCCACGCGGCCGTTCGGCAATACGTAGACCTCGATGTCGGTGGTGCCGGTGTTACCCGCGCGGATATCGCCGGGCGGATACGGCGGTTGTGAGAGCGGGTAACGCGCGTCCTGGCGGACGCCGAGCACGAGCGCTTCCGTTACGGCGCTGCCACCGGTCGGAGGCGCGATCTCGAGATCCGGCGGCGGGCCGGTGATCACGTCGGGCTGTTCGTACTCAATATGTGGGTCCGGTGTCGGAACGTAAACCGTTTCGTGTCTCTGCGTGAAATCGGGCTCGGGGATCGGCGGCGGGTCGATTATTGGAACGTCTTCGTCGATGACGAAAGCCTCGGTCTTGGGCTCCGCAAGTCCGGGGACGAGACCCAGGCTGTTAGCGATGACCAGCAACAGCCCCGCATGGAGCGCCGCGACCAGCGTGATTCGACCTAATGCGCCGAGGGGGCGCCGATCCGCAGTACCAGTAGCCATAACGACCTCCGCATGCACCCGTGTTGGGTGTCTGAAGAGGTGAACGCGGGGGGGAATGACCGGGGGTTATCGACGCCGGTTGGCAGCCAAATGGCTTGGTCACCGTTGAACGCCACTAACCGAAGAACGCCCGTCTGACTGATGCACCGTTGCTTCGGGAACGACGCCGTGGAATTCGGCTGGGACCGTTCCGCGCACTGTCCACACACCGTCGGCGAGCACCGCGGTGTAAGGTTCGAACCGTCTCACGGTTTCATCGCTGAACGTCGCTGAATGAGTCTTTCCGTAGACACCAACCCAAGAACCCTTGGCTTTCGCAATAGCCGCTTCGCCTGTGAGGATAGGGCCGTCCCCGTTTTGCGAGGGAGCGCAGGCGCTCGCGAGCATTGCAAGACAGGCCACGGCAATGAGTTTCATAGGTCCCTCCAAGGACTATTACGCCTGGACGCGAGGTAGCTAGCTTGGCAAGTCATGTGAATCCTTCTCGAGTTCGGCGAGATCCTGGCGCGACCTGATCGCCGCAAGCGCACAGCGACGGGAAAATATTGCGTGTGAGAAACTTTCGTTTCGTAGCGGAACCCTCACCGGCCATCGCGCACCACCGCATCACAGTGCGCACTGCAAGTGCGTGCTCAACCAGACAATTTGGACGCCAACTCGCTGGCCACTTTCGTCACGACCGCCTCCAAAAGGACGTCGAATAGCCTGAAAAGTGCGTGCCGCATGCACGCACCGGCCCCCTTTCGCCATATGTCCGACCCGCATCGCGCCGCACCACGGGCGCGTGTACCATTGCGCCCCCTCATGAGCCGCCGCCAGCCAAAAGTCGGGTTTGTCAGCCTCGGGTGCCCCAAAGCACTCGTGGACTCTGAACGCATCATCACCCAGCTCCGCGCGGAGGGTTACCAGGTGGCGCCTAACTACGAGTCCGCGGACGTCGTGGTGGTGAACACCTGCGGCTTCATCGACTCAGCGGTGGACGAATCGCTCGACGCCATTGGCGAGGCGCTGGAGAAAAACGGCAAGGTCATCGTCACGGGCTGCCTCGGTGCGCGGCCGGAGAAGATTCTCGAGCGTCATCCGAAGGTACTGAAGGTGACGGGACCGCACGCCTATGAAGATGTGTTGGGCGCGGTGCACGAGCACCTGCCGCCGAAGCACGATCCGTTCATCGACCTCGTGCCGCCGCAGGGCATTCGACTCACGCCGCGGCACTACGCGTATCTGAAGATTTCGGAAGGCTGCAATAACAAGTGCAGCTTTTGCATCATTCCGTCGATGCGCGGGTTGCTGGTCAGCCGGCCGATCGATGAAGTGTTGCGCGAGGGTGAGAAGTTAGCGCGCGCGGGTGTGCGCGAGATCCTGGTGATCTCGCAGGATACGTCGGCGTATGGCGTGGACATTCGCTATCGCCCGGCCGAGTGGCGTGGGCAGACGTACGAGACGCGGTTCCTCGATCTCGCGCGCGGGTTGGGAGAGCTCGGGATCTGGATTCGCATGCACTACGTGTATCCGTATCCGCATGTCGATGATGTGATTCCGTTGATGGCCGAACGCAAGGTTCTGCCGTATCTCGATATTCCGTTTCAGCATGGCAGTCCGACGGTGCTCAAGCGCATGAAGCGGCCGGGCATGGTCGAGAAGACACTGGGGCGGATCAAGGCGTGGCGCGAGGTGTGTCCGGATCTCACGATTCGCTCGACGTTCATCGTGGGTTTCCCCGGCGAGACCGAGGCGGAGTTCGAGGAGTTATTGGCCTGGCTCGATGAAGCGCAGCTCGATCGTGTCGGCGCGTTCAAGTATTCGCCGGTCGAAGGTGCGGCAGCGAACGACGTTGCGCCGCATGTGGCGCCGGAAGTTCAGGAAGAGCGGCTCTCACGGTTCATGCAGAAATCGGCGGGGATCAGCGCGGCGAAGCTCGCGGCGAAGGTTGGGCGGCGCATGGAAGTGCTGGTCGACGGGATCGACGGGAATGTCGCGATTGCGCGGAGCATGGCGGATGCGCCGGAGATCGATGGTGTGGTGAAGATCGTGAAGGGTGGGAAGTTGAAGGTGGGTGAGTTTGTGGATGTGGAGATCGTTGGATCGAGTGATCATGATCTCGAGGGGAAATTGATCCACAAAGCATGAGCGTGCGTCGCTGAGGCATCAGTTGCGTTGATCTAGCTTCCCGGTGGGCCGCCAGCGGCTCACGCTCCTCGCTTCGCCGCCGACGTTCCAGCTGGAACGTCCCGCGCGCGGTTCGGTCTCTGCAGTAGAACTTCGACGCCCAACCCGACATCTATCTTCTCGCCTTTCCATTTCCAGGCTGCGGTTCCCGCCGGCGGTTGCGCCACATCCCCGCGCGGCTGTTTGCAGCCAGGCGACGTGCTGTCAATGACCGCGCCATTCGCCTTCACGAATCTCAACGCTCCATCATCCAGACAATCGATCCGGATCCCGCCCTCGTGCACCGCGCGGTGATGGAACCGACAGAGGCACACGAGGTTGCCAGGCTTCGTCTCTCCACCGTTCGCCCAGTGAACGATGTGATGACCATCTATGTAGCGGCTGTTCGCGCACCCAGGGAAGCGGCAGCCCTTGTTCCGCGACTTCAACAAACGCCACAACGCCGGCGAGATCGCGCGCATCTTGCGCCCGACATTCAACGGCTCGCCCTCATCGCTCTCGACCATCGCAATCAGGCTCGCATCGCATGACATCCACCGTGCGGTCTCGGCAGCGATCGACGGCCCGTGCTCGATCTCGCAGCAACCCGCCTTGCGATCGCGCAGCGTCTCCGCCGCAACGTGCACGACGACCTGACTCCGCTCGCCACCGTTCATCTCCATCGCGCCGTGTGCGAGGAAGGTCTCGGCCAGAACGGCGAGCGCATCCGCGCGGCGCGCGCTGAAAGGCAAACGCGGCTCGCTCGACGTTCCAGCTGGAACGTCATCCACCGCGATGTCGATCGCCTTCAACAACCGTGCGCCAACCTCGACAGGCAGACGGCAATGCAACACCATCGAACCGTCGTCGTCGTGCCGGACGCTGACGCACCGGCTCTGCTGCTGCCGCGCGTCGCGCGACAACTCCTCGGCCTCTTGGGACCGACGAAACGCGCGCACGAGCTTCTCGACGTGCGACGCGGTGCCATGCTCGGCAACCATCAACAGGGTGTCTTCGGTCGCAGCAGTCGCGACGCGCGTGATCTCGCGGACTTTGGAATAACTCAGCGCGCCGGTCTCCATGGCGGCCGACACCTTTGGCAAGCTCTCTAGTGCCCGCGCGACGCGCACCTTCTCACGCGCCGCGCCCATCCCGATCCCGCACTTGCAGTTCAGCCAATGCGCGCAGGACTGCGTCGCGCTGTCTGACCAGCCTTGGCGCCGGTCAAACTCGGCGAGCAGCATCAGAAAGCGATGGTTCGCGGCGTTGATGTGGCCGGCGAGCGTGAAGATCTCGGTGGCGAGTTCGGCGATCGAACGAGTATTCACCTCCATGTGAAGTACACGCGATTCTACCCGAATGGGTAGTTAGTTTATCGCTCGCTTAGTCGTCACTTGTGCCTGAAATTCGCGCCACCCGGCGGCGAGATGCGAACTTCGGCACGGGCGCATTCCGAACCGATGAACTGCGCATCCCCGGTCTCGACTTCACGATCAACGAAAGGCTCGCACGTCGGCGGTGCATCTCTACAATCGCACCTCGTTGCTGCATCGCCCACACGCGAACGCGCGTCTGCCTTCGCTGCTACGTATTGACACTGCAACAGGCGTGTCTGAGGATCGACGCTTCTAACGTCGCATACCAGGGAAGGTCTTCGCCACTGCCGCGGCTCGCGACGCATACCTGTTGCTCAAGATTTTGCGCGATGACGTTCGCGCATTCGTCGCAGGGATCGCTTCGCGCCGCACACGCAGACTTCCCTTCGCTCAACTGGAAAAGGAGTTTCGCCATGAGCAATCGCCTCTGTCTATCTCTGCTCCCACTGCTGCTTTCGATCGGCGCCGCGCACGCGCAAGCCCCCGAAGGAGAACGCCACTACGATGCGCGCGCGGCGGTAAGCCGCACACTCTCCGTCGACCAGCTCCGCTCTCAATCGCAAGTCCCGCAGAGTCTGTCCGCCGACGTGCAGGAACTCTCGGCGCTCGAACTCGACGACGTCACCGGCGCGGTGCGCTCGCTATCGAGCGAGCGAGGCTTTCTCAGCGCCGCGGCGTCAGGTCTGCCCATGACGATCGCGATGGACTTCGTGCGCCGGAATCTCGCGGCGTTGAATCTCGAGGCGTCCGATCTCGAGGGGTACACGGTCTCGAACGTCGTGCATTCGAAGGTCACAGGTGCGACGCGCATCTACCTGCAACAGCGGCATCAGGGCATTCCGGTCTACAACGCGCAGTTGCAGATCAATGTGAATCGCGACGGCCGCATCATCAGCGTCAACAACTCGTTCGTTGCCGGGTTGCAGCGCGCAGCCGGTTCGCTGAAACCGGGAAAGAATTTCCCCGCGGCGGTTGGCGAGGCGCTGCGATTCTCGGGAATCAAGGCGCCGGCATCCGCCATCGCCAGCACGAGTGCACAGGGACTGACACGCGTCGCGAACGCGGGAATCTCGCTCTCGCCCATCGACGGTTCGCTGATGCTGTTGCCGGTGCGGCCCGGCGAGGCAAGGTTGGTCTGGAATTTCCAGATCCACACGCTCGACAAGGAGCATTCGTGGGATCTCACCGTCGACGCCCAAACGGGCCAGGTCTGGACGCGCTTCGATTGGGTTTCCGGCGACCAGTACCGCGTGTATCCGCGCCCCGTCGAGAGCCCTAACCACACGACACCGCTGCCGCCGGCGGACGGTCGCGTGCTCGCGGTGAATCCCGCCAACGCGCTGGCGTCGCCGTTCGGCTGGCACGACACCAACGGCGCTGCCGGCGCCGAGTTCCAGACGACGGTGGGTAACAATGCCGAGGCCTATACCGACGTCGACGCCAACAACGCACCCGATGCGGGCTCGAGCCCAAGTGGCGGAGCGGCGCTCAACTTCGACTTCCCGCTCAACCTGGCGCAGGCGCCCAGCACCTATCGACCGGGCGCGGTAGCCAACCTGTTCTACTGGAACAACATCATCCACGACGTGCAATACCAGTACGGCTTCGATGAAGCGGCCGGCAACTTTCAGGTCAACAACTACGGTCGCGGCGGTCTCGGCAACGATTCGGTGCGCGCGGAGGCGCAGGATGGCGCCGGCACCAACAACGCGAACTTCGGCACACCGCCAGACGGTCAGCGCCCGCGCATGCAGATGTTCGTGTGGACCAGCCCCAATCCGGATCGCGACGGCGACCTCGACGCGGGCATCGTGATCCACGAGTACGGTCATGGAATTTCCAACCGTCTCGTCGGCGGTCCGGCGAATGTGAATTGCCTGACCAATCGCCAGCAGGCCGGCGAAGGGCTCTCCGACTGGTGGGCGCTGGCGTACACGGCGAAGCCTGGAGATACGGGACCAATGCCGCGCGGCATGGGCACTTACTCCCTGGGGCAGCAGACCAATGGCGCTGGCATCCGGACGCAGCGCTACAGCACCGATCCCGCGGTGAACAACTGGACCTACGCCAGCATCAACGGCCTCGCCGTTCCGCACGGCGTCGGCTCCGTGTGGGCGCAGGGTGCATGGGAGGTGTACTGGAAGCTGGTCGACGCGCACGGCTTCAGTGCGAATCTCCACAACGCCACCGGCGGCGCCGGCAACCAGCGCGCGATGTTGTATGTGAACGAAGGCCTCAAGAACGCCGCGTGCAATCCAACATTCACGCAAATTCGCGACGGCATCATTCAGGCGGCTGCCGACAACAACGGCGGCGAGGATGTGTGCCGCATCTGGGAGGCCTTCGCGGCGTATGGTCTCGGCACGAATGCCGTGAGCGGTGGTGCGGCCAGCACGACGCCGACGAACGGCTTCAACGTTCCGGCCTCCTGCCAGGGCGGCGGCGGCGGCACGACCGTCTTCGCGGACACGTTCGAAACCAGCCTCGGATGGCAGACGAATCCCAATGCCACCGACACTGCGACCACCGGTGCATGGGAGCGCGGCGATCCGGAAGCGACGGACTCGAGCGGTGCGAAGCAGTTAGGCACCACGGTCAGCGGCACGAACGATCTCGTCACGGCGCGACTGGCCGGTGCGAGCGCGGGCGTGAACGACGTCGACGGCGGTACGACTTCGATCCGCTCGCCCGCGATCGTCTTGCCGGCAACGGGCACTCTCACGCTGTCGTTCAGCTACTACCTGGCACACGGGTCGAACGCCACGACGGCGGATTTCCTGCGTGTCAGCGTCGTCGGCAGCACGACCGGCGTGGTGTTCCAGCGGCTCGGCGCGGCGACGGATGTCGATGGAGCGTGGGCGAGCGCGACGGCGAGTCTCAACGGCTTCGCCGGTCAGACGGTGCGTTTGCTGATCGAAGCGGCTGATGCCGGGACGGCCAGCCTCGTCGAGGCGGGCATCGACGATGTGACGATCACGCAGCAGTAGTTCGACTGGGTTGATGACGACGCGGGTCCTGCTCTCACCGGCAGGACCCGCGTCACGTCGAGGTCGCATGAGTCGTGGAGCCGCCTTGATGATGTGTCTCGCGCTAACGGGCTGCACCGTTGCGCGCACGCAGGAGACGACGGCAGTCGATCTCGGCGCCGAAATCACGCTCGCACCGGGCGCAACGGCTTCCGTTGCAGGCGAGGGAGTGTCCGTGCGTTTCATTGGCGTGACCGAGGATTCACGCTGTCCCGTGGATGTCACCTGCATCTGGGCGGGTGAGGTGAAAATTCAGTTCGCGGTCCGGGTCTCGAAGGTCGACTCGCAGATGACGATTCGAGAGGGCGACAGCGCGGTCACGGGGGTCTACCGCGTGACGCTGCTGCGAGTTGAGCCGCGGCCCGCGAGTACCGGGCGAGTCGCTCCGGATGACTATCGCGCGACGCTGAAGATTGGCAAAACCTCATTGCGGACATAAAGCCCTGCACGAAGTACTGGCCCAATCTCCAGATTTGCACATCGACGGAAGGCTTCATGCCCGTTTGAATAGACGAGATGACGGTCAAGCCATCAACTCGCCAAACCACGTCGGAGGCTCCACCAACGCAGTCCGTCGAGCAGATGATGCAAACGATTCTGACGATTCGCGGGCGCAGAATAATTCTGGATCGCGATCTTGCGTCGATCTACGGCGTGAGCACGGGCCGGTTGAACGAAGCCGTCAAGCGCAGTGCCCGACGATTTCCTCTTCAGATTGACTGCCAAGGAAGCTGAACGTTCAAGATCGCAAAATGCGATCTTGAACGTCGGGCGCGGCGGCAACATGAAATACATGCGACTCGCCTTCACCGAGCATGGCGCCATTCAAGCAGCCAATGTGCTGAACTCTGCTCGCGCTGTCGAGATGGGGGTGTATGTCGTACGAGCCTTCGTCCAACTCCGCGACGTAATGTCATCCAGCAAGGAATTGGCTCAGCGCTTGGACGCGCTAGAGAGTCGAATCGAGCAGAAGTTGGTCACGCATGACGACGCGGTCGCCGCGATGCTCGCGACGATCCGGAAGCTGTTGGACCCTCAACCTCCGAAACGCCGCGGTATCGGACTCACGGCGGATGTGAGATGAGCCGCTCATCGCCGATAGCGCCTCCGTCACGCGCTGCAACCCGCACTCGGGTTCCTCGCTCGGAACTCTCCACACCCACCATCAATCCGGCCTGCTTCGCTCGCGCCTGCATGTTGCCAAGCCCTTCGCCACGCGCCGCAGCAGCAGCCTCGAACCCGGGCCCATCGTCCACGACCTCTAGCGACCACGCCTCGCCAACTTCCGCGTATGCCAACGTCAGCCGCGTAGGCTTCGCATGCTTCAACGCATTCGCCACAGCCTCCTGCACGATGCGCAGCGAGTGCAGCACCTGCTCCGACTTCAGCGTCGGCGAGCGCGCATCCGGATCCACTCGCCATTCCAGTTTGACGCCCGCCTGCGCGAGCCGCGGCTCCATGCGATACCGGAAGTTGCCGAGCACCGCCAACAAGTCATCGCCCGCCGGCTTCAACGAATCGATCGCGAGCCGCAGATCGTCGACGCATTCCCGCAGAACTCCCGCGACATCCGCGGGCGCGAGATCGCCGCGCTCCACGAGCTGGATCGAGCTGACCAACTGCGATCCGAGCCCATCGTGGATGTCGCGCAAGATGCGCTGCCGTTCGCCAAGCGTCGTTCGCTCGCGCTCGAGCTCCAGCACACGCTGATGCTGCGCATTGAGCTCGCGCTCGCGTGCGGCAAGCCGCTCGTCGAGCTCGCGGTTCAACCGCTCCTGCTGCGCACGCGCCTTCGCGAAAGCGTCGACGAGAACCGCGCCCAGCACGACTGAGAACAGCAGCACGCTGTACGGCATCAGGTAGACGCGCGCGTCGCCGCTGCGGAAGCCGAGCAGCAGCGCGAAGTCGAGAAAGCCGAACACCTGCGTCACGAGCGACGCGATCAGCAGCAGCACGCGCTCGAGCCTCGGCGCGCGCCAGCACTGCACGGCGACGTAACCGATCGTGCACAGCGACAGGATCGTGAGCCAGAGGTAGCCGATGTCGAACAGCAACGTGGCGTGCCAGACGAACGGCAGCGCGCTGGAGAGCAGCGTGATCCCGAACAGCATCCTCTCCAGCCGCGCGAAGCGGCCACCACAGAGACGAAACGCGAAGATCACGAGCGCGAAGCTCATCCATTGCAGCGGCACCAGCGCCCAGATTTCGTACCACCACTCGTGCACGGGCAGCGAGATGAAGAAGTGGCCGTTGCGCAGCGCGCCGAGCCACGCGGCGAGGGCAAACCATCCGTACAGCGTGTCGGCCGGCCGCCGCAGGAAGATCACCAGCGCGATCGCGCCGAAGAGCAAGGCGATCAGCGCCGTGATCTGCGGACCGGTCACTCGCCAGAACAGCAGCCGATCGTAGCGCGGCTTGAGTTCCGCGTAGTGGCCGAGCCGCACGCCGCGGATGCTGGCGTAACCGTCCTGCGTGAGGGTCATGCGCAGGTCGAGCGTGTTCTCGCCGGTCCTCAGCAGTGCGGCGGGCACCGTGAAGAACACCGGGTAATTCCAGCCGAAGGTTTCGGCATCGGAGATGCTCGTGCTGCCGACCTGAACGCCGTTGACGAACGCGGTCACGCCGCGATTCGCGCCCGAGACGAACAACGCCTGCACGCCATCCGCGGGCGCGCCGAGCACGAAGCGCGCGCGCAGCCAGCGGTGATGGTCGTTCGACGCGCGTGACGCTTGCGGCACCCGGATGAGACCGCGATTGCCAGCCTTGCCGGTCTGGTCGGGCGCCGGAAGGACGACGGTGCGATGCTCGGGAAAGTATTCGAAGCGATCGAACTCATGCGGCGCCGCCTGCGCCAGGCTCACGCCGGCGACGAGGCAGAGCAGCGCGCGGCGCGCGAACCTAAAGATCGATGAGCCCGAGGCGAGACGCCTCATAGACTGCCTGGCCGCGGGAGTTCACAGCCAGCTTGCGGTAGATGCGGTTGACGTGGGTCTTCACGGTGTTCGCGGTGATGTCGAGGAGTCCGCAGATGTCCGCGAAGCTGAACCCTTTCGCGACGTAGTTCAAGATCTGCGTTTCACGCTCGGTGAGCGACACGTCGGAGTCCGGCATGGCGGGTTTTACACCGCCGCGCATGCGGTTGAGCACGAGCCGCGCGACCATCGGGCTGATCGGCGAACCGCCGGCCAGCAGGTCGCGCGCGGCGTCCAGCAGTTCGGCACTGGTCGAATCCTTCAGTAGATAGCCACCGGCTCCGGCTTCGATCGCTCGTACGACGGTTTCCTCGTCGCCGAAGACGGTGACGACGAGGATCGCGCAATCCGGCTGACCCGCGGCCGCTTCGCGGATCACGTCGAGTCCGCTGCCGTCGGGCAAACCGATGTCGCAGACGAGCAAGTCGATTTGCGCGCCACGCAGCGCCATCAATCCTTCCGCGACCGTGGCGACATCGTCGTGCAGCCGGAAGTCGGTGCTCGCGGAAAACGTGCGCACGAAGCTCTCCCGAAATCGGCGGTCGTCTTCGACGATGAGAACAGAAAGTGTATCGCCCGAAATCAAGTCGCACCTCTGCCTTCGAGCATAGTGAAAGCGGCGATGCGCGGTGTCACCCATTCAGGTGATCCCCGGCCGCGGCGGCGCCACGTAGCTTCCGGGCCAGATCAACTGCTCGGGAGGCGATGTGACGAACCGGATCGGAAAGTTGCGGAGTTGGGGAGTCGTCGCGGCGGCCGCGCTGACGTTGGTCGCCTGCGGTGGAGGCGGCGGAGGCGGTAGCTCGAGCGGAGGCCCGCCGCCGCCACCCCCACCCACACCACCCGCGATCACGGGCCCCGCGAACGTCTTGCCCGCCGCGATCGCGGGCACTGTCGCGACCGGCGCGACGATCATCGCGACCGGCACCGCTCCGATCACGTTCTCGATCGGCACCGGTTCTTTGCCCTCCGGCATGACGCTGAACGCGAGTACTGGCGCCATCGCCGGCACGCCGCTCGTCTCCGGCGCGTTTGCGTTCACCGTGACGGCGACGAACGGGGGCGGCGCCGTCAGCGCGCCGTTCACGCAAGCCGTGAGCAGCGCGACGCCGAATGCGAATCTGCTGCTCGACGGCAATCGGCTCGTGACGCTGAGCACGCTCGTACCGACGGACTATCCGGCGCCGGTCGACATCACGGGGCTCACCTCGGGTGAAACTCTCGTCGCGATCGCACGACGGCCCAACAACGGCTTTCTTTATGGACTCGCGGTCACCCCGATGGGGCAAGGCCGGTTGTACGCCGTGCATCCCTCAACTGGCTTTGCACGAACGCTCGGTGTGCTCGAGTCGTTCGTCGCGGGCGACGGCATCACCCCGCGTCCGATCGCGGGCACGCGCTATGGAATGCATGTCGCGCCAGGCGCCGATGTGCTGCGCATCGCGACCGACACCGGTCTCAACTTCCGCTTCGACCTGATGCTCGCGCGCGCGCTCGACGGAGATCTCGGATTGCCGGGCCTGCAGATGGACTCGAACATCAATGGAGCGACGACCCGCATCGACGCGCTGTCGTACACGGACAGCCGTCTCAATGCCACGGTGAGCACGCTCTACACGATCGACTCCGCGATCGATTCGCTCTGCATCCAGAGCCCGTTCAACAGTGGCATCCAGACGAGCTGCCTGCCGCTGTCGGGCGGCGTCGATTCGGTCGTTGGCTTCGACATCCCGCCGAGCGTCGGCGTGACGATCAGCCACAATCCGGTCACCGCCGGTTCGGCGACGGCTATCTTCCAGCTCGCGGGCGAGACGACGCAGCGCATCGGGCAGATCGATCTCACGAACGGCACGATCGCCGCGTCCCGGCCCGCCATCGGTGCGGGCGGCATCCGGTCCTTCGCCCTGCAGATGCCGAGCGGCATTCCCATGTACTCGCTGCGCATCAACGGATCGCAGCTGCTCACCTTCAGCTCCGCGAACCCGGGCGCCGTCCAGGCGCTCACGCTCCTCGGCGTCGCCGCGGGCGAACAGATGGTCGGCGTGGATTTTCGTCCCGCGACGGGCCACCTCTATGGATTCGCCGTCGACGCGGCCGCCGACACGGGCTCTCTCTATCTCATCGAACTCTCGACCGGGATCTGCACGCAGCTCAGTCCGGGCGCCATCGCATTCGTCAACGGCGTCGGCGCCGCGGTGGATCTGCCGACAACGGTCGCGGGATATGGATTCGATTTCAATCCGGCGACGGACCGGATTCGCGTGACGACCGGGACGGATCTCAGCTTCCGCGTCAATCCCGTCGCGGGGACGCCGGTCGACGGGGATTCGACCTTGCTAGGCAACCAGGCCGATCCCGTGATCAACCCGCCGCTCGGCACGGTTCCCGCGGTCGCCTACACCAACAGCTCAGACATCGGCGGCAGCGTCACGACGCTGTATGCGATCAACTCGACCGGCGACGAGCTGTGCATCCTGACGGCGGCCACCGGCACATTGTCGAACTGCGGAGCGATTCCGCTAGGGCTTAATCTCCAGTCCATCGGAACGCTGACCGGCTTCGATATTCCGAGCGGTGTTCGCGCGCCATCGTCGGACGCGCCGGTCGATGCCGGCGTGGGCTACATCGCTACGTCATTGGTCGGCGGCGATACGCATCTCTATGAGATCAATCTCGTGACGCGAGCGGTGGTGGACCGCGGATTGATCGGGGATGGATCCATCGAAATCACAGGTCTTGCGATCGGGTTGGCGACGGCGCGCTGAAATTAGGGTCTGACCCTGATTTCCCAATCGCCGAAGAGCCGCTCCTTCGTCCACTCTTTCGCCTCTTTCGACGAAAGCCGCTTCGCATGCGGTTCGCGAGTGGTTAGGTCCGCGTTCTTGCCGCGACTCTTGAACTCGGCGTAGTACGCCAGCGGCAACCGGTTCGTCTTACCCGGTGTCCACTCGCGCCAGCCGTCGGGGTGGATCGCCGCGTCCAGCGTCGTGTTCAGGAAGATCACTCGCGCGTAGTCGCGCCACGGCCGGCCGAAGTAGATGGACTCCGTACCCGGATCGGCGGTCACCGTGCAGCGATCGAAGACATACGCCTTGTCCTGCTCGGGCGCGGTGCGTGAATGCGCGGTGATCATGACCTCCGGATGCTTCAGCGCATGGATCCGGCAACGCTCGAAGAACGCGTTCGCATCGCCGAAGATGAAGTCGACGTGGCCTTCGATGTAGCAGTCGCGGAAGAGCTGACGGCTCGTCTGGCAGGTCGTGCCTTCCGCGCATTTCTTAGATGCCGCATACAGCGTGTCCTGCGCGCCGAGCAGCCGCACCCGATCGAAGACGGCGCGATCGCCGGTCACGTAGAGCGCGACGGCCTGTGTCTGCGGCAGCGCGCGGGTTTGATAGTCGTTCTGGATAGTGAGGTTCTCGGCGCGGAATCCATCGGCGACGACGTTCATCGTGAACGACTTCGACGTGCCGCCCACGTTCGCGGCACCGTCGCCCCAAATGATCGCGACGTCGTGCGGTCGCGCGCCGGTTCCGCGTAACGTGACGTTCGCAGTGTCGATGAGCAGCTTCTCGCGATACTCGCCGGGCGCAAGCAGCACTTCGCCGCCTCCCGCCGGCAACGAAGCCACCGCGGCTTTGATCGACTCGAACGCCTGACCATTCACCGTCGCGCGCGCACCTGCCGCGCGTTCGGCCGCGGGCGCGATGTCGTTGAGCCAGTTCTCGAGGTTCGTGTAGCCCGACTTCGTCGCCGCCGCACCGTCGTCGACGACAAGATCCGTGCCGTGCGCGCGCTCCCAGAAATCGGGCATTCCATCGCTGTCGGTGTCCACGAGCGGCGGCAGCGTCTTCAGCATCGGCCAGCCACCGACGTCGCTCTGGCTGTTGATCAGACCGCCGGTCCGGTCGCGCACGCTCTGCACGACTCTTTGATCGGGAATGTCGCGCACCAGCGATGCGCCGGCCATTGCGAGCACCCGTTCGAAGGCGCTCGGTGCGGGATCGGCCGCGACCGGCGCGACATCGACCGGCTGCGCCAGCCGCCAGCGTTCGCCGTTCTTCCCGTTCGTGAGGCTCCACGGATCCGCCGGCAGCGCGCCGTCCATCGTATTGCCCGCGAAGTACGCCTGCGCGAGCTCGTTGCTCTCGTTGAAGGCGATGCGCCCCGTCGAGGCGCGGCCTGGTAGATAGGTGTTGTCGACGAAGTTGTACTTGACGATCGACGCCTTGGGGCCCGTGTCGGCGTTGTAGCCCGAATGCTCGCCGCCCCAGTCGTAGAACACGTTCGAGCGGTAGTCGTGAAATGCGCCGACCGGGTCGCGATCCGGTTGCGCGGGATTGCCGGGCCGCGGATTGCGGCCGTTGTGATGCGCCCAGAGGTTGTGGTGGAAGCTGATGCGCGTGCCGAATCCCCCCGCGATCAGCGAGCCGTAGCCGTGCGGGCCTTTCACGTGCAGCGAATCGTTCAGCGATTCCGAGATGATCGACCACTGCACGGTGACGTCGTAAAAGCCCGTCGCGGGATCGCGGAAGCCATTGTTCACGGACAGCGTCTCGTCGATCGACCAGCTCGCGGAGACGTGATCGAGGATGATGCGCCGGCCGCTGCGCACCCAGATCGCGTCGCTCTCGGCCTTGCCTTCGTCGCCAAGGCGCGCGCGGATGTAGCGGATCACGACATCGTCGGCCGACACGATCAACGATTGATTGCGAATCGTGATGCCGTCGCCGGGGGCGGTTTCCCCCGCGATGCTGATGCGCGGCTCGCGGATGTCGAGCGGCGTCTCGAGCGAGATCGTTCCTGAGATCTCGAAGACCACGGTGCGCGGGCCCGTGGCGTCGACGGCCGCGCGCAAACTACCGGGGCCCGAATCCTCGAGCGTCGTGACTTTCAACACCCTGCCACCACGGCCGCCGAGCGAGTGCATGCCAGCGCCTTCCGCGCCGGGGAAGGCCGGCAACGATGCCGGTTTCAGGGGTGCGCCGAACGACGGGCTGGCCGCGACCATCGCGAGCGCAGACAAAAGGAGCGTGTGGATCACTAGATAGTCTGGTACTTGAAGTTGCGGAAGCGCACCTTGCCGCTGCCCGACGCGTAGAGCCCGGGCCGCAGGCTCAGGAAGTCGTACGCGACGTTGTGGTGGTACCCCGAGACTTCCATCTGCGTGTCGTATTTCGTCCAGGCTTTGCCGTCGGTCGAGGTGTGGAACGTCACGATGTGCTTGTCGTTCTCGAAGCGAATAAAGAGCCTTCGATCGATGCCCGCGGGCTTGCCGCGGCGCGCGTCGATCGCGGTGCGGTGGCGCACGAGGTTCTTCTCGCTGAAACCGAGACCGCAGTACATGCGCTTGTTGTAGAAGAAGAGCACGCCGCCGGTCGCGTCGCCTTCCACTTCGATCTCGACTTCGCAGCGGTACGCCTGGTCGCCGGTGAGGCAGGTGATTGGCGTGCAGTTGGCCGGGCTGTCGCCCTTGGCCGCCAGCACCAGCGCGCCATTCTCGTACGCAACGCGTGAGATCTCGTTCGCGCCCGGATCGTAGAACGCCCACTGAATCCCGAACTTGTCTTTGCTGAAATCGTCGGAGAGCGCGATGCCGTGCGGTTGCGATTTCAGCTTCTTTGCAAGCGCGGGCTTCGGCGCGGAGGACGAAAGATCCTTGCCGAGAAAGCGCGGCCAGCCGTCGACCCATTCGATGCGATCCAGCAGCGTTTGCCGGCCGAGGGTCCAATACCCGTTCTCGTAGCCGTGATAGACGCTCCACCAGAGCTTGTCCGGGCCTTCGAAGATCGTCGCGTGGCCGCGTGACCACCACTTCTCGCGAATGTCCGTCGTGCGCACGAGCGGATTCGCAGGGCAGTTCTCCCACGGACCGTGAATCGATTTCGAGCGCGCGGCAATGACCATGTGCCCGGTCGGCGGGCCGGCGGTGCCGCCGACGGCGGTAATCATGTGGAAGTACTCGCCGTGCTTGAGGACCTTCGGGCCTTCGGGCGAGAAGCTTTCGACAACCCAGTCGTCGGGGTATTTCCACGGATCGTAGACGTGCTCGACGGGACCGTCGGTAGATAGTCCGTCGTCCTGCAGACGCACGCGATCGCCGCCGGAGAGGAACAGGTAACGCTTGCCGTCCTCGCCCACGATGTGGCCCGGGTCGATGTGGCGCGGGAGATTGAGATCGACGGGCACGGACCACGGACCGCGCATCGACGACGCGTGCACGACGTAGTTGGATCGACTCGCCGCGGTGCGCGCGGGGAAGTAGATGAAGTAGCGGCCGTCATGCTTCGCGATGTCGCAGGCCCAGACGGAGCCCACCGGCTTCGTGAGCGCGGGGCCGACAGGCGCCCAGTTCACGAGATCGTTCGAGTGCCAGATGACGATGCCCGGATACGAGTCGAACGACGAGAACGTCATCCAGTAATCGTCGCCGTCCTTGAGGATCGTCGGGTCCGGGCGATCGCCGGAGAACACGGGGTTCAGGTACGTGCCGTCGCCGAGATCGGCGATGCGCTGACCCTCGAAGCCTTTGCCCCAGCGAAGATTCGACCAGTCGCCGTAAGGCTGAGTTGCGCAGGGGGCGGTGGGCTTTACCTTTTCATTCGCGGCGCCGGCAGGCGCGGAGATGGCCGCCCCGCCGACTAACAAAGATTTGAGCGCATCTCGCCGGCTGCTTTTCATCGCGGTCCCCCTGGAAGAACAGCGACGGTAACCGGTGTCAGCAGGCCGCGCAATCGCCGGGGTCGGTTCAGTTGTGCGAGGACTTCGGCGAGTCGGGGGCGCCGGCGTGATCGGAATCGTCGTCGGTCTTCAGATCGGGGAAGTCGCGCGCACGGTAGCGTCACTTGATCGGTGCGAGCGCGAGCACCCTCGTCCGGATTTCCTGCGCAACGCGCACCAGAGCAGTCAGCAGCGCTTCGTCGATGTCGAGTTCGCCTTCATATTCGGCGGCATTGCGTTTGCGATGCGCCTGATCGACGACTCGCCACTGCTCCGCCGGCAGGGCGAGGGTATGTTCGAGGCACTGGAAAACGATGTAGCGATTTTCGGATCGATAGCCGTGCCAGCGGAGTGCGGCAAGCGCCAGCGCGTGTGCGGCGTTGTAGGCCAGGTCGAATCTACTGTCGATATGCAGAGTGTTGTTCGTTGCATCGTGCATGCGCGCGGAACCGGAACGTACGAGTCCATCGAATTCGCCGCGCGCCGGGGACTCGGCTTTCAACTTGCCGATCTTGGCCAGGCTATCGAGTTGTGGAATCGGCATTCAACTCGCCCAACAGCGAGATCGTGGGTCCGGAAATCACTTTCGTCAGAAATGAATTTCCGTCTGCTTGCCGCCGCCGGAACTCGTCGCTGGAATAGAGCGTCGGATTGATCTTGCGAGCCAACCGCTCCTCCGCCGAACTCAAACACGAAAAGACTTCTTCGAGCGCAAGGTCATCGCCGACGATCATGAGATCGATGTCGCTTGAAGCGTGCGCGGCATTCTTGGCAATCGAGCCATAAATGAAGGCGAGCGAGATTCGATTTTTCAATCGAGTCAAGGCAGCGCTCACTTCTGCGGCAATTCCGCCCGTCTTCATGACGATGCTGCGCAGCTCATCGAAGATGGGAGACGCGGGATTAGCCCTGTAGTGGCGCTGCCGGCCAACGAGCTCACTCGTGATCAATCCGCTCTGCACGAGGCGCGCCAATTCGCGTTGCACGGCACCGGAACCCGCACGCGCAATCTGGATCAATTCGCTGGCAAAGAAGCTTCGGTCAGGCTGTCCGAAAAGGAATCCCAGAACCCGCTGCCGGGTACCGCCGAACAAAGCGTCCGCGATGCTCGCGCCGACGGGTTCACCGACGGATCGCCGCACTCTGGGCCGCTTCGATGAGTTGTCTCGTGTCCTACCCATTTCGGGCATGTTAATGCCCAAAATGGGTATGTGGCAACGGTGGCCATAAGACCGCCAATCCCCGCTCTTTACTTGCCGAGCGCCGCGAGCACCGAGCGAAAGTTGAGCAGCCCTGCTTCGAGGTTCTGCACGATGTCCTCTTAGCGAACGGCCGGCCTACTCGCCGTCTGAAGTTCGACCGTGGTGATGTTCTGTCCCAGCTCGGCTTTCTTGGCCTCGATGACACCGACGGCCTGTTTGTCTATGAACAACACGTAGTCGGCGGGGCCGACATCGGTCTGGTATTCGCGCACAGCAACGCCGAGGCCGGCGTTGAAGTTGATGGCCTTCTTGTCCTGGACCGCCCAGCCGCTCGCGTTCAGCAATGCGTCAATGCGATCGCGCGCGATCTGCTCTGGATTCTGGTTGTTCACCTTGGTTCGGCCAAAGGCTTTCTTATTATTTTCTCAGCATAGCGGCGCGGCCTGACGTCAATTGCGCGAAGACTTCGGCAGATCCGGTTCGCCCGCGTGATCGGAATCGTCGTCGGTCTTGAGGTCGGGGAATTCACGCGCGACGACATCGATGACTTCGAGATCGATCGCGTTGAGGACTTTCGCGATGCCGCGCTTGTAGGCGGCGAACTCTTCGGGCGAGACCGACTGCTCGACGGGACCCAGCGAGGACAGCAACTGATCGATGCAGCTATTGGCGAGGGCCACGATCTGCTCGGCGGTCTTGCGGTCCATCAGGTCCTCCGAGTTGGAGTGAGGACAGACTGAAGTCTGTCCCCACCCGTTTTGCTAGGAAATGGGGAATATCCCCATTACTCGACCGTAACGCTCTTCGCGAGATTGCGCGGTTGGTCGACGTCGGTGCCCTTGAGGATGGCGACGTGATACGCGAGCAACTGCAGCGGCACTGTGTAAACCGCCGGCGCCTGGAAGTAGCTCACGTGCTTCGGCATCTGGATCACGGTCACGCCTTCCGACGGCGTGATGCCGGATTCCGGATCCGCGAACACGATGAGTTCGCCGCCCCGCGCGCGAACTTCCATGAGGTTGCTCTTCAGTTTCTCGAGCAGATCATTGTTCGGCGCAACGGTGATCACGGGCATGTCCGCATCCACCAGCGCGAGCGGGCCATGCTTGAGCTCGCCGGCGGCGTAGGCCTCGGCGTGGATGTACGAGATTTCCTTGAGCTTGAGCGCGCCTTCCATCGCGATCGCGGAGAGCGCGCCGCGGCCCAGGAACAGCGCGTGGTGCTTGTCGGCGAAGCGCTTCGCGAGCTCGTAGATCACCGGGTCGAGCGACAGCGTCTTCTCGATGATCGACGGGATTTCGATGAGGCGCTGGCAGAGGCTGCGCTCGCGCTCGGCATCCGCGGTGCGCTGCTTCGCGAGCGCGATCACGAGCATGCTGAGCGCCGTCAACTGCGTCGTGAACGCCTTCGTCGATGCGACGCCGATCTCCGGGCCCGCGCGCGTGAGCATCACGAGCTCGGACTCGCGCACGAGCGAGCTCTCGGGCACGTTGCAGATCGCGAGCGAGGATAGATAGCCGGCCTGCTTCGCAAGCCGCAGCGCCGCCAGTGTGTCGGCGGTCTCGCCCGACTGCGAGATCGTCACGAACAGCGAATTGCGCGGCACGACGGGGTTTCGATACCGGTACTCGCTCGCGATCTCGACCGTGCACGAGATCTTGCAGATCTGTTCGATGAAGTAGCGCGCGACGACGCCGGAGTGGTAGCTGGTGCCGCAGGCAATGATGTGCACGTGTTCCGTGCGCTTGAAGATTTCCGTGGCGGTCGGACCGAAGGCCTGCTCGAGCAGACGGCCGTTGGCAACGCGCTCGGCGAGTGTGTCGGCGACCGCGCGCGGCTGCTCGTGGATTTCCTTGAGCATGAAGTGGCGGTACTGCCCCTTCTCCGCAGCATCGGCGGACAGCTCGCTCTCGCGGATCGGGCGATCGGCGGAGACGCCATCCTTATCGAGAACCTTGATCGACGTGCGGCGGATGTCGGCGACATCCCCTTCTTCGAGGAACATGAAGCGGCGCGTGACGGGCAGCAGCGCCGCGACGTCCGACGCGACGAAGTTCTCGCCGACCCCGAGACCGACGACGACGGGACATCCTTCGCGCGCGAGAATGATGCGCTCGGGCTCGGACTCGCTGACGACGGCGAGCGCGTACGCGCCCTCGAGCTCGGCGACCGTGGCGCGCACGGCCTTGAAGAGATCCTTCTGCGATTGCAGATGGTGGTGCACGCGGTGCGCGATCACCTCGGTGTCCGTCTCGGACGTGAAGGTGTAGCCGGCCTTCGTGAGCTCTTCGCGCAGCTCTTCGTGGTTTTCGATGATGCCGTTGTGGACGATCGCGAGACCGCCGTGCGAGAGGTGCGGGTGCGCGTTGCGTTCGGAGGGAACTCCGTGCGTCGCCCAGCGCGTGTGCGCGATGCCGACCTTGCCGTTCGTCGGGTCCGCGTCGATCGCGTCCTGCAGGATCTTGACCTTGCCGACGGTGCGCACTCGTTTGAGTTTGGCCGTGCCGTTCAACACCGCGATGCCGGCGGAGTCGTAACCGCGGTATTCGAGCCGGCGCAGTCCCTCCATCAGGATGGGGACGACGTTCCGCTCAGCAATGGCTCCGACGATGCCGCACATTTAACAAGTGTCCGGAATTTTGGGGGCGGCTAGTGTGCCTGAAGGACAAGAGGGACAGCAGTGGCCATGGGGCCCGGACAACCACATCTGGAACCCTGCTCACATTGGGTTGGCCGGAAAACCTCAAAGTATTGCCGATCAACACCTTGCGCAGGCCCCGGCAGCTTCAAAGCGCGTAGAGCAGCCACGCGGCGGTCAGGGAGGCGGTGGCGATGAGGGTGCCGGCCCGCGGCACTCCGAACCAGTAACGCAGGCCGATCAGCGCAAACAAGGCGCTCACACCCGCCAGCGCGAACAGCGCCCAGGGCGAGAAGACGAAGAGACCCAGGTGGGCCATGACGATGAGGCAGGCCGTGCCCATGAGGAGGGCGGCGAGGCTGTGGGTCAGGTTGAAGCTGATCCACGCCTGCCACATCGTCGTGGCGCCGCGGCTCAAGCGCACTGTCGAGTTCTGCATCGCCGTGAACACCGCCGGGTCTTCCGGCGCGAGCCGCCGCGGATTGCGTTCGTCGAGCAGCGTGAAGACCGCGTGCAAGGTGCCGAGCAGGAGGTAGATGAGCCCGGCGATGCCGAGCAATGCGCCGACCATCATGCGTGCGATCTCCGGAAGGGGATGCCTGCGGCGAGGCAGAAGACGAAGCCCGCGAAGAGACCCAAACCCAATCCCCAAAGCGTCAGGACCGGATTCCATCTGCCATCCATCAAGCCGCTGAACGCGGCCATCGTGAGCATGCCGACGACCGTGGAGCCGATCAGCACGTAACCCGTCGTCAGCAATTGCTGGGAGCGCAGCAGCAGGACCAGCGGCAATCCCACGAGGAACATCGCGCCGAACGCGAGCGGCATTCCGACGAAGTAGAGGATGCCGATCGCGCGGAAGATGCTTTCCGGGGAATGATGGTCGCTCGTGTAGTCGATCGTCAGCAGCACGAGCAGATACGCGAGCGGCGTTACGAGCGGCGTGATGAGCGTCGCGACCCACAGCGGGCGCGAATGCTGCGATTGCCGCGCTCCGCTCACGGCACGTCGACGCTGATGTGAGCGCGAAACGCCGGGCGCACGGACAGCCGCTGGTAGTAGCCGTGCACCGCGTCGAGGTGCGGCCGGTCGATCGGCGTCAGCAGCCAGCGATGCGTCGCGAGGCCGATCACCACGTCCGCGAGCGTGAAGAACTCGCCGGTGATGAACTGGCCACCGGACGCGAAGTGATCATCGAGCAGTCTCATGTGCCGGTTCCAGTTCGCAACGCTGGCGGCGATGAGGCCGGAATCCTGGAAATCAGCGTGTTTGCGCACGAGGCCGACGAACGCGTAACGCCAGGCGGGATTGAGCTCCGAGGCTTGCCAGTCCATCCACTGCTCGACGAGCGCGCGGGGCTCAGGTTCCTTCGGCAGCAAAGTGCTTCGCGACACGCTGTTGGCGAGGTAGCGACAGATTGCGTTCGACTCCCACAGCACGAACTCGCCGTCCTGGATGACGGGAACCATCGCGTTCGGATTGCGCGCGAGCAAGTGCGGATCCGACTCGATCTGCTCGAACGGCAGACCAAGCTCGGCGCAGGTCCAGAGCACTTTGCGTACGTTGATCGAAGAAGTGCGACCGAGAACGCGCAGCGTCATGCGTCACTTCTTCAGGCGATCGATGCTCTTGATGCGCCCGTCGACGATCGTGACCACCATCGGCGCCGCCTGCGTGCCGCGATCGTAGGTCCAGGTTTCGATGCGCGTCTCGCCGGCTTTCATCATGAGTCCGGTGTTGCGATTACGAACCAGGATGTCTTCGGTGCGGCTCTCGTGCAGTGTCGGCGCACCGCATTTCTCGGCGAGCTCGGCGGGCGTCAGGTCGCTCGAGGCGATCCACTTCCCGCAACGGAAATTTTCGTCCGCGACGGCTGGAAAGCTGAGGATTCCGAAAAGCGCGGTCAGCGCAAGAATGAGTCGCAGCTTCATGGGCCGATGGTAGCACCGGGGCTTCAGCGATTGCCGCACCACTGTCGTTCGCAAGGCACTCCGTCGCCCCCGCCGTCCATCTTCACGCCAGGGCAGTTCTGCAAGAAGTAAAACGCCTCGTCGCACGAGGTCATTTGCGAGCAATGCGTGCGACCGTCGCAGCGGTAGCGGCTCGCGGAGGCGGCAGCGGACACGGGTGGGGATTCCGTCACCAAACTGCTGACTTCCGCCGCCCGTTTACGGTCCACTCCGTAAGCGCTTCGGTACTCACGGAACACGTATCCTGCCAAGGCGAGGGTGATGCAGATCGTTATCTCGAGTTTCATCCATCGCTAACTACTCCACTTCCGCGCCCCTTTCAAGCAGCAGCGCACGAAGTTGCGAACGGTGGCAATGCGCTTCGTCCTCGCAGTAGCAGCCCAGCGAGAAATTGGCGTGTTTCGACAGGGCCGCGAGCGCGTCCAGCGATTGCGCGGCGGCGGGCCCGGTCATCTCGCTGCGAAACTTGCGGAAGAACGCCGCCCATTGCTTGTCCGTCGTCGCGTCCTGCGCGGATTTCATCAAATCCGCGCTCGGCGCGAGCACGGGAAACCAGACGTCGTAGTAGTCCCGACGCGCGAAGTCCTGCTTCGGCACGCCGCGCGGGGGCCGGCGGACGGTGCCCAGCCGCGTGCCCTCATCCGCGACGCGCGGAGTTCCCAATCGAACGATCCGGATGCTCATCGACTTTCTCCAGGTGAACGAGAGTCACGGCGGGCGAGCGAATCTCTTCGCGCGAGCGCCGGTAACCCAATCTTTCGTACGGGAGAATGTTGCGCTCGCTGCGGCTGCCGGTGAACCGCTCAAACTTGCGCGTTTGCGTGAATTCTCATCGCTCGTCGAGCGGGAAGCACAGCTCGCAGACGAACACGCCAGTCTTCGAGTCGAACGTCGCGCCGCGCGGATAGTGCTCGAACGCGGGCCGCGCGACGTCCATCTTCATGCCGCCCGCCATGCAGCCGCGCACGAAGCTGTCCCAGGCGGCGCCGATCTGTGCACCCGTGCCCTTGAAGGGTGTGACCGCGTACTTCCCGCCGGGGATCGTGCTCACGGGCGCATCGGCAACGCCGAGACCCGCGGGTAGTTCAACGCAGCAGTCGTAGCGGCATTGTTCGGCTGGCGTCGACACCGGATTGTCGAGCGCCACGCCGAAGCGCGGGCAATCGACGAGACCGTTGTCCGCGAGCCAGGGCGTCACGACGTTGCGCCAGAATTTCCCGAGCGGCTCGCCGAACGGCCCGACATAACGGCGCGCCGCGACACGCACCGGCTGGCGATCGATGGTTTCGATGTTCACGGAACGAGTGTACGACCGAGCGTGAACGTCTGCATCGTGAGCCAGATGCCGGTTGTGTTCTCGATCAGGATCATGTCGCTGCAACGCGCCGCGATGCCGGCCGGCGGCAGCGCGATGCGCAGCGCGATGTCGATCTCGCCGAGCGTCTGCGGATCGCCGTGCGCGACGGTGACATGCGGCAGGACGGTTTCGAACTTGCCGGCGAAGGGTGGGTAGTCAGGGAAGGCGCGATGCACCGCATCGATGAGCTGCTTGAACGGCGCGCCAGGATCGGGCACTAGATACAGCGTGCCGATCGAGAAACGCTGCATGTCGGCCATCCGATAAGAAAAGGACGGCACCGACTCCGCGACCACGCGCAACTTCTCGATCACGCCGTCGTCGACGTCCGTCGGCGGCATGAAGGGATAGAGGATGGTCACGTGCGCGGGCACGCCGCGGCGCGCGGGCGGGTCGAAACGCTCGCGGAACTTGCCGATGAAGGGCTCCGCTTCCGGAACGCGGCAGATCAGCGCGGTTTCAGGCAACGCGCTTCCCGCAACCTTGCGGCTTGAACACGCGCTGCGTCGACGCGGGATTGTTGGCTAGCTTCTCCGTGGAACGGGGCGGACGACGCACGAGCTCGCCGCCGCAATTCGGGCACTTGGTCTCGAGCGCTTCGTTCGCACAGCGGGAGCAGAACGTGCATTCGAAGGAGCAGATCCAGGCGTCGCTCGAATCTCCGGCGAGATCGGTGTCGCAGCATTCGCAGTTGGGTCGAAGTTGCAGCATGAGCCCTCCTTATCCGCAGCCTTCCACGTAGTTGAGGTGTTCCCAGGGACCGGCATGCATGACGGTGATTTTACCCGCCGACGTCTCGAAGCGCAGGCCGTGATCGCCGTGGTTCGACTTCAGCGTGAACACGCGGCCTTTCTCATCGTACTTGTGAGGCTGCGACTCGAGCTTCGCGCCGTAGAGAGACTTCAGCGCGTCCTCGGTCATGCCCACCTGCGCACCGGAGAAGGTCGCGAGCGTCGACTCGCCCTTGATCTCGATGCGCGCGACCTTGCCGTCGATGATCAGCAGCGAGAAGTCGGATTTTCCGCCGGTGAACGGCATCACCCAGCAGGGTTCTTTATGGGCCTTGCGCGCAATGCCGGGCCAATCCGCGAGTACGAGCACTTCCTCCGCGGTCAGCCCGGCGCGGATCGGACCCAGACCGCCGAAGCCCAGGCACCAGCGCGCGTCGGTGGCGGCGACCGACACCACCGCGGCAACCGCAATCAGGATCGAAGCCAGGCGCTTCATGCCGCCCTCGCGATCTTGCCTAACAACCACTGCAGGCCGGAGAGATGCTGCTGGTCGTGGCTGCAGAGAAAGTGCACGAGGCCGCGCAGCGTCACCAGACCGTAGCCTTCGAAGTCCGCGCGCCGCTCGAAGCTGACCGGATCGAGCGAGCGCAGCAGCGCGATCGTGTCGACGCGTGCGGCGCGGAAGCTTGCGAAGACCTTGGCGACATCCGCGGCGCCGTAGTTGCGCGCCTTCGCGATCGGCTCGCTGTCTATCGACGGCAGGAACGGCGAAGACTCGTCGAGCGTGCGGCGGAAGCGGATCTGGTAACCCTCGATTTCGATGTCGCGCACGTGGCAGACCTGTTCGATTGCCGTGAACGGTTCGCTCGGCACGCCCTCCCACGACGGCGGTGTCCAGTGCACGAACTCGCGTGGAAACGCGGCGTAGTGCCGCTCGAGTGCCTGCGGAAAGGCGGCGAGCGCGTCGAAGGTGATCGAATTCAGTTCCAGGGTATTCATCGTCGTCCGAATTTCGTAAGCAATGCCTCGTCGGTGGCGCCCATGCCCGGCGGGGGGCGATCGGGTTGCCAAAAGCTAAGCCCGCCTATCTCCTCATTCTCCACGAACTCGGCCACCTCCACTTCGCAGGCGAAGACGCCACCGAAGAACCGGCGCGCGATCGACTTCACCTCGGTGACTCCGAGCCAGGTCACGTCACGCGCCTCGCAGCCCGCTTCCTCGCGCAACTCACGCTTCGCGGTGTCGCGCGGCCCCTCGCCCGGGTCGATGAGCCCACCGGGCAGCTCCCAGACGCGTCGGTACTTGTTGAAGACCAGCACGACGCCTTCGCGGCTGCGCGCGAGGGTCAGGGCAAACGCGAGCGGTTCGCCCCGAAACTGCGCGGCTTCTGGCGCCTCGTGAAACGCGACGAAGCGCGCGTGGCCGCCCGGGTCCGGCGCGGCGGCGCGCGGCGGCACGAACCAGCCGAGCAGAAAAAACTCGAAGAGGTTTCGCAGCACGAGTCCGGGCTCATTTCGCTGTGCCGGCGCCGAGGGTGCGGCGTTCCGGAAGGCGGCAATCAGATCGGCGGCGGTATCCACGCACTCTTCCGGCACCATGATGCTGGAGGAGTTGTATGCGTTGATCACGACGCCGGGAAGCAGCGACGCCATGTGTCCGTTGTGGACTAGCGTCGGGATTTCGTGAGCTTCGAGCATCGCGACGACGACGGCCTGCTCCGACGCCGACTGCGGAGTGAAAACGCGTACCAGAGCCATGTGGGAATTGTAGCGCGCTGCTCGCGGCCGGCATCGGGCCACTGCGGCCGGGGCCTCAGTGAAATACCGAGAAGCGGTAACTCAGCTTGATCTCGCCGGCGCGCGCGGTGCCGGGCGTCACGCGAATGAGGGCTTCCGACGCATACCAATCCGTCTCCAACTCGAAGGAGCCGTCATTCTCGAGAATCACTTCGCGGATCACCTTCGACCCGGGCGTCATGAGCTCGAGCTTCACCGTTCCCTGAAAGTCTCCACTTCCCGAGATTTCGATCCCGTAGATTTCCTTGTCTTCCGTGCTCGTGGAGAGACGATAGGTCTGCGGCCGCGACACATCGTCGATGACGAGAGAACTCGGCAGAAAGATGAAGAGCGCGCCCCCGATCACGGCCGCCAGGGCCGCGGCGACGATCGCCATTGCAACTTTGTCTCTCGACTTGGGGAGCAATGCCGTCTCCTGCCCGCTACTTGGGTTTCTTATCGTCTATTTTCTGTGGCCGCTTCCAGCCTTCGATCGTCGCCTGCTTCGCGCGCGTGAGCGTGAGCCGGCCGTCCGGCGCTTCGCGCGTGATCGTGCTGCCCGCGCCCGTCGTCGCGTCCTTGCCGATGCGCAGCGGCGCGACGAGCATGTTGCCCGAGCCGATGAACGCGCCGTCTTCGATGACGGTGGTCGATTTGTTCACGCCATCGTAGTTGCAGGTGATGGTGCCGGCGCCGACGTTCACGCCCTTGCCGATGACCGCGTCGCCGAGATAGGTCAGGTGATTCGCCTTGCTGCCGTCGGAAATCGTCGTCTTCTTGATCTCGACGAAATTGCCGATGTGCACGTTCTTGCCGAGCTTCGATCCAGGGCGCACGCGGGCGTAAGGTCCGATGACGCAGCCGGTGTCGAGCTCGCTCTGCTCGAGCACCGAGTTCGGGTGGATCACGCAGTCGTCGCCGATCGCGACGTCGCGCAGCACGACGTTCGGACCGATGCGCACGCGATCGCCGAGATCGACCTTGCCTTCCATCAGCACGTTCGCGTCGATGAACACGTCGCTGCCGACGCTGACGCGCGCGCGGATGTCGATGCGCGTGGGGTCGGCAAGCGTCGCGCCCGCGAGCATGAGGTCGCGCGCGCGTTCGGCGCGATGCAACGCTTCGATCTCGGCAAGCTGCACCTTGTCGTTGACGCCGAGCGTTTCGGCCGCGGTCGGCGCGATGAGCGGCGTGACCTTTACCTTTTCCTTCACCGCCATCGCAATGACGTCGGTCAGGTAGTACTCGCCCTGCGCGTTCGACTTCTTGAGCTTACCAAGCCACTTCTTCAGTAGTTTGGCGGGCACGGCCATGATCCCGCTATTGCCTTCGCGGATCTTGAGTTGAAGCTTCGTCGCGTCCTTCTGTTCGACGATCTTCTGGATCTTGCCGGACTTGCGCACGATGCGGCCGTAGCCGGCCGGGTTGTCGAGCATGACCGTCAGCAGGCTCATTGCCTTCGGCCCCGCTGCCGCGATGAGCTTCTCGAGAGTGTCCTTGCGGATCAGGGGCACGTCACCGTACAACACGAGCACGAGCTCGTCGTCGGCGACCTTCGGCATCGCCTGCATGACAGCGTGACCGGTGCCTAGCTGCTCCGCCTGGAGCGCCCATTCGATCGACTCATGGGCGAAGGCGGCCTGTACGGCATCTGCGCCGTGGCCGTAGACGACGTGCAGCGACGCGGGATTGAGCGCGCGCGCGCGGCTAACAACGTGCCCGAGCAGGGGCACGCCGGCGAGCGGCTGGAGGACCTTGGGCAGAGCGGATTTCATTCGCTTGCCTTGACCGGCAGCGAGGATGACGACAGCGAGCTTCATGAGCCCGCAAGTTTAACGCCGGAATTGCCGACCGTCGTTGTTGTATGGGTCGCGGCCGCGTTCATCGGGTGCGGCCAGCTTGTTGTCGCCCAACAGGGTGTCGAGGACGCCGACGCGGGTTGACGGGGGAGTCCGGGTCGGCGGCTTCGGCGGCAGGGGCCTGAGTCCCTTGCCGACCGACCCGGTGCCAGGCGTGCTCGGGACGATCCAGTCGATGTTGTTTTCGATCGGGGGGCTCATGAGCCGGAAATATACCCCCGGAATTCTTGCGGGAGAATGTCCGCCGTCGGTCGTGGGCGGCCGTTCGTCGGCACCCCGCGGCCTAAGGGACCGGTCGTCGGGTGCTATCTACCACCCGTCGAGGCCGCGTTACAGGACGTTGGTGCCTTGTTTGCGGCCGGAGTCGGTGTCCCGATCGTAGCGGGCATGCCGTCGCCGCAAGTCTTCGAGCACCTCTTTGCCCGCGACATTCAGCCGGGCCTCCAGCCGCTTGCAGTCGCTGGCCGTGCGATTCACCCGCAGCACCCGTTCGACCTCGTCGGCCGCCTCGATCGACAGCTTGTAGTGACCGTCCTCGTGTTTCCGCAACGCGTCCACGAACTGTTGCCAGGTCACGATCAGTGCCCGGGGCGCGTTGGCCGGCGGCGTCCAGCGCGGCATCGTCATGCGGACCGCGAGCGTCACCCGGACGTTGACCGCCGTGCAGCCGCCCGCGTTGCGGTCGTAGTCGTGGCGCCACTGGATGTCCCAATGCGTGATGCCGTCATTGCGACCGGCTTCGTTCGTTGGCCCCAGCCGATTCATCTCGGCGCGCAACGCTCGTGCCGTCGCGCCCGCGATCGGATAGTAGTCGACCGCGAACGACGGGCTCACGGCCGTCGCGATCAGCGGCGCGCAGACGAGCAGCAACGCCAGCGACCGTCCTCTCAAGCCGATTCCTCCAGCAACGCGCGAATCTTCTGCAGCGTGGCCCAGTTGCGCGTCGTGCCGACATCCTTGAGCCCGCCTAACAAGGCAACGGCCGCCTTGCTCTCCAATATGCCGTTCGCGCACCAGAGATAGGCGGCGTCCTTGCCGACGTGGATCCGTTCGTCGCCCCATTGCAGCTTCGCGAGCGCCTTCACCGCGACGAGGGCTTTGCCGTCATCCGTCATCGCGACGAGCAGGCGCGAGGCGTCGGTCGCGACTTTGTCGAGGACGTTGCCTTTCACGATCGCGGCGATGTCTTTCGCGGACTTCACGATCACGTGCGCGTCGACGCCGAGCTTCTTGTGCACGGCTGCGCGGATGGTTGCTGCGATCTCGCGGCTCGGCGCGACATCGGCGCTGAAGATCGCGTTGCCGCTGTTCAGCAATGTCTTCACGTCGGTGTAGCCGAGCTTCGCGAGCAGCGTACGCAGATCGGCCATCGCGATGCGCTTGGCCTTGCCGACGTTGATTCCGCGAAAGAGCGCTACGTAGCGGGGCATGCTGTCAGGGCGCCGCCGCGATGTGCGGCTTCGCGAGATGGGCGCCGTAGATCGACGCCGGCAGCGCCATCAGCAAACCCAGTGCCGTGTACCACCACGGCGCCTCCCCCATCACGAGCAGCGTGAACACGAAACCGACGACGCCGATCGCGAGACCGTTGTAGTAAGGAAAGACTTTGGCGATGCGCGCGCAGACGTAGCCGCCCAGAATCGTCGTCGCGGTGCCGAGAATGAACGCGCAGAACACGAAGGCGCCGTCGCTCCAGACGGCCTGCACGAAGGCCTGCTTCTCCGCGTCGGGCAGGTCGGGTGAGAACCCGGTGTGACCGAAAGCGGCGAGCAGGATCGCGGCGAAGATCTGGTCCAGGCCGAGCTCGGCCACGAACGCGATGACGACGGCGGTGATGCGGATTTTCTTCATGCCCGCGCGAACTCGCGATTCGCCTCGATGATGGCGCGGCAGATCTCCGGGTCGTTCGCGGGCGGATCGAGGAACACGCGATACGTCTTCACCGCGAGCACCGCGATGTCCGATGGCCGCGACGGAATGCGCCCGTTTGGAAACCGCACGGGGTGTTGCCGCAGGTAGTTGGCCGCCGCACGCACGGCGCGCTGCTCGGCGCGGTCGTTGTCCGAGGGGTACTCGAAGCGCCAGCGGGAAACCCGCTCGTTGATCACCGACTTGTCGTCGCCGCCCGCCGGGATGCCCGCCGCGGCGAACACGCGACAGTCGTACGCGCGGCAGGTCTCGGGTCGATCGGCGTAGATGGAACAGCCGCCGCCCACGAACATGTGACAGTGGCCGTGCGCGTCGAAACCCATGATCCGGTCGCCGGCCGCGGTCGGCTCGGGATCGAGGTGCCGCGGGTCGATTGCCGCGAGCGCTCGCGATTCCTTCGCGCGGACCTTGATGTAGTAGGCCGAGGTGCAGCACCCGACGCAATCGCCGCAGGCGACGTCCATCCCGCCGTCGCCCGCGAGTGCCGTGCGCATGGCGTGCAGCCATTCGGAGAAGTTGCCGGCGGGCAGAGGATTCGAACTCATGCGCGCATGCTCGCGTGTCGCGAGCCCGCGCGCAACGTACCGTCAGCAGATCGCGTTACAGTGCGTCGTGGCGCGCGGAGATCGCGTGGTTGTAACGCGAATCGAACTGTGAGCGCGTGGTCGCGACGGCCCAGAGTCGGGTGAGGTACGCAAACTCCTTCTCGAAGCAATCCTGGTACGCGAGATTCTCGCGGGCATGCCGGCAGTTGCGGCAGAGAACACCGAGCCAGACCGGGAAGTTGAGCTTCTCGTTGAGCGCCTGCAACTTGTTGTTCAGCGTGCGGATGGTCTCGATGCCGCGCAGGTAGTCGTGCCGCAACGTGACCAGATATTTTCCCGCGGCCAGACCCGAGTCGAGCGCCTGCATGCCGCTGTAGCGTTCGACGACGTGCTCCGCGAGCACGAGCACCTCGGAGCGCACCGTCGACGCCGCGAGCATGACGATCTCCTCGTCGTCGCCTTCGTCGTTGTCGCGCAGACGCTGGCGCGCCCACTGGATGCAATCGTGGTAATCGCCGCCTCCGGACTTCAGGAGGAAATAGCTGTGTTCGAGCTGAGTGATTGATTCCATGAAACTTCCCCGATTCGAAGGCTCGAATCTACGCCCGCGACGGGCACGGCGCCGCAAGGTTGAGGAAAGTACGTAGCGAAGCGCCGCACGCTTTTTACGGATTGTCGCGGTGATTAGGGGACAATCGCAGCGGAAATGTCGGAGAAATCGCGCGGCGACCGAGAGTTGTTAGGCGACAGTCCGAGTCACACCCGCTGTCGCGCGTCGAGCCAGGCGATCGCCACCGCCTCGCTGGTGAACACGTCGCCGGTCACCCCGCGATTCTGGGCCATCAGCACGCCTATCTTCTCGGGATCGATGAGCTCCGGCGGAGCAACCAGCGCGACGCGGAGTTGCGAACCCGCGCTGCGCGCCCATTTCACCGCGAGGTCGTAGCGCGCGAAGACCGACGGCGGCTGGACGCCAGTGAAGCCGTACACGCTGACCAACAGATCGACGCAGTGGGTCTCGCGTGCCAGCACCATCGCATCCGCGACGAGGTCGACCGCCTGCTCGAAGGTGGCGTGGCCGATCGGCCGGTAGAAGCCGCGCGTGCCGATCTGTTCGAAAAAGTCCCGTGCTGTCATGGGTTCCAGTTCGTCGATGCCGCAAGTACCCAGGCAATCTCTGGCGCAAACATCAAGGTGAAGAGGCTGAGGAAGATGAGCAAACCGCGCCAGCCATGCGTCGAGATGAGCAGCCAGGCGGCGAGGAACGGAAACGTGATCCAGAGGAACAGCCCGAAGTCGAGACTGGGCCGCTTCGCACTGGGAATCAACGGATCGCTCGTCAGCCACGCGATCAGGAGGAAACCAACGACGAAGTGGTAAGCCTGCGCACCCTCGTCTGTCAGGAATTCGTTGCTCACCTGCAGCACGAAGACATTCACCGACGTCGCGGCGGCATACAACGCTGCCGTCGACAGCTGGAAGCGGCGGACATTGGTCCAGTCCATCGAACTACAGGTGCCGGATGTCGGCCGCACCGCGATGGCGAGCCTCGGCAGTCTTCAGCATGCGCCCTCCCGGTCAGAGGACGTGAGTCTACGACTAGCTACGCACCTTGCGCAGCTTCTGGATCATCTTGATCTGCTCGTTCATGCGCACCAGCTCTCTCATGGCCTCGGCCTGTTCGAGCTTGTCGGTGGTGTTGCGCAACGCGTCTTCGGCGCGCTGCTTCGCGGCCTGAGCCGCGGCCTCATCGAGATCTTTCGCGCGCAACGCGGTGTCCGCGAGCACGGTCACCTTGTGGGGCTGGATCTCGAGCGCGCCACCGCCGACGAAGAAATGCTGTTCCTGGCCGTCCGGCGTCTGCACGCGGACTTCACCGGCCTTCAACATCGTGAGCAGCGGAGCGTGACGCGGCGCGATGCCGAGCTCGCCCTGGCTGCCCGGCGCGAACACCATGGACGCGGCGCCACTGAAGATCTCGCCTTCGGCGGAAACGATGTCGACATGAACCGTGTTTGAGATGGCCATGGTCTTACTACCCTAGTTGAGCGTCTTCGCCTTCTCGACCGCTTCTTCGATCGCGCCGACCATGTAGAACGCCTGCTCCGGCAGGTGATCGTAGTCACCGGCGAGGATGCCCTTGAAGCCGCGGATCGTGTCGGCCAGCGCGACGATCTTGCCGTCCTGGCCCGTGAACACCTTCGCGACGTTGAACGGCTGCGACAGGAAGCTGCGCACCTTGCGGGCGCGGAACACGGACTGCTTGTCTTCTTCGCTCAACTCGTCCATGCCGAGGATCGCGATGATGTCCTGCAGTTCCTTGTAGCGCTGCAGCACGGCCTGCACGCCGCGCGCGGTGTTGTAGTGCTCTTCACCGACGACCAGCGGATCGAGCTGGCGGCTGGTGGAGTCGAGCGGATCGACGGCCGGGTAGATGCCGAGCGCCGCGACCTGGCGCGACAGCACTACGGTCGCGTCCAAGTGCGCGAACGTCGTGGCGGGCGACGGATCGGTCAAGTCGTCGGCCGGAACGTACACGGCCTGGATCGAGGTGATGGAGCCGGTCTTCGTCGAGGTGATGCGCTCCTGGAGCACGCCCATTTCCTCGGCGAGTGTCGGCTGGTAGCCCACCGCCGACGGCATGCGGCCTAACAAAGCGGACACTTCGGTACCCGCGAGCGTGTAGCGATAGATGTTGTCGACGAAGAACAGTACGTCGCGGCCCTTGCCCGACGGCTGGATTTCATCGCGGAAGAATTCGGCCATCGTGAGGCCGGTGAGCGCGACGCGCAGGCGGTTGCCCGGCGGCTCGTTCATCTGGCCGTACACCATCGCGACCTTCGAGTTTTCCAGGTTCTTGAGGTCGATGACGCCCGACTCGGCCATCTCGTGATAGAAGTCGTTGCCTTCGCGAGTACGCTCACCCACGCCTGCGAACACGGACAAACCCGAGTACTGCTTGGCGATGTTGTTGATGAGCTCGAGCATGTTCACGGTCTTGCCGACGCCGGCGCCGCCGAACAGACCCACCTTGCCGCCCTTGGCGA
>JAYTOK010000038.1:0-37211 GCA_043747835.1 Pseudomonadota bacterium | reverse complement strand
GAAAATGGGGACATTCCCCGTTTCCTAGCAAAAGGGGACGGACCTCAAGGAGGTCCTTCCCCTTTTGCCCCACCGGGGGAAACGGGGAATGTCCCCATTTTCTTGCTGTCCCCTTTTTCCTACCCCGCTGCCCTGGCATCCCCGATCTCCGATCCTGGCCGGCGCGACTCGAGAATCTCGGTGAGCGCGGACGCCGACATCGGACGGGCCAGATAAAAGCCCTGCGCGGATTCGCAGCCGCGCGCGCGCAGGAATTCGAGCTGCGCGCCCGACTCGACGCCTTCCGCCGTCACTCGTTTTCCCAGCGTGTGCGCCATGGTGATGACGGATTCGACCAGTGCACCCGCGGAATCGTTCTGTGGGACTTCATCGAGGAAGCTGCGATCGAGCTTCACGGTGTGAACGGGGTAGCGTCGTAAATAATTCAGCGACGAATAGCCGGTGCCGAAATCGTCGAGCGCGAGCTTCACGCCCAGGGCGGCGACGGCGCGCAACGGCTCCTCGACCTCCTGGTCGGCGAGCACGGACTCCACGAGTTCGAGCTCGAGGCTGGCCGGCGCGATGCGATGCTTCTCGAGCGCGGTCTGGACCATCCGCACGAAGCCCGCGTCCTTGAGCTGATGGACGGAGACGTTCACCGAGAACATGCGCGGCGCGATGCCAACGCGCTGCCACTCCGCGAACTGCGCGCAGGCGGTGTCGAGCACGAAGCCGCCGATGTCGGTGATGAGGCCCGAGTGTTCGGCCGCCGGAATGAATTCGCCGGGTAGTTTGATGCCGTCGTAGCGGGTCTGCCAGCGCAGCAGCGCCTCGACGCCGCAGAGCCGGCCGTCCGCGAGATTGAACTGCGGCTGGTAGAACAGCGATAGCTCGCGGCGCCGCAGCGCGCGATGCAATCCGGAATCCGTGAAGCTCGCGCGGCGCTGCGCCATCTCGCGCTCGAAGAAGATCGCGCGGCCGCGACCCTGCGCCTTCGCGCGATACATCGCGAGATCCGCCTGCCGGATCACGTCCTCGAGATCGGTGCCGTCGTCGGGGAACAAGGTGACGCCGACGCTCGCGCGCATCTGGTAGTCGCGACCGGAAAGATTCGCGGGTAACGCGAGCGAGCGGATCACGCGGTCCGCGATCAGGCGCACGGTCTCCGCATCGCCGACGTTACGCAGCAGCACGGTGAACTCGTCGCCGCCGAGACGCGCGACAGTGTCGCCCTCCTTCGTGCACGCTTTCAGACGATGGGCCACGATGGACAGCAACTGGTCGCCCGCGCTGTGCCCGAGCGTGTCGTTGACGCGCTTGAAGTGATCGAGATCGACGTACATGAGCGCCCCGCGCGAGAGTCCGGTCGCGGAGGCGGCGAGTTCCTGCGACAGGCGATCGCGGAACAACGCGCGATTCGGCAATTGCGTGAGCGGGTCGTAGTGCGCCTGACGATAGAGGCGCTCGTCGCGCGCGCTGTTGGACAACGCGGCCCGCAGCCGCTCCGCGAATGCCGCGCCGTAATCGGCGACGGCCGGATCGCGCGCGGGCTCTCCGTGATATCCCACAATGAGCATCGCGGCCAGACGGTCCTCGTCGACCACCGGCCACAGCCAGAAGAACTCGGCGCCCAAATCGCCCATGGACGTGAGGAATGCGTGGCGCGACTCTTCGAGGCGCGCGACGGTCATGCCCTCGGGTGTCTCGCGCACTGTCGCGATCATCGCCGGATCGAACGTCACGCGCTGCACCGGCAGCTCGTCGGCGCCGAGCGCGGCCATGAACAGACGCCCGTGCGCATGCGCGGTCGGATCGAGCAGGATGACGCCCACGCATTGCGCGCGCGTGAGCTCGCGGAATTTCGGCAATACGATGTCCAACGCACGATCGATCTCGCTGGCGGCGAGCAGCGCGCGATCGACTTCGCCGAGCACCTCGAACGCGCGCCAGTCGCGCTGCAAGGACATCGACGTCACGTTGAACTCGCGTTCGAGCGGCGCGAGCTCGTTCACCGCGAGCCGCGGCAGCGTTTCGAAGCGGCGCTCGCGCAGGCGGGCAATCGCGCGATGCAGCGCGCGCAACGGCGGCAGGTAGCGTTCGGCGATCACCGCGGCGGCCGCGAACGACATCACGATCGCAAGCGCGAAGAGACCGAGCGCCATCGGCACTCCGTCGGCGAGCGTGGCGCCGAACGTCGCTTCGGGAGCGAAGACGACCACGGTGTTCGCGGAGAGCACGTCCCGCGGATCGCTCGGCGGCACCCGCGTCATCGCGCCGCGCCATTCGCGACCGGAGGCATACCACGCGAGGATCGTCGTGCCGCCCGCCACGTCGCCTGTGTGCGGCGCGCGCTGGCCGAACAACTGGATCAGCTCATCCGGCACCGGCGCGCTCGCGAAGCGCGCGGCGCCCACGCCATCGAGCACGACGAGGTAACGACCATCGAGTCCGCGCGCGTAATCCTCGGGCACTCCGCGTGAGTTGAAGAGCAGCGACGACGCCTTGTCGCGCGACAGCGCGGTGAGTTCCTGGTTCTGGTGGTTGGCGCGGCGTTCTTCGGCCTCGAACCAGCGCGACAGCGAGGCGAGACTGACCGGGACCAGCATCGCAAGCGAGATGATGAGCCACAGCCGGCGCGTGAGACCGCTGCTCAATACGGAGCTGTAAGGATTGCCGATCATCTATGTTTTGCCGAAAGGCCCACGCGCCCGGTTGCGTCGATACAACGACGGGGGAATGCCGCTGACGTCCGGACTTTACGGAATGGGGGGCGGCGCAAATGCGCGCCGCGTCACGGTTGCGGTGCCACCGGACTCAGGCGGACGTCTTTTTGGCCGCGTAGGCGGGATTCGGCTGCGTCGGACGGACTTCCGCGAGCTTGCGGATCTCGGCGTGCGTGTAGCGGTAAACGCCACGCCTGCCGGAGCGCGCGGCGCCCAGCATCGCCTGGCCGACGACCTCCGCCGGGATCGCACGCAGGGCTTCGCGCGTCCCCGTGAGCAGCGGGTTGATGAGCGGCGCGAAGATCCGCCCGGTGATCTCGAGCGGGCGCAGTTGCTTGCGAGGTCCTAACAAGAGACTCGGCTGCAGGATGTCGACCGAGGCGAAGCCCAGATCCGAAACCGCCTCTTCCATCTCGCCCTTGGTGCGCAGGTAGAACTTCGACGAACTCGAATCCGCGCCCACCGAGGAGACGACGACGAATCGCGTGGCCTGCGCGGCACGCGCGGCGCGCGCGAACAGCAGCACCGCGTCGACGTCCGCCTTGCGAAACGCTTCCTGCGAACCCGCGTCGCCGATCGTGGTGCCGATGGCGCAGAACGCGTCCTGGACGACGAGGCTCTTGAGCTGCTCGCCCAGCCGATCGAAGTTGACGATGCGGTTCGCGAGCTTCGGGTGCTCGCGGCCGAGCGGCCGGCGGGTCAAGGCATAGGTGCGGGTGTAGTCGGGTGCGTCCAGCAGTGCCTTCAGCAGGAAACCGCCGACGAGTCCGGATGCGCCCGCGAGAAGCGCGTTTTTGGGAGTTGTGCTCACGCGCCGCAGCTTATCAAGAAAATTTTGTCGGGCGCGGCCTCAACTCGTTAGCCGCTTCACCCACGCGACGTACTTGTCCATCCAGCCGTTCAGGAATTTCTTCGTTTCGGCGTTGGCAAAGTTTCCCGCGTCGTCGAAGAAGCCGTCCTTCACCTGGAGGTACACCTCGGGTTGCCCGAGCGTCGGCATGTCGAGATACGCAAGGATGGTGCGCAGGTGCTGTTGCGCGACAGCCGTGCCGATCGCCCCGACCGAACTGCCGATGACGCCCGCCGCTTTGCCGGCCCACGCGTTCTGTCCGTAGGGCCGCGACGCATGGTCCAGCGCATTCTTGAGCACGCCCGGAATCGAACGGTTGTATTCCGGGATGACGAACAGGACGGCGTCGCAGGAGCGGATCTCGCTCTTGAGTCTCAGCACCTCGGGCGCCTGCGTCTTGTCGTCGTCCTGGTTGTAGAGCGGCAGGTCGCCGATCTTGAGTTCCTTGAACGTGAAATCCGGTGGGCCGAGCTTGATGAGCGCGGCCGCGAGTTTGCGGTTGAACGACTCCTGGCGAAGGCTGCCGATGACGTATCCGATCTGCTTGGGCATTTTCGACTCCTGACGCCCAATATCGCAGATTCGCGGCGCCGATCTGTAGGAAGGACAGAGGCCCGCCGCGCTGCATCCAGCGCGTTCCCGCTCTCGTATGATCCCGTGAGTCCCCAACCCGAGCGCCGCGATGCACAAACGAGCCCTGCAATGGCTGTTCGCCTTCATTCTCCTCTCGCTGCTCGGCTTCACCGGCTGGGTCAGCACCCAACAATCGGTCCTCGATTGGGGCGGACTCACTACGCCGCCCGACAACCTCTGGACGATCGCGACGCTGATCGACGCGTACTACGGCTTCATCACCTTCTACGTCTGGGTGCTCTGGAAGGAGCCGCGAGCGTTGCCGCGCGTCGCCTGGTTCGTCGCTATCATGCTCCTCGGCAACATGGCGATGGCGGCGTACGTGCTGCGGCAACTCGCGCGCCTGAAATCCGCCGATTCGATGGCGGTGTTGCTCTCCGCGCGCAATGCCTGAACCCCATGAGAGATTTCTTCCAACGCCGCCTCGTGGCTCCCCTGCTCGCGCTGCTGCGCCAGGGAGTAACGCCCGACAAGCTCGCGCTGAGTCTCGCGCTCGGCATCGCGATCGGGCTCGTGCCGGTGCTCGGCGTCTCGACCGCGCTGTGTGCGCTGATCGCGCTGGCGCTGAAGCTCAACATGCCGGCCATCCAGCTCGTCAACTATCTACTGACGCCGTTGCAGTTGCTGCTGATCATTCCGTTCCTGCGTTTCGGTGAGTGGCTCGTGCAGGCGCCACGGTTTCCGATCACGCTCGACAGCGGCCTGACGCTTCTGTCCCAGGGCGCGGTTCACGCGGTGACCGTGCTCGCCACCGCCATCGTCCACGCGACGCTCGGCTGGATCGTGCTCGCGCCGCTGGCCGCGCTCGTGCTGTACCGCGCGCTACTTCCCGTCTTTCGCCGCCTCTCCCCTTCCACCCTGCAGGACGTTCGATGAGCTCCCTCGCCATGCGCCTTCTCGAGCGCGACCTCGTTCCCGACTTCGTGATCCGCTGGCGCATCCGCTCGTTGCTGGCCGCGCGGCTGCGCGAGGAGGACGCGGGCGATCCCGAGGCGCAGCAGCAGCGTCTCGCGGATTTCATCCGCCGGCTGTGCACGAGCCCCGTCGCGATCGAAACCGCCGCCGCCAACGAGCAGCACTACGAGGTGCCGACGGAGTTCTACACGCGCGTGCTTGGCAAACATCTGAAGTACTCGAGTTGTTACTACTCTCACCCGAGCGCGCAACCCGCCGAGAATCTCGACGCGGCCGAGGCCCGCATGCTCGCGCTCACCTGCCAGCGCGCACGCCTCGCGGACGGCGAACGCATCCTCGAACTGGGTTGTGGCTGGGGATCGTTGAGCCTGTGGATAGCCGCCAACTACCCGAATGCGCGCATCACCGCGGTATCGAACTCGCGCACGCAGAAGCTGCACATCGACGAGCAGGCGCGGCAACGCAACCTGCTCAATCTCGAGGTGATCACCTGCGACGTGAACGCGCTCAGCTTCCCCGGCGACACGCGCTTCGACCGCATCGTCTCGGTGGAGATGTTCGAGCACATGCGCAACTACGACACGCTGATGGAGCGCGTCGCATCGTGGCTGGCACCCAAGGCCACGCTTTTCGTACACATCTTCACGCATGCCCGCTTCGCCTATCCGTTCGAGGTCCGCGACGAGACGGACTGGATGGCGAAGTATTTCTTCACCGGCGGCATCATGCCGAGCGACGATCTGCTGCTGTATTTCCAGCGCGACGTGCTGCTCGTCGACCACTGGAACGTTCCCGGCTGGCACTACCAGCTCACGAGCGAAGCCTGGCTCCAGAACATGGATCGTCATCGCGACGACATCATGCCGGTGCTGGAACGCACGTACGGAACGGAGCAGGCGCTGCGCTGGTGGGTGTACTGGCGTGTCTTCTTCATGTCCTGTGCCGAGCTCTGGGGATATGCGGGCGGCCGCGAATGGCTGGTATCGCACTACCTCTTTGAAAAGCGGTAGAGTCGTGCGCATGCGCACCCGACTCGTTCTCGCCGGCATCCTCGCGTTGCAGGCAGCGACCGCCCTCGCCGTCAGCGACTCCGAACGCGTCGCCGTCTACCAGGAATTCCGCGCCAAGTACGACTCGAAGCAGTGGGCAGACGCGCAGCCGCTCGCCGAAAGGCTCGTGCTACTCACCGAGCAACAGTACGGCGCCGAAGAGCTGCAACTCACGAACCCGCTCACGAACCTCGCGACCGTGCAGTTCAAGCTCGGGAACTTCGCGCAGGCGATCGAGAACTACCGCCGTTCGCTCAACATCCTGCAGGCCAAGTCAACGATAGCGGACAAGGCGCAGATCCGCCCGCTGCACGGTCTCGGCATCAGTCTGCTGGGCGCGCGAGATCCGGAACAGGCCGTGGTCGCGCTCAAGCGCGCCGCCGATCTCTCGCGCAACACCGACGGCCTCTACAACGTCGGGCAGATCGAGTTCATCGACGCGCTGATCGACGCTTACGCCGCCACGGGCCGCTGGCCCGAGGCCGACAAGGAAGCCGGATATGCATTGCGCGTCGAGGAAGCGGCGTATGGCCGCAACTCGCCGAAGCTGCTCGAGCGGCTCGACAAGGTCGCGCGCTGGTACGAAGCGCAGCGCCGGTACACATCCGAGCGCGCCATATACGAACGATCGCTGTCGATCCTCAACCGGTCGGGCACGGCGAACGACCCGCGTCGCGTGGACCCGCTGCGTGGCATCGCGCGTTCGTTCCGGCTCGAAGCGTTTTACGGCGTGGAAGGCGCGGACAATTCCGCCACCTTCAACTCGGGCCCGACGGGTGCGGGCGTGTTCAACGACGGCACCTCGCAGCGTCGCGGCGAGAGTGCGCTCACGACGGCGCTGGCCGTCGTTGACGCCAACTCGCCAGTGGATCAGGTCGTGCGCGGCGCGGTGCTCGCCGATCTCGGCGACTGGTATCTGACGACCAACTCGCTGCGCCGCGCGTACGACAACTACGCCGAGTCGTGGAAGGCTTTCGTGGCGGCGGGCAGCACTCACTACCTCGAGAAGCCGCGCCCTCTCGCGATTCGCGCGTCGATCAGCTCGATCGACCGCTCGCAGCTCGAGCCGACCGAGGCTGTGGTGAAGGCCGTGGAGATGCACTTCAACGTCGATCGCGACGGCCGCGTCGACAACGTGACCTCTCCCACCACCGATGTGCCCGAAGCGATCGTGCGTAACGCCGTCGCGTCGATGAAGCGTGCCCGGTTCGCGCCGCGCATCGAGAATGGCGTGGCGGTCCCGACCGAGAACGCGGTCTACATCGAGCGGGTGCTGGTCAGAGTGTCGCCCGAGTCCGGGACGTCAGCGACGCCGGCACCGGCGCCATCTGCTGAGAAGGCGGAGGAACCGAAGCCGGATCCGAAGTAGACGGCGTCGAGCCCGGCGCCTGCGCGACCGGCCCCTGCTCGACCGGCGGATCGTTGATCGGCACCGCTTCGATCGTGATCTCCGCCGCCACGGCAACGGCCTCGGGCGATCCCGGCAACGGCTGCACTTTGGGCACGAGCGGCTGCGACACCAACAACGGCTTCGCGACCTCGAGCAGCGGGAACTGCGTCAGGAATTTCGCCGCCGCGTCGCGCATCGCCGCGAACCCCGCGATCGCAAGTTCTTCTTCACCATTGCCGATCTTGGGCGCGGGCCCGCTGCCGTAGCCGGTCAGCGTCAGGTTATCGAGGAGTTCGCCGCTCGGCGCGTAGATGCGGATCTGGTAGCGGATCGTCACGGCGCAGTAGATGCCGCCCGTCTCCTTCGCATTCGCGAACGAGAACTGCTCGATGCGCGGCTCGAAGATCGCCAGCAAGCCGGGTTCGAGGCGTGCCGCGTCGACGCTGTCGAACATCTTCGCCTCGGTGAACTCCGCCTTGAAGATTTCGCTGACGAGCTGCTTGTGCGTCACGCCGAGCTGCGCTTCGTAATCGACGCTCGCGCGCGATTCCTTGTGCGTGTAGTTGCCGGTCTCGGGTGTCACGACCACGCCCACCTTCGCGGGCGTCTGCACGATGAGCGGCCGCGGCAGCTCGCCCTCGGGGCGGACGATGACTTTCGCGCAGCCCGCCATCGCGAGCAGCATCGACGCGGAGAGCAGGAGCGGAATGCGGCGCGAATTCATTTTGTACCTGCCAACTGATGCGCTCTAAGAGATGCAGCGGGGTGTGCCGAGCACGTCGACCTTGATCGCGCAGCTCGGGCCACCGATGGTGAGCCCGACGAAGGTGCCTTCGTTGTCGTCACACATCGCACGCATTAGAGCAGCAAACCGCGAGTTGATAAACGGCGGGGAATTCGGGCCATCGGGCATGCCGATCGCGTGGATGCGGATGCGGTGCCGACCCTGGCGGTCCACCGGGTTGTACTTGCGCACGGCCGCGAGCGCCGCTTCGATGGAGCCGCCCGTGAAGTCGTCACCGATGACATAGACGCTGATCTTCTTGTCCGCGGCCCACCAGCCCTGCACGGCCGCGCCGATGCCTTCGACGGGGCTCGAGTTGCTGTAAGACCTCCAATTCACCATCGCGGAGACGACCTTCGCGCGCTGCACCGGCGTGTCCTGCAACCACTGGCCTTTCGTGCTCGGGAACATCGGCTTGCCCTCGTCGTCGAGGATCTGCAGCCCCTTCACCTTCGGGTAGATGTCGAGGATCTCTTTCATGACGTTCTGGGCGTTTTCCCAGTTGTCGGACTGCATGCTGCCCGACGTGTCGACGACGAAGATGATGTATTCGCTGTCGACCGGGATGCCGCCGACCGCGGGCGTCGTGTCGATGCGCTTGGGTTGGTTCTTGAGCAGGCGCTGCATTTCCGCGGTGAGCGTCTGGTGGAGCGCGACCAGATCCATCTCCACCTTGTTCGTGACCGATGCCTCGCCGGTGCTTGCCTTGAACTCGCCGCGGATCTTGTTGAGCTCGGCCGCGAGCTGCGCGGACGTCATCTGCTGCGCATCCTTTTCCTTGATGCGTCCCTGCAGTTCGCGGTTGAGCACGTCCGTCTCGCCGCGCAGGTCGAACAACTGGCGCTGGAGCGCGTCGATCTGGCCGTTCAGATCCTTCTCGCTGCGCTCGATCACGATGGGCCGGCCGACATCGGTGAGCACGAGCAGGAGAATAATGGCGCCAAAGCCGCAGCAGATGCAGTCGAGGAACGACAGCGTGAAGACTTCGAATTCGCGGCGTTTGCCCAGTCCCATCTTGTCAGTCCCTCATGGCCAGTCACGCGAGGGCACGACATACGATCCGCCCGTGCGTCGCGCGAGTCGCCAGAACGCGTGCGCGGCGAGCAGGTCGCCCTTCATCGGCAGCAGCACGATGTCCATCGGCATGTCCTTGTTCACCGTCTTCACGGCGTCGTCGAACAGCTTCTCGCGCTCGCGCACGTTGATGAACTTGCGCGACGGCGGCACCGAGCCCTGTGTCGGCAATCCATCGGTGATGATGATGATCTGGTCGGGCTGCGGATTGATCGTGCGCACCGACAGCAGCGCGTTCACGAGGCTGGTGCCGTCGCCCGGCACGATGTTGCGCGTCGCCCCGAGCACGTTGTTGATCACGCGCGGGTCATTCGAGTCGAGCCACTTCCCGTGCGTGTCGCCGAGGACGGCTCGCGACTTGGTATTGAAGCCGTAAACCTGGAACTGGCTGTTGTCGGGCATCTGCGCGGCCAGCCACTCGACCATGTCGAGCGCGCGCCGCCATTTCTGCGCGGCCTTGCGCGCGGCTTCGGGCTGGTTGCGCAGGCGGATGATCTTGACGACGTCGTCTTCCATCATGCTCGCCGACGTATCGAGCAGCACCATCACGCGCTTGCCCTTCACCTGCAGCCCGCTGATGTAGAGACGATTGCCGCGGCCGCGAAACGCCTTGCGCTTGTCGCCCGCGGGCGCCTTGTCGAGCGCGCCGCCCTGCAGACGTTTCACACCTTCGTCGAGTGACCTGATGTCGGCCATCAGCTTGTTGATGTGCTCGCGGCGCGCGAGGCTGTCGTTGTCGTAGGTCGAAGTCTGTTCGCGCCGTTCCTTGAGCTCCCTCGCGACGCGGATCGCGCGCGCCGCCGCGGCCGCCGCGTCGTCGTCCGTTTTCTCGAGTGTATTGCGCAACACGACGAGGTTTTTCTGGCCTACCAGCACTTCTTCTTCCAGCTTGCGCACCTCGCCGGTCAGCTCGTCGAGGCGCAGGATCTCCTGCGCGCCCGCCTGCGCCTGGACGATCGTGTAGAACAACACCACCGCGCCGAAGCCGCAGCAGATGCAGTCGAGGAACGACAGCGTGAAGACCTCGAATGCTCTACGCTTTTTCTTCATTGCGATCCATCATTCATGGCGACCCGGGGCGGGAGGCCGCCGCCGCCGAGATCAGCGTGAACTCGACCCCGGGCGTGCCGACGCGCACGCGATCGCCGGGACGGACCGCGGCACGTTCGCGCACACGCGCGCCATTCACCCAGGTTCCAAAGCGGCTGTGATCGACGAGGATCGTGCGCTCGCCGTCACGGCGCAGCGAGCAGTGCCGGCGCGACACGCCGGCGGCCGCGCGCGGCAGCGCGATGTGCGGCACGTTCGAGACTTCTTCGGTGCCGATGACGACGCCACCCTCGGGGAAGCGCATCGAGTCGCCGCCGAACAGGATGTGCGTGACGGGCAATGCGCGGCCCGGCGAGACGTTCGCGGAGGACACGTACTCGACGTCGGCGGCGAGGGAATGATCGGCGAGGCGTCCGACATGACGGCGCAGCCTCGGAGATTCGTCGCTCGCGGTCTGCCGCGACGCCGCCACCGCGGCGAGGCCAGCGGGCGCGATCACGACGCCGTCCTGCTCGTTCTCGAGCAGGCGCGCGAGGAATCCCGGCCAGCGGCGTGACTCGGCGGGCAGCACGAGCGCGGCGCCCTGCCCGGCGATGCGCGCCGAACGCGCGAGCCGCGAGAGCTCGCGGTAGAAAGGCTGCGCCGCGTCGGCGAACAGTTGCGCGTCGACCTCGACGGCGAAGCGTCCGCCGCCGGCTTCGAGCGCGGCTTCGACTTTTCCTTCGGTTGCCGCGCGCGCGGCGAGCTGCGGCAGACTCGCGAACAATGCTTGTTCGGTCTCGAGCGTGAGCAGCGGATCGAAGCGGGTATTCTTTACCATCGCCGCGGCAACGGCCGCGAGCCAGAGGTCGTAGACGTCGAGCAGATTCGCGCGCTCGCTGACGAAGGACTCTTCGAACGCGCACTCGGCGCCGCCGGCGACGCGCGTGGCGGTGGCGGACTTCCAGCCCGCGTCGAGAGTGACGTAGTGCGCGCGTTCGGTGACGGCCGCGGCGACGAGCGTCGCGGCGTCGACGAAGGCACGCGCATCGACGCCGGCGGCGGACAGCGCGCCGCGCAGGCTCGACAGCGCGGCGGTGTCGAGATCCGAGGGGATGGCGACGATCGCGTCGATACGTTCGGTGACGCCCAGCGCGCGCAGGTGCGCGAGAATTTCAAGCGCGACATTGCGCGCGGCGCCGCCGCCATTGCCTTCGCCTTGGCCGGAAATCTCGCGTCCGAGCTCGCGCCAGTGCGTCAGCGCCACGGCATCGGGCCGGCCGCGCGCCACGCCGAGCGCATCGCGGCCGACCCTTGCGTCGCCCTCACCGGTCTCCACCGCCAGCGGCTCGTGCGCGAGCAACGCGCCATCGCGGGCGATGGAGAGCGTGTGGTGGTCGAAGTGGATGCCGTACATGGGGTAGATAGTCTGGGTCAGATGTTCGTCGGGAAGCTCACGCTCGAATCCGCGGTGTATTGCAGATCGGGCGGCAGCTCTTCGGGGGCGATGCCTTCGTAAGGATCCTTGTCCGCCTCGTCGTCGGCTGGCTTCGTGTCGGTCGCGCCACCCGCGGCCGGTGCGTTCGTCGGCGCTGACGAATCCGGCGCGCCGCCCGGCGTAGCGGGCTTCGCGCCTTCGCTCGTCGCGGGTTTCGAACCGGGAGACGGTGCCGGTTGTGTTGCCGGCGCCTGCGCCGTCGGCGTTTCGGGGCCGATGCGATGCGGTGTGTTGAGGAAGGTCGAAGTTGCCGCGATCGCGGCGATCGATGCGACGCCGATGGCGATGAGACTCAACGCTGCGTGCTTCATTGCGACACCTCAGGCGCGACTGGCGCGACGTAGCGCGCGACGCGGAAGCCGATGAAGTCCGTCGCCTCGATGCCGCCCTCGCGCCACGGGAATCGCAGCTCGCCGGTGTTCGTCGTGCGCCAGCTCGAGCCGCGGTAGGTGTGGCCCTTGCTGTCGGCTGGGCCGATCGGATCCGTCACGGCGGTGGACGGGACGTACGAAAGATACTTGTCGTTGGTCCACTCGGAAACGTTGCCCGCGAAGTCGAAGAAGCCCATCGAGTTCGGCGCGAACAGGGCCGGCGCGGTCACTGCGACGAATTCGTCGGTGTGCCCGAGGACCGAGAGGCCGCCTAACAACCCCGCGACCTCGGAGCCGCCGATGTTGGCCGTGTTGGAGACGACCGGCAGGTCGGTGCCCCACGGATACTTGAGTGGTTTGCCCTTCGCCGCGGCGCGCGCGACGAATTCCCATTCGCCTTCGGTCGGCAACCGGTATCCGTGGGTCACCGGCACGATCAGCGTGAAGCCGCCTTCCGGCGACGCCTGGTAGGCGGGCGGCAGGCCTTCCTGCGCGGAGAGCCAGTTGCAGAATTCCGCCGCGTCTTCCCACGTGACGCGCGAGACGGACTGCTTGTCGAGATCGAGCGACTGATTGCCGAATGAACCCGAGTTGTGCGCGGGACGGAACTGCCGGAACTGCGCGTTCGTGATCTCGCGCTCGCCCATGTAGAACGGCCGCAGCAGTGTCACTTTGTGTGAGCCCTCGTTGGGCCGGCGGCCCTGCTCGCGGCGGTCGCTGCCCGCGGTGTAGGTGCCGCCCGCGATGATGAGCATGCGCACGCCCGACTTGGTCGCGAGGCGCGCCGGCGAATTGCCGACGACGTCTTTCGGATTGACGAGCTTGAAGTCGAGCTTGCGCGCGATGCCGGGCGCGAGCGCGAGATCGTTGACCCACGCGTTGAAACCTTCCTTGCGCACCTCGACACGATGGCGCGAGGCCGGCAACGACAAGGACACCGGCGCCTTGCCGCGCGCTTCGCCGTTCACGAACACTTCCGCGTCCGCGGGCTCGCCTTGAATGCGCACCTCGACGAGCAGCGCGGAGAGACGCGCGACGTACTCACTGTCTTTGCCGGCCTCGGCGGCGATGTCGCGAGTCCATGGCGCATAGCCGGCGCGCGAGACGGTCACCGCGTGCGAGACGCCCGGCGACAGATCGATCGTCACCGGCGTGATGCCGCGGAAGCTGCCGCCCGTCGTGACCTGCGCGCCCGACGGAATCGACCGCACAGTGACTCGCGCATCGGCCGCGCCGAGCGTGATCGGCCCGATCGACTGCGGCACGCCCGCGTTCACGACGACGCTCGACGTCCACACCCGCAGGCCCGGCGACGACACCTGCACGCGGCGGATTCCCGAATCCATCTCGACCGCGGAGGGCGTGACGCCGGCGGGCTTGCCGTCGACTTCGATCGCAGCTCCGGCGGGCACGGAGGCGAGCGTGATCACCGCGAAATTCGGCTTGAGCTGAACTTTCAGATCCTGTTTCTCGCCGCCGCCCGCGATCGTGAGCCGCTCGACGTGATCGAGGTAGCGCGGCGCGCGGAACGTCAGAGTCCGGTCGCCCGCGGGAACGTCGACGGTGCCGGGCACCACGCCCAGGCGCGCGCCATCGGCGGAGATTTCCGCTTTCACGCCGCCCGTGTCGACATTCAGCTTTCCGGGTAGTTTGACGAGGTGGATCAGCGCCTGCGCCGCGGACGGGCCGCCGACCTGCACGCGGATCTGCGCGGGAATGTATCCCTCGCGCTCGGCGCGCAACGTGTGTTCGCCCGGGAACACGAACACGCTCGCGGCCGACTGCCACGAAAAGCTGCCCACCGATTTCACGTTCGCATCGCCGGGTCGCAGATCGAGCGCGACGGGATGCAGCAGCGTGAACAAGCCGAGCACCGCGACGAGCAGGATCGCCATGATCCACGCGGCGTAGTTGAGACCACTGCGACGGGTCGAGCTCGTGCGAGGACTCGCGACTCCGTCGATGCGCGGCACTTCGCCCATGTCGATCGCGAGATCTTCGGCGGGCGGCTCCAACGTCTTGACCGTGTCCGCGACGGGCGGCAGCGTTTCGTTGCCGACGAGATCGAAGCGGCGCAGCGCGAGAGTTTGCGGCGAGGCTTCTTCGACGAGGAGTTGCGAGCCGGCGATGGTGATGACGTCGCCCGCGAGCACGAGCCGCGCGCCGGCCACCGGCACCGCGTTGATGGCGATGCGTCCGCCGCTCGCGGCGTCCAGCAACCAGCGTCCCGCGATCACGCGCAACGTCGCGTGCGCCTCGTCCACCGTGACGTCGTGATGCAGCGCCTGCATCACGCCCGTGGCGGGGTCGATCGCGACGCGCGCGCCGTAATGCGATTCGCCCTGCGGGGTGCGCAGGACGACGTTCGATTCGTATGACGGCGAGGCTTCCACGTCGTTAACTCAGATCGGCTCCATGCAACGGACCACGATGACCTGTTCGCCCTGGCCGGGCGACACGGTGATTTCCCGGCGCACGTCGCGGAATCCCGCGCGCTTGCCGGTGACCGTGTACCGGCCCGGCTTCAACTCGACCTGGCGCCGATCGAACGCCCCCAGGAATCCCACGCGCTGGATGGCGACTTCGGTTGCGTTGTCGGATTCGAGCGCGAGCATGACGGGTTGATTGAATGTGGGCAGCAAGAGTTCCAGTCGCGAGACCTGGGAACGGATCACGGGGCCAATCTTCGGAAGCGCACGGGCGCGGGCCAGCAACCGATCCGCCTCCACGCGAACGTTGTCCTCCGCGAGTCGCTCGGGCCTGTCGATGAGTGCCTGCAGACGACTGCCGAGTTCCGCGCGCGGCGCGACCGCGGCCTTGCCCGCGATCGCGAACTGCAGCGAGGGGTCGCGCGCGAGCTGTTCGTCGTAGATGGCGAGCGCCTCCGTCCAGCGCTCCTCGGCGACGAGACGCGCGGCCTTCTGCTCGATCTCGGCGAGGTTGCGGCCGGAACTCGTGTCGCCGACGCGCTGCAGGGCGGCGGTGACTTCGGTGCTGTCCGGGCGCAATGCGCGCGCCTTCTCGAGGTGCGCGCGCGCCTCGGCGAGTCGCCCGCCCGCGAGCGCGGAAAGACCCGCGCCCATCTCGTCGTTGAATTCGTTTTCGCTCATCGCACGCTTTACGCGCTGCAAGCCTTGCGTTGCCGCGACATTTCCAGGATTCGCTTTCAGCACCTCGGCGAACAGCGTCTGCGCCTGCGCGAGATCCTTCGCGGCCTCCGCGTTCTCGGCGTCCGAGAGCGTCGGCAACACGCCGCTCGCGGCGGCGACCTTGCCGAGGCCTTCCGTCGCTTCGTTGTTGCCGGGCTCGATCTTGAGCGCGGTGTCGAAGGCCTGGCGCGAATTCTCGAACTCGCCCACACCAAGCGCGCGCTTGCCTTCCGCGAGTTGCGCGGCGAGCGCCACGGGCGTGCGCGACTCGAGCTCCGCGAGTTCCTTGTCGAGCACTTCGAGCGGCGCCGCGACTTCTTCGAACTTGCGGCGCTCGAGATCTGCGCCGACTTCGTCGAGCGTCTTGCGCACGACGGCGAATTCTTCGCCCGCCCATTGCGCGGCGGCGCGCGAGTCGAGCTCGAGCACGCGCTTCGAGAGCTCCGTGTGCTTCGTCGTGAGCTCGCCGGCGCGCTTCTCGGCGGCGACGTCGGCTTCGGTCGGCCCCACGGGAATGTTGAGCGTTGCGACATCGACCTTTTGCTGGCTGGCGAGCTTCGGCAGCAGCAGCGCGACGCCGCCCGTGATGGCCACGAGCACGGCGGCGATGATCCAGCCCCGCTTGCGGTTGCTCGAGCGCTGCTCGCGCAGCGCCTGCGCGCGCAACTCATCGACGCGCGGCAGGACATCCGGATCGATGTCGTCGAGCTCACGCACGGTCTCGACGAGCGGCAATGTATCGTCCGCCAGCACGGCGGGCGTCGGGTTGTCCGCGGCGGCTCCCAGAATGGCGGCGCCGGATTCCGCGGCGGTTTCGGTCGCGACATCCTCGAAGCCCAGCGTGTCCTGGAGCACGGCGCTCATCTCGTCGGCGACGTGACGCATCGACGGCGGTCGTTCGCGGCCTTGTTTCGCGAGCATCCACGACACGAGCAACTCGAGTCGCGGCGGGATCGGCTTCACCGACTTCAGTCGCGGCACCGGTTCGGTCGCGATCTTGCGCGCGTCGAACGCGGGATAGAAAGGCGGATAGCCCGAGAGCAGTTCGTAAGCGAGCGCGCCCAGACCATAAATGTCGTCGGCGGGTCGCGCGGGTTCGCCCGCGAGTTGCTGCGGGCTCGCCGAGAACGGCGAACCGGGCGGGCCGTTGGTGTCGTCACCTTCCGTCGCGCCCGCACCGAAGTCCGCCAACAACGGACGGCGGGCGCCGTCCAGCAGCACGTTCGATGGCTTGAGGTCGCGGTGGACGATGCGCCGCGCATGCGCGTGCTCGAGCGCCGCGGCAATGTCGATGAGCAGCGGCAGGATCTTCGTGTACGACGCGCCGCGCATCTGGCGCAGATCGCCACCCGCGGCGAGCGTCATCGGCAACACCACGCAGTCGGGCGCGCGCAGGGGCTCGAACACGCGCAGCACACCCGGATGATTGAGGCGCGACGTCAGCGTGAACTCGCGGACGAACACCTGCCAGGCGGCTTCGGATTCCACGAACTGGGCGTAGAGGATCTTGACCGCGATGTCGGCATCGCGGATTTCATCGCGCGCGCGCCAGACTTCGCCGTATCCGCCGGCGCCGAGTTTTTCATTGAGCACGAAGCGGCCGCACAGCTTGGTGCCGGCCTGGTTCTGGGTTGTCACGAGGTTGTTTGGCGACTCGCTGAATCAGCTGCTGGGAGACTTTGCGTCATTCGTCGCCGTGGTGGACGTGTTCGTCGGCGCTGTCTGGGGGGCCACGGGCGGCGGTGCGGCCGCCGCGCCTGTCTCCTCGAGATAAATCTGCCGCAGCATCTTGCGCCACTCGCGGTACTGGTCCTCGGCGGTGCCGGTGAGACGCAGCGTGTGTCCTTCGACCTCCACGACCTGCGGCGCGACCTCGGACTGGAAGCTCAGGGTGAGCTCCTTGAGTGCGTCCGCGTGCGTGCGGGCGTCGGCGTATTTCTTGATGCCGGAGAGAACGGCGGCGATGCCGCCCATCGTCCCCGCCTGGCGCATCGCGTTGTTGATGCGGCAACTGTCGTATGTGCTGCAGGAGTTCGGCGCGAAGATCGAGGCGATCAACGCGGCGGCGCCGAGCACCGTGCGCGTGCGCGCGCTCGAGCGTGCGCGCATTTCCTTCTCGAGCTCCGTGAAGCTCGTCTGGCGCCAGCTGCCGTACGAGTCTTCCATCGAGTCGTGGAAGCTCGCGTAGTAGTCGTTGACGGTATCCACGACCGCCGTGTCGCGTTCGCGGATCCGTTCGATGCGTGTCAGTGTCGGATCGTCGTCGGACGGCAGGCGCACGACCTGCGTGATGCCCTTCGCGTCCTTCACGGTCATGCCCGCCATCGCATCCGGCGCGAGGTCCTCGGCGAAGCGCAGGCTCGCCACCCGGCGAATGCTCTCACGGTCGAGCGACGTCAGCTTGTCACGCGCGATGACGAGGTCGTTCGCGATTTCGGAATAGATGTTCTGGAAAGGATCGCGCGCCTTGAGCGAGGCGGTCGTCTTGTAGGCGCCGAGATCGACGAGGCTCTGGTAGCGCTTGTCCTTGATCCACACGCGGCCCGCCGCGTCCGTCGCGCTGACGTCCACTGATAGGAAACCGCCGTTCGAATCGACGAGCTGGCCCGTGACGATGACGTCGACGAAATCCGCGCTGTTCGGGATCACGCGCACCGCGCCCCACTGGCCCGTGGCTTCCAGCGTCTCTCGCAGCAGCGTCGGGAGATAGCGCGCTTCGGCCTTGCGCAGCTCCGGGTAGATGCGTTTTTTCGCGAGCGCCTCGTCGTCTTCCTCGATGTTCTTCGGGATGCCCGGATCGAACACGCGAATGCCGACGTCCAACAATTCCGATTCCGGAATGTGGACGGTGGCTTGCTTCGCCGCGATCTTTGGAACCGGCTTGGTTTCGCTCGTCACGCAACCGGACATCGCGAGCGACAGCGCCACCAGGGTGGTTAGCTGAAGGGTTCCCGCCAGAAGTTTGACTCTCATGTCATCACCTCATCACTTCGCCGACTTCTTGTAGTCGTTGTATTCCTTCCAGAGACGGTCCTTGAGTTCCGGATCGGTTTCTTCCTCGGCCGCCTTGCGCAAACGACGCGCGACGATGTCGTCGTCGCTGCCGCTCGTCTGCGGCCCGCCGCCGCCGCCGCCGCCGCTGCCCGCGTTCTTGCCGGACTTGTTGCCGCCCGACTGGGCCTGTCCGTCCGCCGAGCCCGGCGCGCTGTTCGCGGAGCCATCGGACTTGAGGTCGCCTTCGCGCGAGCCCTGACTACCCGTGCCACTGCTGCCGCTTCCGTCCGCGCCCGAAGAACCATTCGCGCCGGACGAATCTCCGTCGGCGCTGCCGCCTTTCGCGTCGCGTTCCTTGGCGACACGCTCCTGTTCTTTCTTCAGCGTCTTGTCGAAGTCGCCGAGAGAATCGTCGAGGCCTTTCTCCGCGGAGCGCCGGCGTTCTTCCGACGTCTGCGCGCCGCCGCCCGGACCTTCCGTCGATGCGCTGCCGGATTCGCTGCCGCCTTCGGAGGAACCCGTCTCGCCGCTGCCCGACTTGCCTTTGCTGGATCCTTTACTGGATCCGTCGCCATCGCCATCTCCGCCTTCACCGGACTCGCCGGGAAGACCCGAAGGCAACGAAGGGGAAGACGAACCTTCACCGGGAAGTCCCGGCAATCCGCTGCTGCCGCCAGGCATGCCACCCGGCATACCGCTGCTGCCACCGGGCATTCCTCCACCGCCGCCGGGCATTCCGCCGCCACCACCGGAAGGCATTCCGCCACCGCCGGAAGGGCTCGGCATTCCGCCGCCGCCGCCGCCACTGCTACCGCCCGAGGCGCAGCCCGCCAGGATCGTCGCCGCGACGGCGATGCCGATCAGGTGCCAAGGTGTGCGCATAGAAATCTCCTGCGGTAACTATTGGGTACCGGATGCTGGTGTGTCGGTTCCCGAGAAGAAGCTGCGCAGCTGGCTGGACATGCGGTTACATGCCGTGGCCTGCACGCGCGCGATGAAGGGCAATGGAACTATTGCGCCGACGATGGCGGAAGTTCCAGTGACATTCGTGCCGACGCTACCCGCCGACTTCGCCAGTTTCAAATCCCAGATCGTCGCTTCATACGCGGACTCCTTCTGCCACCAGCCGAAGCCGATGCATCCCGCGCCGCCGGGCGCCGCGCCGCACGCGAGGCTGCCGCCACCGTCCGTCTTGCGTGTGCTGCCGTCGAGCCAGACTACATAACGCACGCCGCTCTGTTGAACCATGTCCTGAACACCCGGCCGCGCGAGCAACGCGCTCATTGCCTCGGGTTTTCCCGGCGCCGTGCTGGGTTCGAACCAGGGAAACATCCGGTCCACGAATTCGTTGTTGTCGTGGACCGCAATCCCGGCGCGTCCGCCGGCGACGCCGTTGCTCACGCAGTCCATGAATTCATCTTCGGCGCCCGCGCCTTCGATCTGCGGCTTCGCGAGGATGACGATGCGTTCGCCTTTGGCAACGGGCGTTGCGAGCTCGCGCGATTCTTCGATTCGCGCCTGCATGCAACCCGTGAGCGCCACGACACCGACGAGTGTGGTTGTCGCGAGGAATACGTTCATGCACCAGCTCCCAGGTTGCTGCGCCAGATTCACCGAACGATCTTCGAGGGGCGCGCCGAGTATGCCACGTTGCAGCATCGTCACTTTGTGACCAAAAGTGCAGCGCGGTGGTTCCCGCATTACATTTTTCGACAATTCTCTAAGGACCGAGGTCGAGTCCCATCTGAGGGTGAGTACGCCGCGGTGGTGAAAAGAGATTCGTCGGCAGCTCCGATTTCTGGTGAGCGGTGTAACCGAGGCGCCGGCAGGCCAGCCGGAAGCGCTGGCGCATCAGTTCCGCGAACGGACCGACCGCTTTCATCCGGGTTCCAAAATTGGGGTCGTTGTCCCGCTCGCCGCGCATTCCGCGCACGATCGACATCACGTGGGCGGCCCGGTCGGGGAAATGCTCGGTTAGCCATTCGCGGAACAGATCCTTCACCTCCCAGGGAAGCCTGAGCATCGTGTAACCCGCGACCGTTGCGCCGGCTTCACGCGCGGCGGCGAGAACCTCCTCGACTTCGTGCTCGGTGAGGATCGGGATGATGGGCGCGACCAGCACGCCTACGGGAACCCCCGCGTCCGCGAGCGTGCTCATCGCCTTGAGCCGCGCGGCGGCGGAAGCAGCGCGCGGTTCGAGCACCCGCTTCATGTCGTTGCTGAGAGACGGGATGCTGAACATGACGCGCACGAGATCGTCGCGCGCGAGCTGCGCCAGCAGATCGACGTCCCGCGCGACCAACGCGCCTTTCGTCGTGATCGTCACGGGATGACGGCAACGCAACAGCACTTCGAGAAGAGACCGGGTGATGCGGTGTTCCTTTTCGATCGGTTGGTAGGGATCGGTGTTGGCGCCGATCATGAGGGGCGCGCATTTGTAGGACGGGGCCGCGAGTTCTTTTTCGAGGAGCTTCGCGGCGTCTTGTTTGAAGAAGAGTTTGGTTTCGAAGTCGAGGCCGGGGGAGAGGCCGACGTAGGCGTGGCTGGGGCGGGCGTAGCAGTTGTGGCTGACGACGCCGTTGGCGATGAAGTCTTCGGTGCCGGTGGTGATGTCGAACAGCGGCATTTCCTGCCCGAGCGGCTCGATGCTGGCGATCGAAAGACTCGAGCCTGTCGTCACGATCTGCCCTTCGATGTCCTTCCCGCTTTGGACAGCGGCACCTTTGGGCATACCCATGAGGCGTTCGTAAACGCTGAGGGTCGGTCGCTTCGCGGTAGTGTCGGTGACGAACTTCCAGCCGCGCTCGGTGAGAAAGCGGTGGTCGTGCCCCGTCACGAGAGTGCGGCCGTCTTTGAGCGTGACGCGCACGGCGGATTTGGTAACGCTCCAGTGCGCGAGCACGCGCGTTTTGACGTAGCGCCGGTACCAGCCGTGTCGCTCGGTGCCGATGATCGCGTCGCGCGCTTTCAACTCGGCGAGTGGTTTGGTCGAGCCATCGGCCATGAGGATCGGTATCGATCCCTCTCCACAATAAATGCACGCATGCTCGCATCCCCGATACGGATTGATCGACTGCGTGAAGTGGATGTCGGGCGACTTGTTGCGGCTGATGATCGAGCGCGCGGGCTCGGGCAACACGACGGTTTCGATGCGGCGTTCTGGTTCGTCTTCGTACCAGCCGTCGTGTTCGAGTGTTTGCGTCAGCTTGTCGAATCGGCCCGGCGGCTGCGATAGCGCGCCGCGCCCTTTCATCGCGGTTGTCATGCGCGAACTGTATTTATGTACAGGAGGCGAGTAAATCCAGCTCGGAAGCTAGTGCCGCACTGGATGGAGTGGTGCCGGGGAGGGGTTCTCGAGGTTGCGAACTGCCGCGCTCAATCGCGCGACATTGGTTCGCAACCTCGAGAACCCCTCCCCGGCACCACTAGTGCTTCGGGTCGGGGAAGCGATCGAGCTTCCGCAACTCGGGAAACAGCTTCATGTACGTCGCGACGACGAAAAGTGTCGCGACTCCGCCATACACCACGGCGCGTACGGCGCCGATCCATTTCGCCGCGAGCCCCGACTCGAACTCGCCGAGCTCGTTCGACGCGCCGATGAACATCGAATTCACCGCGCTCACTCTTCCGCGAATCGCATCCGGTGTCTCGAGCTGCACGAGCAGCGAGCGCACGAACACGCTGATCATGTCGCCCGCGCCGAGCACGGCGAGCAGCGCCCACGACAGCCAGTAGTGAGTCGACAGGCCGAAGAAGATGGTTGCGATTCCGAACACGATCACGCCGCCGAACATCCACCGTCCCGCGTGCCGCTGGATCGGCCGCCGGGCCAGCATCATCGCGACCAGCGCGGCGCCGAAACCGGGCGCGGCGCGCAGCAGACCGAGCCGGGAACCGTCGACGTGCAGGATATCCGTCGCGTAGATGGGCAGCATCGCCGTCGCGCCGCCGAACAGCACGGCGAACAAGTCCAGCGAGATCGCGCCTAACAACGGCTTCTTGCTCACGACGAACCGGAATCCGTCGAGCACGCTGAGCCAGCGCCATTGCGTCACGAGATCGCGCTTCGGCAGGACCGGCCCGATCTTGAGGACCAGGAAGACCGTGAACGTCAGCAGCACGCACGCGATGGCGTAGCCGACGTGATATCCGTAGATCAGCGTGAAGCCGCCGAGCGCGGGGCCCGCGACCACGCCGAACTGAAAGAGCGTGGCGTTGATGGAAAGCGCGCGCGGCAGCATCTCCCGCGGAACGAGGTTCGGCGTCATCGCCTGGCCCGCCGGCGCCCAGAACGCGCGCGCCGTGCCTAACAACACCACGGCGCCGAACACGATGTAGACGTTGCCGCTGCCGGACAGCGTGAACCAGAGCAGGATCGCTGCGCCGACCAGCTCCACCGAGTACGCGACGCAGATGATCAGACGCCGGTCGAAACGGTCCGCGACGTTTCCGCCGGGAAGCACGAGCGTGAAGAACGGCAGGAACTGCGCGAGGCCGATCATGCCGAGCGCGAACGCATCGCGAGTGAGGTTCCAGACCTGGAAGCCGACCACGACGCTCAGCGTCTGCCACGCGAGCGTGCCCGCGAAGCGACCCAGCGCGTAGCGCCGAAAATCGCGATGTTCCAATGCCTGCAGCGCAGGCCAGCGGGAGGAGATGCTCAAGGGAGGGTGCGGTCTTGGGGTGCGCGCACTTTAGCTGGTAACGTCGCCCTCCGGTCGGCCGATGCGCCGGGCAAAGAAATTGAGAGAGGCGATGCCATGAACTTTCGCGTCGTTTTCTGTGCGGTGGCGTTGTTGTCAGCCTGCGCGCCCGCGCCGCGCGCGCCGGAGGCGTTGCCTCCCGCGCCGCCGCCCCCGACTCCCGACCAGCGCTTCGCAGCGCTCGCCGCGCGATACCTCGCGGAATTCCCGCAGTTCGCGCCCGTGTCCGCGACTGCTCTTGGAGATCACTGGTTCGACGCGCGCCTGGATGACGTCAGTGCCGCGACGTGGCAATCGCGCGCCGTGTTCGCGGAGCTCTATCTTTCCGAGCTCGAGACTTTCGATCGCGCGAAGTTGTCGCGCGCGAACCAGGTCGACGTGCTGCTGCTGAAGCACCGGCTCGAGTACGAGCGCTGGCGCCTGCAGACGCTCGAGTCGTGGCGCTGGGATCCGCTCATCTATACGAGTATCGCCGGCGACGCCGTCAACGATCTGCTCGCGCGCGAGTTCGCGCCGTTGCCCGAGCGGCTCGCGAACCTGGGCGCGCGTCTCGAGGAGATGCCGCGCTTCGTCGCGCAGGTGCGCGAAGTGCTCGATCCCGCGCGCGTGCCGAAAATCCACGCGGAGACGGCCGCGAAGCAGAATGCCGGCCTCATCGCGCTGCTCGACGGCGAAATCGCGAAGCAGATCGCCACGCTGCCGCCTGTGGCGCAGGAATCCGTGCGCGCGAGCAGCGCGAAGGCGCGCCGCGCGCTCTCGCAACACCAGATCTGGCTCGAGAAGCGTCTGCTGCCCGAAGCGAAGGGTGATTTCCGGCTCGGCGCCGAACGGTACGACCGCAAGCTCGGGTTCGCACTGTTCTCCACGCTGACGCGCGAAGACATCCGCGCGCAGGCGGAAGCGGAGCTCGCGGCGACGCGCGCCGCGATGTACGAGATCGCCGTCAGCGTGCTCCTGGAGAAAAACGGCCACCCGAAGGTGCCGGAGGCGCCCAGCGTCGGGCAGCAGCAGCGCGCGATCAAGGCCGCGCTCGAACTTGCGTACGCGGAGCGCCCCGCTCGAGATGGCGTGCTCGAATCGGCGCGCGCGTCGCTCGCTCATGCCACGGCATTCGTGCGCGAGAAGAACATCGTCACGCTGCCGGACGAGCCGCTCGAGATCATCGAGATGCCCGAGTTCAAGCAGGGCGTCGCGCTCGCGTACTGCGATTCGCCGGGCGTGTTGGACAAAGGACAGAAGACGTTCTACGCCGTGTCGCCGATCCCGGCGCAGTGGACGCGCGCACAGACGGATTCCTTCCTGCGCGAATACAACTCGCGGTCGATCCACAACCTCACCGTGCACGAGGCGATGCCCGGTCACTATCTACAGCTCGCGCACTCGAACAAGTATCCATCGACGCTGCGCGCGGTGCTGGCCTCCGGCCCGTTCATCGAAGGCTGGGCGGTGTATGCCGAGCGCGTGATGGTGGACGCGGGCTACATGAACGGCGACCCGCTCATGCGGCTGATCCAGCTCAAGTGGTATCTGCGCACGATCGTGAATGCGCTGCTCGACCAGGCCGTGCACGTCGACGGCATGGAGCGTGCCGCCGCGATGAAGCTCATGATGGAAGCGGGATTCCAGGAAGAGCGCGAAGCCGCCGGCAAGTGGGTGCGCGCGCAACTCTCGTCGGCCCAACTACCCGTCTATTTCGTCGGCGCGCGCGAGCACGCGGCGATGCGCGAGGAAGTGCAACGGAAGCTCAAGGCGGCGTTCGACGCGCGGAAGTACCACGATCAGGTGTTGTCGTACGGCTCGCCGCCGGTGCGGTTCGTGCGCCAGTTGATCCTCGATCTGCCGATCGAGTAGCCAAACGCCAGCTAGTTAGCGGCCGGGGGAGAGCCCGGCGGCGGATTCTCGCCGCGGCCATTGCGGTTGGTAAAGCTGCTCGTCACGGCCTGCGCCTTCGCCTTGACCTTCTTGAGCCAGATGCGCGCCCAGGCGAACTCGATGCCGAGGATGCCGAGGCCCACCGGGATCACGATGAACGCGGGGCCGGGCAGAACGATCATGCAGACGCCGACCACGAGCACGGATCCGCCCACGATGCCGATCGCGATGCGCTTCGCGATTCGGTACGAGTTGTAGAGCGGGTGCTTGTCGTCGAACACCAGGAGAGACCAGATGACTGCGGTGGGCGGCATTCTACACAGACCGGGTAGAGCGGCCGGTGTTCCCCGATCTCTACGGATGGGGACAGAATAAATTCTGTCCCCGCTCAATTACCGAGAAAAATCTTGTAGACCGGATTGTTAGTCTCGTCGCTGTAGGAATAGTGCAGGACGTTGAGGTGATCGAGGAAATCAGCCGTGTCGGACGATGGGACGTCGATGCCCGCGAGCACCCGGCCGTAGTCGGAACCGTGATTGCGATAGTGAAACAGAGTGATGTTCCAGCGCGTGCCCACGGCCTGCAGGAACTTCAGCAACGCGCCCTTCCGCTCCGGGAATTCGAAGCGATAGAGTCGCTCGTTGGCGACATTGCCGTTGACGTGCCCGCCCACCATGTAACGCACGTGTAACTTCGCGATCTCGTTGTCCGTCATGTCGGTGACGCCGTAGCCCGCACCACGCAGCGCGGCGATCACCTCGTCGCGCTCTTCCTTGCCGCGAGACAGACCGAAACCCACGAAAATCTGCGCGCGCTCCTTGAGGCCGAACCGGTAGTTGAATTCGGTGACGGCGCGCGAGCCGAGAAGTTCGCAGAACTTCAAGAAGCTGCCGGGCTTCTCGGGAATCTCGACGGCGAACAATGCCTCGCGCGCCTGGCCCAGATCCGAGCGCTCCGCGACGTAACGCAGCTGATCGAAGTTCATGTTGGCGCCGCTGTTCACGGCGACGATGCGCTTGCCCTTCCAGTGATTGAGCGCGCAGTACTTCTTGATTCCCGCGACCGCGAGCGCTCCCGCGCCTTCGACAATGGAGCGCGTGTCCTCGAATACGTCCTGGATGCCGGCGCAGATTTCGTCCGTGTCGACGAGCACCACCTCGTCGACGTGCTCGCGGCACAGCCGGAACGTTTCCTCGCCGACTCTCTTCACGGCGACGCCGTCCGCGAAGATGCCGACGCGATCGAGCGTCACGCGCTTCTTCGCGCGCAGGCTGTCGTGCATCGCCGCGGCGTCGATTGGCTCGACGCCGATGATCTTGATTTTGGGATTGAGGTACTTCGCGAACACCGCGATGCCGGAGATGAGTCCGCCACCGCCGACGGGCACGAAGATCGCGTCGAGGTCGCCGCGCGACTGGCGCATGATTTCCATGCCGATGGTGCCCTGCCCGGCAATGACATCGGGGTCGTCGAAGGGATGCACGAACGCGAGATTGCGCTCGCGCACGATCGACTGCGCGTGTTCGTACGCGCTGTCGTAGTCGTCCCCGTGCAGCACGACTTCGCCGCCGAGCGCGCGGACCGCGTTCACCTTGATGGTGGGAGTTGTCTCCGGCATCACGACGAGGGCGGGAATCCCGCGTTTCTTCGCCGCGAGCGCCACGCCCTGCGCGTGATTGCCGGCCGACGCGCAGATCACGCCGCGTTTGGCCACCGACTCCGACAGGTGCGCGATCTTGTTGTACGCGCCGCGCAGCTTGAACGAGAACACCGGCTGCAGGTCTTCACGCTTGAACAGCACTTCGTTGCCGATGCGCGCCGACAGGCGCGGCGCGGGATCGAGCGGCGATTCCGTCGCGACGTCGTAGACGCGGGCCTTGAGGATGCGCTCGATGTAGTTGTCGGTCATGGGGACCGACATCTTACCGTCAGCTAGCTTCTGACGGTGTACCGGTATTGCGTCCGGCCGATCGTGACCCGATCCCCGTCCTTCAGAACCTGGCGGGCGACCCGCTTGCCGTTCACGAACACGCCGTTGGTGCTGTTCAGATCTTCGATCGACGTATGCACCGGGCCGGCGAGAAGCACGGCGTGGTAGCGGCTCACGTGTTTGGTGTCGAGCACGATCTCATTGTCGGGACCACGGCCGATGCGCGTGCGGCGCGCGAGCACGTGCACGAAATCAGTGTTCCCGTCAGTGCGGATCAGCACGCGCGCCGGGCCTTCGAGCGCGATCTCCTCGCCCGTCTGGGCGGCCGAGTCGTGAGCCGCCGCGGCCGTCACCCGTTTATCGAGGTCCGCTTCGAGCTGCTGGATGCGGCCGTCCCGCTGCAGGATCGAACGCTGACTCTCGGCAATCACGGCGCGCCATTCTTCGACGGTCACATTTGCCTCCTCGAGCTTGTTGGTCTTGTCGCGCACGTCGATCTCGAGGTTGCGAATGCTTTCTTCCGCGACCTGGAGGTCTTCCTGGACCTCGGCCGCGCGCGACTGCGCCATGGCCAGCTCGACGCCGAGCTTGCGAAGCTGCTCGTCGCGCGTGGAGATCTCCGAACGCAGTTGCGGCACATGCGGGTCCTGCGACGCCAGGGCATCGGCAAGGCGCGCGGACAGCGACGTCGTGCGCTCCTGGCGCGCCTGCATGTCGGCCTCGAGGATCGCGATGTGCGCATTGCGGTGCTGCAGCGACGCGCGCAGGTTCATGACGTCGGTGTCGAGCGATTCCCCACGCGCCAGCGCGGCGCCGAGACGTGCGCGCGTCTCCTCGAGCTCGCGCGAACGGACGGCCGCTTCTTTCTCGAGGGATGCGATGCGATCGGCGCGCGCGAACAGCTCGTCCTCGAGCGAAGGTTCGTCGGCGCGCTTCGTGCCGATGCGGCTGCGGTTCGACTGCAGCGATTCGAGATGGATTCCGAGCTGCTCGCGCAACTGCGCGGCCTCGGCAGTGGCGCGCGAGACCGCGGCGTCGCGTTCGGCGTCCACGATGCGCGCACGCTCACCGAGCTCCTGGTTGCGGCGTTCGGCCGCGGCGAGCGCGTTGCGCAGATCTTCGATCATCGGCGGCGACGGCGGCACTTGCGCGGACAGTACCGGCATCTGCGCCGTGGGTTCATGCACCGGCGGCGGCGCGGGAGCGCGCACTTTCGGGGCCGGCTTCGCGCGCTTCGTCGCGCGCTCCGTCTCCGCCTTGCGCAAGGCGGGCAGCGCCGGCATCTCGTGCGTGCCGCTGTGATCGAGATCGTAGGCCGGCGCGAGCGTGGGGATTTTCTCGGTGACGCCCGAGGCCTTCGACATGATGACGGTCGCGTCCTCGGCCAACTCGTTTCGCGAGACTGCCGCCGCGGCCACTTCGCCCGGGACGACCCAGGTGTCGGTGTGCGAGACGCCGTCGCCTTCGTTCAGCGACGCCTCGAATGCCGCGACGTCGAGGACGGGCAATTCGGCCGTGGCTTCATTGTCGACGTCCGTGGGGGACGCGCCTGTATTGACCGGAGCCATCGCGGGGATCCCCAAGATTTCGTGTTCTGCGGGGATTCTAGCCGTGACTTCGGGATCCGCGACCGGTGAGTTTTGGCAGGGCTCGAGAAATGCGACAGCGCTTCTCTTTTCTGTCAAATCCGCCGGCCAAAACGCGCAAATGGGGGTCTCCCGGTAGGCGGCAGCCGACAAAGCCCGCGGCCGGCGGGCCCGGTGTTTGGGTTATCGTTACGTCATGAATCAGGGAGAAGGTTCTCCGCGCCTGCGTCGCGCGTACTTCGAATGCCGCCACGGACAGTTGCACGTCCACAACGCGATTCCCGCGGGCGGCGGCTTCGACGAGCTGACCACGCTCGTCTGCCTGCACGGCAGCGGAACCACGGGCCGCAGCTTTCTCGAGCTCTCGAGCCTGCTCGGCAACTCACGCTCGGTCTACAGCCCGGATACGCCGGGTTGCGGCGAGTCCGACGCGCCGCCAAACGCCCTGAGCGTCGCGGGATACGCGGACGCGATCGGGGATTTCCTCGAGTCGATGCGCTTCCGCCAGATCGACTTGTTAGGCGTGCGGTCGGGTGCGGCCGTCGCGGCGGAGATCGCGATCGCGCGTCCAAAGGTCGTGCGGCGGGTCATCATGATCGGTGCGCCCGCTCTCGACGATGCCGAGCGCAAATCGTGGCGCGACCTGTCGGCGCCCGAGGGTCTGCCGCCCGGCGCGCTCTGGGCGCGCGCCTCGATCATCGACTGGAAGGCACCGGAACGCCTGCCGCTGGTCAAACAACCTTTGTTGGTGCTGCGGCCAAAGGATCGGTTCTGGGAGGCGGGTGGACGGGTGACACAACTGGTGCCCGGCTCGAAAGTCGTCGACATGCCGGACCAGGATCAGCGGATGCTCGAGACTCAGGCCGCGCTGGTCGCGAAGCACGTGACCTCGTTCCTGTCGGCCTGATCCCGGCCGCGAATCAATCGAATCGCGACTCAGGACCGCGCGTACACGAACGGCGCGGTGAGCTCCGACAATTTCGACTTCTGTTTGCCGTCCGGATCGAAGTTCGCGGGATCGAGCCAGCGTTCAAAGGCTGCCTTCAGGCCGCCATTCCAGTCGCCGTCGATGATCGAGAACCAGGCGGTGTCCCGATTGCGGCCCTTGTTCACGATGGCCTGGCGGAACGTGCCTTCGTACGTGAATCCGAAGCGCGGCGCCGCGGCGCGCGACGGCAGGTTGCAGCTATCGCATTTCCACTCGAAGCGGCGGTAGCCCAGGTCGAATGCATTGGCGATGCATAGATAGATGGACTCCGTCGCGGCGCGCGTCTGCGCGAGGCGCGGCGAGAAGTAGATGTTCCCCACTTCGATCACGCCGTGGCGCGGGTCGATGCGCAGATACGACGCGGCGCCGACGGCCCGGCCGCTCGCCGCGTCGACGATCGCGTAGTACTGGGGATCGCGCGACGTCTGCGCCTCCGTCATCCATTTCTCGTACGCGCCGAGATCCGCGAAGGGCCCGCTGAAGGAGTAAGTCCAGCGCTCGCCATTCGGATCGTCACTCTGTGCATCGAACAAGTCGCGCGCGTGACGCGCTGTGTTCAGCGGCTCGAGTCGCGCATATCGACCGGCTTTCGCTGCGTGCGGCGGAAACGGTGGCGATTCCCAGTCGGGCAGCTCGAATCCGATCGGCTGTCCGAATTCGTTGTAGCGGTGCGTGTCGTTCGCGGTGGCTTTCATGCGCGGGATTCTCGCATCGCCCGCGTCGAGTCGAAGGGCCAGTTCGACCAAACGAACCCGTACAGCTTGCCTCGGGGAAAACTCCAACCGCAGAATGGCTGCATCAGCGCTTCGTGCGCGAAAGAATTGGGGATTCCATGCAACGCCTCGCCGGCTTCGCCGCCGCATTGGTTTTCGTTTCCTTCGTCGCCGCCCAGACTCCCGCGCCTGACGACTCCCGGTTGCTCACGGCCGAAAAGATGTGGGCGCTCAAGCGGCTCGGCGATCCCGCGATCACGCCGGATGGCTTGCTCGCCGTCGTGCCCGTGACGACGTACGACGTCGCGGAGAACAAGGGCTTGACCGACCTGTGGCTCCAGCCGGTCGCGGGCGGACCCGCACGCCAGCTCACCAGCGACAGGGCGAGCGACACGCAGCCGGCCGTGAGTCCCGACGGCAAGTGGATCGCGTTCGTCTCGAAGCGCGGCGACGATTCCGAAAACCAGATCTACGTGATCGCCGCGGATGGCGGAGAGGCGCGGCGCGTGACCAACCTGCCGACGGGTGCGTCGCAACCGAAGTGGTTTCCGCAGAGCGATCGGCTCGTGTTCGTCAGCGAGATCTGGACGGACCTCGTACGCTGGGAAGACCAGGCCGCGCGCAAGAAACAGCGCGCGGACTCGAAGATGACCGCGAAGGTGTGGACGAAGGCGCCGATTTCGTACTTCGACCATTTCCTCGACGATCGCGAGCCGCACCTGTTCTCGATTCCGCTCGCGGGTGGCGAAGTCACCGCCATCACGCGCCTGTCGGGGTTTCATCTTTCGAAGGCAGAGTACAGCGCGTTCTCGTTCGACCTGTCTCCCGACGGCCTCGAAGTCGCGTTCTCCGCGGATGTCGACGAGACCGGCATCGCCAGCAACTTCGACGTGATCCTGCTCGCAAGTTGCGGTTGCAAGCCGCCGCGCAACATCACGCCGGACAGCAAGGCCGACGACGGTTCGACTCGCTACAGTCCCGACGGCCGCCGCCTCGCGTTCGAGCAGCAGCGCATCGTGGGGTTCTACGCGGATCGCTCGCGTCTCATGATCTTCGATCGCGCGAGCGGCGCAACCGTCGGCGCCACCGAGAATTGGGATCGCTCCGTCGACGGCATCGTCTGGGAGCGCGATTCGCGCACGTTGCTGGGCACGATCGACGATGCGGGCACGCGCCGCGTGTATCGCTTCCGCCTCAACGGCGGCGTGCCGCAGGCGCTCACCAAGGCCTCGACGTTCGGCGCGCTCGCGCTGTCGCGCAACGGCCGTGGTCTCATCGCCGTGCGCCAGAGTTTCATCGAGCCACCGACGCTCGTCTCGCTCGACGCCCGCGGTATCGCAAAAAAGCTCTCGTCGTTCAACGACGAGGCGCTCGCGGGGATCGACGCCGGCAAGTTCGAGAGCGTCACTTACCAGGGCGCGCGCAACGACGACATCCAGATGTGGATCACCTATCCACCCGGATTCGACGCGACGAAGAAGTATCCCCTGCTGATGCTGTTGCACGGCGGGCCGCACAACGCGGTGACGGACTCCCTGCAGTGGCGCTGGAACGCGCAGTTGTTCGCGAGTTGGGGCTATGTCGTGACGTGGCACAATTTCCACGGCTCGAGCGGCTTCGGCAACGAGTTCGCGGACTCGATCAACCCGGACCGCATCTCGATGCCGTACGAGGACACGATCAAGGCGGCCGAGTGGCTGCTCGCCAAGCCGTTTATCGATTCGAAGCGCACCGTCGCCGCGGGCGCGAGCTACGGCGGCTTCCTCGCGACGACGTTGCTAGGCCGACCGCATCCTTTCAACGCGCTCGTGGCGCATGCCGCGGTCTACAACAATTTCACGCAGATCGGCGCCGACTACGGCGCGGAGACCGAACGGTTCTTCAATTTCTGGGAGAAGCCGGAGGAGTTCGCGAAGTATTCGCCGCACACGTCGGCGGGCAACTTCAAGACGCCGACGCTCGTGATCCACAACCAGCAGGACATGCGCGTTCCGCTGAATCACGGCGTCGAGCTGTTCAACACGCTGCAAAAGCGCGGCGTGCCCTCGAAGCTCGTGTACTTCCCGGACGAGAACCACTGGGTGTTGAAGCCGCAGAACTCGATCTTCTGGTACCAGACCGTGCGCGACTGGGTGGCTCAGTACGCGGCGCCCGGCGCGCAATAGTTCGACTGCGCGCTTCGCGGCGCGGGAGACGCTCATGAAACGACGCACACTGCTCTCTTTCGCGGCCGCTGGCGCCGTCGCCGCCGCTGCACCTGCATGGGCCGCGAAGAAGACGAAGAAAGCGAAGCAGCCGCTGAAGATCCTCATCCTCGGCGGCACGCGCTTCCTCGGGTTGCACATGACGGCGTACGCGCTCGAACGCGGTCACACCGTGACGTTCTTCAATCGCGGCAAGACGAAGACCGACCGCTATCCCGGGATCGAGCGCATCAAGGGCGATCGCAACGGCGAGATCGACGGGCTCGAGGATCGCGAGTGGGATGCGGTCATCGACAACTCGGGTTACGTGCCGCGGCACGTGAAGCTGTCCGCCGAGCTGCTCGCGCCGAGAGTGAAGCAGTACGTGTTCGTCTCCTCGATCTCCGTGTATCCGAACTTCGCGCAGCCGCGCGACGAGAAGTCGGACGTGGGCAAGCTCGCGGACGAAGCCGTCGAGAAGGTGGACGGCGATACGTATGGGCCGCTGAAGGCGCTGTGCGAACAGGCCGCGATGAAGGCGTTCGCGGGGCGTGGCTCGGTGATCCGGCCGGGGCTGATCGTCGGTCCCGACGACAACACGGACCGCTTCACGTACTGGCCGGCGCGTGCCGCGCGGGGTGGCGAGTTCATCGCGCCGGGTTCGCCCACCGATGGATTTCAGATCATCGACGTGCGCGATCTCGCGGCGTTCTCGATAAATGCGATCGAGAACTCGCTGACCGGAACGTACAACCTCGTGAGCGACGTCAACACGTTCAAGTTCGGCGAGCTCACGGACGCCTGCATCGCGTCGGTGAAGAAGCGCGCGAAGCCGGCGGTAGCGCCGCGCGCCGTCTATCTACCGGCGGAGTTCCTCGAGAAGCACGAGGTGGCGCCGTGGAGCGAGATGCCGGCGTGGCTGCCCGCGAAAGGTGACGAAGCCGCGTTCGCGGGCACGAGCAATACGGCGGCGCGCGCGAAGGGTCTCGAGATTTCACCGCTCGCGAAGACTGTCGATGACACGCTGGCCTGGCATCTCACGAGGCCGGCGGAGGAGCAGGCGAAACTGAAGTCGGGGATCGCGGCGGAGAAGGAGGCGATCGTCCTGGCGGCGTGGAAGGAAGTTGGGGTCAGGCCCTAGTTTCCGTCTGGAAATTGGGGCCTGACCCCAATTTCCTCGATCACCGCGTCCTTGCCCGTCCGCACCATGCGCTTTCCGAGCTTCGGAAATTCCGCGACGTCGTAGTCGCGATTCTCCCCGCCGACCAGATAGACGAGGTCGTCCGGACCCGGATTGCGCAGCAGGTGCGCGACGGACGGCGCGGGGAAACCAATGAAGTCGCCCGGCGCGACTTCGTACTCGACGTCGTCGATCAACGCGATCGCGCGGCCTGACAACACGTAGATCCACTCCTCTTCGTGCTGGTGAGAGTGGTAGACGTACGACTCGCGGCCCGCCGGTACGCGGATGAAGTTCACGCCGTTTCGCTTGAGACCCACGCTGCGAGCGAGTTGCATGCCGTGCATCTCGGAATCGGGATTCAGCGGATGGGCGAACTGCTGGGAGTGCGCGGCGATGTCCGCGGCGCGAACGATGTTGAGACTCGGCTTGTCCATGCGGCGAACCTTAACGGTTTCGCAGGGAGTCTTTCGAATGAATGGCGCCGGCCGCCCCATGACGGCCGGCGCGACTTCGTCAAGTTGCCGGCGGCGTCTCCGCCTTGGCCGCTTGCTGACGGCCGAGGAACCAGAGAACTGCGCCGACGACAATCAGCCCGACGCGGATCGCGATGCCCGCGGTCGCACCCCAGTTGTCGACCCAGCTCAAAAGACGGAACTCCATGTCCATGTAGTGCAACACGAACGAGCCCGCCCCGATCAGGACCATGAATCCACCGATGCCTTGCATGATGCCTCCCTGTTGTTGTTTTATTGGGCGGCCGAACCTTAACCCCGGCTCCTAGTTAGGGCAAGGGGTAGTCAGAGCAGGACCCGGGCGAGCGAGAACGCGAGCATGCCGGTTGCCATGCAACCCACGATGTTGCGCGAGAAGATCAGCCACGCCACGGCGCCCGCCGCGCCGATCAATCGCGGGTTCAGCAGCGAGAGGTCGACTGTCTGCCCGCCGTGCAACAGGATTTCCGGGACCACGATGGCCGCGAGCGTGCACACCGGCGCGTAACGCAGCGCGGCTTCCGCGCGCGGATGCAGCCGGATGCGCGAGCCGGCGAGCAGGAACGAGGTGCGCGTGACGAACGTCGCCGCGGCAAGACCCAGCAGGATGACTGCCATCCACAGGTGATCGAGCCAGTTCATGCGGCGCCTTGGGGCTTGATCGGCGGCGCGGGCCGCCAGTAGTCGACCAGCGTCGCCGCGACGATGCCGGCGATCGCGCCGCAGAAGAGGCCGAGCCGGAACGGCAATGCGTGCGTGAGCAGCGCGACGATCGCGGCCAGCGCGGCGCCGACGATCGCGGGACGGGTCGACAGCGCGGGCCCCATGAGCGCGACCAACGCGAGTGTGCCCGTGAACTCGAGGCCCCAGTCCGTCGGCACGAACGCCGCGCCCAGTATGCCGATCGAGGCGCACACCTGCCACGTCACGTAGTTGGTCGCGCACGCGCCGGCGAACCAGGCGTCGCGATTCCTCTCGGGCAAACTACCCTCGTTCGCCCCGCGCATGAACAGCAGGAAAGTGAAGTCCGTCATGAAGAAGCCGAGCGCGGCGCGGACGCGGAACGGGAGCATCGCGAAAAAGGGGCGGAGCGCGGCGCTGTAGATCACGAAGCGCAGATTGGTGATGAAGCCGGTCGCGACGATCACCCACAGGGGCGCGCCCGCGACGACCATCGGCAGCGTCGCGAGCTGTGCGGACGCCGCATACACCGAGATCGACATCGCGAGCGCCCAGCCGACGGGCAACCCCCCCTTGACCAGCGCGACACCGCAGATCAACGCCCACGCGGCGGTGCCGGGAAGGGATTGCAGGATCGCGCGTTGACCCGCGCGAAACGCGTCGCGCCTGTCGGCAGCACCGGCCGGATCGGCTGCGGCGGCGCTCACCAACTGCCGGTGTTCGCCATCGACACCCAGGGCTCGCGCGGCGGAAGCGATCCGTCTTTCTGCAGTAGTTCGATGGAGATGTTGTCCGGCGAGCGAACGAAAGCCATGCGGCCGTCGCGTGGCGGACGATTGATGGTCACGCCATGTTTCTGCAGGCGCTCGCAGGTGGCATAGATGTCATCGACCGCATAAGCCAGGTGGCCGAAGTTGCGGCCACCGCCGTAGGCCTCCGGCTCCCAGTTGTGCGTGAGCTCCACTTGCGCGGCGCCATCTCCGGGCGCCGCGAGAAAAATGAGAGTGAACTTGCCCTGCGGGTAGTCGGTGCGTTTGATGACTTCCAGCCCGAGCGCGTCACAGTAGAACTTGAGTGAGGCGTCGACGTCGGTGACGCGCACCATGGTATGCAGATACTTCATCGTCGTCCGGCTGGTTAGAACATCTCACTCGCGCCCGGAGGCTTGACGTCGACCTTCTTGCGCGACGGAATCCAGTCGCCGGTGATCATGGCCTCGTAAGGCTGGCCCGGACCCACCATTGGATATACGCCGGCATCCGCATCGATGATGACTTCGAGGAAGGCCGCACCCTTGAACGCGAGGAATTGCTCTATCACGGTTGGCACATCTTCCTTGCGATCGAGGCGCACGGCGTATTTGAAGCCGTCGGCCTGCGCGGCCTTGATGAAGTCCTTGGTGTGCAGTGTTTTCTCCGAGGCCGACAGGCGCCCCTTGAAGAACAGCTTCTGCCACTGCTTCACCATGCCATCGCCGTTGTTGTTGAGGATCACCACCTTCACCGGAAGGTCATAGGTGGTCACGGTCTCGAGCTCGCCGAAGTTCATGCGCACCGAGGCGTCGCCGTCGATGTCGATGACCAGTTTGTCGCGTTGCGCGAACTGCGCGCCGATGGCGGCCGGCAAACCGAAACCCATGGTGCCCATCGAACCCGACGTCAGCCACAGGCGCGGATGGCGGAAATCGCAGTATTGCGCCGCCCACATCTGATGCTGACCCACGCCGGTTGCGATGATGGCCTCGCCCTTCGTGATGCGATTGAGCTCTTCGATCACGTAGTAAGGCTGGATCTTCTCGCTGTTGCGATCGTAGTTCATCGCATAGGTGCGGCGGAGATCGGAAAGATAGGCCAGCCACTGCGAACGATCGCGCTTGAAGCCGGCGCGTTTGCCGTGCGTCGTCAGCGTTCGCAGCGCTTCGGGCAGCAGGCCCACGTGGCTCCACTGCACGCGTTTGACCTTGTTGATCTCGGCGCGGTCGATGTCGAAATGCGCGATGTACTTCGCACCGGGCGCGAACTTCGCGGGATTGCCCGCGACGCGATCATCGAAGCGCGCACCGATGGCGATGAGGAAATCGCAATCGTCGACCGCATAGTTGGCGAACGCCTGTCCGTGCATGCCGAGCATGCGCATGGCGAGCGTGTCGGTGGTGTCGACCGCACCGATACCCATGAGCGTGGTGACGACCGGAATGTCGAATTCGCGCGCGAACTCGCGCAGCTCGACCGACGCGTTGCCGTTGATGACGCCGCCGCCGGCATATATCAACGGACGCTGCGACTCGCCCAGCATTTCGAAGAAATGATTCGCCTCGGTGCCGTCGATGATGTCGGTGGTCAGCGTCTCGAGGCGCTTGCGATAGCCGGGCATGGGCAGCGTGCCCGTGCCTTTGAATTCACCGGACCAGTTCTGCACGTCTTTCGGCACGTCGATGACCACC
>JAYTOK010000037.1:0-16167 GCA_043747835.1 Pseudomonadota bacterium | reverse complement strand
GCTCGACATGACGCTGCGCGAAATCGAGCGCGTGCTCTATTTCGAAGCCTTCGTCGTCATCGATCCAGGCATGACGCCGCTGCAGCGCGGCCAGTTGCTGACGGATGAGATGTACCTCGAAGCCATCGAAGAACATGGCGACGAGTTCGACGCGCGCATGGGCGCCGAGGCCGTGTGGGAGTTGCTGAAGAGCATCGACCTCGCCGCCGAGCTCATCAAGGTTCGCGAAGACATGTCGGCCACGTCCTCCGAGACGAAGCTCAAGCGTCTCTCGAAGCGCCTGAAGCTCGTCGAAGCCTTCATCGACTCGGGCAACAAGCCCGAGTGGATGGTCATGGTCGTGCTGCCGGTGCTGCCGCCGGATCTGCGTCCGCTCGTGCCGCTCGATGGCGGCCGCTTCGCGACGTCGGATCTCAACGACCTGTATCGCCGAGTCATCAACCGCAACAACCGTTTGCGTCGCCTGCTCGAGCTCAACGCTCCCGATATTATTGTTCGCAACGAGAAGCGCATGCTGCAAGAGGCAGTCGACGCGTTGCTCGACAACGGCCGCCGCGGCCGCGCGATCACGGGCACCAACAAGCGCCCGCTGAAGTCGCTCGCCGACATGATCAAGGGCAAGCAGGGTCGCTTCCGCCAGAACTTGCTCGGCAAGCGCGTCGACTACTCCGGCCGTTCGGTCATTGTCGTGGGACCCACGCTGCGCCTGCACCAGTGCGGTCTGCCGAAGAAGATGGCGCTCGAGCTGTTCAAGCCGTTCATCTTCCAGAAGCTGCAGATCCGCGGCGACGCGTCGACCATCAAGGCCGCGAAGCGCCTGGTCGAGCGTGAAGGTCCGGAAGTGTGGGACATCCTCGAGGAAGTCATCCGCGAGCATCCGGTCCTGCTGAACCGCGCCCCGACGCTGCACCGCCTCGGCATCCAGGCTTTCGAGCCCGTGCTGATCGAAGGCAAGGCGATCCAGTTGCACCCGCTCGTCTGCACGGCGTTCAACGCCGACTTCGACGGCGACCAGATGGCCGTCCACGTGCCGCTGTCGCTCGAAGCGCAGCTCGAAGCGCGCGCGCTCATGATGTCCACCAACAACATCCTGTCGCCCGCCAACGGCGACCCGATCATCGTCCCGTCGCAGGACGTCGTGCTCGGCCTCTACTTCATGACCCGCGAGAAGGTGGGCGCGAAGGGTGAGCACATGATGTTCTCCGACACGCAGGAAGTTCACCGCGCCTATGAAGGCCGGCAGATCGACCTGCAGGCGAAGGTCAAGGTGCGTGTCCGCGAGTGGATCAAGAACACCGAAACGGGTGACTTCGTCGAACGGCGCCATGTCGTCGACACGACGGTCGGCCGTTCGTTGCTCTCCGAGATCCTGCCGAAGGGTTTGCCCTACGATCTCGTGAACCAGGACATGACGAAGAAGATCATCTCCGCGACGATCAACGCGTGTTACCGAGCGCTGGGTCTGAAAGAGACGGTCATCTTCGCCGACCAGCTCATGTACACGGGCTTCCAGTACGCGACGCGTTCGGCGGTCTCGTTCGGAATCGATGACATCATCATTCCCGAGCAGAAGACCAAGATCGTCGCGGCCGCCGACAAGGACGTGAAGGAGATCCAGGACCAGTATTCGTCCGGTCTCGTCACGAACGGCGAGCGTTACAACAAGGTCGTCGACATCTGGTCGCGTGCGAACGATCAGGTCGCGAAGGCCATGATGGAAAAGCTCGGCGTCGAAGACGCGATCGATTCGCGCGGCAAGATGCAGAAGCAGAAGTCGTTCAACTCGATCTTCATGATGGCCGACTCCGGGGCGCGCGGTAGCGCGGCCCAGATTCGCCAGCTCGCCGGCATGCGCGGCCTCATGGCCAAGCCTGACGGCTCGATCATCGAAACACCGATCACGGCCAACTTCCGCGAAGGTCTGAACGCGCAGCAGTACTTCATCTCGACGCACGGCGCCCGCAAGGGTCTCGCCGACACGGCGTTGAAGACGGCGAACTCGGGTTACCTCACAAGGCGCCTCGTCGACGTCGCGCAGGATCTCGTGGTCACGCAGCCGGATTGCGGCACGACCTTCGGCCTCACCATGATGCCGTTGGTCGAAGGTGGCGACGTCGTCGAAGCCCTGGGCGAACGCGTCCTGGGTCGTACGGTCGTCGAAGACATCCTCAAGCCGGGCACGACCGAAGTGTTGTTCCCGGTCGGCACGCTCATCGACGAAAAGATGGTGCGCATGATCGAGCAGGAAGGCGTGGACGTCGTCCAGGTTCGTTCGCCCATCACCTGCAAGTTGCGCTACGGCGTCTGCCAGACCTGCTACGGACGCGATCTTGCTCGCGGCCGGCAGATCAACATCGGCGAAGCGGTCGGCGTCATGGCCGCGCAGTCGATCGGCGAGCCGGGCACGCAGCTCACGATGCGCACGTTCCACATCGGTGGCGCGGCGTCGCGAGCGGCTGCCGCTTCGTCGCTCGAAGTGCGTAACAAGGGCACGCTGCGCTTCCACAACGTGAAGACCGTGCAGCACGAAAAGGGTCACCTGGTCGCGGTGTCGCGCTCGGGCGAGATCGGCGTGGTCGACGAATACGGTCGCGAGCGCGAGCGTTACAAGATCCCGTACGGCGCGCAGATCACCTCGAAGGAAGGCGACAAGGTCGCTGGCGGTCAGGTCGTGTCGACCTGGGATCCGCACACCCACCCCGTCATCACGGAAGTGGGCGGCCACATCCGGTTCCAGGACTTCGTCGACGGTCTGACCGTCACGACGCAGTTGGACGAAGTGACGGGCCTGTCGTCGACCGTGGTGCTCGACTCCAAGCAGCGCGGCGGCAAGGACCTGCGTCCGACCGTCAAACTGATCAACCTGAAGGGTAAGGAAGCGTTCTTCGCGAACACCGAAATCCCGGCCGTGTACACGCTTCCTCCCGGCGCGCTCATCGCGCTCGAGGACGGCGCACGAGTGTCAGTGGGTGATGTGATCGCACGCATACCCCAGGAATCCTCGAAGACCCGCGACATCACCGGCGGTCTGCCGCGCGTCGCGGATTTGTTCGAAGCCCGCAAGCCGAAGGACCCCGCGATTCTCGCGGAGAAGAGCGGTGTCGTGAGCTTCGGCAAGGAGACCAAGGGCAAGCGCCGTCTCGTCATCACCGGAGACGATTCGGAGAAGTACGAGGAGCTGATCCCGAAGTGGCGCCAGCTCAACGTGTTCGAAGGTGAAGGCGTGACGCGCGGCGAAGTGATCGCCGACGGCGAGCTGAACCCGCACGACATCCTGCGTCTGCAGGGCGTCGAGTCGCTGGCCAACTACCTGGTTCGCGAGATCCAGGACGTCTACCGCCTGCAGGGCGTGAAGATCAACGACAAGCACATCGAAGTGATCATTCGCCAGATGCTGCGCAAGACCGAAGTCCTGGAGTCGGGCGAAACGCCGCTGCTCAAGGGCGAACAGCTCGATCGCGGTCGCGCGAACCTGATGAACGAACGCATCTCGAAGGATGGCAAGACCCCGGCGACCCTGCAGCCCGTGCTGCTCGGCATCACCAAGGCCTCGCTTGCCACCGAGTCGTTCATCTCGGCGGCGTCGTTCCAGGAGACCACTCGCGTGCTGACCGAAGCCGCGGTTCGCGGTCTGAAGGACGATCTGCGCGGCCTCAAGGAGAACGTCATCGTCGGCCGGCTCATCCCGGCGGGCACGGGCTTCGCGGCGCACGAGCATCGTCGCGCGAAGGCCGACGCCAACGATCGCGGCGGCTTCATGGATGTGGGCGGCGGCGTCGCCGACATCGATGACGGCGGCGGCAGCAGCGGCGTGGGCGAGGGCGCGGCCGTCGAAGGCTGATCGTCTCGATCGAGGAAGAGTCGAAGAGGCCGGCAGCGATGCCGGCCTTTTCTTTTTGGGGTCGTCAGCCCATGCGTCGGCGGCGCAGATTTCCGCGTCCTGTCACGAGCTTCTTCTTGATCTTCTTGCGCTCGAGCGCGCGCGCGTCGTTCTCGAGCTCGAAGGTCGTGTGCTTGTCCGCGCCACGCAGTTTGGGATCGAAGAAGCCGATGTAGCCGCCGGGATTCACGCCGAACGACAACAGCGTCTTGCCGTGGAATTTGGTGCCGAGGAAATCGTTGCGTCCGCCGTGCTCGGCATTCGCCGTGAAGTACAGAGGCAGCACGAAGTTGCTCAAGCGGACGCCGTCGAGCTCGTAAGTCTCCGACTGCACCGCGTCGCACATCTCGAACCAGTGGAAGACCTGCCGCCTCGCATCTCCCGGGTGCGGGCCTTGCACCAGCAGATTGGCTTCCGGGTCCGCGACGAGCTCCAGCGCTTCGTGCGACAACGTGACGGTCCATTCCTCCTCGAGTGCGTCGCTGAGCTCGAGGAACACGAAGCCGTACGGAATGCCCGCGAAATTGGTCTCGTGGAAGCCTTCGGCGTCGACGACACGGGCGAGCGCGCGCACGTAGAGCACCGCGTCGCCGCGCATGTCGGCCTGGTCGAACCGCGCTTGTTTGCCCTTGCCGGTCTTGCCTTCGAGCCGCAGCTCCGCGCCGAAACCCCAATAGGGTTCGAAGTCCTCGCGCAGTTGCCGGTTCACGGCGCGGATGGCGCGCAGCAGCGCCGCGTCGGCGATTGCGCCCTTCGTGAGGTTGATGACGGAGATGATCATGGGGCGCTTCCTGACGATGCCGCGGGCGGCTCTATCCATTGATATGTCCGGACCCCACGCGCGGTCTCGCCCCGGAGGCCGGGCAAGCACCAGCAGTGAGACTTCGCGCACACTCGCCGCGTGCCACCGCAGTGCGGCAACGAAGTCTTGCGGGCGCCGATGCCCGCCCCGCATGATCGCGCTCCAGCCCGATCGGCATCGAGAAGAACCATGAAAGTCCGGAAACTGACGTGCCTCGAGTTCGCCGGCGAGGGTTGCTGATCCGCCCCGACATGAAACCTTCACGCGCGGCGCCGCAAACATTTGGCTCGTCGTCCGGTCTCCTCGCATGAGCGGGGTGAGCGTCAACGCGCGCCAGCAGCGATTTCTCGCGCTGTGCGAACCCTGTCGCGCCGACGTGTTCCGTTTCGCGTTGTGGCTGGCGCGCAGCCGCACCGTGGCGGAGGAAGTCATGCAGGAAACGTTCTTGCGAGCCTGGAAATCGCTCGATTCGCTGAAGGATGGAGATTCCGCGAAGTCGTGGCTGCTCACGATCGCGCGTCGCGAACACGCGCGGCTCTACGAACGCAAACGCCATCCCACCGTGAACATCGACGAGCTGACGGCCGCGGAATCGCCGGCGCTCGCGGAGAGCCCGGAGCGCGATGCCGATGATCTGCGCGATGTGCGCCGCGCGATCCTCGAGCTCGAAGATGAACACCGCGAAGCGCTGGTCCTGCAGGTCGTGATGGGATATTCCACGCAGGAGATCGCGCACGAGTTGGGGCTCAACGAAGGCGCGGTCTCGACACGGCTGTTCCGCGCGCGCAATCGCCTGCGCGCGCGGCTTGGGTTGGGCCCGGACGAATCGAAGGAGGACGACGATGCAGCACGCTGAATTTCGCCGTCTGTTCGGCGCCGATCCGCGCCGCGCCGAGCCGGAAGTCCTCGAACATCGCCGCGGCTGCGCGGAGTGTGCGCGTTACGCGGACGATCTCGAAAAGATAGACCGTCTGGTCGGCGGCGCGTTCGCCGACGTGCCGGTCCCGCCGGCGCCGCCGCCTTGGGAGATCGAGGCGCAGCGTCCGGCGCGCGTGCGTTTGGGTCTGCCGCGCTGGAACGCGCTCGCCGCGACGGTTTTGCTGACGCTGTTCGTCGCGCTCATCTGGACCGCGACGGCGCGCGACCGCGCGACGCTGATCGCGGACATCCTCAAGCACGCCGAAAAAGAGCGCAGCGTGTTCGTCGCCTCGTCGAAGCGCGTCGAGAATCCGAAGATCGAAGCGGCGCTCAAGAAGGCGGGAGCGGAGCTCATCGCGGACCTGCCGGTGTCAATCGCGCGCGTCTGCAAGGTGCGCGGCAATGTCGCGCCGCATCTCATCATCCAGACGCGCGATGGCGCCGTGCACGTGATGGTTCTTTCGGAAGAGCGCTTCTGGCGTTCGCACTCATTCGTGCAGGACGGCTACCAGGGCAAGCTCGTCCCGCAGGGCAAGCATGCGTTTGCCGTGATCGGCACCAGCGAGGCGGCGGTGGAGGAGGCCGCGGAACTCGCCAAAAAGGGCATCGACTGGCAGAAATGACCGGCCTGCCGATCTTCGGGTAAGTTTTTTCCGGGGTCCCCGGTCAGTCCTTCGAGAACCTAAATCGAGGGAGAAAACCGTGCTTCGTGCCCACATCAAGGCTGCGATGGGCCTCATCGCCGCATCCGCTTCCGCTGCCGCGTATGCGCAGGACCCGCCGCCCGCCACCGGGAGCGAGGAAGTCGAAGAAGTCGTCGTCACCGGTTTTCGCGCGAGTCTCAACGCCGCGCTCGATGACAAGCGCGCGGCGGCCGGCGCGATCGACAGCATCCGCTCCGAAGACATCGCCAAATTCCCGGATTCGAATCTCGCGGAATCCGTGCAGCGCATTCCTGGCATTTCGATCGCGCGCGACGCGGGCGAGGGCCGGAACATCAGCGTGCGCGGCCTGGGTCCGCAGTTCACGCGCGTGCGCATCAACGGCATGGAAGCGCAGAGCACGACGGGCGGCACCGACAGCTCCGGCGGCACGAATCGCAACCGCCAGTTCGATTTCAACGTGTTCGCGTCGGAACTCTTCAACAGCATCACGGCGCGCAAGACTTCGTCCGCGGAAGTGGAGGAGGGTTCGCTCGGCGCAACCGTCGACCTGCGCACCGCGCGTCCCTTCGACTACAAGGAGTTCACGCTGGTCAGCGCGCTCAAGGGCGCCTACAACGACCTCGCGCAGGACTTCGATCCGCGCGCCACTTTCCTGATCAGCGACACGTTCGCGGACGATCGCTTCGGTGCGCTGTTCTCCGCCGCGTACTCCGAGCGTCAGTCGCTCGAGGAAGGTTCCAGCACCGTGCGCTGGGATTCCGGCGGCAGCGCCGGCGGCTTCAATCCCATGTCGACGCCGACGGGAATCACGCTCGCGCAGGCGAGCGCGCCGACCACGCTGCATCCGCGCATTCCGCGATTCGGTCGACTCGAACACGATCAGTCGCGGCTCGGCCTGACCGGTGCGCTGCAATGGCAGGTGAACGAGACCAATCTCGTCAACCTAGACATCCTCTATTCCGACTTCCGCGCCAAGCGCGCCGAAAGTTACCTCGAGGCATTCTCGTTCAGCCGCAATGCCTCGCAGGGCGGCAAGCCCGCGACGCTGATCCGCGCGGGCGAGATCGACGAAGACGGCACGCTGGTCTACGGCCTGTTCGACGACGTCGACGTCCGGTCCGAATCGCGATACGACGAGATGCGCACGAAGTTCGGCTCGTACTCGCTGTCGGCGAGCCACGAGCTCGGAGAACACTGGACGCTGAACGAACTCGTCGGTTACTCGCGCTCGGACTTCAACAATCCGATCCAGACCACCATCACGCTCGACCGTCCGAACACGGATGGCTATTCGTGGGACTTCCGTGGCAACGATCGTCTGCCCTCATTCGACTACGGATTCGATCCGACGAATGCGGCGAACTGGACGTTCGGCGCGCTGCCGGGTGGCTCATCGGAAATCCGCGTGCGCCCGCAGGGCGTCGACAACACCTTCGAAGTGGTGAAGATCGATCTCGCGTTCTCGCCGAACGACATGTTCACGTTCAAGGCGGGCGTCGACTACAAGAAATACGCCTTCAAGGCGTACGAGTTCCGCCGCGCGTCGGAGACCACGGTGCCCGCGCTGCCGGCCGGCACGACGCTCGCGGACGTCACCGAGCTCGTGAGCGGGTTCGGCCGCAACCTCGACCTGCCGGCGGGAACGAACACTTCGTGGCTGATCCCGGATCTCGACGCGTTCGCGCGCATGTTCGACATCTACAGCAACACCGGCACGTTCGCGCTCGGCAGCATCACCAACAACTCCGCGCGCGGCAACAACCGCTCGGTGACGGAAGAAGACCGCGGCGCCTATCTACAGGCAGACTTCACGTTCGACTGGGGTATCCCCGTGCGCGGCGATCTCGGCCTGCGTTACGCGCGCACCGGGCAGACGTCGCAGGGCTATCTGCCCGCGGGCGGCGCCCCGGTGCTGCTGACCGCGGTGAGCGAGTACGCCGACTGGCTGCCGTCGCTCAACGTGGTGGTCGAGGCGACGCCGGACCTGCTGATCCGCACTTCCGTCGCGAAGGTCATGACGCGCCCCGCGCTCGGCCAGGTCACGCCGGGCGGATCGACGAGCCTCGTCGGTACGCTCGGCGTCGCAACCGGCAATCCCTATCTGAAGCCGACGCGCGCTAAGACCGCCGACCTCTCGGTCGAGTGGTATTTCGACGAAGGCGCGCTGCTCTCCGGCGCGATCTTCGCGAAAGACATCGACACGTTCGTGCAGACGCTCGTGGTGTCCATGCCCTTCAATCAGTCGGGCTATCCACTCGACCTGCTGTCGGGAACCACGTTGAACGGCACCGAGTCGTTCGCGTTCTCGTCGCCCGTGAACACCGAGGGCGGACCGCTGTCGGGCTTCGAGATCAACTACCAGCAGCCGCTGCGCTTCCTGCCCGGCGCGTGGAGCAATCTCGGCGTGTTGTTGAACTACACGTTCGTCGAATCCGAGATCGATTACGTGACGTCGGGGGCGGGCACGACGCCGCCGGTGAAGAACGATCTGTTGAACCTGTCGCGCAATGCGTGGAACGCGACGCTGTACTACGAAGGCGGCGGCGTGAGCTTGCGCACGTCCGCGTCGTTCCGCGATGCGTACCTCACCGCGGTGCCGGCGGGCAATGCGCCGGCGATCCAGGACGCCGATGGAACGAACGAGACGTTCAACCTCGACTTCTCCGCGTCGTACGCGTTCAACGATCACCTGACGGTTTCGCTCGAAGGCCTGAACCTGACGGACGAAGCGAACGATCAGTTCACGGACACGGTGGCGGATCGGGTCGTCGTCTACACGCACACGGGAAGACAATTCTTCGTGGGCGCGCGTTACAAGTTCTAGCGAATCGAGTCTGAGGCCCGGGGGACCCTCTTCCCCGGGACGGGGCGCCGGGCTGAACGCCTCGGTCCGGCGCCTTTTTTCATCGTGCGATGCTGGTCCATACTTCGCGCCATGGACCAGACTATCCAGTTCGTCACGACGGCCGACGGCGTCCGGCTGGCGTACGCGCGTTCCGGCTCGGGGCCGCCAATAGTCAAGACTGCGAACTGGCTGAACCACGTGGAGTTCGACTGGGAGAGCCCGGTGTTCCGACACTGGTTCGCCGCCCTGTCGGCCAACAACCAACTACACCGCTACGACGCGCGCGGCTGCGGCCTGTCCGACTGGGTGGATCACGACCTGTCCCTCGATCGACAGGTCGCGGATCTCGAATGCGTGGTCGACGCCAGCGGCGTCGAGCGTTTCGCGTTGCTGGCGCTCTCACAGGGCGCCGCCGTGGGCATCGAGTACGCGGTTCGACATCCGGAGCGAGTGTCGCACCTGATCATCCACGGGGGATACGCACAGGGTTGGGCGAGGCGCGGCGAGGAATCCATTCGCGCCGGACGCGCACTCGCCGAGATCATTCGAATCGGCTGGGGCGCTGATACACCCGCGTTCCGCCGGCTGTTCACGGAGCTCTTCATTCCCGGCGGCACACCGCAACAGCTCGCCTGGTTTGACGAGCTGATGCGTCGCACGACGCGTCCCGAGATCGCGGCCCGCATCGTCGAGGCGTTCGGCGAGGTCGACATCACCGCCCGTCTGGGCGACGTGAAAGCGCCCACGCTGATCACGCATTCGCGCGGTGACGCGCGAATCCCGCTCGAACAGGGGCGCATGCTCGCTGCCGCGATTCCGCAGGCGCGCTTCGTAGAGCTCGACAGCTTCAACCACGTGCTGCTGGAACATGAGCCTGCGTGGTACCGGTTCCAGGAAGTGGCTGGCGAGTTCCTCGGGTGGCCAAAGACGCCGCCACGCCGGCGCGCGGCCGATGCGCCGCGCGAAGACGACGCATTGGCCGAGCTCACGGGCCGCGAGCGCGAGATCCTCGTGCTGGTTGCGAGTGGCGCCGCGAACCAGTCCATCGCCGACAAGCTGTTCATCAGCGAGAAGACCGTTCGCAATCACCTCACCGCGATCTTCGACAAGCTGGGCGTGTCGTCGCGTTCCCAGGCGATCGTGTTTGCGCGCGACCGCGGCGTCATGCACTAAAAAAGGGGACAGATCTATTTTCCGTGAAAATAGATCTGTCCCCTTTTTTCCGTCAGACCCGGGACAAATGTCCCAGGCGCTCCCGCCCGCAAATTGAGGCGTCTGCCTCAAGCCCGTGTCCGCCTCCCTCCCGAGAATCCGTCCCTTCGATAAAGGGAGTCACATCATGTTCAAACGCATTTCCATTTTTCTGTACGGCGTCGTCAGCTACGCCATCTTCTTCGCCACGTTCCTCTACGCGCTCGGCTTCATCGGCAACTTCGTCGTGCCGCGCACGATCGACGGTGAGCGGCTGCTGTCGTTGCCCGCCGCGCTCGCGATCGACGTCGGCCTGCTCGCGCTGTTCGCGCTGCAGCACAGCCTCATGGCGCGCCCGTTCTTCAAACGCTGGTTCACGCAGTTCGTACCCGAATCCGCCGAGCGCAGCACGTACGTGCTCGCGTCGAGCGTCGCGCTGATCGTGTTGTTCGCGCTGTGGCAGCCGCTGGGTGGCGCCGTGTGGCACGTGACGGATCCGACCGCTCGCGGTGTGCTCTGGGCGTTCTTCGCGTTCGGCTGGTTGCTGGTGCTCGTCTCGACGTTCCTGCTCAACCACTTCGATCTGTTGGGCCTGCGCCAGATCTGGCTGCAGCTCGTCGGCCGCCCGTACACGCCGCTCAAGTTCGGCACGCCGGGACTGTATCGCCTCGTGCGCCACCCGCTGTACGTCGGCTGGCTGTTCGCGTTCTGGGCGACGCCGACGATGGGCGCGACGCACCTGTTCTTCGCGGTCATGACGACCGCATACATCCTCGTGGCGATCCAGCTCGAGGAGCGCGACCTCGTCGATTCGCTGGGCCACGACTACATCAACTACCGCGCGGAAGTGCCCATGCTGATTCCGTCGCCGCGCTCCTGGCGCAAGCGCGCCGGCGTCGCGAATTCTCTGAGGTGAGAGTTGGGCAATGCCCGGCGCGAGTGACGCAGCAGCTCCCGCAGCGTCACCGCGCCGGGTGGTGCACCGGGGTATCATCGCCCCCATGAGGACGACGCGATGAACACCCGCTGGCTGATGCGCGCGAGCGCTATCTACACGGGAATGATCGGTGTGGCCGCCACCTTCATGCCGCAGGAAATCCTGCGTTTTGCCGGCGTCGAGGCCACCCCTTTGCTGACGCTCGGGCTGCAGGTCGCTGCTGCCGCACAAGCCGGGCTCGCCGTCATCAACTGGATGGCGCAGGGCGTACTCATCGGAGGGATCTACGCGCGGCCTCTCGCGATCGGCAACTTCGCGCACTTCCTCATCTCGGCGCTGGCGTTGATCAAGGCCGCCACCTCGGGTCTGCACGCGACTCCCGTGCTGGTCGGGGCCGCGATTCATGCGGTCTTCGCCGGGCTGTTCGCCTTCGTGGCTTTCGGCGACCCGCTCCGGGCCAGGACCGCCCCGGACCCTTAGCCGCTCGCCGGGATCGGAATCGAGCTTCTGGCGCGCGAAGGCCCCGGCTTCGGAGGCGTCCAGGCCCGAGCCCATATATATGTACGGCCAATTGCCTTGTGCAGCGCACCAATGCGTTGACACCCCCCGGTCACATACCTAGAATCGCCGGCCTTTGTCGCCCCACCCCAATACCGGGCAGGGCGGAAATAGCGGATTAGAGAATGCCGGGCCGACTCCCGAAAGGAGTTGGCCCGGTGTTTCTTGAGCCGTAGCCGAATCGAAAACCTGGAGATTGCATGGCCACAACGAGCCAGTTGATCGCGAACCCGCGTCGCGTCAACAAAGAGAAGACGAAAGTCCCCGCGCTGAATGCGTCACCGCAGAAGCGTGGCGTGTGTACTCGCGTTTACGCCACGACGCCGAAGAAGCCGAACTCGGCCATGCGGAAAGTCGCCCGCGTGCGTCTCGTCAACGGTTACGAAGTCTCTTCGTACATCGGTGGCGAAGGCCACAACCTGCAGGAGCACTCGGTGGTGCTCATCCGCGGCGGCCGCGTCAAGGATCTCCCCGGCGTTCGTTACCACACGGTGCGCGGCACGCTCGACTGTGCCGGCGTCAACAACCGCAAGCAGAGCCGTTCGAAGTACGGCGCCAAGCGCGCGAAGAAGTAAGGGTCTAACTCATGTCACGTCGCTCAGCAGCTCCCGTCCGTCACATCCTGCCGGACCCCAAGTTCCACAACGACATGCTCGCCAAGTTCATGAACGTCGTCATGCAGAGCGGCAAGAAGTCGGCTGCCGAACGCATCATCTACGGTGCGATCGATCGCATCGTCGAGAAGACCGGCAAGCAGGGTACGGACGCCGTGGCCATGCTGACGACGGCGCTCGACAACGTGAAGCCGGTGGTCGAAGTGAAGTCGCGCCGCGTCGGTGGCGCCACATACCAGGTTCCGGTCGAAGTCCGTTCGCAGCGTCGTCAGACGCTCGCGATGCGCTGGCTCATCGAAGCCGCGCGCGAGCGCAGCGAGAAGTCGATGGCCTTCCGTCTGGCGCACGAGCTCATGGATGCCGCCGAGAACCGCGGCGCCGCCGTGCGCAAGCGCGAAGACACGCATCGCATGGCAGAAGCCAACAAGGCCTTCGCGCACTACCGCTGGTAAGCGTTGCTGCCTGGTAGATAGCTCCATGCCTCGCAGTACGCCCATAGAGCGCTATCGGAACATCGGCATTTCCGCGCACATCGACGCGGGAAAGACGACGACCACCGAGCGCATCCTTTTCTACACGGGCGTCTCGCACAAGATCGGCGAGGTCCACGACGGCGCGGCCGTCATGGATTACATGGAGCAGGAACAGGAACGCGGCATCACGATCACGTCGGCCGCGACCACGTGCTTCTGGAAGGGGATGGAAAAGAACTTCCCCGAGCACCGCATCAACATCATCGACACGCCCGGTCACGTCGATTTCACGATCGAAGTCGAACGCAGCCTGCGTGTGCTCGACTCCGCCGTCGCGCTGTTCGATTCCGTCGCGGGCGTGCAGCCGCAATCGGAGACGGTCTGGCGGCAGATGAATCGCTACAACGTTCCGCGCATCGCGTTCGTCAACAAGATGGACCGCGCCGGCGCCAATTTCCTGCGCGTCGTCGACATGATCCGCGAGCGCCTGCGCGCGAACCCCGTGCCGATCCAGCTCGCGATCGGCGCCGAAGACGAATTCGAAGGCGTCATCGACCTCGTGCGCATGCAGGCTATCTACTGGGACATGGAAACCCAGGGCATGAAGTTCGAGCATCGCGAGATTCCCTTAGCCCTGCGTCCGCAGGCCGAGGAATGGCGCGCCAAGATGATCGAAGCCGCCGCCGAAGGCGACGACGCGCTGACCGACAAGTACCTGAGCGGCACGCCGCTCAGCGAGGAAGAGATCAAGCGTGGCCTCAAGGCGCGCGCGCTCAAGAGCGAGATCGTGTTGTGCATGTGCGGCTCGGCGTTCAAGAACAAGGGCGTGCAGGCGCTGCTCGACGCGATCATCGAATACATGCCGTCGCCGCTCGAGATGCCCCCGACGAAGGGCCTCTCGGAGCGCGGTGAAGCGATCACACGCACCGCGCGGGACGAAGAGCCGTTCGCGGCGCTCGCATTCAAGATCCTCAACGATCCATTCGTCGGCAACCTGACGTTCTTCCGCGTGTACTCGGGCACGCTGAATTCCGGCGACACGGTCTTCGTGCCGACGAAGGGCAAGAAAGAACGCATCGGCCGTCTGCTGCAGATGCACGCCAACGAGCGCAGCGAGATCAAGGAAGTCCGCGCGGGCGACATCGCCTCCGCGGTCGGCCTCAAGGACGTCTACACCGGCGACACGATCTGCGATCTCGAGAAGGTGATCACGCTCGAGAAGATGAACATCCCGATCCCCGTGATCTCGGTCGCTGTCGAGCCGAAGACGCAGGCCGATCAGGAGAAGATGGGCCTCGCGCTGCAGCGCCTCGCGAAGGAAGATCCTTCGTTCCGCGTGTCGACGGACGAAGAATCCGCGCAGACGATCATCTCCGGCATGGGCGAGCTGCACCTCGAAATCATCGTCGACCGCATGCGTCGCGAGTTCAAGGTCGAAGCCAACGTCGGCAAGCCGCAGGTTGCGTACCGCGAAACCATTCGCGCGAAGATCGAGAGCGAAGGCAAGCACATCAAGCAGTCCGGCGGCCGCGGCCAGTTCGGACACGTCTGGCTCAAGATCGAACCGAACGATCTGGGCAAGGGCAACGAATTCGTCAACGGGATCCAGGGCGGCAGCGTGCCGCGCGAGTTCATCCCCGCCGTCGAGAGGGGCATCAAGGAAGCTCTCGAGACGGGCGTGATGGCGGGTTATCCTGTCGTCGACACCAAGGTCACCCTGTTCGACGGCTCGTACCACGATGTCGATTCGGATGAGATCTCGTTCCGCATGGCCGCGATCTTCGGGTTCAAGGATGGCTTCCGCAAAGCGAAGCCGGTGATCCTCGAGCCGATCATGAAGGTCGAGGTCGTGACCCCGGAAGATTACATGGGCGACGTGATCGGCGATCTGAATCGCCGCCGTGGCCAGATTCAGGGCATGGAAGATACGCCCGCCGGTAAGACCGTCACGGCCGAAGTGCCGTTGTCGGAAATGTTCGGTTACGCGACCAACGTGCGCTCGATGAGCCAGGGTCGCGCGACGTTCACGATGGAATTCGCGAAGTACATGGAAGTGCCGCCGAACATCGCGGACGGCATCATTAATCGTTAGGTTGTTTTTTTCAGGAGCTCGCTGTCATGTCGAAGGAAAAGTTTCAACGCGATAAACCGCACATCAACGTCGGCACGATCGGCCACGTCGATCATGGCAAGACGACGCTGACGGCGGCGTTGACGAAGGTGATGGCGGAGACGAACGGCGGTTCGTACATGGCCTACGACCAGATCGACAAGGCGCCGGAAGAGAAGGCGCGCGGTATCACGATCTCGACGGCGCACGTCGAGTATCAGAGCAAGAACCGTCACTACGCGCACGTCGACTGCCCCGGGCACGCCGACTACGTGAAGAACATGATCACGGGAGCCGCGCAGATGGACGGCGCGATCCTGGTGGTGAGCGCTGCCGACGGCCCGATGCCGCAGACGCGCGAGCACATCCTGCTGGCCCGCCAGGTCGGTGTGCCGTACATCGTGGTGTTCATGAACAAGGCCGACATGGTCGACGACAAGGAGCTGCTGGAGCTCGTTGAGCTCGAAGTTCGCGAACTGCTGTCGGTGTACAAATTCCCTGGCGACAAGACGCCGATCATCATTGGATCTGCGCTGAAGGCGCTCGAGGGCGATGCCTCGGACATCGGCGTGAAGGCCGTGATCAAGCTCGTCGAGGAGATGGACAACTACTTCCCGATTCCGAAGCGCGAAGTGGAAAAGCCGTTCCTGATGCCGGTCGAAGACGTGTTCTCGATCTCGGGTCGTGGAACCGTGGTCACGGGCCGCATCGAGCGCGGCATCGTCAAGGTGAACGACGAAATCGAGATCATCGGCATTGCGCCTACGCAGAAGACGATCTGCACGGGTGTGGAGATGTTCCGCAAGTTGCTCGACTCGGGTGAAGCCGGCGACAACGTGGGCGTACTGCTGCGCGGCACGAAGCGCGAAGAAGTGCAGCGCGGCCAGGTGCTGGCGAAGCCGGGTTCGATCAACCCGCACACCGGGTTCGAGTGCGAGGTGTACGTGCTGACGAAGGAAGAGGGCGGCCGTCACACGCCGTTCTTCAAGGGCTATCGTCCGCAGTTCTACTTCCGCACGACCGACGTGACCGGAACGATCGAGTTGCCGGAGAACACCGAGATGGTGATGCCGGGCGACAACATCAAGATGAAGGTCGAGCTGATCAACCCGATCGCGATGGAAGAAGGCCTGCGCTTCGCCATCCGTGAAGGTGGTCGCACGGTCGGCGCCGG
>JAYTOK010000036.1:0-27383 GCA_043747835.1 Pseudomonadota bacterium | reverse complement strand
GCAGAGAAAAAGGGGACAGATCTATTTTTCGCAAGGTAACACTGGCACGGCCTCACTGCCGCTAGAAAAATAGATCTGTCCCCTTTTTCTCTGCCCCCTTCGTGCGATGCGCTAGTTAGAAATATCCTCTCAATTCGCCGGCCGCGTCACGCCAGCCGGCAACGCCGCGCCGTTCGCGCTCGCCGCCGCCGCGGTCGGCAGCGCAACGGCTGGCTCGCCCGGAATCGCCAACGGCTCGGGAACAGGCACCACCGGCGCCGCGGGCAGTGGCGGCTCGTCACGATCGATGTCGGGCATCGTGCCGGGCGTGCCGCCCTGAGACTCGACGGTTCCGGAGAGAATCACCAACAGCACGCGACGATTGGCATTGCGGTTTGCGATCGAATCATTCGGCTTCGAGGGGTGCCACTCGCCGAGTCCGATCACGGACAAGCGCTTCGGATCGACGCCGCCGTTCGCGAGCAGATGCACGACGCTCGCGGCTCGCGCGGAGGACAGCTCCCAGTTCGACGGAAAAGCGACGGTGCGGATCGGCACGTTGTCCGTGTGCCCTTCGACGCGAATCGGATTCGGGTACGGCGCAAGCGCCTTCGCGAGCGCCTGCAGCGCGGGATAGGCGGACGGCGAGAGGACCGCGATGCCGCTCGGGAAGAGGATGTCAGTGCGGATCTCGACCTCGATCCAGAACGAGTGCCGCCGGACGGTGACCAGTTTGGCGTCGACGAGTGTGGCCAGCGATTTCTCGACGTCGTCCGCGACTTTCGCCAGTTCCGCAGGGACGTAAACCTCGATCTGCTTGCCGTTCTCTTTCGCGATGCCATCGTAGCGCGAGGGCCCGAGACCCTTGCCGTCCACCTGATGCACGGACACGGCCTCGAGCATCTGCCGCGGCTGCCCGTCGATCATCGCCTGCTGCACGATCGACACCGCGATATCCGCGCCGCTGCCGCGAGTCTTCTCGCCCATCTGCACGGGATCGAGCGACTTCGGCGCACCGCGAAACGCGGCCTGCAGGGAATCCGAGAGCACGCGGAACTTGCCCTCGTTGACCGAGGAGATCGCGTACATCACGACGAAGAACGCGAGCAGCAGCGTCACGAGATCGCCATAGGGGATCGCCCAGGCCTCGTGGTTCTGATGGTCTTCGTGTTTGTGTTTGCGGGCCATTAAAGGGGACAGATCTATTTTCGTGAAAAAGGGGACAGATCTATTTTTCGCGTGGTGACAGCTTCACGACCCAATGCCGGCCGAAAAATAGATCTGTCCCCTTTTTCACGAAAATAGATCTGTCCCCTTTAATGCAGGTAGCCATGAAGCTTCGACTCGATCGCGCGCGGGTTCTCGCCCTGGGCGATCGAGATCATTCCCTCGATCACCATCTCGCGCACCTGGCTCTGCTCGGACACGATGCCCTTGAGCTTTCCCGCCATCGGCAGAAAGAAAAGATTCGCGAGCCCGATGCCGTAGATCGTCGCGGTGAACGCCGCGGCGATGCCCTGCCCGAGCTTCGAGGGGTCAGCGAGGTTCTGCATCACGGCCATGAGCCCGAGCACCGCGCCGATGATTCCGAGCGTGGGCGCGTAGATGCCCATGCCCTCCCACACCTTCGCGGCGCGGGTGTCGGCATGCTCGCGCACGCCCATCTCCACTTCCATGATGCCGCGGATCACGTCGGGCTCCGAGCCGTCGACGACGAGCTGCAGGCCCTTCTGGACGAAACTGTCTTCCTCGTTCTTGATCATCGGTTCCAGGCCCAGCAACCCTTGCTTGCGCGCGATGTTGCTCCACTCGATGATCTTCTGGATCAACGCCTCGGCGCCCATCTGCGGCGGCTTGAAGATCCAGCTCACGCGATTCATCGCGAGCTTGAAAACCGGCATCGGCGTCTGGATGAAGATCGACGCGAATGTGCCAACGAACACGATCATGAACGCCGCCGCGGACAGCAACGCCTTCAGGCCGGCACCTTTCAGCACGGCGCCGACCAACACGGCGACAATCGCGAGAATGAAGCCGACGACTGACAGGATGTCCATGAATCAGCTGCCGAGGCGATCGCGCCATCCGGACAAACGCGCCTGCAGGCGCGTCAACGCCTGACCGTGGATCTGGCAGATCCGCGACTCGCTCACCTTCAACACCGCTCCGATCTCCTTCAGGTTCAATTCGTCGTCGTAGTAAAGGGACATCACCGTGCGCTCGCGCTCCGGCAGGTTCGAGATCGCATCCGTCAAAGCCGCCCGGAAACGCTCGTCGACCACATCGCGGAACGGGTCCGCGTCGGGATCGTGGGCGTTGATCTCGCCCTCTTCCGTCGTGAGGCTCGCGATCTGGCAACCCGCGGCGTCCTCGACGATCTTGTGATACTCATCGAGGCTCACGCCCATCTTCGTCGCGACGTCGGCGTCGCGCGCTTCATGACCGAGTTCTGCCTCGAGTTCGCGAATGGCGGACGCGACGGCGCGCGCTTTGCGATGCACGGAGCGCGGTGCCCAGTCGAGCTTGCGCAAGCCGTCGAGCATCGCGCCGCGGATGCGGATGCCAGCGTACGTCTCGAACGACGCGCCGCGACCGGCCGAATAGTTAGAGGCCGCTTCCAGCAGGCCGAGCATGCCGGCCTGGATCAGGTCGTCGACTTCGACGGACGCAGGCAGCCGCCCGGCCAGGTGATACGCGATTCGCTTCACCAGCTCGGCATGGCGCATCACCAGCGCTTCCGTATCACGGGCACTGGGGCGCTGGCTGTACGCGCTCACTCCTGTCATCGAACCACCTCGAGGCGCACCGACGGACGTCTGATCAGGCGCTCGACGAAAAACTCGACATTTCCGCGCGGACCTTCGGCTACCGGCCACATATCGGCCCGGAGCCCTAAGGTCTTGAGCGCCATGGAGGCCGGCGCCTGCGGATACGCCGCCACAACGGGACGCTGTTCACGAATCGAGCGTCGCAGGAAAGGGTCTTCGGGGATCTCCCCGACGTAGTCGAGCTCCACCGTCAGGAAGCGCGTCGCAACCCGCTCGAAGCGCTGGAACAACGCCTGGCCCAGACCGCGGCCGCGCACCTGATTCACGAGCACGCGGAATTTCTTCACGTCGTAGTCGCGCGACAGGATCTTGATGAGCGCGTAGGCATCGGTCAGCGAGGCGGGTTCGTCGCAGATCACGATGAGCACCTGTTGCGCAGCTTGGGAGAACTGCAATACGGAGCCCGCGATGCCGGCGGCCGTGTCGACCACGAGGTAGTCGAGCTTCGTCGTGAGATCGCCGAACGCGCGTACGAGGCCGAGATGCGTCATCTGGTCGAGCTCGGCGAGCTCCGCGATGCCGGACGCGGCCGGCACCACCTTGAATCCCATCGGGGTGTCGACGATGCATTCCTCGAGCGAACAGTTGCCCGCGAGCACGTCGGCGAGCGTGAGTCGCGGCGTCAATCCCAGAAACACGTCGACGTTGGCCAACCCAAGATCTCCGTCGAGCAGCAAACATTCCTTTCCACGCGACGCTAACGTCGCGGCGAGATTCACCGCTATTGTCGTCTTACCCACTCCGCCCTTGCCGCCGGTCACGGCGATCACCTGAACGGGGTTTGCGTTGGGCGACCGAACGCCTTCGATTCCTGCCTTACGTGCCGACATGTTCCGCTCCCGAAATCCTGCGCTGCATGGTTTCGTCATCCGGTGTCGCGTGGTGGCGGTGCGCGATGTCGACCGCGCGCGCGACGAGCGTGTGGGCACGCGCGGGCTGCAGGTCCTCGGGCACGCGTTGGCCGTCGCTGATGTAGGCCGCTGGTAGTTTGGTGCGCACGAGCGCCGAGAGGATGCCTCCCAGGCTCACGGCTTCGTCGATCTTCGTGATGCAGACCGAAGCTGGGCGGGCGACCGCGAAACGTGCGATCACTTCGTCGATCGTTCCGGATTGCGTGCTCGCGGGAAGGACAATGGTGCTTTCGAGCTTGTCCGATTGCATCTGGGTGAGCAGGCGCAGGCGGCGCGCGAGCTCGGGGTCGCGCGGACTCGCGCCCGCGGTGTCGATCAGCACGAGCTTGTTGCCCGAGAGCCCCTGCAGCAGCTCCGGTAGCTCGGCGATGTCGTAGACGGTGTGCGCATGAACGCCGAGTAGTCGTCCCAGCATGTGCATCTGCTCATGCGCGCCGATGCGCATCGCGTCGGCCGACACGAGCGCGATGCGCCGCGGGCCGTGACGCAGCACCCAGCGGGCCGCGAGCTTGGCGATGAGCGTCGTCTTGCCGGCGCCGGCGGGTCCCGCGAACGCGACGCGGCCACCCTCCTCCAGCCAGCGATCGCCCGTGACCTGCACCGTGCGCGCGATGGTCGCGAGCGCGAAGCGCCGGCCGGCGCTGAAATCGAGGTCCGCAGGTACCTTGCGCGCGAGCGAGCCCGAAAGATCATTCGAGAGACCGATGCGCGCGAGCTCCTTGAGCATCGCGGCCTGCAGCGGCGAACGGCGCGACATGTCGTTCCAGGTAAGGGTCGCGAGTTGCGCCTCGAGCATGCGGCGCATGCCCTTCACTTCATCGGCGAGCGAGCTCTCCGCGGGGGGACGCACGGGAGTCTCCGGGAAATCTGTCGTGACCTGCGGCGAGAGCTGCGACGAAGCGCGCTTCTGCTGCTGAGCGTTCGTTTGAGCCTGACGAAAGTCGATACTGCGAACCGCGTTCTCGGCGGTGCGAGGTTGCGCGGCCGGCGCCGCGCGCGCGGCCGTTTGCTCGATCGAGGCGCGCTGCGATTCGAAATCGATCGCCGCGACCACTTCCACTTCGTCGCCGACGCGGCCCGACGAGAGGATCACGGCATCGGAGCCGAGCGCCTCCCGCACCTGGGCCAGGCAACTGCGCATGTCCTTCGCGACGTATCGCTGAATCTTCATCTAACGACTCCGTTGATCAAGTCCCGTCACTTGCCAATCGCGGTGACCATTCGAACCTTGCGGTTATCCGGCACCTCGTTCCACGCCAGCACATGCAGGCTTGGAACACTGACCCGGAAAAACCTGGCGAGCGCCGCACGCAGGTTTGGCGGGGTCAGAAGGACCGCCGGCTCGCCGCCACGTTCTTGACGCTGCACCGCATCTGACAATCCTCGTTGCAAGCGCTCTGCCAGCCCTGGTTCCAAACCGGGACTTCCGCCCGTATTTGCGAGTCCATTTGACAGAAGTCGCTCGAGATCTGGCTCAAGTGTGATGACGGGCAACTCTTCGGCGAGTCCCACGATGTCCTGGACGATCTGCCGACCCAGGGCAACCCTGACCTGGCCCGTCAATAGTTGGGGATCCGTCGTGCGCGGACCGGCTTCCGCCAGCGCTTCGACGATGGCGCGGACGTTGCGGATCGGCACGCGTTCGGCCAGCAGGCCCTGCATGACGCGCACGACGGTCGCGAGAGGAAGGATTTTGGGTACGAGTTCATCCACAAGCTTGGGCGCGGTTTTCGCGAGCGCCTTCAGGAGCTGCTCCGCCTCTTCGTGGCCGAAGAGTTCATGCGCGTGCGTTTGAATCAGGTGCGACAGATGCGTCGCGATGACCGTCGCCGCGTCGACGACCGTGTAGCCGAGCGACTGCGCGTGCTCGCGCATCGACGGCTCTATCCACACGGCTTCCATGCCGAACGCCGGATCGCGCGTCTGCATTCCTTGCAGCGGCCCGAACACGCGGCCCGGATTGATCGCGAGCTCGCGATCGGGATGCACGAGGCTCTCGCCGATCGCGACTCCGGCCAACCGAATGCGGTAGGCGTTAGGTCCTAGCTCGAGGTTGTCGCGGATGTGCACGGCCTGCACGAGGAAGCCCAGTTCCTGCGTGAGTTTGCGGCGGATGCCGCGAATGCGCGCGAGCAGGTCGCCACCCTTCGTACGATCGACGAGCGGCACGAGGCGGTAACCGACCTCGAGACCGATCACGTCCACCGGACGCACGTCTTCCCACGACAACTCCTGCACCTCGGTCGCGGGCGGCGGTGGCGGCGGCTCCGGTTCGACCAACGCCGCGGCTTCGCTTTCGCGGCGCTTCTGCACGATGCGCCACGCCGCGAATCCGCAGATTGCCGCGATCGACAGGAACACGAGATTCGGCATTCCGGGAATCAGGCCCATGATGCCGAGAACCGCCGCGGCCACGCCCAGTGCCTTCGGTTGTCCGAAGAGTTGTTTGCCGAGTTCGCCGCCGACGTCCTGATCGCGCGTGACCCGCGTAACAATAATAGCGACAGCGACCGACAGCATGAGGCCGGGGATCTGAGCGACGAGACCATCACCAATCGTCAGCAACGTGTACGTCCGCGTCGCCTCACCCATCGGCAGGTCGTGCATCATCGTGCCGATCAGCAGGCCTCCCACGATGTTGATGATGAGGATCAGGATGCCCGCGACGGCGTCGCCGCGAACGAACTTGCTGGCGCCGTCCATCGAGCCGTAGAAGTCCGATTCGGCGCGGACCTCCGCGCGGCGCGTGCGCGCTTCGTCCTGCGTGATGAGGCCCGCATTGAGATCGGCATCGATCGCCATCTGTTTGCCGGGCATCGCGTCCAACGCAAAGCGCGCGGACACTTCCGACACGCGGCCCGCACCCTTCGTGACGACCACGAAGTTGATGATGGTGAGGATGATGAAGACCACCGCGCCGACGGCGTAGTTGCCGCCGATCACGAACTCGCCGAACGCGGCGATGACCTTGCCGGCCGCGTGCGGACCTTCGTGACCGTGCATGAGCACCACGCGCGTCGACGCGACGTTCAGCGCGAGGCGCAGGATCGTGACGAGCAACAGCACCGTCGGGAAGATCGCGAACTCGAGCGGACGCCTGACGTTGAACACGGCCATCACGATCACGAGCGACAGCGCGATGTTGAACGTGAACAGGACGTCCAGGATCACCGGCGGCAGCGGCAGGATCATCATCGCGAGGATGGAGATCAGGCCCACGGGAATACCGATGCCGAGCCGCATCAGAGGTCCCAATCCCGAATTACTGGCTGCGATCGCCATGGTTCAGATCAGCCTTCGAAAACCGGCGCCGGCGGCGGCTTCACGCCGCGGTCGATGCAAGCCTTGAGTTGATAGACGTAGGTCAGGACCTGCGCGACGGTCACGTACAGCGCCGCGGGCACTTCGCGTCCGAGGTCGACGGTGCGATAGAGCGCGCGCGCGAGCGGCGGCGCTTCGATGATGGGCACGCCGTGTTCGGTTGCGATCTCGCGGATCTTCGCCGCCAGCAGGTCCGTGCCCTTGGCGACGACGATCGGCGCGCGCATCTTCTTGTCGTCGTACTTCAGCGCGACCGCGAAATGCGTCGGGTTTGTCACGATGACGTCCGCCGTCGGAATCTCCTGCATCATCCGGCCGCGCGCGAGCGCCTTCTGCGCTTCGCGGATCCGGCCGCGCGTCTCCGGCGAACCTTCGCTTTCCTTGTATTCCTCGCGGACTTCTTCGCGCGTCATGCGCAAATCCTTCGAGTGCTGCCAGAGCTGAAAGGGAACGTCGACGGCCGCGATCGCGACGAGACCGACGCACAGCACGAGCAGCGAGTAACCGGCGAGCGCCGCCGAGTGGCCGATCGCGCCGTTCAACGGCTCGCTCGACAGCCCCAGCATCTGCGACGTCAGGCCTTTGAGCAGCACGGTCGCGATCAGGCCGATGACCACGACTTTCGCGATGCCCTTCCCGAGTTCCACCGAACCGCGGGCCGAAAATATGCGGCCGAATCCGGTGAGCGGATTCAGCTTAGAGAACTGCGGCATCAGCGCCTGTGACGAGAAGTTCCAGCCGCCGATGGCGAGCGGCGCCGCGAGCGCCGCGAGGAACGTCGCGCCGAGGATCGGCAGGATCAGCAGGATCGCCTGCCCACCGGCATCCATGAGGGCCGGCCAGATCACGTCGTCGCCCACGGCTTCGTACGCCGTCAGACTCAAGCTGCCGCGCATGAGCTCGGCGAACTGGCCCGCGGTGCCGCGTCCCAGCGCGTAGATGGCCGCCGACGCCGCGATGCACACCGCCGCCATCGACAGTTCGATGGAGCGCGGGACCTGGCCCTTCTTGCGCGCCTCGTCGAGGCGCTTGGGAGTCGCGCGTTCTGTTTTTTCCTGGGCGCTCTCTGCCATGGCGCGCCCCTAGCTTCCCTGCAGGTCGCGCAGGAACTCGAAGCCTTGCGCGAGCAGACGGGTGAAGCTCTCCTGCAGCGGCGCGATGCCGACGAGCACGACGAGCAGACCGACGACGAGAGAAACCGGAAAGCCGACCGCGAAGAGGTTGAGCGAGGGGGCGGCGCGGCTCACGACACCGAAAGCCAGATTGACGATCAGCAGCGCGGTCACGCCGGGCAGCGCGATGCCGATGGCGCCCGAGAACAGCGTGCCGCCCCAGAGGATCAGCGCCCAGAGTCCCTCCTGGCCGAGCCCGGTGGTTCCGATGGGCAAGCTGTAGAGACCGGCGACGAGCATTTCGATGAGCGCGATGTGCCCACCGAGGGAGAGAAAGGTGAGCGTGGCCAGGATCACGTAGAGCTGGCCGAGCGCCGGAGTGCTGCTGCCGCGCAGCGGATCGATGTTGAATGCGAACGACAGGCCCATGCTGTTCGCGAGCAATTGGCCCGCCAGTGCGAGCGCGTCGAACACCACTTGCAGCGCGAATCCGAACGCGACGCCGATCAGCAACTGCTGAAAGACGACGGTGAATCCTTCGGGCGAGAACGGCTTGATGGTGGGCGTCGGAATCAGCGGCGCGACGAGCGCGGTGATCGCCACCGCGAGGATGATGCGCGTGCGCGCCGGCACGAAGCGCGCGCCGAACACGGGTGCCACCATCAGGCACGCGCCGATGCGCGCGAACGGGAAGAAAACCGTCGCGACGTAACTCTCTAACTGCAGTTGAGTGAAAGCTAACACTTCAACGCTTCGAGCTGGCCGATGGTGAGCGCGATGGGCACGGTGGTCTCAGCCCACCATCGACGGGATGCTTTCGATCAGCCCGCGCGTGTATTCGACGAGACTGCGGATCATCCACGGCCCCGTGAACGCGAGCACCGCGGCCATCGCCAGCAGTTTCGGGATGAATGACAGCGTCATCTCATTGATCGAAGTCGCGGCCTGGAAGATGCCAACGATGAGGCCAACGGCGAGCGCGGTGAGCAGCAGCGGCGCGGAGAGCATCAGCGTCATCTCGAGCGCGTGGCGACCGACGGTCACGACCATTTCGGGAGTCATGGAAACCTACCTACCGGAAAAAGCTTTGGGCAAGCGTGCCCATGACCAACGCCCATCCATCGATGAGCACGAACAACATGATCTTGAATGGCAGCGAGATCAGGACGGGCGACAACATCATCATGCCCATCGACATCAGCACGCTCGCGACCACCAGATCGATGATCACGAACGGAATGAACAGCAGGAATCCGATCTGGAACGCCGTCTTGAGCTCGCTCGTGACGAACGCCGGCACGAGGATGCTCATCGGCACGTCTTCCGGCTTCTCGAAGCCCTTGCCGCCGGAGATCCGCACGAACGTCGCGATGTCGGACTCGCGCGTCTGCTGCAGCATGAAGCCCTTCATCGGTACGAGCGTGCGATCGAGCGCGACCTTCGCGTCGATCGTGCCGGCGAGATACGGCTGCGCGGCCTCGACGTTCACCTTCTCGACGACGGGCGCCATCACGAAGAACGTGAGGAACAGCGCAAGACCCACGAGCACCTGGTTGGGTGGCGTCTGGCCGGCGCCGATCGCCTGCCGCAGGATCGCGAGCACGATCACGATGCGCGTGAACGCGGTCATCATGAGCAGGATGGCGGGCAGCAGCGACAGCACCGTCATCAGGATCAGGACCTGCAACGTCAGCGAGTACGTCTGGCCGCCGTCCGGGTTCGTGGTGACCGTGACGGCGGGCAAACTACCTGGCTCGGCGGCGGCAGCGAGCACGGGTGCCAGCACGAGCGCGAGACAGCCGAAAACCTTCAACAAATGTTTCATTGGCCGGCCTTAGGCTTGCCAGAGCCGGATTTACCGAGGCTCTTGAGCAGGAGGTCCTTGAAATTGGGGAGCTGCGGACCGGCGTCGACCGGCGTCGGCGGTGCTTCGGTGTTCGCGCCCGCGGCGAAGACGTGCAGCGCGCGCACGCTTCCCTGCGCGACGCCGACGAGGATGTCCGTGTCGCCGACGCGCACGAGCACGCAGCGTTCCTTGAGTCCGATGGTCGCTTCGCCGAGCACCTGGATGCGCGAACGCGCGCCTCCGTGGCCGAAGCCGCGCATACGCTTCATGGCCCAGGCCAAGCCCGCGATCAGCGCGAGGATCAGGAGCAGCGCGAGAGTGACCTCGGCGAATCCGCCGCCCGCTGTGGGCGCGGCGCTCGAGGCAGGCGCTGCGAACAGAGGTGCGTCCATGCAGGCGTCAGCGCAGCTTCTTGATGCGTTCCGCCGGGCTCACGACGTCGGTGATGCGGATGCCGAACTTCTCGTTCACGACAACCACTTCACCATGCGCGACCAGCGTGCCGTTCACGAACACGTCGAACGGTTCGCCTGCCGCGCGATCGAGCTCGACGACACTGCCCTGGTTGAGCTGCAGCAGATTGCGGATCGGGATGCGCGTGCGCCCGACTTCCATCGAGAGCGTGACGGGCACGTCGAGGATGGACTCCAGGTTGACGTCGGTGCCGGCTTCGGCTTCCTCCGCCGGGGCGGCCTGTGCTTTCACGTTCATTGCGTTTTCCTTGGGGCTTTTCGGTCAAGTCGTCTTGCGCAACAGCAGCGCATCGACCGCATGGGTGCGGGGGCGTTTGACCCGTTGTTCGAATCTCACGGACTGCTGGCCGCGCGAGGCGCCATAGCTGCCGCGGAACAGAGGAACTCCTTCGGCAAAGACGGTGGCCTTGCCGGAGAAATCGCAGGGGATCACGTCGCCGGGCTTGAGGCTCACGAGTTGCGAGAGCCGCACGCTCGCGTTGCCCAGCATGGTTGTCAGCTCGATTTCCGCGTCCTGGATGTCTTCCTTGAGCGAAGCCAGCCAGCGGTCGTCCTGCGCGGCGCCTGCATTGCTCGGCCCCGCTTCGAGAACGTCCTTGAGCGGCTCGAGCATCGACAGCGGGAGCACGATGTGCAGATCGCCACCACCGCCTTCGAGTGCAAGCTGAAAGCCGCAGATCACCACCGGTTCCGCGGGAGCTGCGATCTGCGCGAAGCTTGGATTCACTTCCGACTTCACGTGTTCGATGTCGATCGCCGCGACCGGCGCCCAGGCCTCGCGCATGTCGTTGAACGCCGCGCGCAGCAGCATGTGGACCACGCGCATTTCCGTCGGCGCGAATTCCCGCGAGTCGGCGCCGGGTTGACGACCACGGCCGCCGAAGAAATTGTCGACCACGCAGAACACGAGCGCCGGATCCAGCGCGATCAGCGCATTGCCGCGCAGCGGGTTGATGCGGATCAGGTTGAGGTTCGACGGCAGCGCGAGCCCTTGCGCGAAGTCCGCGTACTTGCAGCTCCGCAGCGGCATCACCGCGATCTCGAGCGGCCGGCGGATCAGGTTGTGCAGGCTCACGCGCAGCGAGCGCGCGAGCCGCTCGTTGATGAGGTCGAACGCGGGCATTCGAACACGCAGGGAGCCCTGGTCGTTCTGGAAATCGTAGAGACGCACTTCGCCCGGCACGGACGGCGCGTCCGTGTTGACGTCGCCGGAGTCGACGGCGTTCAGCAGCGCGTTGACTTCTTCCTGATTGAGGACTTCCTGGGCGGCCATGACTACTGCATCACGAAAGCAGTGAAGTAGAGGTTCTCGACTTTCTCGCTCTCGCCCCCGGCATCCTTGACGTCGGCGCGTACGGCCTCGAGCGCCGCGGTACGCAGCTTCTCCTTGCCCTCGCGCGTCGAAATGTCCTTGTATTGCTGGTTGCTGAGCAGCAGTAGCAGATCGTTGCGGATGCGCGGATCGTTCTTCTTGATGATTTCCTCGGTGTGCGGATCGCGCGTCATCACGCTCACCGTCACCTGGAGGAAGCGCACCATCGCCTCCGCCTCGAAGTTCACGACGAACGGCGGATCGAGGTTCACGTAGATAGGCGGCAGGACGGGTGCGGCTTCGACCTTCGCGGCGTCGCCCTTGCCACCCTTCAGGAAGAAGAAGGCCCCACCGCCACCGCCCGCCAGCAGGACGACCGCCAGGATGATGAACAGCATCTTCTTCGACTTCGGCGGTGCGCCTTCGCCCTCACCTTCGCCGTCTTCGCCTTCCGCAACTTCTTCTTCGTCAGCCATGGCCACATCCTCGACGCACGCTGGTGCGTGCAACGGATCAGGATGTGCAACGGTCGTGCCATGCGAAGCGCGTGACGGGGATCACACTAAAGTCGGGTTGGTGACGGTTTTCTGGCGCGGGCGACTGGCTCCGATTCGGCTTTGCGAATCGGAGCCTGTCCCCTTCTTCGCAGCCGGCCTCGACCGAAGACGAGAACCGTCGGAAGAAAGACTGGGGACAGACTTCAGTCTGTCCCCTTCGGAGAAGCGAAGCGGTTACAGGAGACTAGTAATAGTCGTTGCGGTGGCGGGGACAGGCACCGATTCGCAAAGCCGAATCGGAGCCAGTCCCCTATGCGTAGATATCGAGTAGCGCGGTCGATACCGACGTGGCCGGCGAAACTTCCGCGTCATCCGTCACAGCACCGACGGCCGCCGGGCCCGACGAACGCTCCGGCTGATTCTTCCCGCCCGATTGCTGGGACACGCTGGCATTCGTGAGCTGCAGGCCTTGCGCCGACAGCAGTTCGCGCAGTCGCGGGAGCGAGGATTCGAGCGCCGCGCGGGTTTCGGCATGAGCGGCGCCGAAATGCACCGAGGCTTCGGAATCCTTGACGGTGATCTGGATGTCGAGCGGGCCGAGCTCCTGCGGCACCAGCCTGAGCTGGGCGATGGACTCACCCTCGCGCGCCATCATCACGAGCCGATGCGCGATCGCGTCGGCCCAGCGATTGTCGTGCACGGGCGTCGAGAGACGCAGCGTCAGATCCGGCGACACGTCCGCGCCGCGCTTCGCGGCCAGATCTCCGAGCGCGCTCATCCACCCATCGGCGGATGGCTTGTCGCCCTCCGATTCGTTGCGCGTCGTCAGGGCAACGACGGCGGCGGTGAGCTGCGAGTTCGTTGCAACAGGTTCGACGCTGCGTCCAATCATGGGGACGGCGAACGCCGCCGAGACGGCAGCGGCTGCGGCAACGTCCGTCGCCTCACGCTCGGGAATTCCCGCCTGCGGCAGCAACGACGCTGTGACCGGAGTCTGGCGTTTCGCACTTCCGCCGAGGCCGATCGAGGCAGCCGAATCCTCGGACGACGCCGCGGATTTCTCGGCGCCGGCCTGGGTTGCGAATACGCCGAACGGCACCATCGCATCGAGCCAGTCGCGCAAAATGTCATCGGAGTCTTCGACGCGTTCCTCGGGAAGGGACGTGTCGTCGCTCACCTCCGGTGTTTCCGTGGCGGCGTCGCCAGCCGTCGGCAACAGCGTCGCGGTGTCAGTGAGCAGCTTCAGGATGTCCGTTGCCACGGGCTGCTTTCCCTGCGTCGGCAGCGGAGCGCCGGCGCCCGCCGCGGCTGCCGCCGCCGCCGCCGCCGCCTTGGCAATCTGTAGTTGTTTGCTCGCGATGAGCTGTGCGAGAGGCTGCGTCGGCAGCGTGTCGACCGGCGACGGTTCGGGCGCGACACCGCTGAGCAGGCTCTGGAACTCCGTCGCAGCTCCCGAGCTCGGCGCCGACGTGAGGTTGATCGTATTGCCCGACTGCGCAGCAGGGGCTTCCGTCGTTACGGTCTTGGCACTCATCATATTTACCTCTCGCCTTTGGGCGCATTTCCGCCCGAATTCGTTCTCTGGGCCAGTTCGTCGCTTTCTCGTTGATCGCGGCGGCCTTCATCGCGCCGCGCCTCGTCCTGCCATCGCTCGGCGAGCGTCTCAACGACCTTCGCCTTCTGCGCGGCCTGACGCCACGCGCCTAACATCTCATCGCGCGCCGCCCGGGCCTGCGCCAGCACCTGGCGTTGCGCGACGAGCGCATCACCGAGCCGCGCGAGAAACGCCTGGAACTCGCGCACGCCGGAGATTTCGGTTCCGGCCGCGCCCTTGGCGGCGAGCTGGGATTCATATTCATTGCGATAGCGCTCGAGCGCGACGAGCTTCTGCTCCGCTTCGATCGCGTTTCGTTCGGCCTCGGCCAGACGCTCGGCGCGCTCGCGCTCGTTGCGCGACGCCACCTGCTGGACGACATCGAGCCTGTCGACGCGTTTGTTCATGCGTCAGCCTCGGCAAAGAGCTGCGCCAGCTCACGCACGCTGTCCTGATGACTCACGCGCTCCTGGATGCTCTGCTGCAGGAACTTCTGCATGCGCGGCCACAGCGCGATCGCCGCGTCCACGCGCGGGTCACTGCCGCGATGGTAGGCGCCGATGTTGATGAGGTCGCGATTCTGCTGGTACGTCGACAGCGTGTGCCGGAAGCGGCGCGCGAGCTCGGCGTGTTCTTGCGGCACGATGTCCTGCATGACGCGGCTCACGGATGCCTCGATGTCGATCGCCGGGTACTGCCCGGCTTCCGCGATGCGCCGTGACAGCACGATGTGGCCGTCGAGAATCGCGCGTGCTGCATCGGCAATCGGATCCTGCTGATCGTCGCCTTCGGTGAGCACGGTGTAGAACGCGGTGATGGACCCTCGTTCGGTGTTGCCGTTGCCGGCGCGCTCGACGAGCGCCGGCATGCGCGCGAACACGGACGGCGGATAGCCCTTGGTCGCCGGCGCTTCGCCGATGGCGAGGCCGATTTCGCGCTGCGCCTGCGCGAAGCGCGTCAGCGAATCCATGATGAGCAGAACGCTGTGGCCGCGGTCGCGGAAGTATTCGGCAATGGCGGTCGCGAGCCACGCGCCGTGCAGGCGCATGAGCGGCGGATTGTCGGCGGGCGACGCCACGACGACGGCGCGGCGCCGGCCTTCGGGCCCGAGGATGCGCTCGACGAATTCCTTGACCTCTCGGCCGCGTTCGCCAATGAGACCGACGACAATGATGTCGGCGCTCGTGTACCGCGCCATCATCCCCAGCAAGACGGACTTGCCGACGCCGGAGCCGGCGAACAGGCCGATTCGCTGGCCGCGTCCGACCGTCAGCAACGCATTGATGGAACGCACTCCCACGTCGAGCGGCTGCTCGATGGGTCGGCGCGACAGTGGATTGATGGACTGGCCGTGCAGGCGCGCGCTTTCGTCGCCGATGATGGGACCCAGTCCATCGAGCGGCATGCCGGTGCCGTCGATGATCCGGCCCAGCATTCCGGGGCCGACTTTGACGGCGCCCGCACGACGACGCGGAATGACGCGCGCGCTCGGCGCGAGTCCTTGCATGTCGCTCGTGGGCATGAGCAGCAGTCGTTCGCCCGCGAATCCGACGACTTCCGCCTCCACGCGCGAACCGTCGGCCGCGATCAGATCGCAGACGTCGCCGACGGCCGCCTGACAACCCGTCGCTTCGAGCGCGAGGCCCACCATGCGCGTCAGCGTGCCCTCGACCGCGGGTGGCTGAAGCTTCTGCGCGCGCGCGAGCTGACGCGCGATGCGCTCATGCCATAACGGCAAACGTTTCGCCTGCGCTGCGGCCTGGGAAATCATGTGGGCGCACCGGTGTCCACGGTACCCTCGTCGGGACTCTCGTCCCGACCGTCGGCATCCTCCGCGCGGATGCGCGTGCCGCCGTCTTCGCCCATCAAGGTGCTCAGTGCATCGGCCACACGCGATTCGAGACGCGCGTCGATATTCGAAACGGCCGTAGTGATTCTGCAGCCGCCGCGCGCGAGCAGCGGGTCCTCCACGAGGATCCATTCGCGCTCGCCAGCGGGCTGCGCGAGTTTCTCGCGCACGATCGCGGCGTCTTCGGGATGCAGATGGATTCTCACGTCACGCGACGCGAGCGGCAGAAGGCCTGCGGTGTGACGGATGATGCCGATGACCTGCGAGGGATCGAGGCGCAATTCGCGCCGCACGAGATGCTTCGCGATCATGAGCGTGAGCCGCGTGAGCTCCTGCTCCATCTGGGTGTCGAGCTGTTCGAGCGGCTTCGCGAGCGTGCCGATGATCGCTTCGAGCGCCACGCAGCGCGCGTTCATCTCATTCACGCGCTGCGCGAGCTCAGCCTCACCGCGTTTGACACCTTCGAGATGACCGGCGGCAAGCCCCTGCTCCCAGGCGTCGCGCTCGACGGCTTCGAGATGCATGACGTTGACGCCGGCGCCCTTGCGATGCGCGAGCGGGCCCTCGACGGCCGGGAGATCCCAGCGCGCGATCGCGGCCTCGTCGGCGCCAGTCACGAATGCACCAGCGCCGTCGGCGCTCGTTCAGCGCTTCGCGTCGGCTTTTTCATACCATTTGTTCGCCGCCGCCGACGCCCAGGGAGATAGTTCCGGCGTCCGCGAGCTTGCGCGCCGCGACGATTATCTCTTTCTGCGCGGCTTCGACTTCCGACAGTTTGACCGGGCCCTTGGCCTCGAGATCGTCCTTCATCATCTCGGCCGCACGCTGCGACATGTTCTTGAAGATTTTGGCCTTGAGGTCTTCGTCCGCGCCCTTGAGCGCGATGAGCAGTTTGTCCGCGGCCACCTGCCGCAGCAGCTCCTGCATGCCACGATCGTCGACCTTCTTGAGGTCTTCGAAGATGAACATGAGGTCCTGGATCTTTTGTGAGAGCTGTTCGTCGACCTTCGATAGGTCGCCCATGATGGCGGTGCTCTGATCGCCCTTGACGAGGTTCATGATCGCCGCGGCAACCTTGGGGCCGCCCATCGACGACGTCTTGCTCGAGCTCGCGCCCGCGAAACTCTTCTCGATCATCTCGTCGAGTTCGGACAGCGCCGAGGGACGCACGCCATCCATCGTCGCGATGCGGATGATCAGATCGGAGCGCAGCTCCACCGGCATGAAGTTCAGCACTTCCGCGGCCTGGTCCGAATCGAGATACGAGAGCACGATCGAAATGATCTGCGGATGCTCGTTGCGCATGATCTCGGCAACGGCCTTCGAGTCCATCCACTTGAGCGCTTCGAGGCCCTTGCGTCGGCTCGTGATCGGGATGCGATCCATGAGCGTCGCGGCCTTGTCTTCGCCGAGCGCGTTCACCAGCACCTTGCGCACGAAGTCCTCGCCTCCGACTCCCACGCTGGTTTGCCGCTCCACACTGGAGTTGAAGTCACCGAGCACGCTCGAGACCTCCTCGCGCGACACGTTGGCGAGATCCGCCATCGCCTTGCCGAGCTTCTGCACGGCCTTGGCGTCCATGTGGCGCAGGATCTCGGCGGCTTCGCTTTCGCCCAGCGTGAGCAACAGGATTGCCGCGCGCTCGACGCCCGAGCGCGTCGGTAGCGCCGGCGCCGCGGGCTTCTTGGGCGCGGCGGCCTTGCCTGCGTCCTTGGCCTTGGCCTTTGCAGCCGGGGCGGCGCCTTTCTTCGGGGCGGCCTCAGCCATCGGTCGACACCCAGGTCTTCACGACCTGCGCGACCCGTTTCGGATCCTGCGAGACGAGGCCACGCGCCTGCGCGACCTGTTGTTCGTAAGCGAGACCCGGCGCTTCGCCGGCGCCACCGTGACCGACGTTCACCATCGTTCCACCGCCGCCCGCGAGCAACGGCGTCTGCTTGGCTTGCGTGAGCAGACCCTTGGCCAGCGGCTTGAGCACGCTGAAGATGATCAGCAGCACGACGACGATGCCGCCCAGTAGTTTGGCCAGGTCCTGCACCCAGGGCTTCTCCCAGAACGGCACGGTCTCGAGCTCGCCTTCGGGAATCGCGGGCTGGCCGAGGAACGATTGATTGACGACGTTGACGGTGTCGCCGCGCGCGGCGTCGAAGCCGACGGCATCCTTGACCAGCGCGGTGAGGCGATCGATCTGCTCGGTCGGCACCGGCGTTTCGGTGACCTTGCCGTCGGCGGCGGTCGTGCGCACGTTGTCGATGAGCACCGCGACTGACAAGCGGGTCACGCGGCCCGCCGGCGTGCGCGTGTATGCCATCGTGCGATCGATCTCGTAGTTGCGGGTCGTCTGGCGTGACTTGGAATCGGGACCGATGACTTCCGTGCCGGCGGCATTGCTGGCGGCGGCGCCCGCGGCGCCACCCGGTGGAGTATTAGCTCCCGAAAGCGCGACCGAAGGCTGTTGGCCCGGCGCCAGCGCGACGCCCGGCTGCGGTGGCTGATTCGTCAGCGCGCCCGGCACGCCGCCGGCGGTACCGCCACCCGCCTTCGCGGCTTCTTCCGACGTCGACTCGCTGCGCACGACCTGACCCCGCGGGTTGTACTGCTCGCGCGTCTGCTCCGTCGTCGCCATGTCGACTTGGGCTACGACCTGCGCGCGGACACGGCCAGGGCCGACGAGCGGTGTGAGCATGTCTTGAATGCGATTGGCGTAAGACTCTTCGAGCCGGTGAGCGAACTCGAACATCTTGTCGCGGATCGCCGTATCGCTGTCGCCGTTGGGCGCGGACAGCAGCCGACCGGCCTGATCGACGACGGTCACTTGCGCCGCGGCGAGTTCCGGAATGCTCGACGCGACGAGATTCGCGATCGCCTGCACCTGCTCGTCATCGAGCCTGCGGCCCGCCTTGAGCTGCAAGAACACCGATGCGGAACCCGGGCGGCGATCGCTCACGAACGCGGACTGCCGCGACATCGCGAGATGCACACGGGCGCCCTGCACGTTCTGCAGCGACGCGATCGTGCGCGCGAGCTCCGTCTCGAGCGCGTGCTGGTAGCGCGCGCTCTCCATGAACTGGCTGACGCCGAAGCCCGGATCCTTCGTCATCGCACCGACGCCGCCACCGCTTTCGGGCAGGCCCTGCGCCGCGAGCTTGAGCCGCGCCGAGGCGATCTGTTCCGACGGGACGCTCACCGCGTTGCCGGTGCCGTCGAGTTTGTAGGGAATGCGCGCACTGTCGAGCGCCTGCGTGATCTGCGCCGTTTCTTCGGGGCCGAGATTCGCATACAGCAGGCTGTAGGTAGGGCCGATCGCCCAGAGCATCACGCCCACGCCGGCGGCAATCGCCGCCGCGACTCCGATCAGGAGCAGCAACGGTTTCAAGCCACTCGCGATGCGAGGAGCGGTTGCCTGGAGTTCAGAAGCCATCTATCGGTTCCTATTTGGACTTTTATCAAAGTGGCATGTTCATGATTTCGCGGTACGCCTCGACGAACTTGTTGCGTACCTCGGTCAGGGCGCGGAAGGACACGTTGGCCTTCTGCATCTCCAGCATCACTTGCGGCAGTTCGACGCCGGGCACGCCCTTTTCGAATTGTGCCGCGAGGGTCGATGCTTTCGATTGCGTCGCGTTGACCTTGTCGATGCCCTGCTTGAGCAGGTTGGCGAACCCGGTATCGGGACCACCCACCGCATTCGGGCCAGCGCCGCCCGCGGCACCGATGCCACCGATGGCGCCGCCGCGCGCGGCCGCGGACATCGTGCGGATCTGCGCGAGGACGCGGTCGATTTCCAGGTTGCTCATGTGAGGTCTCCCTCTCGGCGAACGATCAGGCGGCGGGGACTTCGATACCCGCACTGCGGATCCGCGCGAGTTTGTAGCGCAGCGTGCGCGGGCTGATGCCGAGCTTCTCCGCCACTTCACGGCGCGAGCCGTTCGCGGCGCGCAGCGCCTGCAGGATCACGTCGCGCTCCGCGCGCTCACGTGTCTGTTGCAGCATCGGCGACTCGCTGAGCGACGCATCGATGTGCGCCGGCTGTTTCTCGAAGAGGATGTGTTCCGCTTCGATGACGCTGCCTTCGGTGAGCACGAGGGCGCGCTGCAAAAGGTTGTCGAGCTCGCGCACGTTGCCTGGCCAGGGATACGTGAGCAGCAGATGCGCCACGTCAGCCGACAGCGCGGGAATGCGCTGACCGATGCGCGAGCGCATCTGCAGAAGATGGGTAGCGAGCGGCAGGATGTCGTCGCGGCGATCCCGCAGCGGGCTGAGTGCGAGGGGGAATACGTTGAGACGGTAGTAGAGATCCTCGCGGAAGCGGCCCGCTGCCACTTCGGAACGCAGGTTGCGATTGGTCGTCGCCAGGACGCGCACATCGAGCGCCAGCACGCCGGTGCCGCCGATGCGTTCGACTTCCTTTTCCTGAAGGACACGCAGCAGCTTCGCCTGCAGCGACAGCGGCATCTCGGTGATCTCGTCGAGCAGCAGCGTACCGCCCTGCGCTTGCTCGAATTTGCCGGCATGCGAGGCGTGGGCGCCGGTGAAGGAACCCCGCTCGTATCCGAACAACATCGCTTCGAGCATGTTCTCAGGGATCGCCGCGCAGTTGACGGCGACGAAGTTGCGCGCGGAACGTGGACTCGCGCGATGGATCAACCGCGCGAGCACTTCCTTGCCGGTGCCGGATTCTCCGACGAGCAGCACCGTGCAATCGGTGGCCGCGACGCGGCGCGCGAGATCCATGATGAGTCGCGACGACGCATCGACCGCGACGGGTTCCATGGATTCGCTGAAGGAATTCTCGGTGCTCATCTGTAACCTCAACTCATAGGGCCGACCGCGGCCAATGATTGCAGCTGCAAGAGCCGTGCCCGGCCTTTGGCCGTGACACGCATCACACGAGTGTCGGTAGATTGACGGAGTTGAAGTGGTGCCGGGGAGAGGTTCTCGTGGTTCGCGGTGAAAGTGTCAGAGTTGCGCGGCAACGATTGTCCGCGAACCACGAGAACCTCTCCCCGGCACCACTCTCCGACTAGACGTGTTCGCCAGCCCCGGCCATGCCGAGCTTGCGAAGCTTCTCGACCAGCGTCGTGCGGCGCAGTGACAACAACCGCGCCGCGTGCGCGACGGTGCCGCCCGAACGCTGCAGCGCCTGGCTGATCAACGAACGCTCGATGACCATGAGGTGCGCGCGCAGATCGACGCCCTGCTCCGGCAGCCGCGTGATCGCATCCTGTTCGCCATTCCAGACCGATGAGGGAAGAACAGCTTCCTCTTCCACTTCATCGCCGCCCGCCATCGACGCGAGCAACTGCGGGATCTCCGCGGTCACTGCGCACTGCACGTTCGGCGCGGTCCAGTCTACCGGGCGATAGCGCGCCGGCAGATCGCCGATGCCGACGGGGCGGTCCGGACACAGGATCGCGAGGCGCTCGATGAGATTCGAGAGCTCGCGGATGTTGCCGGGCCAACTGTAGTTCTGCAGGGCCAGCATCGTCTCGGGCAGCAGCCGGAGCGCCGCGCGACCGTGATCGGCCGCGCTGGCGACGAAATCTTCGATGAGTGACGGCAGGTCGTCGATGCGGGTCGACAACGCGGGCATCTCGATGGGGAACACGTTCAGTCGATAGAACAGGTCGCCGCGGAAGCTGCCCCGCACGATCGACTCTTCGAGATTACGGTGAGTCGCGGCGATGATGCGCACGTCGCACTCGGAGGACACGTTGCTGCCGACGCGCTCGTAGATCCTTTCCTGGAGTACGCGCAACAGCTTCACCTGCATGGGCAGGCTCATGTCGCCGACTTCGTCGAGGAAGAGCGTGCCGCCCTCGGCGATCTCGAAGCGGCCCTTGCGCGTGGTGATCGCGCCGGTGAACGAACCCTTCTCGTGACCGAACAATTCGGACTCGAGCAGTTCGGCGGGGATGGCGCCGCAGTTGACGGCGACGAACGGACGCTGACGTCGTGGGGAGATCGCGTGGATCGCGCGAGCCGCGATCTCTTTACCCGTACCGGATTCCCCTAGGATGAGAACCGTGGAGTCGTACGGCGCGACCTGGCGGATCAGCCGATTCACGGCGATCACTGCCGGCGACGAACCGGTGGGAAGCATCACCTCATCCTTAAGGTTAGCCCCCAGCTCTGCATTGCGTGCGGTTCCATCGCTCGGCGCGCTGATGCGTTCGACTGTTTGCACGACTCTCCTCTCCTCGCGTTCATCATCTACCGAGTGCGCGCAGGGAAAACGTGACGCGCCGTGCATCTTCGCAGCGCGAGAGAGATTGTGCCCTAACAACTTTCCGCAGTCTCCTTAAGAGAATGCGCGCGCTGAGGGAATGTCCTAGAGAGAAATACTTAGAAGCGCTCGATGCGCGGAGGACTCCGCGAACTCTTGTGCGGAGCTACGCGCGCCGCGAGACGCGACCGGCAATAGAACGCCGATGGCGGCGAAACACGAGCTTCTCGATGTGATCGGCGACCGTTTCTCCGAGGCTCGTGAAGCGCACTCGCGCTTCCCCCGCATCCGTCGCGACGCCCTGCGCCGGTAGATTCAGCGGTTGCACGATGAGGTCACGGACTCCGACTTCGAGAATGCCGTGTTCACCCGGCTTCGGCGGCGCTTCGCTCTTCCAGCTCGCGCCCATCGAGTTCAGGCGGATCGCCTGCGGCATCACGCGCGAGTGGCTCTGCGCCAGCAACTGGCTCGCGAGATCGAGCAGCAAGTTGAGCTTGAAGTCGAGCCGCATGATGTCCGCCGAGTGCGGCGAATCGTCGTCGGACTTCGACTTGTCGAGCTGGCCGTACTCCTCGAGCGCGTCGCAGGCCTGCAGCACGCGCACGTTGCGCTCCGCCAGGTGCTGCGCGGTGACCTCGTCGACCTGCTTCGGATGCGGGACCCACCGGACCGGAAGGAGGTCCTCGTAGGCAAGCTTGTCGAACATCACGATCGTGTCTGCATGGTCTAGCATGGTGAGCAGTCTACTTCAGTGAGGGGGACTGGCTCCAATTCGCGTCCGCGAAATGGTGCCTGTCCCCTTCCGAAGAAGCGGACGCTTCTAACGAAGCCCCCTTCCGAGGAAGCGGACACGCTTCTAACGAAGTCTCCTTCCGAAGCAGCAAACCCGCCTCTAACGAAGTGCATGCCCCGTGATCTGCCCGACCGCCAGCTCCGATTCTCGCGCCGCGCCTTCGAGTGAAATCAGGCAGCGTCGGCCATCGGCATCGAGATGCATGTGCCTGAGCACCTCGAGCAGTTCCCGGCGTTCTGCGATCGCTTCGTCGACGCGGCCCCAGCGCTGCTGCATGAGATGCCGGCCGAGCTCGCGCGTGCAGGCGAGCACCGCCGCCGCGACCCGGCGCCACTCGGGCGCGCCATCCCCGAAACCCGCGGGCCGCAGGTTCGAGGCAACCAGCCGCAGTGCCGGCCGTCTCACGGTGGTGGAGAGATTCATGGGATCCATTACAACTGCGGGCGGCTCTGTGCGGGCATCGCGAGCCAGGCCGCGCGAACTTCGCCGAGCAGGCGGCTGACTTCGTCGAGCCACTCCGGCTTGTTAGACCCGTTCGCCTGCATGATCCGCATGCACATGTAGTCGTACAGCGAATCGAGATTGCGGGAAATGTCGCCACCGGCTTTGAGATTGAGACTGTTGCGCAACTCGTCGATGATCGCGACCGCACGATGCAGCAGTTGTGCCTTCTCCGCCGAGCCGGTGCCGTTGTTCATGAGTCCACGCGCGGTCGCGAGACGTTCGAGGGCGCCGTCCATCAGCATCACGATCAGGCGATGCGGATCCGAAGCCGCCACACCCGAGTGAACGGACGTGCTGCGATACGCGGCGAGCTTGGCGGAATTGGGCGTGAAGGCCATCGAAATGTGCTCCTCTTGACGAAGAGCTTAACGGCCCGGAAGTCGAGGACTTGAGACGCTACTTGTCGATCGAAATCTTCGAAATGCTATCGAGTTGCTGCGTGAGGAAGGTCGACGAGCTCTGCAACTTCGACAGCAGGCTGTCGAGCGCATTGAACTGGGCGCGATATCGCGACTCCACTTTCGCCATGCGTGCGTCGAGGTTGGTCACATCCTTTTGCAGCGCGACGCTCTTCGCATTCAGGCGTTTGCTGCGCACGTCGAGCTCGGCATCGGTGGCGAGCCTTGGTGTGATGACCGCGGTGAGTCGCGCGGCGACGCCATTGCCGGAGCCGAAGATCGCGGCGACTCCGCCGAAATCGGCGGTGAGCGCGGCCTGCAGCTTGGTGTCGTCCAGGGTCAGCGTTCCGTCTTTCGATGTCGTGATGCCGATGCCGGCCAGCGATTGATAGTTGCCGGTGAGTCCGCTCACGCGATCGGTGAGCTTGCCGCGCACCTCGCCTTCGACGGCACGCAGGAACGAGTCGCCTAACAACGGCCCCGCTCTCTTGGTCGCCGGGTCGTAACCGCGCAGGTTCACGAACTGCCTGCCCAGCGAATTGAATTCATCGACGAATTTCTTGATGCGGCTGGTGACCGCCGCCGTGTCGTTGGCAATGGTCAGCCGGTGCGTCACGCCCACGTCCGCGTCGAGCAGGTTCAGCGTCACGCCGTCGATGGCAGTCGTGATCGTCGCACTGCTGCTGTTCTGCAGGCTTCCGGCGATACGCACCTGCGAGTCCGCGGCGGCGCGCGGCTGGGTGTATTGATTCGTGACGCCCGTGCTGAAGGCGAGAGGTGCGAGGCCGCCGTCGCCGCCAGCCGCCGCGATCGATATCGTGTTTGCCACGCCGGTCGTCTGGCCTGACAACACCAGGTGCGAGCCATCAGTACCGTTGACGATGGTGGCACGCACGAGATTGTCGTTGCCGGTGGCCGAGTTGATCGCGTCGCGGATACCCGCGAGCGTGTTGGCCGTGTCCGGGATCCCGATCTGGAAACTGCTGGTGCCCACGCCGATCGTGAGCGTGCCCGTGCCGACCACGTGCGCACTGCCGTTGAGGAATCCCCGCGAGGAGATCTGGTGCGCGCTCGCGACCGACAGCACTTCGATGTCGTAGCTGGCCGGTACGGCACTGCTGCTCGCCGTCGCGGTGAAAGTGTCGGGGTCAGACGAAACGGCCGAACGCGACGTGATGGAGCTCAGCGTACTGAGCGGGGACAGCGCGGTCTGAAATGAACCCAGCGCCCCTTTGAGAGTACCGAGCGCGGAAATCGTAGTGACGGTGCTCGTCTGCGCTCTAGCGATCTGCGCCTGTTGCGGCGCCCTTTCGGCGGCAACGAGCTTCTCGACCAGACCATTGATGTCCAGTCCAGATCCGACTCCAGGGGAGCTCAGTACCGCCATCCTAAAACCTCGCGGGCGTCAGGCCCGCTCATCCAGCATTGCACTCAAACTGTCTTCGATGCGCTGCGCGAGCCTCAAGGCTTCCTCGCCGGGCACCTGGCGAATCACATCGCCGGTGTTCACATCGATCACACTCACGATCATCTGACCGCTGCCTGGATCGACGCGGAAGTTGATGCTTCGCCCGATGCTGCGCAGAAACGAGTCGATCTGTTTGGTCACCGACTCGATCTTGGGAACTTCAATCGGAGGTGCAGCCTTCGCCTGTGGTTTCGGCGGCTCCGCCTCCACTTTCCGGGGCAAGGTCACCGTCTGTCGCTCTTCGATTGCGACGCGCGGTATCCGTATTCCCGTTTCAGTTGTTGCTTCACCAATTTTCATGCCGCACCTCTGAGAATCATCCGGTCTGAGCCTTCGGGTGTGGGCGGATAGCGAGGGTCTTCACCCATCGCCACCCGCCCTGTGCCTTGTGCTGTCCGAATGGTTGCCCGGAAGTCACCTCATTGCTTATCGCAGCAGCGAGAGGACGTTCTGCGGAATCGCATTCGCCTGAGCCAGAATCGCCGTGCCGGCCTGCTGCAGGATCTGCGCGCGGGTCAGCGAAGCGGTTTCCGCCGCGAAGTCCGCATCCAGGATGCGGCTGCGCGCGGCGCTCAGGTTCTCCGAGGTGGTCGTAAGGTTCGCGACCGTCGAGGAGAAGCGGTTCTGCACGGCGCCCAGGTCGGCGCGAATGCTGGTGACCTGCGACAGCGCACCGTCGAGCACGGCGATCGCCGTGTTCGCGCCAGCCACCGTCGAGATGTTCACCGTGTCGAGACGCGTCAGGGCCGGAGCGGCAGTTGCCAGTCCGCCGAAGGCCAGGTCCGCACCGCCCAACGTGAAGTTGGCGGCCGAGCTCAGCGTCAGCGTGCCGCGAGTCGTGATGCCCGTGCCGTCAGCGGCGTTCGTGCCCGCCGTTTCCGCACCCTGCGCGATCGCGCCCGCACCGCCGCCACCGACGACGCCCGCTTCGCTATAGCCAGCGAGCGTGCCGTTGGCGCCGAGCTTGTTGTTGGTGACCGTGATGACGGCCGCAGTCGACGTGGCGGAAACCGACGTATTGCCCAGCGTGAACTGCGCCTGGATCGCGGCGGTCACAGCCGTCGCTACCTGCGTAGCCGTATTGGCGTCCGCCACTGTCACGGCCACGTTGCCGCTGGTGACAGTCGCATCGGTCGTCAACTCGTAGGTCACACCGTCGAGTACGAACGAATCGCCTTCTGTCAGCGAGTTCGCCGCCACCGCACCGGTGACGTCAAACGGTCCGCCGATGGTCAGCCCGAAAGTGTCGTTGCCGGTCGGGTTGGCACCCACCGACACATCGAGTCCCGTCGCGTTGAAGATCGCGGTCGCACCGGCGGCCGTACCGGCCGTCGTGGTCAACGCGATGTTGCGGCCATCGGACGTGGTGAGAGACAGGGCGCCCGTGCTCGCATCGGCCACCGCGGTGACACCCGTCTGGTTCGTCACAGCGTTGATGGCGGTCGCGGCACTGCGGCCCTGGGTCACGGCGTTGGCATCGCGCGAAATCGCGCCGATGGAAACACCGTTGATCGCGAGGGCTCCGTTGGCCAGGCTCGAACGCGGGATCGGGGCAGAACCCTGAACCGAGCTTGCCGCCGTCGCGCTGACACCGGTCAGGTTGGACTTGGAGTTGATGGCCGTGGCTTTCGCCGTGGCGCTGTCGGCGGTGACGCCGGCGGCGCTGGTGGCAGCCGAGACACCGACTTCGACCGCATTGATCGTGAAGCCGGCGCCGTCGAAGGCGCTCGAAGTCACGACGGTGCTGGTCGCCTGGTAGGCACCTAACAGGTTCGTGGTGGCACCGGTGATACCAAACGAGATCGTCTGGTTCGCGTTGGCACCGACCTGGAACTGCGCCGCCGAGAACGTACCGTCGAGGATGTTCTGGCCGTTGAACTGCGTGGTGAGGCCGTTGCGCTGGATTTCCTGCAGCAGCTGAGCGGACTCGGCGTTGAGCGCCGCGCGGTCAGAAGCCGAGTTCGTGCTGTTGGCGGACTGGATCGCCAACTCGCGAATACGCTGCAGCGCGTTGCCGGTTTCACCGAGCGCGCCTTCCGCGGTCTGGGCGAGCGAGATGCCGTCGTTGGCATTGCGGACCGCCTGGTTGAGACCACGGATCTGCGTGGTGAACCGCTCGGAGATCGCGAGACCCGCGGCGTCGTCCCGGGCGCTGTTGATGCGCAAACCGGAGGAGAGACGCTGCAAGGCCGTCGCCAACTGGCCCTGTGATGTCGTGAGGTTGCGCTGAGCGGTCAGCGACGACACGTTGGTATTGATGACTTGAGGCATT
>JAYTOK010000035.1:0-24561 GCA_043747835.1 Pseudomonadota bacterium | reverse complement strand
GCCCGCAGGGAGATCGCGCTTCAAGAAAGAAATGAGGACATTTCTTTCTTGGCGTTCGCTCGTCGTCGCTACGCCATTTCCAGGCGCTGCGCGCCACGTCGGAGAACGGCGCCGAAGCGGCGCCGTCCGTTAGCTCCTCGCCGATCTCCCTGCGGGCCGCAAGACGATCCAAACGCAGGCACGAGCGCCCACTCTCGCGGTAACCAGATCCCACTCAGCGAGGAACGCGCGAGATTCCATTTGCACCAGCGACCAGGACTGAACGCCCCTGTCGCACTGGGTCGACAGGAGCAGGACGAGAGATCGGATCATTCGAGATGAAATCAGGGTCAGGCCCTGATTTCGGGCGAGCTACGCGACGGAGGTCGAGGCGCTCGTGAGAGTCGGCGCGCGCGTGATCGAGCGCGTTTCGCCGAGGGAGTTGTGGCGGATCGAGACGACGGGGAAATTCTGGGAGAGGCGCTCGGCGATGCGTTCCGCGAGATACACGGAGCGGTGGCGGCCGCCGGTGCAGCCGATCGCGATCGTGAGGTAACGCCGGTTCGCCGCCTGGTGTTCCGGGATGCGCGCGGCGACGAACTGGAGGATGTCTTCCATGAGGCGCGGCACGCTGCGCTGGGCCTCGAGGAAGCGGATCACGTCGGGGTCACGGCCCGTGAGCGCGCGCAGGGACGGGTCCCAGTAAGGATTCGGCAGCGAGCGCGCATCGAACACGAAATCCGCGTCGCCCGGAATGCCGACCTTGAAGCCGAAGGATTCGACGAGCAGCGAGAGGCGTCCCGCGCTGCGCTTCTCCACGCGCTGGCTGATGAGCTCGCGCAGGTCGTGCACGCCCATCTTCGAGGTGTCCACGACCAGATCGGCCGCGTTGAGGATGGGCTCGAGCAGCCGCCGTTCGATCGCGATCGCTTCCTTCAGCGAGACGTGATCGGTGCTGATCGGGTGCTTGCGCCGCGTTTCGGCGAAACGCCGCAGCAGTTCGTCGTCATTCGCGAGCAGGAATACGATCTCGCATTGAATGCCGCTCTTCTTGAGCTCTTCGATGAGCACCGGGACCGTTTCGATCTCGGCGGCGGCATTGCGCGCATCGACTCCCACGGCCGCGCGCGAGTACTGCGCCTCGTTGTTGCGCAGCGTGTGCGAGATGAAGGGCTTCAGCAGGGCCGCCGGGATGTTGTCCACGCAATAGAACCCGGCGTCCTCGAGCATGTGCAGTGCCACGCTCTTGCCGGATCCCGACAGTCCGCTGACGAGTATCAGTCTCATGGAAGGGGCCTCATGGGCGCCGATTACTCCCGTGCAACCTGGCGCGCTTCCGCGGCATGTTTGTCGGCCTTCTTTTCCTTGTGCTTGAGCACGCTGCGGTCGAGCTTGTCGGCGAGCAGGTCTATCGCGGTGTACATGTTCTCTTCCGTGGCATCGGCGTGAATCGAATTGCCGCGCACATGCAGTGTGGCTTCGGCCTTTTGTCGAAGTTTCTCGACCGTCAGAACGCAGTGCACGTCGATGACGTGGTCGAAATGGCGCGATATCCGTTCGAACTTCTTTTCGACGTATGCGCGCATCGAGGGAGTGACTTCGACATGATGACCGGAAAGCGACAGTTGCATGATGCGTCTCCTTTTTTGGCCTATCTACCGTGATCTATCTGCCGGCTGCCTTCGCCTTGCGTTCGTTCGAGGGCGCGAGTCCGAGTGCTTCGCGGTACTTCGCGACGGTGCGCCGCGCGACCGCAATGCCTTCCCCGGACAACAGCTCCGCGATGCGGCTGTCGGACAGCGGCATGCCGGAATCCTCTTCCTTGATGAGCTTCTTGATCTTGGCGCGCACCGCGGTGGAGGAAGCGCCGCCGCCATCCGCCGCTTCGACCTGGCTCGAGAAGAAGTACTTGAGTTCGAACACGCCGCGCGGCGTGTGCATGTATTTGCTCGATGTGACTCGCGAGATGGTGGATTCGTGCATGTCGATGGCCGTTGCGATGTCCTTGAGGATCATCGGCCGCATGCGCTCCTCGCCATGCTCGAGGAAAGCGGTCTGCCGCTCGACGATGCTCCGTGCAACCTTCATGAGGGTTTCATTGCGGATTTCGAGGCTCTTGAGCAGCCAGCGCGCCTCCTGCAACTGCGCGCGCATCGAGGAATGGCCGGCGCCGCGTCCGAGCATGTCGGCGTAAGACTGGTTGAGGCGCACGCGCGGCAGCGTCGAGCTGTTCACTTCGACGGTCCAGCCGCGGTCGGTCCGGCGGACGAATACGTCGGGGACGACGTACTCCGCCTTCGCGCTCGATACCGTTGCGCCCGGACGCGGGTGCAGCCCGCGCACCAGCGCGACGGCCTGCGCCAATTCGTCATCGGACGCCGAGAGCTCGCGTCGGAGCAACGTCAGTTCGCGATCGGCGAGCAGGTCGAGATGTTTTTCCGCGATGGCCAGCGCGAGCCGCAGACCCGGTGTGTCCGGGTGCAGCGTGCGCAACTGCAGCGTGAGGCATTCGCCGAGGGTTCGCGCGCCGACGCCCGCGGGGTCGAGCGTTTGCACGAGCTTGAGCACGCGCTCGACTTCGTTCGCGTCGGCCGTGACTTCCGGAAGAAGGGTGGCCGCCACGTCGTCGAGAGAATCGGTGATGTAACCGTCGTCCTTGATCGCGTCGACGATGGCGCGTGCGATCGCGAGCTCGCGTGGCGCGAGGTTTGCGTACTCGAGCTGCCCGATCAGGTGATCCTGCAGGGACAGGGTGACGTCGTCGGCGACTTCAGAGGTGCGCTCGTCGTCGTCGCGCCAGGAATCGGAACCTGCGCTGCGCTCGGTCCACGAGTCCTCGACGATTTCGGCTTCGACCGCCACTTCGGGCGGGGGCTGCGCATCGACGCGCTGCTCGTCGGGCATCGGGTGCGGTTCGAGCGCTTCGAACGTGCCCGTCACCTCGTACTCGTCCACGGGCTCGAGCATCACGTTGGTTTCGAGCTGTTCGCGGATGTGCGCCTGCAGTTCCATGGCAGGCATTTGCAGGAGGCGGATAGCCTGCTGCAGCTGCGGGGTCATCGTCAGTGTCTGACCCAACTTCAGCTGCAATGAGGGCTTCATCATCGACACAGGCGGCTATGCCCCAAAGCTATGAAAGAAGTAGTTTTTTCCGCGCGTTGCGCCGAAAGCTACATGCGGAAAGACTGACCCAAGTACACCTCACGGACTTGAGGGTTGGCAAGGATTTCTTCGGGAGTTCCAGCCGCCATCACGGTTCCGCCGGAAACTACGTAGGCACGACCACAAACACCTAAGGTTTCCCTGACGTTATGGTCGGTAATCAGCACGCCGATGCCCTTGGCGGTGAGCTCCGTCATGATGCGCTGGATGTCGATCACCGACAGCGGATCGACGCCCGCGAACGGCTCGTCGAGCAAAATGAACCGCGGCTCCGCGGCTAGCGCGCGCGCGATTTCCACGCGGCGCCGTTCTCCACCCGAGAGAGCCATTCCCAGACTCGTGCGCACGTGCGCGATGCGCAATTCGCCGAGGATCTGTTCCAGCCGTTCCTGGCGCGCCGCGTCGTCGAGATTCTCGCGGGTCTCGAGGATGGCCATGATGTTGTCTTCGACCGAGAGCTTGCGGAAGACGGAGGCTTCCTGCGGGAGATATCCGATGCCCATTTGGGCGCGCTGATGCATCGCGAGATGCGTGATGTCGCGGTCGTCGATCGTCACGACGCCGGCATCCGCGGGCACGAGACCTACGATCATGTAGAACGCCGTCGTCTTGCCGGCGCCGTTCGCGCCTAACAACCCGACGATCTGCCCGCTCTCCACTTCGAGGGAGAGATCGGTGACGACTTTGCGCTTCTTGTAACTCTTGGCGAGATGCGCGGCGCGCAGGACGCTCATGGTTTCGCGCCCGCGGGCTTCGCGCAGGGCTTGCCGGCCCCGCTGCCGCCGGGCTGGATCGTGAAGGTGATGCGGTCGTTTGGTCCCGGGGTCGCGCGCGCCTGGCCTTCGAAGCGCTGCTGCCGGATGTTGTAGCGCAGTTGCTGGCCCTTGAGCTCGTTGCAGCCGTCGGTGAGGACCGCGTTGTCGCGGAAGCTCACGATGCCGCTGCCCGGTTCGTAGGCGATCGTGCCGGCGCGGCCGCGCGCGGTCGTTCCGTTCTCGCGCTGCTGCTCGAATTCCGCCGGAGCGCCGGTGATCACCGCGCGCGAGATGAGGTTGTTCGCGAACGAGACGACCGCCTTGTCCGACTTGAGATTCCCGTTCTCCGCCCTGATGCGCACGTCGCCGGAGATCGTCCACTCGCCGTTCTCGAAGTCGAGGCCGCCCTTCACGCGCGCCTCGCGCGCCTCGATGCGCGTCGCGCCCTGCGTGATCACGACGTCGCGCAGGACGGCGGTGTTGTTCTTGTAGTTGATGTCGACCGGAACGGCTTCGAGGACGATTTTTTCGATCGAGCGCGGCTCCTGCGCCGCCACGGCGACGCCTAACAAGCCGAGCGCGGCCAATGCGGCAATCGCGGCGCGGATCATCGAGCGGTCATTTTTGGGAGAACTCGCCATGGACCTCGGATTCTAGACGCAGAGTGCCCGCCTTCAAGTCGGCTTTCATGCCTTTGGCGACGAGTTCGTGCCCCGACCACAGCAGCGTCACGCGCTCATCCGTCTGGATGAACTCCGTGGGGGTGTTGATCCGCATGCGTTCGGTTTTCAGCGAGATCGGCGCGCCAGTGCCGGGCGCCGGACCCGTCACCTGGACGTTGCCGACGAGTTCGATGTCGTCACCGTCCGCACGCACCTTGCCGCTGTCCGAACGAAGGTGCCAGATCTCGTCACGGTCGGTGGCGGACGCGGGCTTTTCGCCGGGCACACGCGCCTGCGCGCCGGGGTGATAGTCCATTTCGAGGTGCTCGAGGTCGATCATGCTCGAATCGATCTGCTGGCGAATCACCTTGGCATTGAGTCGATACCGCTCGCGGCCGTCGTAACCCGTTTCGATGACTTCGGCATCGCGCGCGGCGTATCCGGGATCCGGCGGCAGTGCGCTCGACGCGGCCTCGGCATCCTCACCGCGGCTCGCGCGGGCCAGGAAGTAGGCGGTCGCGACGACCGCGATGACGGCGAGCGTGCCGAGCGGGCGCGCGAATCGTCGCAGGGACTCCTTCATGCGCGGGTCGGCCGGGCGTCGAGCAGCCAGTCGCAGACTTCACGCACGGCGCCCAGGCCCCCGGGTCGAGACGTCACGAGGTCGGCCGCCGCGAGCGCGTCGGCATGCGCATCGGCGACGGCAATGCCGACTCCTGCGGCCGCGAGGATCGGCGCATCGGGCGTGTCGTCGCCGACGCAGGCGCAGTGTTCGAGCGCGACTTTGCGGGATTTCGCGAGCTTCACGAGCACGGCGAGCTTGTCGCCGACGCCCTGGAACACGAACTGGATGCCGAGATCGCGCGCGCGCTTCGCGACCGCCGCCGACTTGCGGCCGGAGATGATCGCGACTTCGATGCCGGCCTCCTGCACGCGCTTGATGCCGTGTCCGTCGCGAACGTGGAAAACTTTCGTCGCTTCGCCGCGCGGGCCGTAATGCAGTCGGCCGTCGGTGAGGACGCCGTCGACATCGAGCGCCAACAGCCGCACGCGGCGCAGGGCGGGGTGGAAACGCACGATGTCGTTCACAGCACCCCGGCGCGCAGCAGGTCGTGCACGTTGATCGCGCCGACGAGCACGCCCGAGTCGTCGACGACGGGCAGCGCGGTGATGCGATGTTTTTCCATGAGGTTCGCGGCTTCGGCCGCGAGGACGGTGGAAACGACGGACTTGCCGGGCGAGTTCATGATTTCGCGCATCGTCGTGCGGCGCACGTCGGCTTCTCCGTCGAGTGCGCGGCGCAAATCGCCGTCCGTGAACACGCCGAGCATCCGGCCCGCGTCGACCCCTCCTTCGACAATGACGCACATGCCGAGACCCTTCTTCGACATCTCGACGAGACCCTGGCCGAGCGTCGTCTCGGGTGAAACGACGGGCAGCGCATCGCCGGTGCGCATGATGTCGGCGACGTGCAGCAGCAGCTTGCGGCCGAGCGTGCCGCCCGGGTGCGAGCGCGCAAAATCCTGCGGAGTGAAGCCGCGCGCTTCGAGCAGTGCGACCGCGAACGCGTCGCCCAGCGCGAGCATCGCCGTGGTGCTGGCCGTGGGCGCGAGATTGAGTGGGCAGGCCTCTTCCGCGACGCTGACGTCGAGGTGGACCGTGGCCGCGCGCGCAAGATTCGATTTGGGATTGCCCGTCATGACGATGATGGCAACACCCAGGCGCGCGAGATGCGGGATCAGCGTGAGCACTTCGGCGGTTTCACCGGAGTTCGACAGCGCGAGCACGACGTCCTCGCGCGTGATCATGCCGATGTCGCCGTGGCTCGCCTCGGCCGCGTGCATGAAGAACGAGGGAGTGCCCGTCGACGCCAGCGTCGCCGCGATCTTGCAGCCGATGTGGCCGGACTTGCCGAGGCCAGTGACGATGACGCGACCACGGCACTCGAGGGCGAGCGTGCACGCCCGCGCAAAGAGGGCGTCTAGTCGGGGCGACAGCGCCGCCAACGCGCGGCCTTCGATCTCGAGCGCGCGGCGTCCGGCGGCGATGAGCGTGGCCGGATCGGGTTTCGCGACGGCATTCATCCGGCCATCATACCGCCGCACCACGTAATATCGCGCCATGACTCCCGATCAGATTGCGTCCCTCATCAGCCAGGGACTTCCCGGAGCGCGCGTCGAGGTGCGCTCCGACGACAACGTGCACTTCGCGGCGCGCGTCGTGAGCGCCGAATTCGTGGGCAAGCGGCCCATCGCACGGCATCAGCTCGTCTACCAGACTCTGGGCGAGCTCATGGGCCGCGAAATTCATGCGTTGTCGCTCGAAGTGTTCACGCCCGACGAGCTCGCCGGGCCATAGTTCTTCAGGAATGGGGCCTGGCCCCATTTCTTTCGCGACCCTCTAAACTACGCGCCCCTTCCGGCTTCGAGCGCTTTCAGTGGACAAACTCCAGATCAACGGCGGAATTCCCTTGGAAGGCGAAGTCCGCATCTCGGGCGCGAAGAACGCCGCGCTGCCCATCATCGCCGGCGCCATCCTCGGCGATGGTCCCGTCACCATCCGTAACGTTCCGCATCTTCAGGACGTCACGACCATGATCGAGTTGTTAGGCCGCATGGGTGTGTCGGTCACGATCGACGACAAGATGCGCGTCGAGATCGATGCATCGACCACGAAGGAGTGTTTCGCGCCGTACGAGCTCGTGAAGACGATGCGCGCGTCGATCCTCGTGTTGGGGCCGCTGTTGGCGCGTTTCGGCAAGGCCGACGTGTCGTTGCCCGGCGGCTGCGCGATCGGCGCACGCCCGGTCAACATCCACGTTGCGGGACTGCAGGCGATGGGCGCCGAGATCGTCATCGAGGGCGGCTACATCCGCGCCCGCGCCGGCAAGCTCAAAGGCGCGCGGCTCGTGCTCGAGACCGTGACGGTGACGGGCACCGAAAATCTCATGATGGCCGCGACGCTCGCGGACGGCGAAACCATCATCGAGAACGCGGCACGCGAGCCGGAGGTCGTGGATCTCGCGAATTTCCTGATCTCGATGGGCGCGAAAATCCAGGGTGCCGGCACGGACAAGATCGCGATCCAGGGCGTCGCGAAGCTGAACGGTACTAGCTACGAAGTCCTGCCGGATCGCATCGAAGCCGGCACCTATCTAGTCGCGGGCGCGATCACGAGCGGGTTCGTGCGCATCAAGAACACGGAGCCGTCGCACCTCGACGCGGTCACCGCGAAACTGCGTGAGGCCGGCGCGACAATCGGCATCGGCCCGAACTGGATCGAAGTCGACATGAAGGGCCGGCGCCCAAAATCGGTGGACGTGCGCACCGCGCCGTATCCGGCGTTTCCCACGGACATGCAGGCGCAGTTCGCCGCGCTGAATACGATCGCCGACGGTGTGGGCACGGTCGTCGAGACGATCTTCGAGAACCGCTTCATGCATATGCTCGAGATGCGCCGGCTGGGCGCCGAGATCCGGCTGGAAGGCAACACCGCGATCATCAAGGGCGTGCCAAAACTCAATGGCGCGCCAGTCATGGCGACCGACCTGCGAGCGTCGGCGAGCCTTGTCCTTGCCGGGCTTGTGGCCGAGGGAAGGACAGACATCGAGCGCATTTACCACATCGACCGGGGGTATGAGGCGCTCGAGGAGAAGCTGGCGCAGATCGGGGCGCAGATCCGGCGGGTGCCGAACTAGGTGGGCGGGTTAATGGGGACATTCCCCGTTTCCTAGCAAATGGGGAGGGACCTCAACCCCATTTTCAGGCCATTTCAGCGTTCCGCAGCAGGTCCCTCCCCATTTGCTAGGAAACGGGGAATGTCCCCTTTGTGACCCAGGTCGCGATCCCGCTTTTCGTACTACGATGCCGTGCGCCGGATGTGACTGGGTTCCGTTCACCGGCAACACACTGACTTAATACTGCCCCTCACTGTCGTCCAGTGGAGACGGGCCAAGGATTCATGTCTCCACGAGAACAGGCCCCCGTGGGAAAACCAGTTCGAAAAGGTTGAGGGTCCATGCAAGCACGATCGGAATTCGGCGCCACCGCGCAAAACGAATCTGGCTCAAACAGAAGCCCGGGCGGGAGCTCGTTCAAATCGAAGAAGCCGCTGGCGGTCATCGCCACGCCTGACCTCGAACTTTGGGCGCAGCTCGGCCCCATGCTCGAATCCACGTGCGCGCTGCGCCACGCGGACAGCCTCGCCTCCGCTGCCGCGCTGCTGAAGCCCGGTACGCGCACGATCCTGATCGCCGACCTGCGTGGCACGACGCCCGCCGAGTTCGCGGTCATCTCGGCCAGCCCGCACAACCCCGTCGTCATCGGCATCCGCGACAACGCGTCCGCCGGTGTCGTCGATGCACTCATGCTCGAAGGTGCGCTGCAGTCGCTCGTCGACACGCCGATCGAAACGCCCGCGATGCTGCGCGCGGTCAACGACGCGGCCCGAATCTCCTCCACCGCGGACGCGCTGAGCGCGGTCACGGCGCCTTCGAGCGGCGCGGGCGGCGAAGAGAAGAAAGGTTTGCCGATGGGTCTCATCGCCGGCGCCGTGGTCGCGGTTCTCGCGATCGGTGGCGGTGGCTGGTACTTCATGTCTTCCAAGGGCGGCGCGGATGCGCAGTCCGCCGCTCCCTCGTCTGACTCGCCGGCTGCCGGCACGGCCGCCGCGGGCAAGGGCGCCGATGCGAAACCCGCCGCGTCGCTCGACGAAGTGCTCGAACGCGCGCGTCTCGCGATGGACGAACGCCGCTACATCGAGCCCGCCAAGAACAACGCGCTCGAACATTTCCGCCAGGTGCTCGTGATGGAGCCCGGCAACGCCGAAGCCACCGAAGGCCTCAAGCGTCTCGGCGGCCTCCTGATCGCGCGCGCCCGCACGGCGCTCGACGAGCGCCGCTTCGATAACGCGTTGGCCGAGCTCGAGGCCGCGCGTTCCATCGATCCGAACGATGCGCGACTCACCGAGGTCGACACGAAGCTCGACTCGATGCGCGCGCAGACCGCGCTCGCGCAGATCCAGGCGACTCTCGCCGCGCAGAACTTCGATCGCGCCGCGGCGCTGCTCGAAGCCGCGCAGAAGGACGCCCTGCTGCCGCCCGCGCAGATCACGCAGCTCACCCGCGATCTCGAAAGCAAGCGTCGCTCGGTCACGGTTGGCCGTCTCGTCGCCGCCGCCGAATCGCGCCTCAACAGTGGCCGTCTCGTGACGCCCGCCGGTGAGTCCGCGAAGGAAGCCATCGCGGCCCTGCGCGAAGCCGGCGCCTCAAACGATCTCGTGAATCGTCTCAACAACGAGCTGAACCAGAAGCTGCTCGCCGCCGCGCGCGATGCCGCCGCGAAGGGCGACACGGCGGCCGTGCAGGCCTCGTTGCAGGGCGCTCGCGAGAACGGCGTGTCCGCGGCTGCGCTCAATGCGACGCAGCGTGACATCACCGCCGCGACGCAGAAACAGCAACGGACCAACGACGACATCGCGCGCTTCGCGAAGGCCGCGCAGGATCGACTCGCCGCGGGCAATCTGCTGACGCCGGCAAACGATTCGGCCGTGTCGAACGCGGAGCGTCTGCGACTGCTCGACGCGCGTCACCCGACCACCGTGCAGGTCGTGCGCGACGTGCGCACGCGCCTCATCAGCGATGCGCGCGCCCGTCTCACGGCCGGCCGTCCGACCGATGCGGCGGCGCTGCTCGATGCGGCAGAAAGCCTGGGTGGCGATGGAGACCTCGCGGAACTGCGCGCCTCGCTCGCGACCGCCCAGCAGGTGGTTGCCGCCGCGGCCGCCGCGCCGAAGTTACCGCCGCTCAAGATGACGCGTCCGCCGCGTCCGAGATATCCGTCTTCCGCCAAGGGCGTCGAAGGCTGGGTGCGAGTCGAGTTCTACGTGACGCCGCAGGGTCGCACCGAGCGCGTGCGCGTCATGTCGAGCGAGCCGGCCGGCCTGTTCGATTCGGCCGCGGTGGAGGCGATGGAAGGTGCCAGGTTCGAGGAGTTCGATTCCGCCGACTCGCGTCTCGCGGTTCAGCGAATCGTATTCAAGCCGGAGTGATGGAGGGATATCGACGTGAAAAAAACTGGTACTACTACTAAGAAACTTTCTACGCGCATGCAGGGTGCCAAGGCCGTCTGGGTGGCCGTCGGTATCCTCTCGCTCGCGTTCCTCGTCGGCGTTCTGGCGCCCGCCTGGTATTTCGCGGGTCGCCTCGTCGAAAACAACACGGCCGTCCGTGCCATCGGCGAGCTGCAGCAGCAGCCGTCGCGCATGCAGGCGGCCCTCAACTCGATTCAGGATCGTCTGCGAGCCCGTGGGTTCGTGCGCGACTCGATCGAGCAGTTGAAGCGCGCCACGACGCAATTCGAAAGCGCGACCGCGACGCTCAGGGCCGGTGGCGGCGTGAGCATCGGCGGCATCGGCGGCGACGACGACGTCACGAACACGATTGCCGAGATGACCGCGGCGTGGAAGAAGTACGAGCCGGCACTGACTCCGGTCGCCAACTTCACCGCGATCCCGTACTCGGACAGCGAGCGTGAAGGCACGCAGCTCAACGTCGATGGCCGCGACCTGCAGCAGCGGGTCACGAATGCCGTGACGCAAGCGCGCGTTTACACGCCGCAACTCGAGAAGAACCTCGCGCAGATCATCGCGGGCCTGCAAGCCTCGTCCGACAGTCTCGCGACGGCGCTGCGCTCCGTGGTGCTCATCGGCGTCGGCCTCGCGGCCGCGCTGGCCGCGCTCGTCGGTTACCTCTCGCTCGCTCGCGGCAAACAGGCGGCAGCCGCCACCGCCGCGCGCCAGCAGACGGAAGACATTCTCTCGACCGTGCGCGAAGGTCTCTTCCTGCTCGACTCGGATCTGCGCATCGGCACGATTCACTCGCACGCGACCGCGCAGCTCTTCCAGCGCGAGACCGTTTCCGGCCTCACGTTCGAGGACCTGCTGCGCGATCTCGTGACCGCGAAGACGCTCGCGATCGCCACCAAGTTCATCAAGGTGCTGTGGAGCGAGCGTACGAAGGAAAACCTGATCCGCTCGATCAACCCGCTCAACGAAGTCGAACTCGTCGTCGGTGAGAAGGGCAGCAAGGAAGCCGAGAGCAAGTTTCTCGAGTTCAACTTCCACCGCGTGCGTCGCGAAGGCGCGATCACGCACGTGCTCGTGGCCGTCTCCGACGTCACGGCGCGCGTCGCGCTGGCCGCGCAGCTCAAGGGCGCGCAGGACAGCGCGCAGAGCCAGATGGACGCGTTCCTCTCGATCCTGCACGTGGATCCGAACCAGCTCTCGTCGTTCCTCGACGACTCGGATGTCGCGTTCAAGATGATCAACGCCACGCTGCGCGATCCGGCGCGTGACAGTGCTTCGTTCCGGCGCAAGATCGATGGTCTTTTCCGCCAGATCCACAGCATCAAGGGCGAGGCGTCGGCCATCGGCCTTGGCAGCATGGAAGCCCGCGCCCACGCGCTCGAGAGCGATCTCGCCGCGTTGCGCGAACGCACCGACCTGTCGGGTAACGACTTCCTGCCGCTGCTCACGAAGTTCGACGATCTCGTCTCGCACTCGCAGTCGGTGCGCGACATGGTCACGAAGCTCGCGAGCTTCCGCGACAGCTTCGGCAAGAACCCGCCGTCGTCCAGCGCGGGCAGCAGCACCACTCACGTGAGCACGGGCGATACGACGTCGCGCACGCCGAAACTCAGCGAGGACCAGGTGGCCGCCAATCAGGCCGCCGAGCAGACCTTGCAGCGTTCGGCCCGCGAAGGGTTCGTCGCCTCCGCGCAGCAGCTTGCCGATCGCATCGCGGGCGACCATGGCAAGAAGGTCGTCGTGACCTGCCGTGGCCACGATCTCGTACCCGAGGCGTATCGCCGCCCGGTCAAGGACGTGCTGATCCAGCTCATCCGCAATGCCGTGGTGCACGGCATCGAGTCGCCGCAGGAGCGTCAGGATCAGGGCAAGTCGCCCGAGGGCCACATCCGCATCAGCTTCGAGATGACCGAGTCGGGTCGCGCCTTCCGCATGCAGTGCGAGGACGACGGCCGCGGCCTCACTCCGGACAAGCTGCGCGATACCGCGGTGTCCAAGGGGATCATTTCCCAGAACGACGCCGCCGCCCTGTCCGACCAGGAGGCCATGATGTTGGTCTTCCGTTCGGGCTTCTCGACCGCCAACGGCGTAACCCGTGACGCGGGACGTGGTGTCGGCATGGACGTCATTGCTGAAATCGCGGCGCGCCTGCAGGGCCGGATTTCGCTGAATTCCGAGATCGGCAAGAACATGAAGCTGTCGTTGTCGTTCCCGGCGGCGCAGAGCCCCGCCGGCGTCGTCGCGGCCTAAGGTTTAGGGAGTCCTTCAAGTCATGAGTGCAGTGCCAAAACCGCGCCAACCGATGCGCATGATGATCGTCGATGACTCCAACGTGATGCGTCGTCGCATCGAGCGTTCCCAGCAGAACGACGCCATCGAGGTGGTCGCGACTGCGGTGAACGGTCTCGACGCCGTGGAGAAGTTCAAGCAGCTGCTGCCAGACGTGATGACGCTGGACCTCACGATGCCCGAAATGGACGGCATCGAGTGCGTCGAGCACGTCATCAAAATCCGGCCTGATGTGCTTATACTCGTCGTGTCCGCGCTCGCCGACAAGGCGACTGCGGTAGAAGCGATTGAGAAGGGCGCCAACGGATTTCTGTGTAAGCCGTTTACGGACGACCAGCTCAATGAAGCTCTCGCCGAGTTGATTGGGGAGTAAGAGAAATGCTTGACGCTGAAGAAGTTCGAACCTTCGTGCAGGGCACAGTGCACTTCTTCGAGACTGCGACGGGTCATGCCGCCACGGTCGGTTCGCCCTATTTGTGCATCGACAAGGCCGCCGTTGTCCAGGACTACGCGGGCGTGATCGGCATTTCGGGCAATCGCGAAGGCAAGGTCTACTTCACGGCTCCGCGCGGCATGCTCTCCGTCATGCTCATGTGCATGAACGAGACGGACACGGGCGAGCAGAACGTGCGCGATCTCGTGGGTGAAGTCGCGAACACGATCTCGGGCAATGCGCGCCGCGATTTCGGCCGCAACTTCATCATCTCGACGCCGACGATCTGCGACCGCACGAATGCGGCGACGGCAGCAGCGACCTCGGGACGCTCGTTCGTGATCCCGATCAACTGGCGCAGCTACGCCGCGAACGTCGTCGTCTGCCTGCAATAGCCAGTTACGATAGTTAGTCGAGAACGCCCGCTCCTAGCGGGCGTTTTCATTCTCGGCCCTGGGCCGCTCGGTCACCAGCACTTCGCTGGCGAACCGGCCAGTGCCGCGCAGGCCCGCGATGCGCACCTTCGCGCCGGGCTTCGCGTTCGCAATGCGCGTGAGCGCATCCTGCGCGCTCGCCACCGCTACGCCATTCACGGTGAGGATGATGTCGCGCGGCTCGAAGCCCGCTTTCGCGGCGGGGCTCCCGACATAGAGCTGCGCGACGACGACCCCCGGCTGCGGCAGGTTGAAGCGGCGCGCGACCGCTTCGTCGACGTCAGCCGGAACGATGCCGATCCAGCCGCGCACGACGCGGCCCTTGGTCAGGATCTCGCTCATCACGCCGCGCACGAGATTCACCGGGATGGCGAAGCCGATGCCTTCGACGCCGAGATTCTTCGCTAGCACCGCGGTGTTGATGCCGACGAGTTCGCCCGACGTGTTGATGAGCGCTCCGCCCGAGTTGCCCACGTTGATCGGCGCGTCCGTCTGGATGAAATTCTCGAAGGTGGCGACGCCGAGCTGGCCACGGCCCGTGGCGCTCACGATGCCCTGCGTGACGGTCTGCGACAGGCCGACCGGATTGCCGATGGCGAGCACTATGTCCCCGACGCGCAACCGGTCGGAATTGCCGAGCGGCATCACGGGCACATCTTTTTGCAGATCGAGCCGCAGGACGGCCAGGTCCGTGTCCGGGTCGCGGCCGACGATGTGCGCCTCGGCGATTCGCCCGTCCGCGAGTTGCGCGCGAATCAGATCCGCCGAGTCGATGACGTGGTGATTCGTGATCACGTGGCCCGCGGCATCGACGATCACGCCGGATCCCAGGCTGCGCTCGAGGCGCTGCCGGTAGCGAGGCCGCGCGTCGCCAAACAATTCCTCGATGGCGTTCGGCTGGATGCGCTCGGTGACGAGGCGCGCGGTGTAGATGTTGACCACCGCCGGCGCGGCGCGCTCGACAGCTTCCGCGTAAGACGCCGGCGGGCGCGGTGGCGCTTCGGCAGCCGACGTCGAAACCGGCGTTGCGGCGGCCGGAGTGCTCACGGGCAGCTGCGGCACGGTTGCCGGGGTGCTGGCGGGGGGCGCCGTGCGTCGCGCGACGAGATCCGGACGCACCATCACCGCGATGAACGCGGCCGCCAGTCCAACCACGACCGACGCGGAAATGAAACCCAGGATTCGCAACAGGGGGCGTGTCGTCATTGGACCCAAGATTCTCAAAATTTCTGAAGGGGGTGCGGCATTTAGCGCATTTCGGCATGTGTATAATGCGCCGCCTCCCGAGGTCTCGCAGCCGCGCTTTGCGTGCGGTTAGCGTCGGGCGAACGAACGATCCTGAGGACTTTGAATGAGCGATCACGCGGCCAGCGATGCCGTTCCTGAAGTCGACGAGAGTCGGCGCAAGTTCCTGATCGCAGCCACCGCCGGTACCGGCGCCGTGGGTGCGATCCTGACAGCGGTGCCTTTCGTGGCATCGTGGAAACCCTCCGAGAGCGCCCGCGCAGCGGGACTGCCCACGGAAGTGGACCTGTCGAAGATGGAACCTGGTCAGATGACGACGCACTTCTGGCGCAAGAAGCAGATCTACGTCGTCAAGCGCACGCCCGAAATGCTCGCCTCCCTGGCGGGACATGACGGCGAGCTCAAGGACAAGGATTCCAAGGATTCGACACAGCCCACTTACGCGCAGAACGTGTCGCGAGCGCTCAAGCCCGAAGTCCTGGTCATGATCGGCACCTGCACGCATCTCGGCTGCCTGCCGAAGACGCGCTTCACGCCGAACGATGCGACCGTGATGGCGAACTGGCCGGGCGGCTTCTTCTGTCCCTGCCACGGTTCGAAGTTCGACCTCGCGGGTCGCGTCTTCCAGGGTTCGCCGGCGTCGCTGAACCTCGCGATTCCGCCGTACAGCTTCGAGGGTGAGAACAAGCTCATCATCGGCGTCGACACCCCTGAAAAGGGAGTCGCGTAATGGCCGCCGTCATCGAAGGCAAGGCCGGTTTCCGCGCCTGGCTCAACAAGCGGCTGCCGGTCGACCAGTTCGTCGCGGATCAGCTCACCGGCTACTACGCGCCGAAGAACTTCAACATCTGGTACTTCTTCGGTTCGCTGGCGATGCTCGTGTTCGTCATGCAGATCGTGACGGGCATCTTCATCACGATGCACTTCAAGCCGGGCGAGGCGACCGCGTTCGGCTCCGTCGAATACCTGATGCGCGAAGTGCCTTACGGCTGGCTGCTGCGCTACCTGCATTCCACGGGCGCTTCGATGTTCTTCATCGTCGTGTACCTGCACATGGCACGCGCAATGCTCTACGGCAGCTACAAGGCGCCGCGCGAGCTGCTCTGGCTGATCGGAATGCTCATCTATCTCGCGCTGATGGCCGAGGCGTTCATGGGATACGTGCTGCCGAACGGCAACATGTCCTACTGGGGCGCGCAGGTCATCATCAATCTCTTCGGCACGATCCCCGGGATCGGCGACGCGCTCACGGAGTGGATCCGCGGCGATTACGGCATCGGCGATGCGACGCTGACCCGCTTCTTCTCGCTGCACGTGATCGCGCTGCCGTTCCTGATCGCGCTGCTGATCATGTTGCACCTCGTCGCGCTGCGCCAGGTCGGGTCGAACAACCCGGACGGCATCGAGATAAAAGAGAAATTGGAAGGCGCCGGCAAGCCGATCGACGGCATCCCGTTCCACCCCTACTACACGCTGAAGGACATCGTCGGCGTCGGCCTGTTCCTCACACTGTTCGCCATCGTCGTGTTTTTCATCCCGACTTTCGGCGGATTGTTCCTGGAGCCGCCGAACTTCGAGCCCGCCAACCCGACCTCGACGCCCGACCACATCGCGCCCGTCTGGTACTTCACTCCGTACTACGCAGTCCTGCGCGCGGTGCCGGACCAGAAGCTCGGCGCGCTGCTCATGGCGCTGTCGGTGGTGGCATTCCTGTTCCTGCCGTGGCTCGACCGCGCGAAGAACAAGTCGATCCGCTATCGCGGTGTCGCGTCGAAGATCCTGCTCGGCACGTTCTTCGTCACGTTCGTCGTGCTGATGTGGCTGGGACTGAAGCCCGCCGACGGCATCTACGTGCTGCTCGCGCGCATCTTCACGGCGCTGTACTTCGGCTTCTTCATCCTTCTGTATTTCGTCTCCAAGGCCGACGGTAACGGCCCGGTTCCCGAGCGAGTGACCTACCATGCGCACTAACCGTTTGTTCGCCAGGACGGGCCTGGCCTTGGGCGCGGCGGCGTTGTTGCTGGGTTCGGGAGTTGCTCTCGCCAGCGAAGGCGGTCACGCGGGCTGGAAGCGCAGCGCGGACAACGAAGTCGCGAATCTGCCGTCGCTGCAGCGTGGCGCGCGCAACTTCATGGCGTATTGCTCGGGCTGCCACTCGTTGCAGTACATGCGTTATTCGCGTCTCGCCGTGGACCTGAAGATCCCGGACGAGCAGCGCGATGCCTACCTCGTGCCGCGCACTGCGAAGTTCTCGGACTACATCAAGACGTCGATGCCGGCGCAGGATGCCACCGAATGGTTCGGCAAGGCACCGCCAGACCTTTCGCTGATCGCGCGTTCGCGTGGCACCGACTACCTCTTCAATTTCCTCACGACGTTCCACGCGGATCCGGCGAGTCGGCAGACCGGCGTGAACAACCTGCAGTTGCCGGGCACGGCGATGCCGCACGTGCTCGCGGGTCTGCAAGGCGTGCAGATCGCAGTCTGGAAAGACGTCGAGTCGAAGCAGAAGGGCTCCGACGGCAAGCCGCTCGTGCTCAAGGAATTTGCCGGCTGGAAGACGGGAATTGCCGGCAGCCTGACCGCGGAGCAGTACGACGAGTTCGTGCGCGACACGGTCAACTTTCTCGATTACGTCGGCGATCCGTCGCAGCTCGAGCGCAAGGGCCTGGGAATCTGGGTGGTTTTGTTTCTGCTCATGTTTACGGGCATTGCATACATGCTGAAGTCCGAATACTGGAAGGACGTCCGCTGAGAGGAGCTCGCTGAGTGTCAAGCCGCCGCGCCACCATGACCTTGTTCTCGGCGCCGGATGACCCGTGGAGTCACCGTACCCGCATCGTCATCGCCGAGAAGGCGATCGACATCGAGATCGTCGATGTCGCTCCGGGAAAATACCCGGAGGACTTGCTCGACCTGAATCCGTACCACACGACGCCCACGCTGATCGATCGCGACCTCGTGATCTACGACTCGCGCGTGATCATGGACTACCTCGACGAGCGCTTCCCGCATCCGCCGCTCATGCCGGTGGATCCGGTGTCGCGCGCACGCACGCGACTCGCGCTCTACCAGATCGAACACGACTGGTACGACTTCGCGCGCAAGCTCGATGCGCCGGGCGTGAAAGACGCCGCGCAGTTGCGCAAGGTCTTGCGTGACAACGTGGTCGGCAGCGCCGAGCTGTTCAAGATGAAGCCGTTTTTCCTGTCCGACGAATTCTCGATGATGGACGCGACGATCGCGCCCATCCTCTGGCGGTTGCCGCGGTACGAGATCGACCTGCCGCCGCAGGCGCAGCCGATCCTCAAGTACGCGAGCACCATCTTCTCGCGGCCCGCGTTTCGCGCGAGCCTCTCGGAGAGCGAGCGGGAGATGCGTCTCGCATGAACGAACGCCCGCGCAACTCCAAGCGGCCGTACCTGATACGCGCGATGCACGGATGGATGATGGACAACGGCGAGACGCCTCACGTCATCGTCGATGCGGAAAAATCCGGTGTAGAAGTCCCGCGCGCTTACGTGAAGGACGGCAAGGTCGTGCTCAACTTGTCTTCGACCGCGACGCAGCGGCTCGTGATGGGCAATGACTGGATCGAGTTCGAGGCTCGCTTCGCCGGCGTCGTGCACCACGTCCGGATTCCCGTGAGCACCGTGCTCGGGATCTATGCGCGGGAAACCGGCGAGGGCATGGTGTTCTCCGAGCAGGACATGGGTCCCGAACCCACGAAGCCCGTGCCGCCCGAAGACGGCAATCGCCGCCCGCAGCTCAAGGTCGTCAAGTAACCGCTAGCTAGCCGGGGCGCTTGTCTGGCTTGCCGGTCTCACCGGCGAGATGCACCACGTTCATGACGCGGTGGTGCGATTTCCACACATCCTCGAGCGCCGCATCCACCTGTTCGCCCGCCAGTTGCACGACGCACACCGGCGGCTCGTGGCGCGGCAGCGCCATGAAGCTGGTGACGCGCATCGCGCGGCGCTTCGCGAGGTCGGAAATCAGCGGGAGGACGTCTTCACCGGCCGCCAGCGAGAAGGTGATGCGCACCGCGCGATCGGGCGCTTCGAAAACCTCGACGAGCGCGCGGAAGATGTCGGACTCCGTGATGATGCCGACCAGGGCGTGGTTGCCGATGACGGGGAGCGCGCCGATCTTGTGATCGCGCATGACTCTCGCCGCGCTTTCGATCGGCGCATCGGGCGAGGTGACTCGCGGTTCGCGCGACATGATGTCGCCCGCCGTCACCTTCGTGTCACCCGCGGCCTGCTCGATGGCAGACATGCTCTCGGAAGCGTTGACCGCGAAGGGGTTGATGTCGGCGGGAAATGCATGCAGCACATCCGAGTGGGTGACGATGCCCAACAGGCGTGGGCCTTCGGGCGATGCATTGACGACCGGAAGCCTGCGGATCTTGCGCCGGGCCATCAGGGTCGCGATCTGGGCGAGCGTCGCCGCAGGACCTACGGTCAGCACGTCGCGCGTCATCCACATGCTCACGAACACGGCGCTACTCCTTTGCGCGGGGCGACTGCAGGAATCCGGCGATGGCGTGAATCCAGGCGCGCGCGGAATTCTCCACGTGTGCCGCGTGATCCGAATCCGGTAACACCACATACGCGCGGTCGCGCGCCGCGAGTGCTTCGAAGAATGCCGCGGAGGCGGCGTTGCGGAACGGATCGTTGACGCCGTAGATCATCAGCGTCGGGGTCGTGATCTTCGCGGGTTCGAACAGGAATTGATTCTCGTCACGCCAGTCGACGCGCACCGGATCCGCGACGAGCGCCGCCGAAACGTAACTATCGATCAAGGCGCGTGAAGCCGCTCCCGGGGTGATGAAGTCCTCGGCAGCGGCGGCCGCCGTCGTCGGGGCGCGCGGAGGCTTCTCGACGGCCGGTGTCGTCGTGTTGCGCACGCCTGGCGGAAATCCGAACAGTACGAGCGCGGAGGCGGCGCGCGAGTTGCCCTGCGCGAGGATAGCGGCGATCTGCGCCCCGCGCGAATACCCGAGCAGTGCGGGCCGCTGCGCGATGCGCGGATGTCGCACGGCGATGTAGTCGAGCGCGGCGCGGACGTCGGCGACGGCGCGCGCCGGTGTGAGCCAGCCCGTCTCGTCGCGCGCGGAGGCGCCGTACCCGCGCAGATCGAGCGCGTAGACGGCGTAACCTCTGCGCATGAAGGCATCGAACACCGAACGATTCTCGCCGCTGACCGCGAGATCGAAGTTGGGCAGCGAGCTCCACGTGCGGCCATGAACGAGGAGCAAGGTGGCTCGCGGAGTTTTCGCGGATTCGGTCCACAGCGCGAGCGAATGGCCATCGACGACGAGCGTGAGGCGGTCCGGCGCGGCGAACGCGCGCGGCGCGAGCAATAACCCGAAGGTCAGCAACCACGCGAGGGCGGCCGGACCTCGCGTGGCGGCGGATCTCATGCTTCGCGCAGGTGTCGCGGGGCGTTGAGCTTGGCGACGGCGGATTGGTAGGCGGAGCCGGCTTCGCCGAAGTTCGAGACCGTCGTGCTGAGGTCGCGAGCGAGGCCGTCGGCGATTCCGTAGATCCAGCCGTGCACGTGCAGCTCCTGGCCCCGCTCCCACGCGTCGCGCGCGATCGTCGTCTGGCAGACGTTCTGCACCTGCTCGATAACGTTGAGCTCGCATAGACGATCCGTTGCCGCGGTTTCGTTCGCGCAGCCACGCAGGTTGTGCTGGTGCTTCTCGTGCACGTCCTGCACATGCCGCAGCCAGTTGTCGGCGAGCCCGACTCGCGTGCCGCGCAGCGCAGCTTGCACGCCGCTGCAGCCGTAGTGGCCGACGACGATGACGTGTTTGACCTTGAGGATGTCGACCGCGAACTGCATGACCGACAGGCAGTTGAGATCGGTGTGCACGACGAGGTTCGCGATGTTCCGATGCACGAAGATGTCGCCCGGCAGGAGGCCTACGATCTGGTTCGCCGGCACGCGGCTATCGGCGCAACCGATCCAGAGGTAGGTAGGTGACTGTTGGCGCGAGAGCTTCGCGAAGAATTCAGGATCCTGGCGCAGGATGCCGTCGGCCCATTCCCGGTTGTTGCGGAACAGCTCGTCGAGAGTTTTCATGTTGGCGCGACCTTAGCTGTCTCGGGCATGTTTGGCAAAATAGCTTGTCAGGTGCCGGAACAATCGAATGCGTGCTTCAGCCACTCGATCGCGCCATCCCTCACGACGATCACGTCGAACCTCACGCGGCAACGGCGTAGAGCAGGCTGGTACTGCAGCAGCAGTTCCGTGGTAGCGGCGATGCGCCGTTGTTTGTCGCGGCCGATGCTCGCCGCCGCGCCGCCGAAACGCTCGCTCGAGCGCGTGCGCACCTCCGCGACCACCAGCAGGCCGCCATCGCGCGCGACGATGTCCAGCTCGCCGATTCGCCGCAGGAAATTCCGGGTGACGATCGTGAAACCTTGCGATTCGAGGAATGCGCACGCCCGGTTCTCGGCGAGCGCGCCCGTTTGACGCCGATCCATGGCATCTCCGAGATGGGAAAACGACAGAAGTCAGGGAACGTTGCTGGCGGTGGCCGCTTCCTGCGGCGTCAGCGGCGTCGGCACTCCACCCTTGATTCGCACCCAGTCGAGCTCGCGTCGCACGCGACCCTCGGCGTCTATCGACAGAGTGCCCGTGAGGCCTTGCGGGTTGATCGGCATGCCGCGCTGCAGATTGGCGGCAAGTCGAAACGCGTCGAAGCCGAATGCGAACAGTCGGCCGCGGCGATTGTCCGAATCGCCAAACGCTTGCGACGCGCTTTGGCGCACTTCCGCGGAGAGGCCGGCCTCTCCGAGCATCCACGGCATGTCGGGGAACATGATCCCGTCGATTTCGCGGTTCGCGCTCGGGTGCGGTTCGTACGCGTCGCCGAGCGAATACATCGCGAGCTCGCCGCCGGTGCCGGCCAGGTTGTAGCGCAGTTGCGGACTCAGCAGGCGCGCGGTGCGCGGCTGGCTCGGAGCGAAGATGAACTGGATGTCGGGACGGCGGCGCGGCTCATGCTCGAGCTTCTGGCCGATGATGGATTGTACGCGCCCGAGCCGCGCGCGGCTGTCGTTCGTGCGCAGCACCTGCGTGATGCTCGCGGTGTAGTCGTTCTCCGCGGTGTTGTACGCGGCTTGTCCCATCACATACCCGCCGGCGCTTCGCAGCTCCTCTTCGAACGCCGCCGCGACACGCGTGCCCCAGTCGCCTTCGGGCGCGAGGATCACGCCGCGGCGTTTGCCGGTGGCGCCGATGTAGCGCGCGACGGCACGCGCATCGTCTTCGGGCGAGAGCGCGAACTGATAGAACCTCTGCGGCGCGGTCCGTTCCGGCGGCAGGAAGTTCAGGGAGAGCATCGGCGGCCGGGTAGTTAGCAGATCGGCCGCCGCGATCACTTCCTCGCGCGTGAGCGGACCCACGATGAACTCCGCGCCCGCGGCGGTCGCGCTCGCGATGGTATCGGCGATCGGAGCGGCGGCGGTGTCGTAGACGCGCAGTCGCGGCCGGTTCGTCTGCGGAAGCTGGTAGTAAGCCGTCATGAATCCGTCGCGAATCTGCGCGGCGGGCGCCGAGGTGCGTCCGGTGAGCGGCAGCATGAGCGCGATGTGCGGCGCTTCATCGAGCTTCGCGGGAGGTCCATCTATGCCGACGCCGGGTTCGCCCGAAAGAGCGGCGAGGGCGGGATGCGAGGGGAAACGCGAGCGAAACGCGTTGAGTCGCGTGGCGCCGAGAGTGGGGTTGCGTGCATTGTCGGCAGCGACGGAAGCCGCTTCGAGCCAGCCGCGTATCGTGGCGTCGCTCCCCGGCGGCGGCGTCAGCGACACACCGCGCTCGGCGGCCGCACGCAATTGATCCAACAATTGATCGCGCGCGAGATGCACGTCCCCGGGAGCGATGAGGCGCTCGCGCGCGAGCTCCGAGCGGATCCCGTCGACGAGGTGGCTGGTGGCGATGGCGACGCTCTGGCGGGTTTCGTAGTAGCGCGCGGCCGACGCGGGAGCTGCGGGCGTGGGCATCGAACTCACTTCGCGCCACGCCTCGTCGCCGCGCCCCTGGGCGACCGCCGACTGGATGCGCAGCAGCGAATGCTCGAAAGCCTGCTGTTGAGTGAGGCCTCCGGGCGGCAACAGCCCGAGCACGCGCTCGGCGTCAGCCGGGCGATTCGCGGAGAAGAACGCGCGCGCGGCGCGCAGCAGGAATTCGGCGCGGTCGGCGCTGGCCGTGCTCTCCATCGCCAACCGTTCGTACGCGGCGGCGGCAGCGGCGTGGTCGCCGGCCCGCGTCAGAGTTTCGGCACGGTCGACGCTCGGCGGCCCGCCGCGGCGTGGGGCAGTGGGGCATCCGGCCAGCAGCAGCGCCGTTCCGACGACGAGCAGCAGCGCGAGATGCCGGTGCAGAGCTTTCTTATGCGTCATGCGTCGAATAGCCTTCGCGTGTCCAAACGCGGTGGAGAAGTATAGTGGCGGAAGCGAAGGGGCGTCTTGCGGTGATCTCGACGCCCATCGGCAATCTTGGAGATCTTTCGCCGCGCGCGCGCGAGGAACTCGCGGCGGCTGAACTGGTCGCGGCGGAAGACACGCGCAGGACGGGGCAATTGCTGACAACGCTCGGCTTGTCGCGCCCCCTGCTCTCGCTGCACGAGCACAACGAAACGGAGCGCATCGACGAGTTGCTGGCGAAGCTGCGCGTGGGCGCGCGCATCGCGCTGGTCAGCGATGCGGGTACGCCGCTGCTCTCCGACCCGGGCTTCGAGCTGGTGCGTCGAGTGACGCAGGAGGGATTCTCGGTCGTGTCGGTGCCAGGACCTTCCGCGATCACCGCCGCGCTCAGCATCGCGGGCCTGCCCACCGAGAAGTTTTCCTTCGAAGGGTTTTTGCCCGCACGACTCGCCGAACGGCGCGCGCGCCTCGTCGAGCTTGCGCGCGAGACGCGCACGCTCGTCTTTTTCGAAGCGCCACATCGCATCGCCGAGTCGCTCGAGGATCTGGCCGCCGCGTTCGGCGCCACGCGCCGGGCCGCGGTTGCTCGCGAGCTCACCAAGCTGCACGAGACCGTGTACCGCGGCACGCTCGTCGAACTCGTTGCGCTCTCGAAGTCGGATCCGAACTTCACGCGCGGCGAAATCACCGTCGTGATCGAAGGCGCTTCGCGCAAGGTGGCGAAGGATGACCCGCGCGAGGCGCTGGACGCGACACTCAAGGTGCTGCTCACCGAGCTTTCGCCGAGCAAGGCAGCGGTGCTCGCGGCGCGGCTCACGGGCGGCAAACGGAATGATGCGTACGCGCGCGCGCTCGAGCTTGCGGCCGAATTTCCGGAGAATGAGCGCGACGCCTGAGGCAGATTTTCGAACCGAAGTTGTAGCGCGCGGTGCATGCCTATATGGTGCGCGCCGGAGTCGGCCGGACGGTCGCTGCATTTCTCGCGAAATGGGGAGGAAAGTCCGGGCTCCTGTGGACAAGGTGCCAGGTAACGCCTGGGCGGCGTGAGCCGACGGAAAGTGCAACAGAAAATAAACCGCC
>JAYTOK010000034.1:0-1827 GCA_043747835.1 Pseudomonadota bacterium | reverse complement strand
TCGGAGTCCCTGTACCACGTCTGACGCGTTCGCGCGATCATGTCGGTCGTACGAGCGCGGTTCCAGCAGCGCGAACGGAGTACCCAGGAGTCCCGGCGCCTCGAGCGCCTAAGCCGGATTTGTGCCCGATCGCGTCTGCCACGATGAAGGACCAGTGGGAAGTTGCTCCGGTCGCACGGGACCTGCCCGGGATCGAGAGCCTGTACAGGAATGCCCGCACGTCGTGGCGCGCTGGGTCGCCTCAAAACCAAAGGGAGGTGCCCGATGAGTACGGACATGACGCCGACGGCGTTCGTTGGCGTGGATTGGTCGACGGTGAAACACGACGTGTGCATCGTCAACACGTCAGGTGACGTGATCGCCGAACGGATCTTCGACGCAGACGCGGCGGGGCTCGCGGCGATGGCGGATTGGTGCGAACGGACTACGGGGCAACCGGCGGCGCACATCGCCGTCGGCATCGAAGTGCCGCACGGCCCGGTAGTCGAGGCGCTGATGGAGCGGGGTTTCGCGCTCTATGCGATTAACCCGCTGCAACTCGATCGCTTCCGCGATCGCTTCGTGCCTTCGGGTGCGAAGGACGACCGTTTGGACGCCCGAGTGATTGCGGATTCGCTGCGGACGGATCGCCGTGCGTATCACGAACTTTGCGCGGACGATCCGCTGACGATCGAGCTGCGGGCGTGGTCGCGAATGCACACGGACCGCGGAGCGGACGACATCGTCGCCTGCAATCGAATGCGCGCAGCGCTGCTGCGTTACTACCCGCAGATTCTGAAGCTCTCCAGCGATCCGGGGGAGTCCTGGGTCGTGGCGCTGCTGCGCAAGGCGTCGACGCCGCAAGCCGCGAAGAAGCTGACTCGGAAGCGGATTGCGGACGTGCTCGCGAAGCACCGGATTCAGCGGATCAGCGCGGACGAAGTCCTAGCGATCCTGCGGGAGCCGGCGCTGCGAGTCGCGGCTGGCACGGTAGAGGCTGCGTCGGCGCAGGCGCTTCAAAGCGCCGATCAAAGCGAACTCTTCCGTACCCAGCTCCGCGATTGCCTGCGGCGGCAGAAGCAGCTCCTCGCAGAGATCGTGTCGGTCGGTCGGGCCGAGAATGAGAAGGAGGGGCGGAACAGCGGGCCGAGTGACGCCGAGATCGTGCTATCTCTACCAGGAGTGGGCACGGTCGTTGGATCAGTACTGCTCGCGGAAGCGTCCCGCCCCCTTCGCGACCAAGATTACCAGATGCTCCGGGCGACGGCGGGAACATCACCGGTCACGCGGCGAAGCGGCGCATTGCGTCGACCGAGCGTGGTGATGCGCCGTGCGTGCAATCCGCGGTTGCGTCAGGCACTGCACATCGCGGTCGGCGCGGTGCAACTGCACTACCCGGCCTGGCGCGCGGAGTACGCCGCACAACGACAACGCTCGAGATCGCACGGACACACCTGCCGTGTGGTGGCCGACAAACTCCTGCGCGTGCTGATCGCGATGCTGAAGCACAGGACGCTCTACGACCCGACGCGGAAGTGCGCCGGAGCGACGACGCCGACGGTCCCGGTCGCTCCAGCGACGTCGACCTGAGTCGTTTTGCTCTGCGCTAAAAAAGAGAAGAAAAGCCTTCCCCTCCAGAGTGTCATCTCGGAGCCGATAGGCGAAGGCGCTCGCATGACCGCAACCGAGATTGATACGCGGAGAACGAAATCTCAAAAAAGGACTTGAAGCGTGGTGGGAAGTCCGGCTTTAGCCCCATGGCCGTCCGGTTAACTACTGAGACAGATTCTCAGGAATCAGTTCCGACGCATCGCGGTCGATATGCGCTCTAGATGGCACCGCGAACTG